>NZ_JAFEMD010000045.1 GCF_016892765.1 Microvirga arvi
CAGCCTGATCCTGCCGGACAGGCTCAACCCGATCACTCTCTGACGCTGAATGTCAGATCAAATGCCGACTACTACAGCTCAAGTTCAACAGGAAGGGACACCCAGGACGCTACTGAACTAAGGGTTTCCCTCCTGCTCTCTGCACAGGCATGAGACAGGCTCAGCGACAGACTTCCCTACGCACCTGAACCCTCTCGCCCCAGCGGTTCACCCGCTCGTTGATGATGATCTTGCAGCTATCGCGGCGACCCCAGCCCCGCCCAGCGAACACAGGCCGCTGCCAACGGGGACGTTCAGCAACAGGGGCACCGTAGTACCCGCCCCAATGGGACCGTCGCTCCCGCCACTCAGGAACAGGCCGTCCATAGTAGCGATCAGGGTCACGGCGCTCAGACCAATGTTCACTGTGGCTGTAGTCCTGCCTCTCAAATCGTTCGCCGCTGTAGTCGGCAATGCGTCTAAGGCTCAACTCGGATGCCTGAGCAACACTGCCGAGCGTCAGGGTGGCGACCATAGCAAGTACAACCCTCTTCCAACCGAAGCTCATAAGAACCTCCCTCACAGGGCTGAACTCGGACTGAGTCACCCATTGCCCAGGAGGATGCATTAGGTCCGTTGAAGCAGAGCCAAACGGCTTTGACAGCGATTGTTCATGATCCGTGGCGAGACGATATGCCTGACGTATCTGTCATTAGCGGCATCATGGTTTACGGCTGTTGGATTGACGTATTCACCTGAGATCAGAGTAGGTCGCGGAGATGTAGCCTCAGGCCGCTCATGCCCGATACCCAAAAGAAAAGAGCCTGATGGAAGGACCGCCAGGCTCATGAGTTCAACCAGAGGGAACCAAGAAGTACGTAGGGCCAACGGCTAAGCCTTGGCGTGGTTCCTTCCTAGGCTCATAGATCAGCAAGATACTTTGCTACAAGCAGCGCCAGTACAATTAGAGCCAAGGCTCCAATCGCAGGAAGTCCCTCGGCATGAGCATCAAGCAACTTCCAAATACGTACAGAGAGGCGAGGCAACCTCATTCTAGTTCTCCCTAACCATACTGTTAAGAGTACCACGGAATGAGAACAAATAGAGAACATTCTTGACAGGCTGTGGATACCTGTGGATTGGCCCTTAGGCTGAGAGCATGAGCATCAAAAAGCCGTCTGCTTGCTTTAGGGGTCAGCGATCCAATGAGGGCTAAGGCCATGTCTGAAGTACAGATGGCAATTGAAGTCGCTCAGGACAGGAAGGCAGTAGCAATTGAGATTGCACCTTCTGAACAGGCACCCCTGCAGCTTATTCTTGATCTTGATGAGCTTAATGGGCTGATCAGTAAGCTTGGCAATGCGAGAAGCGAGATGGTTGCGGGTCAGCCACAGCCGGACTTTGAGAATGAAGGAGTGACGATCAGCACAGTTGCCAACACGAAGTGGTATATCAAGGCTTCCCCTCCAGCCGGGGCTCTGTTCGCCTTTGATCATCCCAAGTTTGGCTCGGTCGGCCTGACCTTGGGCGCAGACCAGATCGCTCAGATCGTCAGCTTTCTGACAGATCGGTTTATACTTCAGCGAACCCAATCAGCAGAGAAGCATTAGGGTAGTTGGCCCAAGGCTGCCGCATTGGCCTTGTCGTCGGGGTAGATAACAACTCAGCGCCTCCGGTGTGCCTCCGCACAGACCTGTCTGAGAAGGCTGCTAGACTAAGCTATTCCTCCTGACACTTTCCAGCCCTATCAGTCGAGCCGTCTGGTAGGGCTTCTTTCTCTTTATCGCGCCTGGTTTCTGGTTGATCGGCCCTCGCTTCCTCAGTCTCCATAAAAGGCACGGTCAAGAGCAGTCCACCCGCCTCGTCCATAATCTCGACGGCATAGCGATTCTGCTGTTCAGGGGTCAGTTCATCCCAATATGGGACGACCTCCATAAAGACATCTGCCACCCTCCGGGCAACGCGCTGCGCAGCATCAACATCGGAAAGGTCTAGGGTCTCAGGATACCTGACCCGTTTGCGTTGGTTATCGAGGAAGAGACTGTAACGCGGCATGGTGGCAGGAATATTAGCCAAGAAGCCTTTATCGGCAATCTGCCCATAGGTGTTATTTCAGACCAAACTCATAGATCAGAGGATGGGACCGCTCGCATCAGGTGTGGGGCTATACTTGCCTAATATAACCCCATAGCTGGTATACTTTCCTATGAGACGAATAGCAGTAACCATTTATTGAGCGCTATCTTTCAAACCTAGTTAGACTGTGCCATTTTCATGGCGGAACTTCTTTTCGCCACAATGCGTTAAGGAACCATCGCAGCCAACCCCGCCGACTACATCCCCTATTCGTCACTCGACAGATCAAAGACAGCAATCAAGAAAATGAATGATTATCCCACTCATGAACCTTGCCTTGGATTTGCTGGACCTGAGGATCGGGTAATCTCCCTCAGCGTTCCACTTGCAGCAGAAGATGGGCAGAACAGTTCATATCATGCCTTTGATGTGGAGTATGCCTCCGACGAACCGGACAAGCTGACAATCCGCCTGTTAGAGCTCGATCAGCATGGATTCATCAGAACGGCCCTGCAAAGCGCCTCGTTTCCCGCTGTTCTACTCGCTGATTTGGTAAGCAAGCGGAAAGCCACCGATGCAGAAGTCACCGAGTGGAAAAGTATCGCTGATAAGGATTGACGATACCTTCCACGCACAATCTCAAGATAGATATGCCTATCTCAACCGAACGTACGCACAGAAGGGTGAGGCAGCGTGTGGAAAGCCGTTGTTGAACCTGATCTAAGGTTCGCAACCACATTAAGTTCCCCTGCCTACGTGATTAGAAACTGCACCCATCCACCGCCCTGGAACCGCCAGAACGGTTCGACCATCCTCGTTAACAACCTCAACGTGGAAGTCACAGTCGGTCTGAGGCATATAACCTCTCGGCGATTTAAGTCCAATGAACACTCGCGCCATTACCAATGCAACGCTGTGGGCCGCCTCTAGGCTCGGAACATTCAAGCCACGCGGGTACTTCAGGCGACGAAGATTGGTCCAGACGTAAACGTCATAGGTTGGCATGGCTACAATATCGTAGCTAAAGAACCCTCCCTTGTAACGCGCTCCTAGGAGTTAGGACGACGACACCAGCGAAGGAGCGTCAACTTCTTTGCTTAGAGGAAAGTTGGCCCCGTAGGATGTTAGATCGGACCTCTTGGATCGTCGCGCCAATAGTCCCTCAACTCCTTTTCGCGTTTGCGGTCGGGCCAGACCAGATCGTCACCGTCGTACCCATAGAACGCTGGTGCGTCTCGGACCTGCTCCTCGGTAATCTCTGTACGATAGCTCTCAAGCGCCTTGTCATAGGAGAGCTTGTCCCAGGGCACGGTGCGGAGGTGAACCCCGATGCCGAGGAAGCCGCCAAACGTCACGTCAACGTAGAGGACCTTGCCGCTGACCTTCTCGATGAGCAACCGCTTGATGGTGCCAATCCGCCTGCCCTGCTGATTGAACACTGCCGTGCCTTCCACCCGATCACTCTCGATTACCGGATGAAATGTGGCTGTGTTGTTGCTTGCCTCCCAAACAAGGAAGCCATTCTCTAATATCCCGGCGGCAGCGAAGGCTCGACCAACGCCAAAGGTCCACCGCTCGGCTGGGCCGATCTCCTTTACGAATGTCCAAGGTCCACTCTCGGACGGAAGCTTTTGGCCTGTAGCACTGGCAGTGAAGGCCAAGAGGTTGGGGTTTGCGTCAGACTGAAAGACGTAGCAGGTTCTCATAAGTGCCTCTTAAGTTGATAAGACGCACGACCATTATCTCAGTCATTCATGACTAAATTAAATAGAGCAGAATAGGAAGCTTTCGCCAAACGATGGGATGTTGACCTAGATCAAAGCCAAAAATTACCTAAGTTATTCGATCAATTTCTTGCTATACTACCATACTAGTGCACGAACCAATCCAGGAATATTTATCTTATCCTGACTTCCGAGACTCATATACCAAGGCACCAGCTAAGCCCAAACTAATCGAAGGACTGACCAAGTGAGGCTCTTGCATTGGCAGCTGACGATCTAACCCCGAGCGTCTCACAGATGTTCGTTGAGATGGGTCCAGAGGATGGCCAGAAGTTCGCTAGGAGGGCCCTCGTCAAATTCGTCACGCAAGTGCTTAGCGGCGTTCATTGGGCGAGTGGTATGAACATTTCGACATTTAGCGATGGTAAGAGACCTGTCCTGGCCCAAGCCTCAGCCATCGTCTTCGCAACCATCCAAGTAGGCACATCAAGACTGTAGTAAGGTGCCTATTAAGGGTGCGATCAACCACCGGATGCCTATCCTAGCGGCTGCACTAGACATGCTACGCTGCAGTACCCTCACCTCCCCTAGCGAGTAGACCAATGCGCCTCCTGACAGCCATGTCCATCGTTGCTCTCGCCATTGCCTCCCAAGCTGCACAGGCTCAGGGGCAGGCAGCAAGGGCACTGGCTCCTAATGCTGCCGCTGTAAAGGCACCTAGCGCGGAGGAGAGTGCGGCAATGGCTGAGGCCCAGCGGAAAAAGGCTGAAGCGGTGCAACGCACTCGTGACGAGAAGCTAAAACGGACCTCAAGAAGCATCTGCATCGGGTGCTGATCGAAGGCGCTCCCTCTCCCCATGATGGCAGATCCTCGCAGGGTGGCTCTCACTAGGTCGCCCTTTCCGCACACTCACCAAGCCACAAGCATCTTGACAGCGTAGCCCATGGCCAGGCCGATCAACGGTCCGACAATGATGACGAATAGCAACTCAAACCAGTCCTTCCTGAATTGCCGGGACAGTGCTTTCCAGTCCACCACTGTGGGCTTCCCTCATAGCCCCCTCCCCACTCTTAAATAGGCGATTGCGCTGTTACCGTCTCGTCACTGGCGGCGTTCTTGCTTCCGTGGCTACCACCAGCCCAGACGATCAAGAAAGCCCGTCTGTGATAGTCACCTCTCCAACACGTCTACTCTCTTGGGTGGCATGGGCAGATCGCTATAAGTCACCCCTCTGGCAGCGTTCTTGATCGTTTCCGAGCCCACCCCAAACTTCTTAGCCAGCTTGGACCACTCCCAGTCTCCGACCATGTAACATAGTCTCGCCTCAAGAACTTGCTCAACCGAGAGCTTTCGACTGCTGCTGCCCATCCGACTCACCCAGAACGAAATGAGAACATTTCATGCGGTCAACTGGCGTGTCGAGAGAGCGAGCCTGAGGCACAAGGGAGGCTGTGGAGAATGGGGATGAAAGGCCTAAGAAGCGGGCTTGATCTAATTCCCCACCACTTGGAGACACACAGGGGGGCTCAAGGCTGCCTCTTCGTCACGTTTTGAATTTACCCCTTAACTAGAGATACAGACCAAGCCGCTTCCGTGGCTCACCGATCAGTTACCCCTTAGACAAGGATAGGACCGAGCCTCTCTCCCTTCGTGAGTCAATTCATCGACCACTTGGAACTGATGAACCCCTCAGGATCAATTCTGCTTCCACTAGAGAAACTGGTCTCTCCAGGACCAATTGGCCTCCCACTAGGATGATCAGAAGGGGCCATTTCGATCTGGCTAGAATTTATGAGAGGTTATCGATAGATACGCTGCGGGGAATTCCCCCCGGTGCCCCTCGCGTTACGCACACGGTCCATAGGCGCGTGTCGTCGTACGCCCGATGCCGCACACCCAGGCCAGTATCCTTCATCGTTCCAATGAACCTTGCCCTAGATGAACGTTCCAGATCGTTATCTTAACTGTTCCACAAGAATGTATTTGACATTTGGAACGGCCAAGGTGAATATGTCTTAGACTTAATTGGAACGAAGAGGCAGACATGCTCATCGGATATGCCCGTACCTCCACCCTCGAACAGGAAGCCGGTCTTGAAGCCCAACTGAGGGACCTCAAGGCCCTCGGGTGTCAGAAGGTCTTCCAGGAGCAGACCTCCTCTGTCGGCCCACGTCCTGCCCTTGAGCAAGCCCTCGACTTTGTTCGGGAGGGTGATGTCCTGGTTGTGACCAAGTTGGACAGGTTAGCCCGCTCTGTCTCTCATCTGGGCACGATCCTTGAGATGATCGAGGCTAAGGGTGCTGCCCTTCGGATCGTCAACCTTGGTGTTGATACCTCCACCCCTACTGGCAAGCTGATGCTGAACGTCCTTGGTGGTGTCGCTCAGTTTGAACGTGAGATGATGCTTGAGCGTCAACGTGAGGGCATCGCCAAGGCAAAGGCTGAAGGAGCCTATAAAGGTCGTAAGCCCACAGCGCAGGCCAAGGCCAATGATGTGAAAGCCCTCCATGCTGAGGGTCTCTCTATGGGTCAGATCGCTGAACGCTTGGGCATCGGTAAGGGCTCAGTCCATCGCATCCTCAAGGCGCACTGAAGCCTCATCACATTCCATAAGAGTTTCACAGGGCGGTTCCTTCAGTGGTGCCGCCCTTCTTTGTTTCGTCTGTACCTGTAGCTCATCAACAGACGGATACCCTGACCAGCCCTCACGCATCTATCAGGCTCATATCCTACACCCCACTCAACAACTCGATGTTCTCGGTTCTGCTCTGTCAGATCAGCATTGGGGCTGTGAGGGCTGGTCACTCCCCTAATCATCCAAGCTAATAGAAAGCCTTTCCATATTCCTCACCCTACGTCCCGTTGGCCGGGGGCGCTTCGTCGCGTCCGTTGATGGTCGTGCTCTTTGTGAAAGCCGGACCCCTGTGTTCTCCGCAGGTCGTGTCCTGTTGAGCGAGGGTGTCTCCCCTCAGGGACCCCTGATCGTTTCCCATGAGGGTAGTAAGATCGTCTCAATGACCACGACTGTTGGTCAGGCAGCACGGTTGACCGTCATCGAGCGGGATAGCAGTGGCATCCACATCGCACCGTATGACGCTTCCAGCACAGAACGCCTCAGGAGCTTACAAGGTGGTCGCCTAGGATCGTCTTTCTCTGTCGAGATGCACTCCGCAGTGGTCCAGCCCCAAATGGCGTTTTCTGATGACCACCCTGCATGAACCAATTTTTCACCGATGTGTCCCTGAAGTGGGGCGTATCTGTCCCCTTTCCTTTGTAGACCTCCGAAGTCACCTCAATGACACTTAAAGTACATCACGAAACGCTGTCTAAGCTGGATAGCGATGGCATCCCTGTAACTGGAGTGCCCTTGGCTAATGCTGCAAAGACAGTATGGCTAAGAACTGAAGATTACACCCGCATAATCAGCACCTACGGCATATCGTCGTGGTTCCTGAACTCAGCCGGGAATGGCTATGCCTATGTGAGACTGGCTTACAAGGGGGTTAATCTCATGGTTGCGAGGTTGGTTCTTGGTGATTGCCAGAGATCCAACGTCCGCCACCGCGACAAGGACCCACTCAATCTACGTAGTGACAATCTGTACTACGGCATTGGTCGTGGCGGAGATGAAACAACGAGAAAGAAGCGCAAGTCCCGCTCAACGACCACTGAGGGGACTGCGTATGGAAGCAGACCAATTTGAGTTTGGTCCCCATTCGTTCAGCGGGTCGTAGAGTATGCGCTGTTAAGGAACTCCCTTGCAGTCGGAGCTTTCCATGTGTCCAGATCCTTGGTGCCTAATTGCTCAAGAATACGGCGCACAAGGCTCCGCCCTTTGGGGACAGGAAGGCGATCTGCCTACGACGCTCGTTGGGATCATCTGCCGTCTCAACAAGGCTCAGTCCTGGCTTGCCCGAACGGTTCCATTCGCCCAGCGCCATGAGATTCCGGCTGATGGACGACAGGGCCATGCCTGTACGATTAGCCAGCTCCTGCTGCGTGAGCCCCGGCTGGGATGCAATCTCAAACAGGATCTCGATCTGCTGAGGTGCAATAGCTTCATTCATCTCTCTGAAGGTCTGCTGAATGTGAACCAGCGTCCTCAGCGTTGCCCCTGGTGTTCCGCCTGTCATCCTTGTTGTCCTGCTTTGGTCAGCTTGGGTGATCTGAAGACATTACTCATCATTATCACTCTCTGAAAACAGTCCCTTCCACACATCCACAGAAGCCCACTGAGGTCACCCCTTGGTGGGCTTTTCTCATTCCAAGGATAGCCCATGATCTACACAACTGAAGAACTCAACAGGACCACAGGTGACCTCCGTATTATTGATCTCGGGAACTGGGTCACCGTCACTGAATTAGGGAAGCGATATGGCCTAGGGGCCAAGAAGATCCGCTCTGTCCTGCATCACCTGGGGATGCTGAAGTCTGAGAGCGGGAGGTTCCGGCTTACCACCAGAGCCGTTCAACTCGGGCTTGGTAAGCGACACGATAAGCCAAAGAAGCATCAATACCCCTTCGACGTGATCAGCCCTCTGGGTCAGAAGGTGATCGCTCAGAACCTGGGATGGGTGATGGAGGATATGGACGAGGAGAAGCAGTCCAAGCCTCAGCTACAGGCAGCCTCACAGGCCCTTAAGACCTTCAAGGATCAACGCCAAAGCCAGATGACCACCCAGATGGAAGTCTGTTGGATGCGTGATCACTTCCCTGATTTCACCCAGGATGAGATTGCCGGTCTGATCGATGCTCCTCAATCACTGGTCAACCGCTATGCGAAGACTCAGGCAAAGCAACGGGACTTTCACCAGAGACGGAAGGCTGCTGGCTGAGAGGTCACTACCCAAAGTCAACCCCGGATGAAATTGTCTCGTCAATCGACATCCCACAGCCCCTCGTGAGGCACTATGGGAAGCTTAAGGAGAAGCTGAGGGAGTATCTGAGGGCAGTAATGAGGGCATCTACCCTGACCTCTCCGCACTATTAAGGGGGAGCCGCTGGGCAGACGCCCTCGGATCATCCAAAATGGATTGAGCCCAGCATCACCATAGGCGGCCAATCACGACGGCCCAAATCTGTTTCCCATGTAAAGCTTGAGGGCTGAGGTAACTAGCTGGGCTGTCCCGGGGGCTTAGATCAACGGGAGGAAGCAAATGGCCACAGCATTCCGCGTGACTATGACAGGCAACCAAGAGTCAACGCCAACGGGTTCGGCTGCGACGGGCTTGGGAACCGTGATCTTCGACAATGCCGCTCTCACGGCAGCTTATACAATCCGTGTGGTCGGACTAGACTTTGGACCTGCTAGCGGCCGTCCGGCTCAGACACCCGATCCAAACGATAACGTTACGAGCTTTCACGTCCACAATGCACCAAGAGGCGATGACGGCGGGGTAGTCTTCGGTCAGGTCAACCCAAGCCACGATGCTGACGATCTAAGGATTACGCCCAATGCGGACGGATCTTGGACAGTAAGGGGACGGTGGGAAACGACCGATCCAGCTACCGTCTCGATTTCAACCTTCGCCAGCCAGCTTAACTCAGCTTCGATTGGATCGGACGTACCCCTCTACTTCAACGCTCACACACCAGAGTTTCCGACTGGCGAGATACGCGGCCAGTGGGTCGCTATAGCCAATGATCGCAGCAACACCGTGAGGGGAACCATCGGCGATGATTTCCTGCCAGGACTTGGCGGTAACGATCGCATCGTCGGTGGGCAGGGCAACGATAGACTCGATGGTGGGCGAGGCAATGATCGGCTGTTTGGAGGAAGCGACAACGACACCTTGATTGGCGGTTCAGGAAACGACCGATTGGCCGGTGAGGGTGGCAATGACCGACTGCTAGGAGGAAGCGGCCACGATCTCCTTGACGGGGGCAGTGGCAACGATCGACTTGATGGTGGGCCGGACAGTGACCTCCTTGTCGGGGGCAGCGGTAATGACAGTCTAGTTGGCGGCAGCGGCAGTGACGCGCTCAGGGGCGGCAGTGGTGACGATCGGTTGGAGGGTGGAAGTGGCCTGGACGCCCTCAATGGGGGCTTTGGTACCGACTTCCTCATAGGCGGCAGCGGCGCGGATGCATTCAGGTTCAGCACTGCGCTCGGCAGTACCAACGTCGATACGATCCAAGGCTATAATGCTGCTGTCGATACTATCTTCCTTGAGAACGCTGTCTTCACGGGCCTCTCAGTCGGTATCTTGTCGCGTAGCGCATTCCGCATTGGGACCAGTGCCACCGATGGGACTGACCGCATTATCTACGATGATCAGACCGGGGCCTTGTACTTCGATGCGGACGGTAACGGCAGCAGTTCAGCCCAAGTGCAGTTCGCGACTCTCCTGGGAAGCCCGGACCTGACGAGGTTCGACTTCTTTGTGTTCTGATCAGATGGATACGATCCGCCGCTGCTGATGGCACCGAGTTTGTATTTTGTGGCAGCGGCGGATCACTGGCCTGGGGGTCCCTGACTCTTGGTCACCGGATCTTAAGCCCTCCCCTGCTTTAAGCGCCTCCCCTGTTCTGCTCCCCTGGAGCAATCCCATTCCACCCATTGATTGAGAATCCAATGTCGAACGAAGCCATCATCTTCACAGACGGCGCTTGCCTCGGGAATCCCGGTCCAGGCGGATACGCAGCCGTTGTCACCATTGCTGGTGAGGAGCAGATCATCGTAGGCCGTGACCGCTCCACGACGAACAACAAGATGGAGATGACGGCAGCCATTAAGGGACTTGAGGCTGTGCCGCAGGACCTTCCCATCATCATCCATAGCGACAGCCAGTATGTGATCAAGGGGGCAACCGAGTGGCTGCGTGGGTGGAAGGCCAAGGGCTGGCGTAGGGCAGACGGTAAGCCGGTCATGAACCAAGACCTATGGATGCAGATGGACGCCGTGATGGTTGGCCGAAAGATCACTTGGAAGTGGGTTAAGGGTCATGCTGGTCACCCTGAGAATGAACGGGTGGATGGATTGGCGAATGGGGAAGCTCAGAGAGCAGCTATCGGCACTTCTACTCGCTGATGATCGGGCGGGACCTGTTCGGAACCGTGCGGGTCAGGCTGATCTTCCCCAAGCGACCGCATCGCAAAACGTGACGGATGACGCGACGACCGCCGGAAACAGGGGGACTGCCTCCAGCGGTCGGACCACGCACCTTGTCAGGGGGAGCGCGACGGTCATCCTCACTCTAGCTCCACGCGGAAGGGTTGTGATCCGGCTTTGGTCCGAGGATCTGTCTGGCCTTAGGTCCTATAAACTCGGGAGGGGCAATGATCGGCATCTGGCGTCCCGTCAGCACAGCACCGCGAGACGGCACCCCTGTGGTCTTCTGGACCGATGATGACGGAGAGCCGCCTGTCTGTCCCATGACGGTCGGGTACTGGGTCGCCAATCCCATGGCAGGGCTCGGCTATTGGCGGGTCTTTGGCGATCCCCCGCGCTTTTGCTCCGACAGACAAATCCGTGGCTGGATGCCTCTGCTTCGCGGTTGAGATAATCACCTGCGATTTCGCATAACGCCCAGTATGGAACGCGATTTGAAGAATGCGCCGGTGGGTGTCACTTGGTGCTCCACCGGCGCGATCCGCCCTTAAGGACTATTCACACTCAATGGGGACGCCCGTCGCATCCTCGAGTTGCTCGCCGACCCGTATGGCGTGATCGCCTTGGCCGCCCTCGCTCAGCGGGCCGTCCCGTTCTTTGCTGACATTGCCGACGCCGTCCCGCGGCTGGTTCTCGCCCCGGAATGTCGGATCATGTGCCCGAGAATGCTGTCCGATGATGCCCACTTCGATATGGGCAAAGTCCGACGTGATGTCGCCCCAACAATGGTTGTTGGTGGCCGCGTCCTGGGCGTATGCCGCGGATGAAGCGGCCAACACGACGCATGTGAATACAGCTGTTCTCACTGTCATGGGAAATCTCCCTGGGGCTGAAGGGCCGGTAGAGAGCGCGTGAAGGCTATTTAACTTTCAGGGTGAACAATAACTATGAAAATGAACAAGGTGCGCCCACCGCCGACCCAGGTCATCAGGTCAGCGATGCGATCATGAAGGAAGCAAAACGGCACGATCCATCCCTCTCAGACCGCTCCTCTTCTGTGACGTCTCCAAGGATCTTCTGTGGCTGTTCCAAGAGACTTCTGTGGCTATTCCAAGGATCATCTACTAAGTTATTTTAGATCCCGGGTCAGATTTGGGACTTGAAAATCTGTAGCTGCCTCGCGCGTGAAAAGCGCGTCGCAATTTCGCATAAAGGAATGTACGGGACGCGATTTGAAGTTTTCGGAAAGTGTTTAACTGGACTTATGGAACGCGCAGCCGACTATTCAGTAAAACCCGCTCTGCAGCAGGCTTCAACCGGCGAGCGAATACTCGCGAATGCGTGGCGTGGGAGGGGCCGAGATGAGCACGTTTTCCCGGCCCCTCCCCGCCTGGATGAGGAGCAGTAGGGGCGATGCTCCAGATCCAAGCCAAGAGGGATTGCCGCACCTCCAGGGAGGAGAACGATAGCTGGCTCTGCATGGTCCTACATCAGGAGCCTTCCCCTACCGTGGCGGAAGGATATCGGATGAAGACGGCTAATCAACGGATTTGCAGTCCGCTGCGCTTAAGACCAGGAAAGCTTCTGGACGAACCGGACGAGGTGGGCATTGCAGACGGCCTCTGCGGCCTCGACCTGGCTCATCTTGCGGTCGAAGGTGGCCCAGCGCATGCCGTGGGGCTTGTCGATGGGATCGCCAATGCCGCGAACTGAACCAAAGATCGCGCCCTCAGACAACCCAGCGCCTTAGCCGAGGAAGCCCCCTCCCCGGCTGGAGCTTTCTCGTGTTTAGAGTAACCCCACTGAAAAATGTAAACGAACGTCCGACCTCAGAATCCCTCAACGTAATGTTCTTGCTAAGGCCAGAAGGTTGTCAGGTAAGCGAGTAAACTCAGGATCGGAGCCAGAAGGATAAGGGCTAGGAGCAGAAGAAGCATGAGGTTGAACAGTCTCATGGCGAAGCTCCTTCACAGCGCAGCCTCAAGCCTAGAGCAAACCTTGTCTGTAACGCGGCACAACCTTGGCTAAACAAAAGAGGCCCCGTAAGTGGGACCTCAGTTTCCAAGGGAATGACCGATGCTCTCAGTCGAAACTAGTTTCGATCTGCTCGTTGGGTCGGTCAACTCATGTCTCATTACCAATCGTGAACGGAGCACTTTATCTGCGCCACGGAGAGGCTTCACTTCTCGGTCGAGAAGTGTGAGGGGCTATTGCTCAACCCAAGTTCAGCCAGCCCCCCTCGGGGGGGTGGCCTTTCGTTTGTCACAGTGCTTGTCACAGCAAGTGTGACAAACCAAGGCTAATCCACTGAGGGCGACGCTACACAGCACACTTGCTTAGCTCAGTGAAACTGATAGGTTAAGCATCGTAATGGATTGAATTGTTTGCTGTTTCTGACTGCGCCACTTGGCTCGATTCAATCGACCGGGGCTGTAGCTCAGATGGGAGAGCGCTGCAATCGCACTGCAGAGGTCAGGGGTTCGATTCCCCTCAGCTCCACCAAGTCCTTCAAAAAATTCTGCTTTCTACCCATGCTCAATCGCAGCCGGACGCCCGTCGCACCGGGAGAGCAGGCTTCGGATCCGTTCTGCCGTTCGGATCATGAACCGATGGCAGCGGCCAACTCAAGCGCCAGAGGCTGGTGGTCGGATGCGGTGGTCTCGACGTCCACGTTCACATCAACAACCCGCTCGGCCAGATTCTCGGTCACGAAGATGTAATCCCGGCAATGCGGTCCTTGAGGCCATTGCTTGAAATCCGCTACGCCCGTGGTGGGCGGATGCGGCGTCGGGCCATGGGAGACCCTCCAGGCGTCTACGAAAGACGGAACGTCCGACAGGAACGGCTTCAGGATGTCCCGATAGAGCGGCTCGTCCGGTTCGAGATTGAGATCGCCGCACAGGATCGTGCCGACGGGCTGAGGCGAAGTGCGGTAGGCTCCGTTAGAATGATCCTCGAAGGCTATTTCCTTACGCCTCTCGCCTTCCTCGTGGATGGCACGCAGACGCTCGATTTGCGCCTTGCGGTGGATCTCGGAGTGATATTCCAGGTGCGTGGTGATCACGCGCATGGCACCCATCGGAGCTTGAACGAGAACCTCCAGGGCCTGGCGCTGCATGCTCCGGCCATCCGTCGCCGGCCAGGGCAGCCTATGACTGGCGATCTCCAGCACCGGCAGGCGGGACAGGATCATGTTGCCGAACACCTGAAGCCGCCCGCTTTCATCGACCTTCTCGACGGCCGGGCGGAAGACAGGCCTGTAGCCGGGGAGCAGAAACGCCAGAACGGCCTGCTGATCCTGATCGCCGTCGTGCGCGGCAAAGCCGTGGGAGACCTCCTGGAAGCAGAAGACATCCGCGTCGCAGAGAGCCTTCGCCGTTTGGACGATGCGCCTGAGGTCGATGCGGCCGTCGCAGCCGAGACCCCACTGGATGTTCCATGTGACGAGCTTCATCAGCGGATTCCGGCGCGCATGAAGGATTGCACGAACTGGCGCTGGAACAGCAGGAAGGCGAGGAGCAACGGCGCCATCGTCATGACGGTGGCGGCCGTGATGACCGACCAGTCCACGCCCGTTTCCGGCGCGCCGAAGACGGCGAGCCCCACGGTGAGCGGACGGCTCTCGACGGAATTCGTGACGATGAGCGGCCAGAGGAAGTTGTTCCAGTGATAGCTCACGGAGACGAGACCGAAGGCGATGTAGGTGGTCTTGCCGAGCGGCACGAACACGCGCCACAGCACGCCGAAGGAGGAAGCGCCCTCCACGCGTGCCGCTTCGACCAGCTCGTTCGGCACGCTCTTGAAGGTCTGACGCAGCAGGAAGATGCCGAAGGCCGAGGCCATGTACGGCAGGGCGATCGCCGGAATCGTGTCGAGGAGGTTGAGCGCGCTGATGACCCGGTAGTTCTCCACGATCAGCACGTCCGGCATGATCATGAGCTGCACGAGAACCAGCCCGAACAGCACCTCACGGCCGACGAACCGGAACCGCGCGAAGGCATAGGCCGCGAGCGTCGCTATGACGAGCTGCCCGGCCAGAACCAGGCTCACCAGCATCACGGTGTTCAGGTAGTAGCGGGCGAACGGCGCCTGCCGCCAGGCCTTCGCGAAATTGTCCAGGGTGAGAGGCGCGGTGATGTCGAAGCGCGTCGCGTATTCCGACGGATGGAATGCGCTCCAGAAGCTGTAGGCCAGCGGCAGCAGCCAGAGAAGCGCCAGCGCCCAGGCCGCGAAGGTCTCAATCGAGTGGCTGTCTTTTCTCATTGGTAGTGGATCCTGCGATCGAGATAGACGAACTTGGTCAGGGCCACGGCCGCCAGGATACTGATAAGCGTCACGGTCAGCGTCGCGGCGTAGGTCGTGTCCCAGAAATTGAAGGCCACTTCATAGATGTAGTAGAGCAGCAGGGAACTGGCGTTGTTCGGCCCGCCCTTGGTCATGATGACCAGCTGATCGACGAGCTTGAACGAGTTGATCAGGGCGTTGATGGAAATGAACAGGGTCGTCGGCATCAGGAGCGGAAACGTCACGCGGCGGAAGAAGTACCAGCGGCTCGCTCCCTCGACGGAGGCCGCCTCCTTCAGCTCCGGCGGGATCGACTGCAGCGCCGCCAAGTAGAAGATCATGAAGAAGCCGGCCTCCTTCCACACCACCATGACGGCGAGGCAGGTCATGACGGTCGAGGGATCGCCGAGCCAGTTGTGCCCGGAAAAGCCGAGGGATTTCAGGAACTGGTCGAGCAGCCCGTAATCCGGCGTGTAGAAGAACAGCCAGATATTGGCCACCGCGATCATGGGCAGGACCGTCGGGGTAAAGAACGCAAGGCGCAGGAACGACCGGCCGACGATCTTCTTGTCCACCCACACGGCCATGAGGAGCGCCAGCGCGATGCTGGTCGGCACGGTCGCAAGCGCGAAGATGAAGTTGTTGCGCAGCACCTGCCAGAAGACATCGTCGTCCAGCATGTAGCGGTAATTGTCCAGGCCGATGAATTCCGCCGGGCCGCTGCGGCCCAGGGAGAAGAAGCTGTGATAGAGCGTGGCCAGGATGGGATAATGGGTGAAGGTCGCAAGGAGAACGATCGCCGGCAGCAGCAGCAGCCAGGCATTGACGCTCACTGCCCAGTTCCTGCGCCTGGCGGCTTTCGGCTCGGTGGCGCTCATCACGGCGGCGACCATGGAATTCCCCCTCGTCAGAGATAGTCGCGTCGCGGCGATGATGTCGCCGCGACGCATTCGGAGCTGGCTACTTGTAGCGGCTGAGCACGCGCTCGGATTGCTTCTGAGCTCCCTCGAGGGCCTCCTGCGGGCTCTGGGTGCCGGTCACGGCCGCCTGCACGGCGTCGTTGACAATCTTGTAGATGCGTCCGTTGTCATGCACCGACAGCTCGGCCACAGCGTGCTTGAGCTGGTCGCGCGCCACGACCGCCTGCGGGAAGTCCTTGACGTAGGCTTTCATGGTCTCGGTCTCGTAGGCCGCCGGAGTGACGGCCACGTAACCGGTCTTGATGCTCCAGTCGGCGGCCCGCTCGGGAGCGGTCATCCAGCGGATGAACTTCACGGCCGCCTTCTGCTGCTCAGGCGTTGCGCTCTTGAAGACATAGAAGTTGCCGCCGCCGGTCGGCGACCCGCGCTGATCCTTGGCGGGCAGCATGGCGACGCCGAAGTTGAACTTGGCGCCCTCCTTCACGGCGGTCAGGTTGCCCGTGGTGTGCCACATCATGGCTGTCTTGCCTTCGAGGAAGTCCGTGCGCAGGGTGCCCCATTCCACGGCGCCCTTCGGCATCACGCCGTCCTTGGCAGAGAGATCGACCCAGTATTGCAGGGCCTCGACCGTCTTCTTCTCGTCGAAGAAGGTCTTGTTGCCGGCCTCGTTCATGAGCTTCTGACCGTTCTCGATGGCGAGCGCCTGCAGCATCCAGTAGCCGTAGCCCGTGGACGGAATCTCGACGCCCCAGCGGGTGACGTTGCCGGAGGCATCCTTCTTCACGAGCTTCTTCGAGATCTCGGCCATCTCGGCCCAGGTTGTCGGCGGCTTCTCCGGATCGAGGCCGGCCTCCTTGAACGCGTCCTTGTTGTAGTAGAGGACGATGGTGGAGCGCTGGAACGGCACGCTCCAGGTCTTGCCGTCGACACGGCCGTTTTCCATGAAGGCGGGATAGAAGCCGTTGAGCCATTCCTTGCCGTCGGCTCCGGCAAGCTCATCGATCGGCACGATGGCCTTCTCGTCCATCAGCGTGAACAGGTCGGTGGAGAACAGAACCGACAGCTGCGGCGGCTGTCCGCCCTTCATGGCCGTCATGGCCTTGGTCATGGTGTCGGTGTAGTTGCCCGCATAGACCGCCTCGATCTTGATGTCCGGGTTCTCCTTCTGGAACCCCTGCACCATGTCGTCGATGATCTTCGTGACCGGGCCGCCGACCGCGACCGGATAGTACATGGTCAGATCGACCGCTTGAGCCACAGTCGCGCCGAGGCTGGTCAATGTCATCAAACCTGCCGTGAGCAGGGCCTTCGTCTTGAACTTCATCATGTCCTCCCCTCTGGAGTTTTTTGGAAGTCATACGCTTGCGGTCGTAGCCGCCAGCGTTCTTTCAGAAGAATGCGGCCGCCGCTAGCTCAAAGCGTGAGCCGCGCGACGCTTTCCGCTGTCCCTGTCAAACAGATGGATGTGACGGTTTTGCCATCCTAGCTCGACCTTCGTGCCGGCCGGCAACGAGCAGTAGCCGGTCTGCCGCACGGAGACGGTCTCGCCCTTCACGTCACACAGAATGATGCTGTCCGCGCCCAGATACTCGACGGTCCTGACGGTCGCCGGCACCCCGTCCCGTTCGATGAGCGAAATGTGCTCGGGCCGTACGCCGAGCATCGCATCGTCCTGCCAGGACATGATGTTCATGGGAGGCGTGCCGATGAAGCGGGCCGTGAAGTCGCTCGCCGGCTCGTTGTAGAGCTCGTGCGGAGCGCCGTTCTGCTCGATGTGACCGTCGCGCATCAGGATCACCCGGTCGGCCATGGTCATGGCCTCGGTCTGATCGTGGGTGACGTAGACCATGGTCATGCCGAGCCTCTGCTGCAGGCTGCGGATTTCCGTGCGCATCTCGTGACGCAGCTTGGCGTCGAGGTTCGAGAGGGGCTCATCCATCAGGCAGACAGGAGCCTCCGCGATAATCGCGCGACCGAGGGCGACGCGCTGGCGCTGGCCGCCGGAGAGCTGCGAGGGCTTGCGCTCGAGCAGGTGGCTGAGGCCGACGATGTCGGCCACTTTCTTCAGCTTCTCGTCCCGCTCGGCCCGGCCGACGCCGCGGACCTTCAGGCCGAAGATGATGTTTTCGGCGACATTGAGGTGGGGAAAGAGCGCATAAGACTGGAACACCATGGAGATGCGCCGCTCGGCCGGAGAGAGATGGGTCACGTCGCGCCCACCGATGGTGATCGTGCCGGAATCGACCTCCTCCAGGCCTGCGATCAGCCGGAGCGTCGTGGACTTGCCGCATCCGGACGGACCGAGAAGGACAAGGAGCGAACCAGCCTCGGCCTTGAAGCTGATCCGGTCGACTCCTCCGACGCCGCCCCAGGTTTTCGAAACCGCATTGACAAGGATTTCAGACATGAGCGTCGACCCTATGGCTTTTCATATCAGATGATCTCCCGGCTTCTTGTCCTGAGCAGCAGGTCCGCGAGTTCCGCGAAGCCGTCTCCCGAGTGCCCTTGGGTCATGTAGGCCGGCTTATGCTTCAGCCGGTGCGCGAAGGCCTGGATGTTGGCCACGCCGACGCTCAAGGGGAAGGCCGCGAACATCGGCTCGTCGTTGGGCGAATCGCCGGCATAGATCACGCTCTGACGCGCCTCGTCCCAATTCATGTTAAATCCATCAGCCAGCAGGGTTCTTGCCATGGTGAGCTTGTCGTAGTCGCCGAACCAGCCGTTCACGTGGATCGAGCTGACCTTCGCCTGCGCGCCGGCGCGCTCGAAGATGGAGACGATCCGATCCACCTCAGTCTCAGCCAAGGCCGGCACGTCCTCGCAGAAGTCGATGGCGAGATCGGCCAGGCGATAGGGCTGGTCGCTGGCGAGCGCACAGCCCGGCACGGTGGCCAGCACCTCGCTCTCGATGGCTGCAAGCCGGCTGCGGTTTTGCGCCCGCTCCTCGGGACTCGCCCAGAAATGTTGCTGCATGGTTTTCCGCTCGCGGTCGTAGCGGAAGTAGAAAGCGCCATTCTCGCCCACCACCGCATCCACCGGCCACATGCGGGCGATGTGATCGCACCAGCCGGCAGGGCGGCCCGTGACGGGAATGACGATGAAGCCTGCCTGGTGCAGCCGTTCGAGGGCAGCATAGGCGCGTCCCGTCAGCAGGCCATCTGTGGTCAGCGTGTCATCGATATCAGTCAGCACAACGCGCACGGCGCGTGCCGTCTCCAGCGAAAGCTCCGACAGGGGCTTCATGCTGTCTGTGCCTCGAGGGCGACTGTGCGATGGGCTGGCTCTGAATACATCTCTCCCCCGGCGAGCTCATAAGGCTCTTTCTGTGGAGCTTAGAAACAGAAAGTTGGGAGATCAAGCATACTTATGTGGAATGTCCAAAGTTTTCATGACAGACCAACAATAGCGGCATCAAGCCTGGTCCAGGATCGTACCCATGTCCTTCTCAGAGGGGAAAAAAGCCACCCGTCAGCGCGTGATCATGACCGAGCTGGCGCTCAGTCCCAGTGTCAGGACTTCCGAACTCGCCACGCGGCTTGGGGTATCCGCCGAGACCGTCCGGCGCGACATCGAAGAGTTGACGCGGCGCGGGCTCGTCAGCCGCACCTATGGCGGTGCGACGGGTCTCCAGCTCGGCCTGCAGCCTGGATTTCAGGATCGTGACGCAACGGCAGTCCAGGAGCGCGACGCCATCGCCCGCATGGCCGTTCGGATGGTCAAGCCAGGCGACGTCCTGATGATCGACTCAGGATCGACGACCGCTCACTTCGCCCGGGCCCTGGCTTATTCGGTCGACGGCCTGACGGTGATCACCAATTGTCTGGCCGTCGCTCAAGCGCTGGCCCCCCAGAAGAAGACGCGGATCGTGTTCTGCCCAGGAGAGTTCTCGGCCGACGAGGGTGGCGTCTATGGTCCCGACACATGCGCCTTTCTCGACCGGTTCAACGCCGATATCGCGTTCATCGGAGCCAGCGGCCTGACCCTCGACGGGCCGAACGACGTGGTGTCGAATGCCTGCTGGGTCAAGCGCATGATGCTGGAACGGGCGGAACGGCGCGCGCTCCTCGTCACCTCCAGCAAATTCAACCGGCGTCACCTCGAGCTTGTCTGCCCTCTGGAGCATCTCTCGGACGTTGTGACGGAAGCCCTCCCGGCCGGCCCTCTGGCCGATGCCCTTCACGCGAGCGGCGTTGCGTTGCACGTCAGCCCGATCGGACATTCCGGCACGTCCTGAAACCATCGACATAAGCCCGGATAGCGAGGCTAGAGCTGTTTCCACTGACGTGGAATCATCTCTTCTTTGGCTTGCCGCATTTCTTGACGGCGAACCGGATCCACTTGGCCGAAATATGCTCTAGTTCTCTATGGGAGCATCGACCGTGCATAGGATGCCGGTTGGAGCAAACTCGATCTGCACCTCGCCGTTGAGATCGTCAGCAAGGCTCCGTTCTATCAGCCGCGTTCCGAAGCCGCGCCGAGCCGGTTCTCGAACAGGTGGCCCATCCGTCTCTTCCCATAGCAGATGCAGCCGATCTGGTGCCGTCTCATGGCTCAATGTCCATTGAACCTTGATTTGTCCAACGCCGTTCGAAAGTGCTCCGTACTTCACCGCGTTTGTCACCAGCTCCTGCAAGGCCATGGCAAGGGCCAGGGCCATGCGTGGCGGCACCTGCACCGGCGGGCCCTGCACGTGGATGCGGTTTTCCCCACGGCTGCGATATGGTTCGACGGCCTGCGAAACGATATCTTGGAGAGCCACATGGGCCCAGCTTCGGTCCGTCAGGACATTGTGGACCTGCGACAGGGCAATGAGGCGGCTCTCGATGGCGCTGGAAGCGTGGTTGAGGTCCGGCGCGTTGCGAAGGGTTTGCGAGGCGATGGACTGCACCGTCGTAAGCGTATTCTTCACCCGGTGGTTCAGCTCGCCGATGAGAAGATCCTTGTCTCTCACGGCCCCCCGCAGCTGATCCACGACGCGCAGGCGCTCAATGGCCGCTCCAAGAAGATTGGCATAGCTCCTGAGAAACTCGACATCCGACTGCGTGAAGTCCCGTGGTGTCTGGCTGTCCACCTGGAGAACGCCGAACGGCGGGCGCCCGTTGCTGCTGAGGATCAGCACGTTCACGAAAGCCTTCACTCCGTCCTCTTTCATGAAATCGTGGTATTCGAACCGCTCCTCCTTCGCGATATCGTTTGAGATGACCGCGCCCTCTGTCAGAGTCAGACCCTCCGGTGAGTTCTCATTAGCGGTAACGATCGCATGACCGATGACGCCCGGCTTCCAGCCGACGCCTGCACGGGCCTTGAAGGTCTTTCCATCGGGCAGGAGCTCCATGACCTTTGACAAAGCCGTATCGAGGGCGCGGCCGACCAGCTCGCAGCCCTTGTTGAGGATGCGGTCCAGGTCTTCGTTCTTGAGCGCGAGCTCGCCGAACTCTGCCAGAACGCGCTGCTGCTCCAGAAGTGCGTCCTGGTCTATGTCGTGTCGGTCAGCCATCTCGCATTGTGCCAAGGTTGATACAGCAAGGATTTCAATCCCGGTGATCGCCGCTGGTTCCACAAGGCGTGCAATGCTCCGGAAGGCATGCCGTCTCTCCAGCGCTTATGCCCCGCGGCTTTCGAGATAGATTCTCGCTGCCTTGAGGGCGGCCCCGCATTGCGGATTCGTGTTGCCGAGAATGTCTTCGGGGCTCGTTTGGCCGGTCCAGACATTCAGGGCGGTCGACACGACCCACATCGGCTCGGCCATGGCGCGGTCGGCCAGCCGCGGCAGCGAAGCTTCGGCGCATGTCCTCACATCCGCGATCACCGCCTGAGGCGCCCGAACCTGCGCCAGGCGCTCGCTTAGTTCCGCCTGGAGCGGATCGACAATCAGCAGGCTGACGAAAGACGACAGAATTTCTTGGAGCATGATCACCTCTGTGCCGGCGGCCGGATCGAAAGCGATCCGACATCACGCAAGCGCCACCGCAGCTCGCGTCAGAGGGGCCCGGATCAGGGGTCTGCTGGAAACGTAAGCATGGGATGACGGCATTCAAGGTTGGATCGCGGCGATTCTGCTGCGGTGAGTTTCACTGTCGGGAAGGAAGCGGGCAAGTGCCGTGCCTACACCCAGCGCACCACCATCGCCTTCGGCTCAACCGCCTGATCCGGAACGCCTGTCAGATGCCCTTGGATGAAGATCGGATGCAGGACTAAAGTCCAAGACTTTAGTCCGTATCTGAAAAGCTTTAGTCCTAGTACCTCGGTGGTACTCCGCCAGAGATCGAATGAATCGTAGAAATATTCCTACAAAGACAATATCGTCCAAATACAAGTCCCGAATAAGACATAAACTATAACGGAATATCTATGAAACTTCGGCTTCTGGTCGGGGCTGCCGCCCTTTTATCTTCAACAAGTCTAATTGCTGCAGATCTGTCTGCTGTAAATCCTAAGCGCTATACTTCACGAAATTCGTCTGCCATCGCGACAGGAAAGGCTCCTGTCGCAAGGAACCAAGAGGCAGGACGCTCCAAAGTCGTTAGGATGCCGCCCCCTGCACCACGAAGCCGTGCTCTTGCGATGGATCCAGCATCGGCAGCCGGTCAGAGGGCGGCACAGCCGGTCTATACCGAGAATGTGGACGCATCGTTCCAGCGCTACTGCCAGCCCGTGATGGTCCGCGGCCTGTTCGGGCCGCGTCAGGTGTGGGAATGCCCGACATACCCGCGCGAGCAATGGGCCGGAGGCGTCATCGCCACGGATCGGGCAAGCGACGGCTCTCTGGCCAGCGCCAGCCTCGCCTCACCTTCGGCACCCGGCCCCAGCACCGGAGGTCCGGCCAACCCTCCCAATTCAGGCGGAGGGACAGGCGGAAGCAACAGCCCACCGCAGAGCGGCGGTACCGGCCCGGTCGCCGGCGGCCCGACGAACCCAGGCGGAGGGGCCAGTCCTGGAGGTGGCACGAACCCTGGAGGCGGCACCAATCCCGGAAGTAGCACGAACCCTGGAGGCGGAACGAATCCGGGAAGTGGCACCAGTCCCGGAGGCGGAACGAACCCCGGGGGCGGGACCAATCCCGGAGGCGGCCATAGCGGTGGCGGCAAGGGAGACGATCACCATGGAGGCGGAGGACACCACGGAGGCGGTCATGGGGGTGGCGGTCACAACGGTGGCTATGATGGCGGCCATCACGGCAATGGTCCGCCCGGCGGAGGCCATGGCGGCGGGGGTCGCGGCGGCAAGGACTATGAGGGCGACGATCGTGACGGCGGCAAAGGTCGTGGCGGCAAGGGCTCCGACGACGGCAAAGGCCGCGACGGCAGGGATGATGACCGGGGCGGCAACCGGAGCGGTCGGGATGGCGACGACCGCGGCGGAAATCGCGACGGCGATCGGGATGGCGGCAACGAAGGTGGCGGCTCCAAGTGGTGATCTGACGGCTGAACTGGTGCATGGAAAGGATCGGAGCACCCTTTCCAATCCGTCAGGTCATCAGATCCCAGAGACGCTTCCGACAGGCTGCGAAGTCCGCACTCCCATCGCCGTCCACATCTTCATCCGTAACCGAGTCGCTTCAAACCTGATCGTGACGCAACTCGTCTGCTGAATCCAAGTGACAGTTATCGCATCGCAACGGAACGGATAATATTACAGAATCCTCAGTAAAAAAGGCACGAGCAACAAGAGCGAAATATCGCGCATGATTTTGCCGCTCGTTCTTGCATTATATTCCTGACGCCCACGACAATCTCACTCGGTTCAATCGAACATCCTCATTGTGACGCTACAGCCTCAAAGTTGCCGCGATTGCCGCTGTATGAGCGGAGTTGCGCACAACAATGATTTGTGGATCGAATCGTCAGCCTCATGAGCTCTTCGCCTCACTACCGAAACGACTTCAGTTTTCCCTGGTCCGCCGACGATCAATCGCGCAATGAGCTCATCAAGAAGCTCGAACAGGTCTATCGGCTATGCCACCTGCGGTGGCGCATCGTTGAGCGATACGGCGACGCAGCGCGTCCGGTGCTCCGCCGGATCGGCAGGACACTGGATCAGACCGCTCTGGCCACCGCGTTGATCGTGCTTCCGAGAGTCTATGCCGAGTGGGACAGGATCCGTCCCGCCCTGATTTCGAACGCACGGACCCTGCTCCCCTTCGTTCCGCTGGTGAAGACCGCAGAGGAAGAGACCTTGGAGCAGGACCCGATCTGGGAACTCCTGCGGGAGTTCAAGGCGCTTCAAGCCGATCAACAGGACAAGGCCGCCAAGAATCTCGCCCTCCTCTGGGGGCATTTCGAGGAGACTTTCGGCGGCTTGAGCGGGTTCATGGCGGAGCCGCGGACCGAACAATCCCTCTATCTCGACAAGCTCGCCACGGCCTCGCGGCGCATGAAGCTCGCCCGGGGATCGGAGGTGGCGTTCCATTATGTCACCGTCGAGCTGATGCGGCTTTATGTGGAGTGCCTGCAGAGGGGACGGTCGGATCGCGCCGCCCTCTCCCTCGCAACCTGCGTCTCTGCTTTGATCAATCGCGGGCGCATGATGACGCCGGCGATCACCCATCAGGCTGCCTAGCGCATCGAAAGAAGAGAACGCCGGAACACCTCTCCCCTCCTCCCGTTTCCTCGCTGAGCAGGAGCCGACCCCCAATTCGGGAGGACATCGTCATGGATGAGACCACCCGCCCGCCCGGGCGCGACCCGTCGCAAAGTCGGGAGCCGTCGAACGCATCGGACGAGAGGCCGCGCTTCGAGACCAACGATCCTTCTACAGGGAAACCTGGCCAGCCTTACGAGGGACACACCCGGGACGAGGCACTGGCCCTGGCCGAGGAGGCTCGCGGAGCCTTTGCGGAGTGGCGGCGGACGTCCTTCGCGCATCGCGCCGGTCTCATGAAGGAGGCTGCCGCGGTGCTGCGGCGCCGGCAGGCGACATTCGCCGATATCATGACTGCCGAGATGGGCAAGACTCGCAAGGAGGGCCTGGCCGAGATCGAGAAATGCGCCTTCAACTGCGATCATTTCGCGGAGAATGCCGAGCGTTATCTCGCTCGCGAGCCGGTGGATCTTGGCGGCCCGAAAACCTTCGTCACCTACAATCCAATCGGCGTGGTGCTCGCCGTCATGCCGTGGAATTTCCCGTTCTGGCAGGTGTTCCGCTTCGCGGCTCCCGCGCTCATGGCCGGCAATGCGGCCGTTCTCAAGCATGCAAGCAACGTGCCCGGCTGCGCCCTCGCCATCGAGAGCGTATTCCGCGAGGCAGGCTTTCCCGAGCCTCTGTTCCGCACGCTGCTCATCCCGAGCCGGGATGTGCGCGCCCTGATCGAGGCGCCCTCGATCGCGGCCGTGACGCTCACCGGCAGCGTGGAGGCGGGACGCCAGGTGGCGGGCGCCGCCGGTGCGGTGCTAAAGAAGTCCGTGCTCGAGCTCGGAGGCTCCGACGCCTACATCGTTCTGGACGATGCGGACATGGAGAAGGCGGCGCGGGTGTGCGCCGCGGCGCGCATGGTCAATGGCGGGCAGAGCTGCATCGCCGGCAAGCGCTTCATCGTGGTGAAAGCCGTGCGCGAGGCGTTCGAGCGCGCCTTCGTCGAAGCCATGAACGCCTACGCGATGGGTGATCCGCGCGATGAGAGGACGAAGCTCGGGCCGCTGCAAAGCGTGAAGGCGCGCGACGAGATTCACGATCAGGTTCGAAAGAGCCTCGACAAGGGCGCCCGCCTGCTCCTCGGCGGCGAGGTGCCTGAGAAGCCGGGCGCCTGGTATCCGGCAACGGTGCTGACCGATGTGCGCCCCGGCATGCCGGCCCATGACGAGGAGGTCTTCGGGCCCGTGGCCGCCATCATCGAAGCGGCCGACGAGGCAGAAGCCATCCGCATTGCCAACGCCTCGCGTTTCGGGCTGGGCTCCGGCGTTCTCACCGAGAACCTGGAACGGGGCGAACGGATCGCGGCGCAGGAGCTGGAAGCGGGCATGAGCTTCGTCAACGCCAATGTGCGCTCCGATCCGCGCATCCCCTTCGGCGGCGTGAAGGAATCGGGCTACGGCCGCGAATGCTCGCATTTCGGCATCCGCGAATTCACCAACATCAAGACCGTGCTCGTCGAAGGCTGAGACCGGGCCAGAGCATCGGACCCAAATGTCGATTCCACTTTTTGGGATCCATCCGATGCTCGATTCCTTGATCAGCGCGTCGCCCGTAGCGGACCCGGAGGGCCGCGCGATGCGCTGGGCACAAAGAAAAGGCCCGAACGGAAGAACCGTCGGGCCATCGAGTTGCCAGAGGGGAACGAAGGTATTCGGTTGGACAACGGCCAAGCCTCCGGCGAGTTCCCGTCCGCCATGTTATCCTCCGCGGGTCGCCGGAGCCGGACTCAATGCAGGATCAGCGCGGCGCAGCCTCGATCGCATCCTGCTCGACGACGCGCTCGATCATCTCCGCTTCGCTCTTGATGCAATAGAGCGGCATGCCGCCCGCGGTCGACGGAAGCAGGCGCAGGATCCTGAAGAGATCGTGCGGAAGATTGGGGCAGGATGGCCGGGGCCGAACGACCTGACCGACTTTGAACACATGCGCGATCATGGCGAATCTCCAGGGTGTGACGGAACGTTGCGATCAGATCGGCCCTCGGGGAATGTCCTTCCAGTAATCCCGCATCTCCTGCTCGCGCCTGCGGTCGGGCCAGACCCGGTCGTCGCCGTAGAAGGCGGGCGCTCCCTGGACCTGTGCCTCGGTCACATCCGTGCGGTAGCCTTCGAGCTCCTTGTCGTAGGAGAGCTTGTCCCAGGGGATCGTGTGATGATGGACGCCCATTCCCAGAAAACCGCCGAAGGTCACATCGACGTAGAGAACGCGACCGCTCACCTTCTCGATCAGAAGACGCTTGATGGTGCCGATCTGCGCTCCGCGCAGATCGTAGACGGCGGTGCCTTCCACGCGGTCGCTCGCGATCACCGGGTGGGGTGATGTCGGACGGTTGACGGGACCCCAGAGGTAGAAGCCGTTCTCCATGATTCCGGCGGCCACGATGGCGCGACTGACGCCCAGGGTCCACTCCTCATCGGGGCCGATCTGCTGGCTTGAAACCCAGGGCCCCAAATCGGCCGGCAGGGTCTCGCCCGCAGGGCTTTCGGCAAAGCCGAGGAGGTCGGGAGCCGTCTTGGACTGGAACACGTAATAGGTTCGCATGGCGCATCCCCTTCAACAGGATCGATCGCGCAGCCCCCGTTTCGCATATGAGCAAGCTTGAAAATGCCTTCGATGCTCATGATGTGATTGTAAACCTCAATCGCAAGACCTCAAACAGGGATCCTGCCATTCGAGAGCCGGTGGCTTTGTAAGCGTTGGATCGTCGGGCGTTCGATGTTAAGCTGAATGACGGGCTGAATGGATCTCTCACCGCGAGGAAGGTACAGGTGGCAGACTTGGCGATATCCTTGCTGGTCGTCCTTGCCGGCGCCGTTGGAATGCTCCTGCTGCTCGTGACATGGTTTGGCAGCAGAAGCCTCACGCCGGAGATCGAGGACGAGCTCGATCCGATCTTGGGGGCCAGGGATCCGATCGCCATCTACGAATCGCATGGCCCTTTCATTCCCATGCCCACGCATCTGACAACCAGCGACCAGATGGTCGAGTGGATGACGAAAGAGCTGCCGAAACTGACTGCAGAGATTGCGGGTCCGCGAACCTGATCTGCTTCGCCTTCAAGGCGAATTCTAACTGTGATGAGCGGGTGTCAGGGAAACATCAGCGCCGAGGTCAACACGCTCGCCGCATAGGCGAGAGCGATCAGCAGCGGCGCGAGCATCACGGCTGAGGCAAGCAGGAAGATCGACAGACTGAGACTGCGCATGGCACTGCTCCTCCCTTGAGATGCCCGCAGCCTAACCGGAACCTTGACCTTAACATGGCGCGATTTTGTCCAAACAGGACAAGGATCGGATAACGAAGCCGCTCCGCAACGACTGATATGGACAGGCTTTCATCGATCCGTGCACGAGACATGCCGCAGCGTTTCGGATCCGCCGCGCGGCGCAGGCCGCGTTGCGATGTAGAAGGCGACGCTTCCCATGATTGCGGCGAGTGCGAAAACAAGGATATCGCTTTCACTGAGCCACAGGATCACGCCGTAGGACAGTGCGAGCATGCTCAAGGCACAGATCTTGGCCCGCCGCGGAATGGCCTTCTCATCCCGCCATGTGGTCAGCAGGGCGCCGAAGCGGGGATGGCTGTAGAGCCGGTCAGCCAAGGCCGGGTTCGAGCGGGCAAAACACCAGACGGCCAGGAGAACGAAAGGCGTCGTCGGCAGAACGGGCAGGAAGATCCCGATCACGCCGAGCGCGAGGTTTGCATAGCCAAGGCAGAGATAAAGCTGACGCAACATGGGGTTCAGGGTCTCCCGGGCCCGCTGGGAAGAGCATAACGCGCGTTGGCGGGATCTGTGCCAACGAACCCTGATTGAGGTGGCTTTCCCGGTCTCAGACAGACGGGATCTCCCTGTCATGTGCAGTCCCGTTCGTGGGGCGAGCCATTTTATCGAAAAGAGAATGCATTTTCAGAGACGATCTTGATCCCGCAGGGAGGCCGGAATCGGAAGACCTTCAAAGAGGGGCCGTCCTAGATGCGATGCCCTAAAGAATGCTGCAGTACAGAATACGGAGATTGGCCCAGGGCCCTGCCTTTCTAGCGTCCTTGCCTATAGCCATGCCTTTGATATCACCGTTCTGACCTCGAGCAGACGCCTCAGGATTTCGGAGCCGGATCGCCCTGACGATGGAGCCAGCGTCTTCGATGTCCCGCCAGAAGGTCCCAAGCTCACAGCGCCAGTTACGAGTGGCGCCCGTTAAGGGAGCGGTCGGTGGAGCAACGTCTTTAGAGAGCACGCTCATGAAACGGATCATCTTGTGACGCTCCCTTGCCTTTATGGTCTCTGAGGCGGGCAAATCGCTGGATTCAGCGGTTTCATCCTCGGCTCGGCATACTTCCCTTACGGAAACCATCAAACAGACCTCGGTGGCTCTTGTTCTTTACATGATGATCATAATCTAATATTTCTCTCCCTTGCAAGGGCTCTCCGCGGAAATTCTTGCCCAGCAACGATTTCAATGCCTGCCCGTGCCAAAGCAAGGCTGGTTTCGCGCGCAGTTTCGTCCCTCTTTTAGGGACAAGATTGAGAACAACCTGAGACTGTCCTAGGGGAACTATGGACAGCTTAAGGGTAACGTAGTATTATATTGCACATATGATGATAGATTCAGTCACATCACCCATTCGACCGATCCCTCTTCTGGGAAAGTGAACGACCATGCGCTACGAAAAGGGTCACAGGGATGCTACGCGCAAGCGCATCATTGCGGTCGCGGCGCAGCAGCTTCGAAAAGATGGTGTGGGTGCAAGCGGAGTGGCTGGGCTTATGGCAAGCGCCGGCCTCACCCATGGCGGATTTTACAGCCATTTCCCGTCCAAGGATGCCTTGATCGAGGAAGCTCTGCACGAAGCAATAGAGCAGGTGAAAGCTTGGCTCGGATCTGTCGTGGAATCGAATGAGGACAAGTTGGAGGCCGTAATCCGCGCCTATCTAAGCCCATACCATCGGGACAACCCGGAGAACGGATGCGTGGCTGGAGCACTGGCACCGGAGATCGCGCGCCATTCACCGGCCGTGCGCGAGATGTTCACGCAGAGCATTATCGAGCATGTGGATATGGTGGCCAGCCTGCTGCCTGCCAGCGCAACGCCTGAAGCGCGCCGCTCGGTCGCCAGGGCGATCATCGCCGGCACGACCGGCATGATCCAGCTCGCACGCGCCGTCGACGATGAGGAGCTCTCGGACCAGATCCTGGAGGACGGAATCGCTGCCTGTCTGAGCCTCGCCCGCTCCATCGCGGCCTGAACGACGCAAGCTCGATCTGCATCAGCGCGCCAGTTCGCGCTCTACGCCCGCTGCGATCTCCAGCAGCCGGCGATCCTGTCCGTGGCGGGCCACCAGCATGAAGCCCACCGGGCGCTCGCAGCCGTCGATGGGCAGCGAGATGGCGGTGAGATCGAATTGGTTGCCGAACATGGTGTTGCGCAGGATGTGCCAGTCCATCTTGTTGTAGAGCCTGTCGTCGGCCTCCAGTGGCGCAGTGAGTGGCGCGGTGATCGCCGTTGCCGGCAGCGCCAGCACATCGAGAGGCGACAGACGCTGATCCATGGCGGCGATGAGCGCACGACGCTGGTGCATCATGCGGATGTAGATAGGCGCCGGCACGGTGCCGGCACGCTCGATCGACCATCGCACCCGCGGATCGAACTCCGCCGCCTTCGTCTTCAGCCAGTCCGCATGGACCTCCGATGCCTCGATGGAGGCGATGGAGGCTGCGGCAGTGGTCTCCGCCATGGCCCCGAGCAGATCCTCGATGCCGTGATCGGCAATCCTGGCGCCGGCTTGCGACAGGCGGCTCAGGGCTGCCTCGAACGCCTGCTCCACCATCGGCTCCGTGTCCGAGAACAGGCGCCCGCGTGGAATGCCGATCCGCAATCCCGCAAGGGGCTGGGATTTCAGGAGATAAGGCTCCTCGCCGGCCATGATGGCATCGGCGAAGGCGCAATCCTGAACGGAGCGGGCCAGCGGCCCGATGGAATCGAGGCTGGGCGAGAGAGGGAACGTTCCCTCCAGGGGAACGCGATGCGCGGTCGGCTTGAATCCGATGACGCCGTTGAAGGAAGCCGGGATGCGCACGGACCCGCCCGTGTCGCTGCCGATGGAGATCTCGCTCGTGCCCTCGGCGACGGTGACGCCGGCGCCCGATGACGAGCCGCCTGGGATCCGCAGGGGATCCGCCGCATTGCCTGGGGTGCCGTAATGGGGATTGAGGCCGATCCCCGAATAGGCGAACTCGACCATATTGGTTTTGCCGAGAATGACGGCGCCGGCCTGGCGCAGGCGGCGCACGATGGCGGCGTCCTTGGTCGCAGGCGGCCTGTCGCGCAGGGCGATGGAGCCCGCGAGCGTGGTCTCGCCCGCCACGTCGAACAGATCCTTGATCGAGATGATCGTTCCATCGAGCGGGCTCAAGCGCACGCCCACGCGCTGTCTTGCATCGGCGGCGTCGGCAGCGGCGCGGGCCACGTCCTCGTAAAGCCGCACGAACACCCGCTCGTCGGCGGCCCGGCCGGCCAGGCGCTCCAGGATGGTGTCGAGCTTGTCTCGGATCGTCGTCATGGCAGCACCGGATGCGGGAGGAACGACCCAGGTTAGCACCCGTGCGGCCCTCTGCTGTCAAGCGGACGCGGCGCTTTTTTCCTCACGAGGCATAGCGTTCCTGCGGCTCGCTCTCGTCCTCCCCGTCGGAGACCAGGATCGTGATGGGGAAGGTGATTACGCAGCGAATGCCAGCCGGCGCGAAATCGAGCTTGATCTCGCCGCCGAGCTGCTGCGCCAGACCGCGCTGAATCAGCTTCATCCCGAAGCCTTGACGCTCCGGCTGCTTCACCGGAGGACCGCCACTCTCGACCCATTCCACGAGCAGCGCCGGCGAAGCGCCTCCCGCGGTGATGGCCCACATCACGTGAACCTTTCCGTCAGGAACCGAAAGGCTGCCGTACTTGACGGCGTTCGTCGCCATTTCATGGATGGCAAGGCTCAGGGCCAGGACGGCGCTCGGCTGCAGGTTGACCCGAGGGCCCCTCAGGCGGATGCGCTGGCGCATCACGTCCTGGTAGGGATCGAGTTCGTTCTTCAGCACGTCTTCCAGAAGCGCGCCCTGCCATTGGGTGGACGTCAGAAGATCGTGGGTCTTGGCGAGCCCTTGCAGACGATCCATGAACGCGTTCCAGGCGGCCGGATCGCTGTTCTCGGACGAGCGGCGGGTGAGAGACGCCACCGATTGCACGGTCGCCAGCGTGTTCTTGACCCGGTGGTTCAGCTCGCGGAGCAGAAGCGCCTGCCGTTCATCGGCGAGCTTGCGCTCCGTGACCTCCTGCGAGACTCCGACCATGGAGAGCTGCCCATCCGGTCCCGTGCGCGTGCGACCGCTGATCCGGATCCAGTGCTCGCTGCCGTCAGGCCAGATCGCGCGATACTCCACATGAAGATCCGTGCGGTTCGCGACGGCCTGCGCCACGGCCTCCACCTGCATGGCGCGGTCATCGGGATGGATGGACGCCACCAGATCCGCATAGGAGAAAGGCTCGTCGGGACCGCGGCCGAAATTGGCGCGGCAGGTCGGGGATGTGATGAAGGCGCCCGAGGACGGCGTGAACTCCCAGGAGCCGAAATCACCGGCATTGAGCGCCAGGCGCAGACGGGCTTCGCTCTCCGCCATCTGCGCGAGAACGTGCTCCTGATCCCGCTCATGCCTGCGGATATCAAACGCGGCCTCCATGAGAGCTTGCTTGATCGTGTCGAGCTCCAGGACACGGGTGCTGGAATCGCCAGGCATCTCATCTCTGCGGCCGAGGGCCCGCGCAGCGGCCACGAGCTGGTCGACCGGCTTGGCGATTGCCCGCGAAAGAAGGGCAGCCAGGAGAATGCCGCCGAGGATGACCGCGACCAGGATCGCCAGCCAGAAGAACGAGCGCCGGATCGATTGTGCAATCTCGGCATCGGGCCTGCTGATGACGAAAGACCAGCCATAGGTTGGCGACTGGCTGAAATAGGTGCGCACGGGAATACCGTCGAGCGTCACGCTCTGGAGCTGTCCCTCCTGGGACGTGGCCAATGCCTCCTGGATGTTGGGGCTGGCCGGCTGACCGACGAACCGTTCCGGCGAGCGGGAGCGGGCCACGATCTTCTTGCTGCGATCGAGCACGGAGGCGTTCCAGCCGTCGACGATCCGCTGATCGCGGATGATCCCCTGGAAGGCCTCGGGACTGATGGCCAGCGACAGGATGTAGGCGACCCTCCGGTCCAGAACGACGGGCACATCGATGGTGATGAGCCGCTGCCCCGTCAGGGAACCGACATAAAGGTCCGAAACCTGGGCTTCGCGGGTTTCCTGAACCCGCCGCAGCACACCCGGCCGGTTGCTGTCCGGCAGCCGCACGCCATAGGGAACGCGGGTGTTGAAGATCGCGCGGCCGCCGGGCTCGAAGAGGGCGATCCAGGACGGATCGGCCAGCCCGGCCTCCTGGGCCTGCCCGTAGAAGCGCTGAAAGTCCCCTTCGCTGAGCAGGGGCGACCGGGACAGCACCCGCAGGGCAAGCACGGACTTCTCGATCTCGCGGTCGAGCAGCAGGCTCAAGGCGCGTGCGGTTTCCTGCATGCGCTGGTCGATGGCCTCCTGCTCGGCCCTGTAGCTCGAATAGAAGCCCCCTGCCGCCACCAGGATGAGCGGCAGCGAGATGGCAAGCACCAGCCCCCACAGAACCCGCCGCAGCGATATCCGGGCTCGTCCGGGGAGATCCCTGACCGCTTGCGCAGCGTTTATTCCGGCCTTGGATTCCCGCGTCATCATGCTAGCTCACGTCCTGAGCCGGCATGGTCACCCGCACGAGGACCGCCGGTTCGTCCGGGGGCCATTCTACATGGGCATCGAGCTGGCGCGAGAGGGCCTTGAGAACGGTTCCCGAAGCGCTGTTCTGCGCCGCCTGCTTCTCCTCCGGGCTGAAGGCGTCGTCGGAAAGCTGGAACAGCAGGGTGCCGTTGCGTATGCGCAGGGCGAGCTTCAGCTTTCCATGGCGCTCGTGATAGGCATGGCTGAGGGCGTTGACGACGATCTCGTTGAACAGGAGCGCCATGGGCGCCGCCTTGGCAGCCTCGACCTCCACATTCTCGATCTCGAATTCCGGGCTGATCGTCACGCCCCGAAGGGATGAGGTCAGCTCCTCGGACAAGCCTTTGGCAAAGCGCGAGGCATCGAATCGCGCAGATCCCTTCCCGTCGTAAAGATCGAGATGCGCGGCTGCGAGGGCCTGCATGCGGTCCTTCATGCGCCCGAGCACTTGGCGCACCTGCTCGTCCTCGGCCTGACGGATCTCGATCCCGATCAGGGACAGAAGCAGCTGCAGGTTGTTCTTCACCCGGTGGTCGAGCTCGTGCAGAAGGGCGGTGCGCTGATCCAGAAGCTTCTGCAGGGCCTCCTGCGCATGCAGCTTCTCCTGCCGCTCGCCGGCTTCGGCAAGCGCGCGCAGGACGGTGGCCGGCAGACGGTCCAGGCGTTCCTTGAGCACGTAATCCGTGGCGCCGCGCTTCAAGGCCTCGACCGCCACCTCCTCGCCCAGCGCCCCGGAAACGAAGACGAAGGGTGTCCCGGGGGCACGGGCCTGCACGATCTCAAGCGCGCTCAGGCCGTCGAAAGCGGGCAGCCGGTAATCGGCCAGGATGATGTCCCAGCGCTCTTCCTGCACGGCCTGCGTGAAGCCGGCGGCGGAATCGACACGCTCGATCTCGATGAAAAGACGGGCGGAAGCCAAAGCCTCGGTCACCAGCTCAGCATCGAGCACGCTGTCCTCCAGGAGGAGGATGCGCAGCATTCGGCTGGACGGGGAACGGGGCTGCCGGCTCATGGGCAGGGCTACCCGCCGTTGCGCCGCGGCGGCGGTTCGTTGAGGATGGCCCAGAACACGCCGAGATCCTGGATCGCATCGAAGAACTCCCGGAAGCCGACCGGCTTCACCACGAAGGCGTTCACCCCGAGTTCGTAGCTGCGCACCAGATCGCTTTCCTCCCTCGAAGAGGTGAGCATCACCACCGGCGTGTGCCTGAGATGCGGATCGGACTTGACCTTCTCCAGCACCTCGAGCCCGTCGATCTTCGGCAGCTTGAGGTCGAGCAGGACCACGGCCGGATCGCTGGTGTTGCGGCTTTCATGGGCGCCGCGGCGGTAGAGGAAGTCGAGCGCCTCGGCGCCGTCGCGCACGATGACGACCTCATTGGCGAGCTGGCTCTGCTCGAGGGCCGCCAGCGTCAGTTCAAGATCCTTCGGGTTGTCCTCAACCAGCAGGATCGGTTTCAATTCCGGCATTCACGCCGCTCCTTCATTCATGATGGTCCGGCAGGGCAACGGAGAAGGTCGCACCCCGGTCGAGCACACCCTCGGCCCAGGCCCGGCCGCCATGCCTTTCAACGATCCGGCGAACATTCGCCAGCCCGATTCCGGTTCCCTCGAACTCCTCCATCCGGTGCAGCCGCTGGAACACGCCGAACAGTTTTTCAACGTACTTCATATCGAACCCGACGCCGTTGTCCCGCACGAAGATCACCGTCTCCCCATCCTTGCGGGTGGAGCCGATCTCGATGCGGGCCTTGTCCCGGGGCCGGGTGTACTTGATGGCATTGTCGAGAAGATTTTCAAAGACCAGACGGATCAGCACCGGGTCCGCGGAGACAGGGGGCAGGTCGCCGACCACCCACTCGATCCGCCGGCCGGCCGTGTGCATGGTGAGCTGCTGCCTGATCTCGTCGATCAGGACCTTCATGTCGATCGGCCGGGGCTTGAGGGCCGTGCGGCCCATCTGCGAGAAGCGCAGCAGGTTGTCGACGAGGGTTCCGGCCGTATAGGCCGACTCGATGATCGTGTCGATGTAGCGCTTGCCCTTCTCCGACAGCTCGCTCCATTCCTGCTTCTTCAGAAGCTCGGAATAGCCCACGATGTGCCGGAACGGCGCGCGCAGGTCATGGGAGACGGAATAGGAGAAGGCCTCCAGCTCCTTGTTGGAGCGGCGCAGTTCCTCGGAGAGCGCTGCCAGTTCCTCGGCCCGACGCAGCACGATTCCCACGATGGCGTTGCGCAGTTCCTTGACCGCCTCGATCTCGCTCCGGCCCCAGGCGAGGGATTGCTCCCGCACGGTTTCCTTCCAGATCTCGAAGGAGCGGCGCGGATGAAGCCTTACGCTGCCGGCCTCCTCCTGAACGGGTTTTTGCGGGTTGCCGCCCCATTTCACGGTCTGCACGACTTCCGGCTTGAACCAGAGCACATAGCTCGATTGCACCTTCGAGATCGAGATCGACAGAAGCCCGCTTGCCCTGTCCGCATAGGCCTTGGCCGCAGGGTAGAGTTCCGGCAGCCGGTCGGTTGCGAAAACATCTTCCTGGTGATGCTTTGAGAGCCACGCGAACAGATCCTTGACCTGCTCCTCGTCAGGGCTCCGCCCGAGGCACCGGCAATGATCCTGCGTGATGACGGCCGCCCCCTGGGCGCCGGCCAGGAGCAGCAGATCCCCGGGATGATTCACGAGGCCGGCGATGAAATGGTCTTCCGCCGCCATATGGGCGAGGAGCCGCGTCTGCACGGCCCCGAGGCGCACCCGGTTCTCGGCCAGAACCGTGTTCTCCCGCGCCTCGAGCTGGAGGGAGAAGATCTGGGTCAGGAAATCGCAGGCGTTGCGCACCTGCAGCGAGATCCGCTTCGGGTGCTTGTTGTGGCAGGAGATCAGGCCCCACAGCTCCCCGTCGCGCAGGATCGAGATCGACATGGAGGATAGCGTCCCCATGTTGCGCATGTATTCGAGATGCACCGGCGAGACGCTGCGCAGCACCGAATCGCTCAGATCCAAGGGCGCGGGGTCGCGCGACTGGATGGGAACCGGGGTGTAGTCGGCATCGGGAATGATGCGCAGGCGGTTGCGCCGGTAGAGCTCCCGCGCCTGGGCCGGGATGTCGGAGGCAGGAAAGCGCAGGTCGAGATAGGAGGGCAGGACCTCGTTGCGGTCCTCGGCGATCACGGTGCCGTTCCAGAGCTTGTCGAAGCGATAGATCAGCACCCGGTCGAAGCCCGTCATGCGACGGATATCCTGCGCCGCGAGTTGGCAAAGAACCTCGAGGCTGGAGGCTCCCTGCAGCTGCTCCACGAAGCCGCGCAGGGTGGGGTAGAGCGTCTCGAGGCTCGAGGCCGCCTCCTGCGGCGGCGCCTCGAGCTCCAGAACCGCGCACTCGCCCGAACGGGAGATCGCGACCTCGTAGGATTGCCGACCCTTGTCCGTGGACAATTCGATGGTGCGGAGATAGCGCGTGGTCCCGGCCGGCGGCGGATCCGTGAGCTGCGCCTCGAATTGCTCGCTCAGGAGCGGCAGCGCCTCGGCGAAGGGCCGTCCCAGCGCGTCAGCCGGATCGAGGCCGAAGATCTCGGCGATGTTGGCGCTGGCATAGGCGAGCGTCCGGTCGGGCAGCCGAATCGCCAGAAGGATCCCGTGCGGCTGAATGCTTCCCGGAATGTGGATCGGCTCCCGCTCGCAGGCGGTCAGGTCGATGTCTTGCGTCGTTTGCAGAGTCATGAGGTCTCGCACAGCCAGTCATGCATCACATCGAAGGTCTTTTGCGCGGACTCGACCATCACGTCGTCGGCCTCCGGCGACGAGGCTTCCAGCAGCACGGCGCCGAACGACTTCCACATGGCAGCGATATCACGTCCATAGCTGCGGAAATAGGCGCAGCCCGTCTCCGCGACGAATCCGAGCCGGCGTTCCACCTCGCGGGCGATGATGGCGCCGCCGAGCGTCGAACCCTCGACCACATACATGCTTCCCAGCACCGCCTCCGGCGCGGACAGGGGCATCAGAGGCCGGCATTGTGGCAACTGAGTGATCTCATCCGATTTTAGTCCTAGGGCCTTGAGGTCCTTGACAAGAAGCTGAGTCTTGCGGCGGCGTTCGAAGAAGGTGCGGTCCGGAGCCCTGTCGGCCGCCGCTTCCTCCCAGGCCTTGTGGAAGCCGTGGAAGCGGATCAGCAGGTCCCGGTAGGCATCGCGCGAAGATATGCGGCGCTCGAGGTCCATCGCCGCCTCGATGCGATCGTGCGCAGCGCGCGTCTCCCTTTTCAATCGGGCGAGAATCGTCATGACACTTCGTCCGCGGAGCGGCCCAGCTTCCTGGCCGCCATCCGCTCGGCCAGTCCCAGCCCGTCGTGGATCAGAACCGCGAGCAGGGCAACCACCAATCCGCCCTGCAGGATGAAAGCGACGTTGTTCGATTGAAGGCCTGCGATGATGACCTCCCCCAGACCCTTGGCCGCCACGGTCGAGCCGATGGTGGCGGTGCCGAGGCTGATGATGACCGAGAGACGGATGCCGGCAAGGATCAAAGGCAGGGCCAGCGGCAGCTCCACCTGCACCAAGCGTTGTCTCGCATTCATGCCCATGCCCCTGGCAGCCTCAAGCGTCCGGGGCGACACCTCCATCAGGCCGGTGAGCGTGTTCTCGAAAATCGGCAGGAGACCGTAGAGGAAGAGCGCGATGAGGGTCGGCTTTTCCCCGAAACCCACAAGCGGCACGGCGATCGCCAGCACCGCCACGGGCGGGAAGGTCTGACCGATATTCATGAGGCTGCGCGAGAGGGGCAAAAACTCGCGGCCCGCAGGCCGCGTGACGAAAATGGCGAGCGCTATCGCCAGGACCGTGCTGGCCAGCGTGGCGAGAAAGACCGTGCGCAGATGCGACACGGTCAGGGTCAGCAGGCTGCTCTGATTGTAGATCGCCGGCGCGTTGTTGACGGTCAGCGGCTCGAAGGCAAAGGCGAAGAGCTGCGGTGCCGCAATGAAGGTCGCAAGCAGGAGCAGTGCCGACGCTCGGAGAATGATCGAGCGCGGACTCATGCGAGAGACCGCCCGCGCCTGAGGATCGCGTCGATGCTGATTCGTCCGACGAGGGCGCCGGAGGCATCCGCCACGGGAAGCGCCTCACGGCCGCGCCAGATCAGCTGCGAGAGGGCATCGCGCAGACTGGCCGAGAGGGGCAGAGGCTCTCCCTCCGCGTTGCCCTGCTCCATCGCCTCCTGCACCGTTACGAGAGACAGCAGGCGGAAGGGCCGCTCCGCCGTGCCGACAAGCTGCTCGACGAAAGCTTCCGCCGGATGCGCCAGCAGCGCCGCGGGCGTCGCATATTGCAGGAGCCGGGCCTGATCCATGACGGCAATCCGGTCACCGAGATGGAACGCTTCGTTCATGTCGTGCGTGACGAGAACGATGGTGGTGCCGAGCCGGCGCTGGATCGCCAGAAGATCGTCCTGCGCCTTGCCGCGAATGACGGGATCGAGCGAGCCGAAGGGCTCGTCCATCAGGAGGAGCGCGGGCTTGGCCGCGAGCGCCCGCGCGACTCCGACGCGCTGCTGCTGGCCGCCCGAAAGCTGATGCGGAAACTTTTGCGCAAACTCGCCGGGGTCGAGCTGAAACAGGTCGAGGAGTTCTTCGACCCGGTTCGCAATCCGCTTCCTGTCCCAGCCGAGAAGGCGCGGCACGGTGGCGATGTTGTGGGCGACGTCGCGGTGCGGGAAGAGCCCGTAGCCCTGGATGACATAGCCGATCCGGTGCCGGAGCTCATCCTCGGGGACGGTGGCCGTATCCTGACCGTCGATGAGGACCCGGCCCGCATTGGGGACGACGAGCCGGTTGATCATGCGCAGCAGGGTCGACTTGCCCGCGCCCGAGGTGCCGACGACGACCGCGATCTCGCCCTCCTCGACCGTGAAGGACACGTCGTCGACGACGATATCCGCCCCATAGCGCTTGGTGAGATGCTCAATCTCGATCATGCGCGCCCCGTTGGGTCAGATCGATGACGGCATCGAGGATGACGGCTGCGGCAAAGGACAGGGCCACCGTCGGGATCGCTCCCAGGAGCACGAGGTCGATGGCCGTCTGGCCGATGCCCTGGAACACGAAGGTGCCGAAGCCCCCTCCTCCGATCAGCGCGGCCACCGTGGCGAGCCCTAAGTTCTGGACCAGGACGATGCGGATGCCCGCCAGCACGACGGGAAGCGCCAGCGGCCATTCGACCTGCAGAAGACGCTGACGCGCGGACATCCCCATGCCCCGCGCCGCGTCCGTGACGGCAGCCGGCACCTGGCTCAGCCCCGCGACCGTGTTGGCGACGATCGGAAGCAGGGAATAGAGAAACAGCGCGATGAAGGCGGGCGCCGCTCCGATGCCGCGAATCCCCAAGGCGGCGGCGAGCGGCACATGCGCCGCGAGGTATCCGAGCGGTGCGATCAGGATTCCGAACAGAGCGATGCTCGGGATCGTCTGGACGATATTGAGCCCCTGCAGGATGGCCGCCCTCAGCCTGCCGATGCGATGGGCGACCATGCCGAGCGGCAGCCCGACGAGACAGGCGGCCGCCATCGAGCCGAAGGCGAGCCACAGATGCTGGCGCGCCTCGCGCCAGAAGCTGTCGGCGCGGTTCGCGTATTCCTTCATCAGGGAGAGGTCGTTCCAGGCGCCCGACAGGAGGAGAAGCGCCAGCGCTCCGGCCGCCGCGGCCAGCGCGGCCAATCTCGCCCAGGGTCCGAAATGCAGGCGCGTCAGCGCATCGGCGGCCAGCAGCGCGAAGGCCAGCGCCAGGAGCCAGAAGCCGACGGACGGCGACACGCGGGCGAAGGTGTTGCCGGAAGGCGTCACGAATCCCGCCGACCATCCGACCGCCGGAAAGATCACGCACAACCCGAGAGCGGCCGCGCCCAGGCGGACCAGCAGCTTGCGCGCGAGGGCCGCGCACAGGGTGACCCCGAGCACCACGATCAGAACGCCGGTGACACCAGCCGGCGGCAGCGCATCGGTCAGGAGGCGCCCCTCCCCCGCGACGATGCGATTGGCCCGGTACGTCACGAAGGGAGCCGCAAACAGCGCGACGCCGATGAGGACCGCGATCACGGCCCCGAGCCGGTCCAGGTGCAAGGTGGGGCGCAGGGTGGGCATGCCGGGCGCGGTGGTTCGGGAAGAAATCGTATTCACAAAACGTCCGGCCCTGATCGCGCAGTTCGTTCTTCTGGTCGGACCGTCAGGTCACTTCAGAAAGCCCTTGGACTTCAGGTAATCGGTCGCCACCGCCTTCGCCGGCTCGCCGCCGACCTGCACGCGGGCATTGAGCTTCTGCAGCGTGGCGAGATCGAGGGAGGCGAAGATGGGCTTCAGGATCTCCCCGATCTTCGGGTTTTCCTTCAGGGCCGACTCGCGGACGATGGGAGCGGGCGCATAGACGGGCTGCACGTTCTTGTCATCGTCCAGCACCACCAGGCCGGAGGGGGCGATGCCGCCGTCGGTGCCGTAGACCATGGCGGCATTGGCGCCATTGGTCTGCTCGGCCGCCGCCTTGATGGTGGCCGCCGTGTCGCCGCCGGAGAGCACGATGAGCTGCTCCGGCTTCATCCGGAAATCATAGGTCTTCTGGAAGGCCGGCAGGGCCGCGTCCGAATTCACGAACTCGGCGGAGGCGGCTAGAACCACCTTGCCGCCCTTCGTGATCCACTGGCCGAAATCGGACATGGTCTTCAGCTTGTTGGCCTCGATCACATCCTTGCGCAACGCGATGGCCCAGGTGTTGTTGGCCGGCGCCGGATCGAGCCAGACGATCTTGTTGGCGTCGTAATCCAGCTTCTTGGCCGTCTCGAAGCCCTTGGCGGCATCCTTCCAGAGGGGATCGTCCGCCTTGTTGAAGAAGAAGCCCGCATTGCCGGTATATTCCGGGTAGATGTCGATCTCACCCGCCGTGATGGCCTTGCGGACCACCGGCGTCGCGCCGAGCTGGATGCGATCCTGCGTCTTGATGCCGTTGGCCTCGAGCGTCAGGAGAATGATGTTGCCGAGGACGGAGCCTTCGGTATCGATCTTCGATGAGACGACCACATCGGCCTTCGCGGCGCTCATCGCCGCCAGCCCGAGAGCAACGGCAAACGCTGCCGGCTTGAAGATGGTCTTCATGGTAACCCCCTTGTGGAACCTTGCCCTGCTGGTTTTAGGACAGTGCGGCCGTTTAGGCAGAGGGGAACTCGCGAAGACTTGGCTTTTGAAGGATAAAAAGATCGTGTGGCGGCAGAAAAACCCGCCGGAAGCGCCTTGCTCCTCCGGCGGGGCGACCCTGAGCGCCTTCAGGGGCCTCTTTAGGCGCTCAGGCTCGACGGAGGCTCCTGCGCGATGGTGAAGCGGACCTGCGCCTGCGGGCGGTGATCCTCGGAGAGCGTGCGCCAGGTG
>NZ_JAFEMD010000046.1 GCF_016892765.1 Microvirga arvi
ATCCTGGAATACACGCTCAAGGCTGCGCGGCAGGTCTAGTCCGTGAGAGGTCTGCTCGCAGTTCCATAATGCCTGTTACCGGTCATTCGCTGTGTGGCGCAAAGTTAAAATGTCCCGCCGTAGGAAATTAGGAATGTCACACTCCTCTGAACAACAGTGCATGGGAGTGTGACATGGGCTGAGTGGAGATGAGAGAACGGGAGCTTCTCGATTAAGGCCGTCTATTATTGATCCGGCTTGGGTACTCTTGAAATCTGCGGCGGAAGGATCCAGTTTGGCGGGATGAAACATGTCGACATGCGCAAGCTGCCAGCAGCCGCGCAAGAGGAGCGTCGCCGGCAGGTGATCGGCTTGCGGGAGAGCGGTCTGACTTATGATGCCATTGCCGCGCAGGTGGGCCTGACCCGGACAGGCGTCTTCGATATCTGCCGCCGCTTCGCCGAGCAGGGCCTGGCCGGATTGGCCAGTGGGCCGCGGGGCCCGGCCCCCGGCACGGGACGGTTTCTCGAGGCCGAGCAGGAAGCGCAGATCCGCGCTCTGATGAGCCGGCACCCGCCCGACGACCTCGGTCTTCCCTTCGCCCTGTGGAGCCGGGCGGCGGTGCGGATGCTGATCGAGCGGCATTGTGGGATCCGGCTGGCGGTGCGCACCATCGGCACCTATCTGGCGCGCTGGGGCTTCACGGCCCAGAAGCCGCTCCGACGGGCCTATGAGCAGTCGCCGAAGGCGGTGCGGCACTGGCTGCGGCAGGACTACCCGGCCATTGCAGCGCAAGCCAGAAGGGAGAAGGGCACGGTCTTCTGGGGTGACGAGACCGGCTTGCGCTCCGATGATGTGCGCGGCCGCAGCTTCGCCCCACGCGGCCGGACGCCTGTCGTGCGCCCCTGTCACAAGCGCGCGGGGCTGGGCCTGATCTCGGCTGTGACCAACAAGGGCGAGCTGCGCTGGATGGTGCTCAATGGCGCCATCAAGGCCCCGGGCCTGATCCGCTTTCTCGGGCGGCTCATCCAGGATGCCAGCGGCAAGGTGTTTCTGATCTGGGACAACCTGCCGGTCCATCGGGCCCGGGCGGTGCAGGACTGGTTGGCCGAGCGCACGGAGCAGATCGAGGTCTTCTACCTGCCATCTTATAGCCCTGAGTTGAACCCGGACGAGGGCCTGAACGCCGACCTGAAGCACGCCGTGACGCGCAAGCCGCCGGCCCGCAGCAAGCCCGAACTCAAGCGCGCCATCATCAGCCACATGCGCCGGCTCGCCAAGTTGCCCGACCGGATCCGCAGCTACTTCGGGCATCCATCTTTCCGTTATGCCGCGTAGTTCAAGATCACCCAAGCCGGATCAATAAGGCTGGCGGTGTATGGCCGGCGGCATCCGCGAGCAGTGTTATCACCATTGGTGCAACGAGTACGGTGGCTTGCGAGTGGATCGGATAAAACGGCTCAACGAGCTGGAGACGAAGAACGCTTACCTGCGCAAGGCCATCTCGGACCTGATACTCGATAAGGTCATCCTCCAAGACGTCATGCGGAGAAAGTAATAAGCCCTGCCTGCCGCCGAGACGCGGTCGATCGGGTCTGCCGGGCTGTGGGCGTATCGCAGCGCCAAGCCCGCATGCCATCAGCCCGCTCCGTTCCAACCAACGCCGTGTTCCCAAGATGCCAGATGACGAGGGGCAGTTGACGGCTGCCATCAGTGACTTGGCTCGTTAGTATGGCTGGTACGGCTACCGGAGGACCACCGCCCTCCTGCGGCAGGCCAGCATGACCACTGCCCGCCTCTGGGGCTCACTGCACTCTCGATTCAAATCGTGCTCCACATGAGGTATGGACTACGACCACGAAGGGGCAGCGATTCTAATGACTTTAGTTCAGCGTCTAGGTTTGCTCAGCAATCCATTTGAACATTACACCGCGGAAACCGAACCAAACATCACCGAATATGCGGTGCGACCTCCGTACCTCCAGGCGATAGCTGATCGCGCTAGTCCCGATTGTTGACGGCCTTGAACTTGGAGCCGTCGATGGCCACCACCGCACGGGTGAACAGGTTGAGCTGGCGGCACAGCACGACAAACTGCGCACACGCCGCGCGGATGGCCGGGCCATTGTCGCGGCGGAAGTCGGCGATGGTCTTGAAGTCGGGCATCAGCCGGCCAGTCAGCCAGATCAGCTCGAGGTTGCGCTGGGTCTCGCGTTCCAGCCTTCGGCTTGACTGAATGCGGTTGAGATAGCCGTAGATGTAGATTTTGAGCAGGGTGGCTGGATGATACGCTGGGCGGCCCGTCACCTCCGGCACGATGCCGGCAAAGCCCAGGGCCGCGAGGTCCAACTCGTCGATGAATGCCTCAACAATCCGAACGGGATTATCTTCGGTCACATAGTCATCCAGGCAGTCAGGAAGCAGGGTTGCCTGCCGACGGTCCTCACCCTCAACGAAACGCTTCATCGCGACCTCCGCCGATCACGATTAGCTTAGCAGATCAATGCGTTTCCACACAGGCTGGACCCTGAGCGGACCATCACATTTCGAACGGGTTACTCAGACACCCGATCCCCAGTCAGATGCTCACTCAGGAGCCACAGGCGATCGACAAAATCCGAATTGAAGCTTGTCACCGTGCCATACATGTTTCTTCCGATCTGTGGAGTGGATCGAACATTCATCGCGCTCACCGGGCGCCACCGCCCATCCAGCAGGTTCGTGTCCGCATCCCTGGCGAGACAATTCCCGCCGACCGGAATGGTTTGGTGATTTCGATTTGCGAACGGGGCTGTTGCGCCTGGCCTCAAGCGGCAGCAGTCGCCCTGACGCTCGTGTCAGGGAGCAAGCTGGCTGGCACCGGCCCCTAGACCGTCGTTGGCTCCATTTCGACCACACGTCCCGTCCGGCGGCCGGTTCCTGGATCCGAGGACCATGGAGCGATCGACTTCCTCGTTCGGCTGCGTTGAACAACGAAGAATACCCGGGGCATGCGCAACAGGACCTTTCCTTCATTCTGAGCCGGATATGCTTTCGTGAGCGCTGCTTGGTACCGGCTCAAGAACTCCGGTCTTTCCTCGTCAGTGAGGAGTTTCAGGTAACGCCGCAGCTCCGACCCCTCGAACCACTCGACGATGGCACCGGGGCCGGCGAGAGGATGAAGGTAAGTGGTTTCCCAAAGATCGAATGTACAGCCCGTCTGTTGCAGGCAGGCGTAGTACTCGTCGATCGTTCCGAAGCTCTCCTTGCCAACGGATGCAGCCGACAACTTCCCTGCCCAGGGGCCATCGCTTGCCACCTGTTCCATCAACCGATGGGATGGCTCGTCGACGGTGTTGGGAACCTGAACGGCAAGGCAACCGCCATCATGAAGAAACGAGACAAGGCGGGTCAAGATCCGCGGTCGGTCCGGCAGGCATTGCAGAACACCGCTCGCAAAGATCAGGTTGAAGCGCTCGTCCGGCCACCATGTTGTCAGGTCGGTTTCCTCGAAGGTCAGTCCTCCCAACCGTTCCCGCGCCTTGGACAGCATACCGGGAGAGTTGTCGAGGCCGGTGACAATGGCTTCCGGGAAGCGACCGAGGACGAGCTCGGTGCTGTTTCCCGGCCCGCATCCGATGTCGATGCATCGTCGTGCCTCGGTCAACGGCACACGCGCCATGAGATCAGCCGATGGGCGCGTGCGCTCAGCTTCGAACTTCAGGTATTGATCGGCGTCCCATTCAGACAACGGGATGTCCTCGTTCACTGTGCCGCTCCTTTTCGCTGCCTCGATCACCGAAGCAATCAGGGACCGAGGGCCTCCTCAGGACGACTGACGTGCGCCCACGGCGTGGTGTAATTGCTTCACCTCGGATTCATCCGGTCGGCAATGGACGGGGCCGTGACCCGCTGTCGATGGCCACGAACGTGAAGACCGCTTCGGTTACCTTGATCTGCTCGTCTCCGTCGCGAGAGCGACGCCAAGCCTCGACCCGGAACTTCATGGATGTCCGCCCTGTCGAGATCAGCTCGGCATAGACCGACACCTCGTCCCCGACGTGGACAGGGCTGTGAAAGGCCATGCCATCGACCGCAACGGTCACGCAGCGCCCGCGGGCACGGCGGGCGGCGGCGTTGCCGGCGGCCAAGTCCATCTGCGCCATCAGCCAGCCGCCGAAAATGTCGCCCGCCGGGTTGGTATTCGACGGCATTGCGATCGTGCGGATAACCGCCTCACGCAGATCCATCTTACCGGTTTCCATGGTTGCTCCCTCACGACAATACTGGCCAGACTTCCAAAGCCCCGTGGTAGATCATCTCGACGGCCACGTAGAGGATGACGGCCAGACCGACATAGGCGATCCAGTGATGCCTCTGAAGCAGGCGGGCGATGAAGCTGGCGGCAATCCCCATCAGGGCGATCGAAAGTCCTAGGCCGAAGACAAGGATGACCGGGTGGTCCTGCGCGGCGCCCGCCACGGCGAGCACGTTGTCGAGCGACATCGACACGTCAGCGACGACGATCTGCCAGGCCGCCTGGGCGAAGGTCTTGCGCGGGGCATGTTCGGCGATCAGCCCGTCCTGGTCGAGGTCGCGATCCTCCAGCGCCTCCTCGGCCTCAAGATCTTTCTCGGCGTGGCCCGCGCGCAGCTCGCGCCACATCTTCCAGCACACCCACAGCAAGAGAATGCCGCCGGCGAGCAGCAGGCCGACGATCTGGAGAAGCTGGGTGGTGAGAAGCGCGAACACGATGCGCAACACCGTGGCGGCGATGATGCCGATCAGGATCGCCTTGTTGCGCTGCTCCTTCGGCAGGCCCGCCGCCGCGAGACCGATCACGACGGCGTTGTCGCCGGCCAGCACCAGGTCGATCATGATCACCTGGAGGAAGGCCGACAGGGCCTCGGTGGCCAGAAGCTCACTCATTCCGGGGCCTCCCTGTCATCCGCTCAGCTCTCGTCAGGATACGTACTGGCACTTGGACGCTGCCGTCCGCGTATCCATGTTGCGACCCCGGTTGAGGTGGTCGTCGATCTCGGACGCGCATCCGAGCATCCGGGCATAAAGGAAGATTGTGAACGCGCTCGTCTCGAGAGCCTCCTTGGTTAGTCCACCGTCGCGGTAGGGCTGCCACAGCATCTTGAGGAGCAGGGCCGCGATCACGGCATCAATGTTTACGCAGTAGACGTTGCGAGACACCCCGGACTCGTACAGCGCCCTGACGAGTTCCTGGTAGTACTCATGGAAGACGTTGTACTCCTCGCGGCGCCCGAACAACTCGCGCACGAAGACCTCACGCGGGTCATGGTTCACGGGTTTGTCCTTGAACACCGGGTGGTTCACGCCGGGGATCTTTCGGATGTCCAGGCTGCCGGTTGTCTTCTTGTCCGCCTTATAGGTCGCGTACTCGGCCGCATATCGGCGGGCGAGGGCCGAGAGGTCGATGCCATGATCCGGATCCCCAGGATCGGCCAGATCGGCGTCCTGGAACTGCTCGATCAGGAAGGCGATGCCCTCGTAGCCGTTGCCGCCGTGGGCGTACCCGGAATGGGTCAGGAAGCCGACCAGCGCCTTGTTGAGCTGCACCCGCTCGGGCGTCTCGGGCCCGTCGGCCGAGACCGCCCCCTTGGCGCCCTGGGCCGAGATCGTGCCCGGCCCGTTCGAGAGCAGCAGGCCGACCAGGGTCTGGAAGGCAAACAGGCTGGCTGGAGCGGGCTCGGTGCCGACCAGGGCTGTGAACGCGATCTCGGTCAGGGACCGCGAGCCGACGATCTCCTCCTTGGGGATGCCACAGAATGAATCCTCTTGGTGCTGGCCGGCATCGGCCGACGCGCCGATCAGTACCCCAAAGAGACGAAGCCACCAGGGCAAGGTCTCCACCGTCAGCAATGAGATGCGCTTGCGCATCAGGGGCTCCCACGCCAGTGTCGCCGCCGCCGCGGCCAGGACGGCATCGGCGGTCGGGTGGCCATTGAGAGTACGCAGGTAGCGCACGAACACCGACTTCACGCCCCGGGTCTGCAATCCGTGCAACAGGGCTTCCGCCCTCGCGTCAGGCTGATCGGACACGAACAGGCTTGCGGTGCTATCGAACTGCACCAGGCCCAGGTCGAACTCCTCATCAACGGCGTTCCGTAGCCCAGCGGCGGTAAAGCCTTCCACAAGTGCCCGCACGGCCTGGCCTGCCTGCTGCGCATACCGTGGACCCAGGATGCTGCACGCCGCAGCAAGAACCGTGTTGGGCGCATTGCCTCCCTCGCGCGCCGCCTGGGCAGCCGCCAGGGCCGGCGTACCGAACAGGTTGATCTCCGCCCCGACGGCGGCATTGATCAGCCGCCGGTCGTTCTCGCTGCCCGGTCCCCGCAGCAGCGACAGACAGATGTTCGACTCCACCGGGAACTGCGCCGCATCCAGCATGGATGTGCCATGCAGGGATGTGATCTGGGTTTTGGCATCCATTTGCGAGGCACCCGACGCATCCTTCATGGCCTGGCGCGGAAACACCGCCCCGATTTGCCGGTTCAGATGCTCTATCTGCCTGTCGTATGGGTTGGCGGCATCGACAACCGGCAGGTCGAGTTCGGGCGGAAGCACGATGCCCTGGCTCGAGCCGAACCAGGGCTTGAGCGCAAGGCTGCCTTCGGGCTCGAAGTCGGGACGGGCCGCATTGGCCTGCATCACGGCGGTGAGGGCCTGCGGGATATGGGCGATGTTCGTCACCACCGCACCCCGGGGCGAGAAGACCGGGTTTTCCGGCGTGAAGATGTCGTCGACACCGAACTTGGCCATGAACCATTGTTCCTTGGCCTCGGCGTCGTCATGGCCGCCCGCCATGGCGCCGGCATGACCGACCGCACGGGTGAGCTTCGACTTCCAGCGCCCGACCACGCAGGCGACCACGGGTTTGGTGAAGGTGGCATCGAGCTCGTAGTAGCCGCCCGGCTCGGCATAGAGGACGGCCGCCTTGGTGCGGGCGTCATTGGCGAGCGCGAAGGCGAACTCGGGGGCGGCGTAATGGATGTACACGTCCTTGCCGCTCGAGATCAGCGTGGTCGTGCCCCAGCCGGCCATGCGGAGGTAGGTGGCGATCGTGGTGGTGAAGTTGCCGGAGTTCGAGAAGATCGCGATCGATCCCTTGCGCAGGGCCTCGGCCGGACTGTCTCCGCCGAGAGCCCCGCCGATACGGACCTGGTTCCAGGAGTCTGCAACGCCCAAGCTGTTGCCGCCGAAGATGTCGATTCCGTTCTGCTGGCCCAGGGCGCGGATCTCGCGCGAGTCGTGCACCGACAGTTTCTCGGTGACGATGAAGATCTTCTTGAGCTCGGGATTGACCCGGATCAGCTCGGCGACACCATCCCGGGCGCCGGAAGGCGGCAGGTAGATCACACCGCAGTTGAAGCGGTGCCCCGCCTCGAGACCCTCTCGGACATTGTTGTAGACCGGGACATTGCCAACCGGCGTTTCCAGGACCTGGCCACTGCGGCCTGGCGAGGTGCCGAACACCACGTTGCCGCCAGAGTAGGCGTGCCCGACCGGAGTGACGTCGCTCGACTCGCCGCCCAGGATGTTGAGCACGCACACCCGATCATCCCGCGTCGCGATCCGGTCGAGCGAGCTGATGCCCACGTAGTATTTGAAGTTGCCGACGCCCTGCTTGAACATTGTGGTTCCTCCGATCCTTCAATCAGCCTCTGCTGAACTTCTCCCTGGGATGGTCCGGCTCAGGCGGCTGCCGCCACTGGAATGCCGAGCCTTGCCGCGACCTCATCGCGGCCGCCGGCCTTCATCCAGGCGTCCACCGCGCGGGCGTAGGTGACGACCTCGCTCATGTCGGAGTCGAAGCCGAAGAGGCGATACGGCAGGCCGAGAGCCTCGACGGTGTCGCGCAGGGCACCCATGCCGCGCACCAGGTTGGGGCCGCCGCGGCCGGCCACGACGTAGAGCGGCGAGGGTCCATGCTTGCCGAAGTGCTCCCGCAGGGCATCGGCCATCGCCCGGAAGGTCTCGAAGATGTCGGTGTTGTTCGACTTGCCGCCGATGATGAACAGGACGTTCGACTGCTTGAGCCAATGCTTGAAGCAGATCTGAGCCACCTTCTTCATCTTCTCGTACGGAGGGTTGCCCCCGAAGTCAGACGAGATGATCGCGTCGTCGCCCAGCATCTGGGTGACGAGGGAGTTGGCGCCGCCACCGAAGGTGGGCGCCAGGATGGTGCCCTGCGGGTTGATGACGTAGACGTCACTCTGGCCCTGGTAGGTGCGAAGCTGATTGATCTCCAGCTCGAAGTCCGAATAGTCGACGGCGAACAGGTGGTTGGGCAGGTTGAGCCGCTCCCAGCGTGGGTCGTCACGGTCGAAGCCGCACTTGAAGTCACACGCCACCGGGGTCAGGCGCCCGTTCCGGTCCGGCCGCATGCGGATCGGGTTGAGCTCAAGGGTGGTCATGCCGAAGTTGTGGTAGAGCTCCCACAGCTTGGGCAACTGCTGGACGAGGGGTGAGATGATCTGCTTGGGCGCATTCAGCTCCGACAGGGCATTGGCGACCACGAAGGCCTTGAGGCCGGTCAGCGCATCGAAAGGTATCTGGGCCACGAGGCTCTTGTCGACCTCCTCGATGTCCATGCCACCATGGTGCGTCAGGGTCATGGTCGGGGCCCTGAAGCGGGTCGAGTCGGCGATCGAGAAGTAGACCTCGTGCTCGGCCGGCACTGCGCCCTCGAACGTCACGCCATTGGCCTTGGCCGCGGTCGGGCCGACCCGATGCTCGACGAAGTAGAGTCGCTCCTTCTCCTTCAGTGCCGTCTTCAGGTCGGAGGCCCGACCGAGGAGGCCGGCCTTGCCCTTCTTGCCGACGCCGCCCTTGAACACCGGCTTGATGAACACGCTGCCATGGCGGTCGATGAGCGCCCGGATCTCCTCCTCGCTGGCGTCGGGTCCGAGTATCTCCGACGTCGGGAAACCGGCGAACTGAAGCAACTTGGCTCCATGAAGCATACCCGTGATCTGCATGGTGAACCTCCATAATTACGGTGTTGACGCAGTTACCAAGTGGCCGTGATCTCAGTCCTCGACGAAGACCTCGTCCCGCCCTTTGCGGATTGACGGCTGCAAGGCGATCAGGAGGACGACTGCGGCCACGATGAGCAGGCCGGCACTCACCGGGTGATCAATGAACGTCGTGAGCTCGCCCCGCGAGATGATCAGCGCGCGCCTGAAGTTCTCCTCCATCAGCCTGCCAAGCACGAAACCGAGCAGGAGCGGCGCTGGCTCGAACCCCAGCTTGATCAGCGCGTAGCCGACCAGGCCGAAGAAGGCGATGAACATCACGTCGGTCGGCAGAGAGTTGATCGAGTAGATGCCGATGCAGCAGAACATCAGGATCGCCGGGAACAGCATGCGATATGGCACCTTCAGCAGGCGGACCCAGAGACCCACCAGCGGCAGGTTGATCACCAGCAGCATCAGGTTGCCCACCCACATGGAGGCAATCATACCCCAGAACAGGGTCGGGTTCTTGGTCATCACCTGCGGGCCTGGGATGATGCCGTGGATGGTCATGGCACCGACCATCAGGGCCATCACCGCATTCGGCGGAATGCCCAGCGTCAGCAACGGGATGAAGGAGGTCTGCGCGCCGGCATTGTTGGCACTCTCAGGGCCGGCCACGCCCTCGATGGCGCCCCGGCCGAAGCGGCGCGGATCCTTGGCAATCTTCTTCTCGAGCGTGTAGGCCGCAAACGGCCCGAGCACCGCGCCATTGCCGGGCAGGATGCCGAGGATCGACCCGATCAGGGTGCCGCGGATGACGGGCTTATAAGCCTGCCGGAAATCGTCCTTGTTCGGCAGAAGCCGGCCGATGGCCTGGCGCACCACGTCGCGTGTCTCGGTATGGTCGAGGTTGCGCAGGATTTCGGCAATGCCGAAAATACCCATGGCGAGCACCGCGAAGTCGATGCCGTCGGACAGGAACGGCAGGCCGAAGGTCATGCGCTCCTCGCCGGTCTCAAGATCGGTGCCGACAGTGGAGAGCAACACGCCCACCAGGATCATCGCCACCGCCTTGAGGATCGAGCCGTGGGCGAGCACCACCGCGAAAACCAAGCCCATGACCATGAGCGAGAAATACTCGGTCGGGCCGAACAGGAGCGCCAAGCCGGTGAGGGGCTTGCCGAGCGCCGCGATCACGAGGGTCGCCACCGTGCCGGCGAAGAACGAACCGATCGCCGCGATGCCGAGCGCCACGCCGGCGCGGCCCTGGCGGGCCATCTGGTGGCCGTCGAGAGCGGTCACCACGGAGGTGGCCTCGCCCGGGATGTTGACCAAGATCGCCGTGGTCGAGCCGCCGTACTGGGCGCCATAGTAGATGCCGGCGAGCATGATGAGCGCGCCGGTGGGATCGAGCCCGAAGGTGATTGGCAGCAGCATGGCGATGGTGGCGATGGGTCCGACGCCCGGGAGCACGCCGATCAGCGTCCCCACGAGGCAGCCCAGGAAGGCAAGGCCGAGATTCTGGAGCGAGAGCGCGACACCGAAGCCGAGTCCGAGGTTGGAGAAGAAATCACCCATCAGATCCTCCCTGAGTGATCGGCGACATCAACCGACTTGGCGTGATGGCGAGGGGAAAGAACGAACACGAACGCTCCGCCCCCGGCCAAGACGGCTGCCGTGAGGCGCAGGATCTGCTTCTGCGACCAGGACGCCGGGAAGAGATCGGCGAACGCTTGCGGAAAGATCGGAATCGGCAGGTTGAGCAGGTCGCCGAACAGCACCATGCAGAACGGCGTCAGCAGGAGCGCGAGGATCAGGAGGTCGCGCAGTCGCGCCTCGGAGGTCGCATAGCCCCCGATGATGATCGCCATCGGCCCGGCGATGGCCAGTCCAAGCCCTGGGGTTGAGACCGCGCCAACGGAGAAAGGCCGGATGGTGACGGCAAACGCGACGATCGCCAGGAGCACGAGGGTGGGTCCACGCAGACTCCAGCGATCGAGGCCCTGGCCATCCGAAGCGAAGCTCGACCCAACAAGCACAAGGCCGCAAAGACCAACCCCGACCGCGAGCCAATCCGGCAATAGTGCGGGGCCCATCGCCCGCAATGTGCCTTGGTCGAGATCGCGCGTCAGCCAGAGTGCCAAGGCCGCGAGTGCAACGAGCGTCAATCCGGCAACAAGACTCTGCGGCGAACGAATGGGTCCTGTATGCGCTGGATCCAGGCCTCCTGGGATAGCTTCAGACATGTTTTCCTCCCTGGCGCATCACGTGATGCGCTAATGTCCGTCAGTTTATTTGAGCGCCTGCATGCGCAGGTCTTGTGTACGGCAACCCACACGGAGCCTGACGGCGGCCTAAGGGGTACTCTCCGTGCCTGTCGGCTTTCGATCCGATCGTTTCGCGGGCGGTCGGATTGTCGAACCGCCTCGGGAGACCGTCAGTGAGCCGATCCCGGTCTTCCGTTCTTGCTCGCGATCCCCGCCCAGCGGCTTCGGTCAAAAGCGCTGGGCGGAGTTGTTCTCAGGCCGTCGGTCAGTCGACGGAGATCGATGCCTTTTTGACGATCTCGGCCCAGCGCGCGGATTCCGCCTTCATCATCGCGGTGAACTCCTCAGGGCTGTTGCCGATCGGTTCCGCAGCCTCAGCCTCAAGCCGCTCCCGCACGACCCCGGTCGTGATGGTCTCGACCGTTGCCTTCCGGATCTTGTCGGCAATGTCCTTCGGCGTGCCCTTCGGAACGACGAACCCGTACCAGGCGGTGGCCTCGTAGGCCGGCCATCCGCTTTGCGCCACGGAGGGCACCTCCGGGAACTTCTTAGCCCTTGTCTTGGACGTGACCGCAAGAACCTGAACGTCTCCACTCTGGATAAGGCCAAGGATGGACGGCACGGTGGTCACCATGAAATCCATGCGGCCGCCGAGGAGGTCGTTCACGGCCGGCCCGGCGCCGCGGTACGGTACGTGGGTGGCCTGGAATTTCGCCTCCTGCGCGAGCAGGACGGTAGCTAGATGGCTTGCCGAACCGTTGCCCGCCGAACCGTAGGTCAGCTTGCCCGGGTTCTTCTGGGCATGGTCGATCAGTTCCTTGAGCAACTTGTGCGGCGAGTTCTTAGGCACCACCACGACCAGCGGCGCCGCCGTGATGAGTGTGAGGGGATCGAAGGCGGTCAGGGGATCGATCTTGACGTTCTTGAACAGGTGGGGGTTGACCACCATTGGTCCCTGGTTGGCCATTAGGACGGTGTAGCCGTCGGGCTCGGCCTTCGCCGCCTGCTGGGTCGCAACGTTGCCCCCGGCGGAGCCGTTGTTCTCCACAATGAGGCTCTGTCCGAGCTTCTCGCCGACGCCTTGCGCCACGAGGCGGGCGATCGCGTCAGTTCCGCCGCCGGCGGCATACGGGACCACGAGCTTCATCGGCCGGGTCGGAAAGCTGTCCTGCGCGATCGCGCCGCTAAAGGGTGCCGCAGTCGTCGTCGAGGCCAGAAGTGCGCAACAGAGCAGTCGGCGTGTGATGGTCTTGGGCATGGTCTCCTCCGTGTTGTATCCCTTCCAGAGGCGCAGCGACAGCGCTTGCCGGGACGATGACGTTGCCCTCGAAGATTCTGCGGGCGGTGCGGACAAGACTTGCCCGCGAGACATGGCCTGAAGCGTTGAAGCTCAGGTCGATCTCAGTTCGACCGCTTGGGTGCTCGAGGTTCACCAATGACGTGAGGCTGGGAGTGGCGAGGTCGTGCGCGACGCTGCCGGGCAGGCGGCAGGCGGCCGCGATGCACAGGGCGCCCGTGACGGCGTGGCCCTTGTGGCAGCGTTGCGCGTTCATGAAGTAGCGTGAGGTGATCGTCCCGCCGTGGCGTGCACCGGACAGGATCGCGAGCTTCGGAACGACGCTGCCCGACACGTCGCCGAGGCCCATACGGTGTCCCGACTCCAGCCGGACGGCCTCAAGGCGATCCAGGAGGTCCAGGTTGGCTTCGAGTTCATCGGGCGTTTCATCACCGGAGAGGCCGAGGTCGGAGGCCCGAAGCAGCACCATCGGCATGGCGTAGTCGACGAGCGTGACCGGCGTGTTCTCGATGAATTCGCGAACGTGGCCGGTGGGCAGGAACGCGCCGGTCTTGGAGCCGAGTGCATCAAGGAAGGTCAGCTTGACCGGGGCTGCCGTGCCGGGCACGCCATCGATCGCGGTCTCGCCCTCGTATTCCACGATGCCGGCCGGGGTTTGGACTACGGCCTCGATTGTGGTCGAGGTGTTGCGGTTGAAGATCCGGACGGTGGTCTCGCCGATCTCGGCCGGAACAAGTCCCGCCTCGATGGCAAAGGGGCCCACGGCGGACAGCATGTTGCCGCAGTTCGGGCTGAAATCCACGAAGGCCCGGTCGGTCGCAACCTGGGCAAAGAGGTAATCGACGTCAGCGTCGGGCTGAGACGATGGACCGACGATCGCGACCTTGCTGGTCATCGGGTTGCCGCCGCCGATGCCGTTCACCTGGAGCACGTGAGGGGAACCCATGGCCGCGATCAGGAAACGCTCAAGCTCTTTCACGTCACTGGGAAGATCATCCTCAAGGAAGAAGGGGCCTCGCGAAGTCCCGCCTCGCATGAGCACGCACGGGACCCGCAAGGAGTTCTTGTTCGAGGTGGTGAGCATGGTGTGCACGGCGGCAAATCCATCGTTTGTATTGCCCACGGACCATCTCAAATCTTGAAACTACTTTGAAATGCAAAGATCGGTGCTATTAATCCGATATGAGCATCAATTTCGAATCGCTCGACCTGCGTGCCTTTGTTGCGGTCGTGGACCTCGAGGGGTTTCATCGCGCAGCCGAGGCGTTGAACCTGTCGCAGCCGGCGCTCAGCCGTCGCATCCAGAGACTGGAGGCCGCGGTCGGAGCGGCGCTGCTGGAGCGCACTACCCGCCGCGTGGCGCTGACGACAGTCGGCCGGGAGTTCCTGCCGCTCGTGCGGCGCATGCTCGACGAGTTCGACTCGTCGCTGTTCGCGATGCGGGATGTCGGCAGACAACGGAGAGGCTTGATCTCGCTGGCCTGCGTGCCGACAGCGGCCTTCTACTTCCTGCCATCCGTCATCGCACGGTTCAACGAGCAGTACCCCAATATCCGCTTCAGGATCCTTGACCTGTCCGCGAACGACGGTCTCGAGAGCGTGGCGCGGGGCGAGGTCGAGTTCGGCATCAATCTTCTTGGGGCATCGGATCCGGAGCTGTCGTTCGAGCCGTTGATCGAGGACCCTTTCGTCCTCGCATGCCGGCGGGACCACCCACTGGCCCAACGGGACGCTGTCGCGTGGTCGGATCTCGAGGGCCAGCCGCTTGTGGCCGTGAGCCGGACCAGTGGCAACCGCATCATGCTGGATGCCGCGCTCGTGCGAGCCGGGGTGAGCCTAAGTTGGTCCTATGAGGTGACGCACCTGTCGACCTCCCTGGGTCTCGTGGAGGCTGGGCTCGGCATCTCTGTCTTGCCGAAGCTCGCAACACCACAGGTCGATCATCCTATCATCGTCACGCGACCGATCGGGAACCCGGAAGTGTCACGCACGATCGGCGTGGTGCGTAGGCGCGGCGGTCGCCTGGCGCCCGCGGCGGAGCGCTTTCTTGAGATGCTCCTTGGCACGTGGAAGGAGGCGACCTAGAGCAGGGGACAAATCGTATGGCTCTTTCGGCCCATTGCAGTCGGATGGTCTGTGAGGATCGCGCATATTTCCGCCAAGCAGAACATTCCAACAGGGTTGGCCACTGATCAGGCACGTGTCGGCGTGACGTGACTCATGTCTACGATGGTTCCTCGCTGTGCGGGTCCTCCCAAACGTGTAGGGCCAACTCTGGATCGTAGGGAGTCCATCATCTTTCTACGATCCGGAAGGGCCGCTTATGGCACGAGGCCGAAGTAGACCAAAGGTCCGCTTGAGCTAGGAACACCGGACGCTCTGGAGGGCCGGCGAACCGTACTTCCTGACCCGTTCCTGACCTTCCGTGATTTTAATCCGGCCAGCTCATGCTCGTAGCCCCAGTAGTTTAATCCTTCACCAGCCGCTGGCGCGCGCGACGGCCTCTGCCAGCTTCTGCTTGAGGCCCCTGACTTCCTCAAACCAGCTGGTCACGTCGCCCATGACGACGGCAATACTCTGCACTTGTCCCTGAGCGACACGGTGGTGAATTCTAGCGAGATCCGCTGTCCATCCCGCCGCAGACCCGGTACCGACAGGAGGTCGCCCTCGCCGTAATAGCTTTCGCCTGTCGCCATGACCTGGCAGAATCCTTTCCAGGGGCGGGCACGCAGACGCTCGGGAACGATGAGATCGAGCGACTGATCGAGTGCCCCGTCGGCGCGATGGCCGAAGATCCGCTCGGCACCCGGGTTCCACACCCGGATGATCCCATCGCGGTCCGTCGCAACCACAGCGTCAGCGGCGGCGGCTAGGATCGCATCTGCAACCAATCGGTTCCGATCCATACATAAGCCCTCGTGCTTCGAAGCTGGCTATGCCGCGAGACAGGGCACATGCGTCAGTCCAACTTGTCGGGCTTCATCGAACAATCCTTCATCCTCTGGGACACTACATTGTCGACTGTGCGATGATGGTTCGTATCGACTCCGTGACCAGGCGATGGTCCTCAAGTTGAGGAAGACCGCTCACGACGACCGCGCCAACACATCCTGTGTCCTTGACGAATATTGGGAAGCCACCTCCGGCTGCCGCATAGTCCTGCTCGGAAAGCCCGTAACGCTGCAAGAACGGACGCCCCTTTACCTCTGCTTCGACGGACATGAAGAGGGAGCTGTGGTGGAAGCGTTGTACGACCGCTCGCTTCCGGCGAATCCACTCCGCATTGTCTGGTGTTGCCCCAGGCAATGCTGCGAAGAACAATTGCTGACCATTCCTGGAAATCTCGATCGCGATCGGAAGGGAGCCGGCCTTCGCACGCTGATAGATGTGGCTGCCCAGTGTCCATGCAACGTCGGCGCTGAAAGACGGAAACTGCAACTCCTGTTCCTCTGCCAGGAGCGCATCAAGACTAACGCTGTTGTTCATCATAGGTCTCCAAGCGGCTGATGCGGATCGTACCCGCACCCGAATTCGATCACCTGATCAGGATGGCGCGGAAATCGTTGACATTGGTCAACGTAGATCTGGGCATGACAAGTTGGTCCAGCCTTAAAAAGTACGCGTAGGCATCATTGTTCGCCAGGAACGCGGAGGAGACCAGAGTCGGGACCGCGGAGAGTCGCTGCCATGGTCGAATTGATGAAGTCCGGGGCCAATGCATGCTTATTGATATGTTTACCCAATCGTGAAAGCTAAAACAATATATTGGACCCACGACAATTCCGCAATGTATCCACTGGCGGCAGTCCACATGGATGCGGAGACCAGAATGCTGCTGCAACCTAACCACCTGATGCTGGCCAGCTTTCTGCCGATGGGCGATCGCAGCGAGGCCACACCAAACGGAGAGCTTGAGGTCCGGTTGGTCCGCACGATCACTCACATTGTCAACCGGTTGCGGACTGCGCCGCGGGTCCGCGCGGTGGCGGCGGCCACAAGCCATTGAGGCGAAGGAACACTGCCATGAACATTCAAATTCAATCGCATCTAACTGCCGCCAAACGACACCTCCCGTTCGAATGTATCGCATTGGTGTTGCAGGGTGGCGGTGCGCTCGGGGCCTATCAGGCCGGCGTCTACGAAGCTCTTGCGGAGGCCGATATCAATCCCGACTGGGTTGCCGGCGTCTCGATTGGTGCCATCAACTCTGCAATCATCGCAGGAAACGAGCCGACCGAGCGTGTGGCCAAGCTGCGCACATTCTGGCAGGAGATCTCTGCCAACCCGCTGCTCGACTGGTCCAGTACCCTCCATACCATCACCTCCAAAGGTGACCTCGCGCGCGCCCTCTTCAACCAGGTGAGCGCGACGTGCGCTCTCTTCAGTGGGGCCGCGAGCTTTTTCACTCCCCGGCTGCCAGCTCCCTGGCTGCACCCGGACGGTGCCCTCGAGGCGACGAGCTTCTACGAGACCAAACACCTGAAAAGCACGTTGGAACGGGTTGTCGACTTCGACCGGATCAATGCGGGCGTGATGCGCTTCAGCGTCGGCGCTGTGAACGTGCGCACCGGCAATTTCGTCTACTTCGATAACACGACGCACACGATCCGGCCTGAGCATGTGATGGCGAGTGGATCGCTGCCGCCCGGCTTCCCAGCGGTGGAGATCGATGGCGAATACTATTGGGACGGTGGGCTCATCTCGAATACACCGCTCGACTGGGTGGTCGATGCGGGCCGCCGGCAGGATACGCTTGCATTCCAGGTCGATCTGTGGAGCGCCCACGGCGAACTGCCTCGCAACTTGGCCGAGGTCGCGACGCGGCACAAGGAAATCCAGTATTCCAGCCGGACGCGGGCCAGCACGGACCAGTTCGAGCGCGTGCAGCATCTGCGCAATGCACTCGCAAGCCTCCTGTCTAATCTGCCGGACGATCTGCGAACGAGCGAGGAGGTGAAGCTACTCAGCCCGGAGGCGGACCGCAAAGCGTACAACATCATCCAGCTGATTTACCGGTCGAAACACTACGAAGGCCACTCAAAGGACTACGAGTTTTCCCGGTTATCGATGGAGGAGCACTGGCGCGCTGGTTATCACGATGCGGTGCGCACGCTACGCCATCCCGAGGTGTTACAACGCCCCGAGAGTCAGGAGGGGGTCCGCACATTCGATCTCGTTAAGGACGGGCGGGAGTAGCGCACAACGAAACTATCAGGCGCAGGGAACATCCTGCGCTGAAAGTCTCAGGAGCAACTGAGCTCCGCACCACCCTATGTGGTCTGCGAGTCGGCTTGCCGCGCTCGTGACCCGCTCAATCGACAACAAAAGAGTTTAACTATGCACGAAGACATTGTTCGGACCAGGGCATTCGCCATGCCCATGACCAGTCCGGCCTACCCGATCGGACCCTATCGCTTTCGCAATCGGGAGTATCTGATCATCACCTACCGGACCGACCCAAAGAAGCTCCGGCAACTCGTCCCGGAACCGCTCCAGATCGACGAGCCGCTGGTGAAGTTCGAGTTCATCCGCATGCCGGACTCGAACGGCTTCGGCGATTACACCGAGAGCGGACAGGTCATTCCCGTCTCGTTCCGCGGCCGCAAAGGTAGCTACACCCATTGCATGTTTCTCAACGACCATTCGCCCATTGCCGGGGGGCGTGAGCTGTGGGGTTTTCCCAAAAAGCTTGCGAATCCCACCCTGCGCACTGAGGTCGATGCCCTGGTCGGCACGCTCGACTACGGACCGGTTCACGTCGCGACCGCTACGATGGGCTACAAGCACCAGGCTGCCGATCTCGGAAGCGTCATGGCCTCGCTTCGCGAGCCCAACTTCCTGCTCAAGATCATCCCGCATGTCGACGGCACCACACGCATCTGCGAGCTCGTCGAGTATGACCTGGAGGACATCGACTTGAAAGAGGCCTGGACCGGTCCGGCATCCCTGAACCTGTGGTCGCATGCCTTGGCGCCGGTCGCGGAACTGCCGATCCTGGAGGTGGTCTCGGCAACCCACATCGTGGCCGACCTGACGCTCGGGCTTGGCAAGGTCGCGCATGACTATCTGGCGCCATCCGAGCCGTCTCACTGGAGGCAGAGACGCTACGAACCTGCGGAATGAAGCATCCCCAGTGTGCCTGCCACAGGCTGCGCCCACTTCTTGATCAGTCCAAGACGAAAAGAAGCAGAACCATGGCCGGAGGCGATAAGCGGCATCGTGGACCAGGGCAGGCCGATCCCCAGTGCAGCCATCATCACCCTTGGCTCGCATGCGATGCGGAATGGCAAGCATGCACCCCGGAACCGAGACGGAAGGCGAAGAGGGTGCGCTGATGGGCCAAAAAGCCCTCGGCGTACTCAGGAGAGCACTATGAGCACAATCAAACAACAACGGATCCTCATTGCCGACGACAACCCGGTCATGCGGGAGACACTCGCGCAGTGGCTGCGCGTCCAAGCCCATGAAGTCATTACGGCGGATACGGGCGAGAGGGCCTTTCTGGCCTTGCGCGACTGGAGCCACCCCATCGGCTGGCTCTACACACGTGCCGTGCTGCCCGGCCTGGTCGACGGCTGGATTCTCGCTGACCAGTACCATGAGGTGCATGAGAACAGGGCCGTGATCCTGGCTGGCGCGGAGCAGCGAATGTCGCCACGCGGCGATCTTGTCTTGAAACAGCCGACCGTGGTTGCGGTATTCAACGCCATTCATCAGGCCCTTGCGGCGGCGGAGGCGGCGACTTTCACACCGGACGCGGCCGAGGCAAGCCGGGCGGCCTGAGAAGCCGTGTCGCTAGCGCCGGTCCAAGACCGAGATTGCATTGACGTGATGGCTCACAAAGGTGGCCAACGCATTCAGGAGGCATGGCATGACAGGCAACGCAGTGTCTTTTGTCCTGGGGGCTGTTGCCCCGCTCGCATTGGTTGGGTGGGTGTTGCTCTTCCACTGACAACGCCCTGAAAGGGCTTGGCATGATGCCGAAGCTGAAATGTCGCTCCGTAATCAGGGCCTGCGAGACATGCGGAGTGAACGCATACGAGCATTGGTCGAGCGCCGGTTCGTACAAGGTGCCACACTCGATGGGTTGAGGATCGTAGGGAGACTCCTACCCAAGACGAGTGCTTAAGACTGAACGATTGAATACAGCAACAAGGAGGCTTCAATGACGTATTGCTCCAAATCCGCCGTTGTCACCGGCTCGACCAGCGGGATCGGGTTGGCCATTGCCCGGGCGCTCGCCAAGGAGGGCGCAAATGTATTGATCAACGGCTTCGGCGAGCCACACGACATCGAGAAGGAACGGGCGGGCCTCGAGGCCGAGTTTGGGATCAAGGTAGTCTACTCGCCCGCCGATATGTCTAAGCCCGACCAGGTTGCTGGCATGATGCACCAGGCGCAGGAGGTGTTTGGGGCCGTGGACATTCTCGTCAACAATGCCGGCATCCAGTTCGTCTCGCCGGTGGAGGATTTCCCGGTCGAGAAATGGGACCAGATCATCGCCATCAATCTCTCGTCCGCCTTCCATGCGATCCGCGCCGCGGTGCCGGACATGAAGGCGCGCAAATGGGGCCGCATCATCAACACGGCCTCGGCCCATTCCCTTGTAGCCTCGCCGTTCAAGTCGGCCTACGTGGCGGCCAAGCACGGCATCGTCGGGCTGACGAAGACAGTGGCGCTGGAAGTGGCAACCGACGGCATCACCGTCAACTGCATCAGCCCCGGCTATGTCTGGACGCCGCTTGTCGAGAAGCAGATCCCCGACACCATGAAGGCACGTGGGCTGACCAAGGAGCAGGTCATCAATGATGTCCTGCTCAAGGCACAGCCGACGAAGCAGTTCGTGACGGTCGATCAGGTGGCGGCGCTCGCCGCCTTCCTGTGCTCTGACGCAGCGAGCCAGATAACGGGCACTAATCTGTCCATGGATGGCGGCTGGACGGCGGAGTGACGCGTCGAGCTAGGAAACCGAATGGGGTGTCCCGCTGCCTCGCAGGGCTGCAGGCAGATTGAACAGAATTTCCTGCCTGAGGCCACAACCCGCAACACTGAGGAGCCATGATCCAGGCCTGAATGGGAACGCTCCGCCGGCGAACCTTGACGTATCTTTGGTTTTCCGGATGGATCACGTGCCCCCGTGTCGCTTTCCTTTGGCATCATGCCGATCCGGCCGGACGATCTCCAGGAAGTTGATCACGGCTGGATCGTCAGCGTCCCGGCGGAACACAACGTCGGTCCCGACCTGTATTGTGTTGCCAGAGATGGACCTGTAGACGACGTGCTCGCCGATGCTGACCGAGCTGACCGACGAGGGAACGATGGCCACTCCCAATCCGGCGCCGACAAGGCTCACGAGAGAAAACCCGCTGCGCACTTCATAGGCGACATGCGGCATGAACCCGACCACCATCTGGATCAACGAGCGGTCCTGTTCAATGTCCGATCCGACGTAGACAATGAACGGTTCATCCGCGAGCGCCTCTCGCGGAATCCGGCTCCGCTTCGCAAGGGGATGGTCAGCTGGAAGAGCCACCCTCAGCGGCCATTCTGCCAAGCGGATCGCATCCAGTTCTGGCGGCAGCTTCCCGGTAGGGCTGTCAACAAAGCTGGCTATGAACCCAATATGGATACGACCTTCCAGGAGCTGTGCGATCTGCGTGCTCGGATGGAGTTCGTGGAGCCCGAGTTCGACGTCGGGAACCCGTCGCTTGTACTGCCGCAGGACTCCTGACAGTACCCCGGAGTAAGAGGTGTCTGCGGAGTAGCCGATTTCGATGCGACCAATCTCGCCGCGCCCGGCCCGGCGGGCCACGACGGCGGCATGCTGCGCCTGTTCAAGGGTGCGGCGGGCCTCCTTGAGGAACAGGCGGCCTGCCTCTGTCAGGGTCACCACCCGGTTGGTCCGGCTGAGGAGCTGGACACCCAGCGTGTCCTCCAAGGCCTTGATCTGGATGCTCAGGGCCGGCTGCGCGATGTGAACCCGCTCCGCAGCCCGGCCAAAATGCAGTTCCTCGGCGGTCGCGACGAAGTACCGGAGCTGACGCAGATCCATTGATATGTTTCTCTAATCGTAGAGGCAAAAACAATATATTAGATCTGGGCCATACGGGCAACTAATCCCTATCCCTGCCTTCGCACAGGATAGATTGATCCCCATGATCTCCCGCCCACTCACCGTCGACAACAAGCCCGGCAAACTACCGGCAAAAGAAAGCTTGACCGGAAAGAGCGACATCGACACCTCAAAGCTCGCTCATATCGATGGTGACAAGGGGATCCTGCTCTCTCGCAGCGACCCAGTCGATCTGCTCCCGGGGCAGGGTGACTTCCTTGAGAAAAGCGAGGCTCGTTTCCGTACCCTTGCCGACATGATCCCATCCATCGTCTGGACCGCGGCTCCCGACGGCACGATGACCTTCGTCAACGATCAGTGGTACCGCTTCTGCGGCATCACGCCCGAACAGAATGCCCGCTGCTGGCCCGAGTTGGTGCTCCATCCCGATGATCAGGCGCGCTGCATGGAGGCGTGGAGCGCCGCGCGGCAGAGCGGACGCGACTTCGAAATTGAGACCCGCATCTGTCGCAATGACGGTGAGTACCGCTGGTTCCTGACCCGGGCCATTCCGGTTCGGAATCCTGAGGGAACCATTACGGCTTGGTCTGGGACAACCACCGACATCCATGACCGCAAGCTCACCGAAGAGGCCCTGCGTGTCAGCGAGGCGCGTTTCCGCACCATTGTTGAGACCGCCAACGAGGGGATCTGGCTGATCGGCGCGGATGCTCGGACGCAGTTCGTGAATGCCCGCATGGCGGCCATGCTGGGCTGTACCCCGGACGCGATGATCGGGCGCCCGGCGCTGGAGTTCACCTTCCCTGAGGACGAGCCGATCCACCGCGAGCGGGTCGGTCGCAATCTTGCAGGCGAGTTCGAGCAGTTCGAGATCCGTTTTCGGCGTAAAGACGGTGCCGCCATTCCCGTCCTGGCCGCTACGAGTGCCCTGCGTGATGAGTTGGGGCAAGTCTCGGGCGCATTGGGCATGTTCTCCGACATGAGCGAGAAGAAGCGTCTGGAGGAGCAGCAGGCCCTTCTCATGCGCGAGCTCCATCACCGGGTGAAGAACACTCTGAGCACGATGCAGGCCTTGGTGAACTCCACGGCCCGCAACGCGCCCGCGGTTCAGACGTTTCGGGATTCCTTGACGGAGAGGATCATGTCCCTCGCAAAGACCCACACGCTCCTGTTCGAAAACGAGATGACGGGCGTGCAGCTACGGGATATCCTGCACAGTGAGCTTGAGCCTTATGACGATCAGACCGGCACACGCGTCATCCTGAACGGACCGGACCTGGACGTGCCTCCCCACCTGGCTCTGGCTGTCGGTATGGCAGTGCATGAGCTGACGACAAACGCGGCGAAGTATGGAGCACTCTCCAGTCCGCTGGGACACGTTCATGTCACATGGAGCTTGCCTGCCCCGGACGTCGAGGAGAGCAAGATCCGGTTCGAATGGTTGGAGCAAGGCGGGCCTCCCGTGGCTGTGCCAGACCGCAAGGGCTTCGGAACAACGCTGCTGGAGCGAGTGCTCAGCCGTCAGCTCGGCGGTGAGGTTGAGGTGGCCTTCGCACCGGAAGGATTGCGCGTGCGGGTTGAGGCGGTCTTAGTGGCTGTGGCGCGGTGATAACTGCCCGCACAGGATGAGGCACACCCCCTGGCGTTGTCGCCTTGGGACGACCGATCCAGTGGGCGCGCGAATAGCCGAGCTAACTCAAGTCCATTAATATATTTTTCCAATCGAAATACCAAAAACAATATATTGGACCAGACCATGTAACAAGCCTATCCCATCCTTCATGGGCAATGGTTCCCGAGGACATCAGGGAAAGAGCACGCCATGGCATGCAGTCGTCAATGGCATAAACCAGTCTGTTGCTTGGCAATGTTTGCCGTGACAGGCCTTGCCGGCTGCCAGCAACAGACCAGCCGACCGGAGAATTCTCCGATTGTGGTTCATGTCGAGACGGCCAGGCTGACCGACTATTCACCAACGGTGCGGCTGACCGGCGAAGTCCGTGCGCAGGTCGAGAGCGATCTGTCCTTTCGGGTCGGGGGCCGCATCACCGAGCGCCTGGTCAATGTCGGCGACCACGTGAAGGCCGACCAGGTGCTGGCCCGACGCGACCCGCAGCAGCAACAGGCCACGGTAACCGCCGCCGAGGCCGCCGTCCGATCCGCCGGGGCCGTTCTCCGCGAGGCGACCTCCACCTACGAACGCCAGAAGGCGCTGCTCGCCCAGGGCTACACAACAAAGCGGGAGCACGATCAGGCTCAGGAAGCGTTTCGTACGGCGCAGGCCGCCCTCGACACCGCACGGGCCCAGTTCGGCACCGCCCGCGACCAACTCTCCGACACGGTACTGCGGGCCGGCGCTTCCGGCGTCGTTACGGCCCGCAAGGCCGAGACCGGGCAGGTCGTGCAGGCGGCGCAGACCGTCTTCTCGATTGCCCAGGACGGACCACGCGATGCGGTGTTCAACGTCTACGAGTCGATCTTCACCCGCGAGCTCGCCAATCCCGCCATCGCGCTGACGCTGGTGTCCGATCCAGCCGTGATGGCCACGGGTACCGTGCGTGAGATCTCCCCGACCGTGGACAGGGCCACCGGGACGGTCAGGGCCAAGGTTGCCATCGAGCATCCGCCGGCAGCGATGACCCTCGGGGCCGCCGTCGTCGGCGAGGGCCAGTTCCAGCCCCGCAAGCTCGTGGTGGTGCCATGGGGCGCTCTGTCCAGCGCAAATGGCCAACCGGCCGTGTGGACCGTCGATTCCCGGACCAAGACGGTGTCGCTCAGGCCGATCATCGTTGAAGGCTATGAGACCGGAAAGGTCGCCGTGCGTGAGGGGCTCCAGCCCGGTGAGATCGTCGTCACCGCGGGGGCGCAGTTCCTGCGGCCCAACCAGGTCGTTGCATTCCCCGAAGGAGCGGCCCTATGAATTCTACCCTGACATCCCTGGCTGCCCTGAGTATGGTCAGCCTGCTCGCCGCCTGCCAGGAAGAGCACCATGCCGAGACGCCGGCAACCCGACCCGTTCTCGCCGTTGTTGTCGCCCCACAGACGGCACGGACTGTGGGTTTTGCCGGAACTGTCGAGCCCCGGTACAAGTCCGACCTCGGCTTTCGGGTGCTCGGGCGCATTGTCAGCCGTGACGTCAATGTGAGCGACATCGTCAGGAAGGGGCAGAGCCTGGCCACGCTCGACCCGCTCGCCTACCAATTGGCGGTGCGATCGGCACAGGCCGACTTGGCCAGCGCGACCGCCCACCTCGAGAATGCCGCCGCGACCGAGACCCGCCAGCGCACGCTGCTCCAGCAGAACATCACCACCCAGGCGCAGTATGATGCCGCCAAGCAAGCCCGCGAGTCCGCAGAGGCCAGCGTCACAAGCGCCAGGGCGAACCTCGACAAGGCCGAGGAGCAACTCGGATACACCGAGCTTCGCGCCGACTTCGCCGGTGTGGTCACCGCTACCGCGGCGGAACTCGGGCAAGTGGTCCAGCCGGGACAGATGGTCGTCTCGGTGGCTCGCCCGGACATCCGCGAGGCGGTGGTCGACCTGCCCGAGAGCATCGGGCGGGATCTCAGGCCGGAGGCCCGCTTCGATGTCGCTCTGCAGCTGGATCCCTCGGTTCAGGCTGCCGGGTCGGTGCGGGAGATCGCTCCGCAGGCGGATCCCGCCACCCGTACCCGGCGGGTGAGGATCACGCTCGACAACCCACCCGAGAGCTTCCGTCTCGGAACGACGATTACCGCTACGGTCACGACGCAGGCGGTGCCGGGGATCGAGTTGCCCGTCTCGGCCCTGTTGGAGCGGGACGGCAGGACGATGGTCTGGGTCGTCGATCCGACCACCAAGATGGTGTCGACCCGGGATGTGACGATTGTCGCCCGGGACGGATCCTCCGTCCGGGTTCTGAACGGGCTCACCCGCGGTACGCGCGTGGTCACCGCCGGCGTGAACAGTCTGACCCCCAACCAAACAGTCAAGATCGCCGATGAGGCCTCCCCATGAACAGCCGGTTCAACCTGTCCGACTGGGCGCTCGAGCACCGCTCCCTCGTCTGGTACTTCATGATCATTTCCGCCATTGCCGGCATCTTCGCCTACACCAACTTGGGGCGTGAGGAAGATCCTTCGTTCACCATCAAGACGATGGTGATCGCCGCCCAGTGGCCCGGCGCCACGGTCGAGGATACCTCTCTTCAGGTTACCGACCGGATCGAGAAGAAGCTCGAGGAGCTCAACTCGCTCGATTACACCCGCAGCCAGACCACGCCGGGCCAGACCGTCATCTATGTCAACCTGAAGGACACGACCAAGGCCCGCGACGTGCCGGGTGTCTGGGTGAGAGTCCGGAACATGATCAACGACGTCAAACGGGAGCTGCCCCAAGGCGTCCTGGGTCCTGTCTTCAACGACGACTTCGGCGACGTGTACGGCAACGTCTACGCGTTCACCGCGGACGGGCTGACGCAGCGGCAGTTGCGCGACTATGTCGAGGACGTGCGGGCCAAGGTTCTGACGGTGCCGAACATCGGCAAAGTCAACCTGATCGGCGCCCAGGACGAGGTGATCTTCCTGGAGTTCTCGACGCGCGAGATGGCCGCCCTCGGCATCAGCCAGCAGGACGTCATCCAGACGCTCCAGGCCCAGAATGCGATCACCCCCTCCGGCGTCATCCAGGCCGGTCCTGAGCGCATCAGCGTCCGGGTGACGGGACAGTTCACGTCGGAGGAGAGCCTGCGCGGCCTTAACCTGCGCATCAACGACCGCTTCTTCCGCCTCAGCGACGTCGCCACCATCAGCCGCGGCTACGTCGACCCGCCGCAGGCGCTGTTCCGGTTCAAGGGCCAGCCTGCCATTGGCCTTGCCATCGGCATGAAGACCGGCGCGAACCTGCTCGCGTTCGGCGAGGTGCTGCACGAGCAGATGGACAAGGTCATCGGCGAACTGCCCGTTGGCGTCGGGGTGCACCTCGTGGCCGATCAGCCCGTCGTGGTCGAGGAGGCGGTCGGCGGCTTCACCAAGGCTCTGTTCGAGGCCGTCGCAATCGTGCTGGTGGTCAGCTTCCTGAGCCTGGGTATGCGGGCCGGATTGGTGGTCGCGCTGGCGATCCCGCTCGTCCTGGCCATGACCTTCGTGGTCATGCAATATACCGGCATTTCGCTGCAGCGCATTTCGCTTGGCGCTCTCATCATCGCGCTCGGTCTTCTGGTTGACGATGCGATGATCGCCGTCGAGATGATGGTGGCGCGGCTGGAGGCCGGCGATACGCTGAAGAAGGCGGCCACCGCCGTCTACACCGCCACCGCGTTTCCGATGCTCACCGGCACGCTCGTCACCGTTGCGAGCTTCATCCCGGTCGGGCTCAACAGCAGCAACGCGGGCGAGTACACCTTCACGCTGTTCGTGGTGATTGCAGCCTCGCTGTTGCTGTCGTGGATCGTCGCGGTAGTGTTCGCGCCCCTTCTCGGTGTGACGCTGCTGCCGAAAACGATGAAGAAGCACCACGACAAGCCGAGCCGCCTTATGACGGCGTTCTCACGCATCCTCGTCGGCGCCATGCGCTGGCGCTGGCTGACCATCGGCGTGACGGTGGCGATGTTCGCCCTCTCGCTCTATGGCATGAAGTTCGTCGAGCAGCAGTTCTTTCCGTCCTCGGACCGCACCGAGCTCCTCGTCGATTTCACGCTGCCGCAGAACGCCGCGATTACCGACACGAAGGCGCAGATGGACCGCTTCGAAGCCAAGCTCGCAGGCGATCCTGACATCGATCACTGGTCGTCCTATGTCGGGCAGGGCGCCGTGCGGTTCATTCTCTCCTTCGACCCGCAGCCGTCGAACCCCAACTACGGCCAGATGGTCATCGTGACCAAGAGCATCGAGGCCCGCGAGCGCCTCCGGGCCAAAATCAAGGCCCTGGCCCGGCAGGAGTTTGCCGGCCTGGATGTGTACGTCGACCTGCTGGCGCTGGGTCCTCCGGCCGGACGGCCGGTGCAGTACCGGCTCAGCGGGCCGGACGTCCAGAAAGTGCGAGACTTGGCGCAGCAACTCGCGGCTGTCATCGGCGAGCACCCCCGGGTCACCAACATCGGCTTCAACTGGAACGAGCCTGCCCGGGTGGTGAAGGTCGACGTGCTCCAGGACAAAGCCCGCCAGCTCGGCGTGACCTCACAGGACATCGCCGGCGCCCTCAACGGCGTCGTCGGCGGCACGAGCATCACCCAGATCCGCGATTCGATCTATCTGGTCGACGTGGTGGGCCGGGCGCGCGCCGCCGAGCGAGGATCCATCGAGACGCTCCAAAACCTGCAATTGCCGGGCAAGGATGGCCAGTCCGTGCCGCTGGCGGCGGTCGCGACCTTCCACTATGAGCTCGAGCAGCCAGTGATCTGGCGCCGCAGCCGGGTGCCGACGATCACGATCCGGGGCAGCATCGTCGATGCCACCCAGCCGGCGACGATCGCCCAGCAGCTCGAACCCAAGGTGCAGGAGTTCGCCCGAGCGCTCCCGGCTGGCTACGGGGTGGCGGTGGCCGGCCCGGTGGAGGAGAGCGCCAAGTCCCAGGGGCCGATCACGGCGGTGGTTCCGCTCATGCTGTTCATCATGGCGACGATCCTGATGATTCAGTTGCAGAGCTTCTCGCGGCTGTTCCTGGTGGTGGCGGTGGCTCCGCTCGGGCTGATCGGCGTGGTGGCGGCGATGCTGCCCAGCGGGGCTCCCATGGGCTTCGTGGCCATTCTGGGCGTGCTGGCGCTGGTCGGCATCCTGATCCGCAACTCGGTGATCCTGGTCGTGCAGATCGAGGACCTGCGGCGGGAGGGCAGGGCTCCGTGGGAGGCCGTGGTCGAGGCCACTATGCACCGGACGCGACCGATCATGCTGACGGCGGCGGCGGCGAGCCTGGCGCTGATCCCGATCGCATTCGAAGTGTTTTGGGGACCGATGGCCTTCGCCATGATGGGCGGCATTGTCGTGGGCACAGTGCTGACCCTCCTGTTCCTGCCGGCGCTGTACGTGGCCTGGTTCCGCATCAAGGCGCCTTCCGGACCCAAGGCGGAGCTGCCAGCCACAGAGGCGGTGCATGAACCAGAGACAACTCATGAGCCAGCATAGACCGCGCTGACCTGATTGGCAGGCGTTTCGGACCGCGGCCCTGTCCCCCGCACCCGGTCCATGCGAACGCCTGCTAGCCCCGGCGGCTGCAAGCCGTTGGCGCCACCCTCCACTGCATGCAAAAGAGGATCGAACCCCCGTGCCCAACGACAATCCGCCTCACAGCGACAAGCGCCCTCAGGATCTCAGGAGCACGCTCACGAAGCGTCAGATCCTGGACGGCGCGCGTCAGGTCTTTCTCCTGAACGGCTATGCCGGAACCAGCATCGACCAGATCGTCAATCAGTCCGGCGTCTCAAAGGATCGATCTATCACCACTTCGACAGCAAGGATGTGCTGTTCAGATCGCTGATCGCCGCGGAAGCGGAGAGGATCGCGCGGGTGCTGCCGAACATCGATCCGGACGAACCCGACCCGGGCTCCGCCCTGCGCCAGATCGGGATCTCTGTTCTCGAAACCCTGAACAATCCGGTCACCATCGCCACTCTGCGCCTGATCATCGGAGCCCTCGGCCGGTTTCCTAGGCTTGGTGAGGAGTTCCTCCGGAACAGCCTCGGCCCAACCGTGGAAGGGATCGCAGCCTCTCTCGGCGTCCACGCGGCGTCCAAGGAGATGCGGATTGGCAACAGCCATGCCGCGGCGGAGGAGTTCGCGAGGCGGTGCCTGGCCCATGTGATGGAGCGTGTTCTGGTGCCGCACCAGCCGTTCCTGACGGAAGCCGAGTATACGGCCGTGGTCGAGGATAGTCTCCGCAAGTGCGGCATCCGGTGGCGAGATGCGGTCCCGCACGGCGGGAGAGCAGATCTCATGAGCCCCTCTGATGGGGAAGCCTGATGTCCCGTTGGTTCCCGCTCATCCTCACAATGTCGATCTCTTGCGGCATGCTCTATGTCGCATTGTTCCGTTAGCCAAACGCTGAAATCTCAGCTGACAGAACGATTGAAAACTCATACCCCGGATCAGAACGATGGACATTAACCCGCAATGGATCACCCTCGTTTCGGCCTTGTCGGCAATGACGGCAGCCGCGCTCCGCCAGATCCTGGCGGAGCCGTCCGGCCTCATGATCGCCTGGGATCCCGAGCTTTCCAGGCACGTGGAGAACCTGCCGTGACCAGCAGCTCGATACCCTGATGAAGTACGGGATTTTTGGGTATGCCGGTGGTGCCGTACTGGCAACCTGGCGGAATACGTCTCGCGACATCTCAGCCTTGATGAAACCCGTGCAACCAGCCAAGTCAATCCAAGCTCGGTAGCGTGACCATGACGCTCGAAGCCCTTGCCCGGTCAGCTCCGTTGGAGCAACAATCCCCCTGTCAGAACACCGAGATCCGCATGAGACGGCGCATCTCCCCACGCTATTTCTCTCTCAGCACGCTTCTGGCGGTCGGTTTCGGGAGCTTGATGCTCCTCGCCGTCGGCTCCGTTCTCGTGGTAAGCCTCGGAGGGGCGGGGCGAAACACGGGCGAGCTTCTGGCCGATAAGGCCGACCTGATCCTGTCCTCCATCGAGCAGCGCGTCCGGCAACATCTTGGCCTCGTCATGGCCCAAGCCGAGTATCTGAAGACCTCGATGGATCGGGGGCAGCTCGACATCAAGGATGCCAGAGCGCTCGAGACGGCCCTCAGATCTGCCGTTGCAGCAACACCGCAGGTGACCGGCATCGGCTTCATTCGCTCCGACCTGGAGGTCGTGCGGGTGGAGCGACGGGATGGCAGTCTCATCACCGAGGACTGGTCCGGCCAGCCCGAGATCATCAAGCTCTTCGAGGATGTACGGGCCGGCGAGGCTGCCGGATGGGGGGAACCCGTCTGGAGCCATCCGTTTCAGCAGACAATCATCCCGTTCATTGTCCCCGTGCATCGCGACGGAGACCTCATTGGGATCCTCGTCCCGGCGATCGAGGTCACCGAGCTGTCCCGATACGTCGCCGAGATTTCCTCACCTGTGCAGAGAGCGTTCATCCTCCACGGCCAGGACGCGGTGCTGGCTCACCCGGCCCTGGCCGATCGATCCCCAACAGGGGCACGCGAGCACCCATTGCCGCTCCTCTCCGAGGTCGACGACAAGGTTCTGCAAGCGATGTGGTCGGCTGAGCGACAACCGCTGAACCTGCCTCTGAGGTCGACGGACCAGGGGCATATCGTTCCCTTCTCGGACGACTACTTCATTTACATGTACCGACGGGTCGCAGGGTTCGGTGAGAAGCCCTGGATCATTGGTGCGGCCTTGCCCGGTTCAGACGCCGGGCAGGAGACGGAGCGACTGCAGACTATGGTGCTGACCGGATTTGGGCTCCTGCTCGTCTCCGTGCTCAGCGCGATTGCGGTCGGCCGGCGGGTCGCGCGCCCGATCCGTGACTTCGTTCGCGTGACGGAAGCCGTCCGGACACTCGAATTCGACAAAGCCCCCGTTCTCTCACGCAGCCGGATCCGGGAACTCGACACGGCTGGCCAGGCGCTGAACGCCATGGTTGCGGCGCTGCGCTGGTTTGAACTGTACCTTCCCAAACGCCTTGTTCACCGCCTTATCGCGCACGGGCAGGACGATCTCGCCAAAGCCTATGAGCGTGACGTCACCGTCATGTTCACGGATCTGAGTGGCTTCACACGAATGGCATCCCGGCTGTCCCCTTCCGAAACGGCACAGTTCCTGAACTCGCACTTCGCTCTGGTAGGGGCCTGTGTCGAGGCCGAGGGAGGTAAGATCGACAAGTACATCGGCGACAGCCTCATGGCGTTCTGGGGCGCGTCGGAGGAGCAGCCCGATCACGTGGAACGGGCCTGCCGGGCCGCACGGACCATAGCCTCCAGGATTCACGCCGACAACAGGGCCCGGTTGAGAAGCGGCCTCGCCCCTGTCCGGGTGAGGATTGGCATCAGCACAGGCCCTGCTCTCGTGGGTAACATCGGGGCTCCCAGCCGGATGAACTACACACTCGTCGGAGATGCGGTTAACATCGCGCAGCGCCTGGAGCAGGTCGGGAAGGACGTCCGAGACGACAGCGACGTGATCACGTTGATCACTGAGGGGGTCTATACCGGCTTGTGTGAGCCCGGACAGGCCGTGTTCTGGGCTCGACGAGAGGTGCGGGAGAGATGGAACAATGGGGATCTACCGGCTTACGTGAGCATCCCTTTGGCCAGATCGGACCCGCAGACGACTGGGCCCTGGATCGGCTCGCCCTGCGGCCGGGCTTTAATGTCTGGGCCGCGATAGCTGAAGTCAGCTATTGATAAATTTTTCCAATCAAAACGTAAAAAACAATATATTGGACCGGAGATTTACCCGCGTCTATTCCTCTCTCCATACCTTTGCACAGGATGGATTAATGCCCATGACCTCCAGCCCCGTCACCTTGGATCCGGTCGAGGCCATTACCACTGGAGAGGCAGATGGCCGTGGACCTTAACCCGCAATGGATCACCCTCATCGCGGCCTCGACGGCAATGATCGCGTCGATCGCTGGGCCGTTCGTCAACACGCGGATTGCCAGGTTCGAGTTTAGGGCGAACGTGCTGTCGGTTAATCGCCAGAAATGGATCGATACCATGCGCGATCTCGTGGCGAGTCTCACCTCGCAGCTTCTGATCGCGGCCGCGTTCCGCCAGACCCTCGAGGAGCCGACGGGCCTCATCATTGCACGGGATCCCGAGCTCTCCAGGCGCGTGGAGAACTTGTTGCGGACTGTTTCCAAGATCGAGCTCATGCTCAACCCGCTCGAACAGGACCATCAGCAGCTCAATACCTTGATGAGGAAAGGGATCGATCAGCTTCGCTCTCCTTTGCTGGAGGACGGCATAGAGGACCGCATTGAGGTCATCAGCCGCGATATCACCCAAGTCCTGCAAGGAATCCTCAAGCACGAATGGATTCGCGTGAAGCGCGGCGAGTAGCCTCAAGGTTGCGGGTTGCTTTCACCGCCTATCTAGTCAGCGGCATGGGAGCACGGAGTATGCCAACGACGCGGCAATTTATTATCCATTATTGCTCAATCCCCGAATGGCCGGGATGAGCACGGGTAGGGCTATAGGAATGCAATTATTCATAAGGCGGCATCGCGAGGACGATAGTCCATACGTCCGCTCTCCCAAGACAGTCTGGCGCGTTGCGTTTCTCGTCGGCCCCATGATCGCCTCACTGGTTGCAGCGCCTTCTGTCCTTGCCGACGAGTTCGATCCTCTCGTCATCTATGCGGAAGCAAGGGCTCTGAACGACCAATGGCAGGCTTGCGCCGCCGCGTTCGTAAGGGAAAGGATCCATTCGCGGCAGGATCCAGAGATCCTTGCAAAGGTGGCCTTCACGCGTTGCCAGATACGGGAGGATAGACTGAGTAATTTCCTGGTTGTGAGAATCGGGAGAACAGGAGCAGGCAACGTGATGACGCTGCTGCTTGAGAAGTACCGAACGGGTCTGTCGGCGGCCGTCACGGAACTGCGTACACGCCCCTAGAGCATTGAGTATAAAAGTGGAAGCGACTTGTCGCTGACGCGGACCTCCAAATCCGCACGATGGCTAGACCCGCTCCGTTGCCCGCCTGAGAGCGTCCAGTCCCTCCCGTGTGATGGCATAAAGATCAGGTCCGTTCAGGTCGGATGAACCTACGCCATCACTCGGAGTTCGCGCGCACCAGCCTCTCTTGAGACAAAGGCCCAAAGGACCCCTAATGACCGGCCTGGGGCCGCGGGCAGGCTCCCTCAGAAACTCAATTTCGTTGTGGCGCGGACCACGGCGGGGCTTTTTCCGCTGATACATCGAAGACCTTCTGGATCGCGGGAGCGACGGTATGCTCGTGATCAGGCACCATGACGCTTCCCGAACCTATCGCTGCAAGTCTGAGCGCGACAAAACGGTCAGCGTAGACTGAACAGGCTAGCGGCCCCTCCTACGGTCTGCGCCACTCCCGCCGCCACGGCCTCCAATTGACCGCTAACACTGGTTTTGCTCTGCGATATCGTCTGCCCGGCCACGAGCCGCTCGCCGAGCAATTGGACTACCTCAGGGCTTTCCGCGAACTTGCCATGGTTGAGGGGATCGCCGCCCTTGAGCGCGGTCAGGTCGAGAACCGTCACCCCGGCCTTCTCCAGTTCAGACCGATAGGGCTCGGTCGCCGGATTGATCTGGCCGAGCCGGTCGACATCGCCGCCGATAAGACGCGATACGCCAAGGGCCTGATCGTCTTGGGATACGAAAAGCGTGAGCTTTGGGCGAGACAGACCCAGTTCCTGCGACTGCCGGCGAAAGACATCGATGTCGAGATCCGGCGCCGCTAGAATGACGTTCCTGATCTTCGGCGCGACACGACCGTCGCGGATCGCCATCTGACGCAGGGCCTCGGTCACGAGCCAGCTTCCCATCGAGTGGGCCATGATCGTGACGTCGCCGACCGACGGATCCTGAGCGGCACGCCGCAGAACCTCTTCGAGCTGCGTCCGAGAGTAGTTCGTGCTTTCCCTGTCATAGGCGTAATCAAGGACATTGGCCCGCGAAGGCCAGGTGAACAGGATTGGCGCGACATCAGCGTGGGAGTCGTGCACGACCTGAGCGAAGCGGTACACCGCTTCTTCATAACGGTTATTGAACCCATGCACGAAGATTAGGACGCGGCGGCTGCGTGGAAGATGCTGATTAAACCATCCACGGATCCGGCCGAGGTCGGACAGGGTCCTGACCTTTGTCGTCGCGAACTCTGTCGATGGATCTGGAGGCAGGCGCTTCGGCCATTGCACCTGTCCGACCTGCCGGTTCTCCGCCGGAGGGATTGAGACTGTGATCTCAGTCGTGTGTAGCTCCTGTCCGCGCTCTCCGGAGAACAGGACCGCTGGATCCGACGCTGGGGCCCGTGTGGTCGCGACAAGAAGGTTGACTTGCGAGGCACCTGGAATGGTTGCCGGAATCGGCGCCAGGACCCCTTTGGGCAAGCCCGCGCATCCCATCACACCCATGCAAAGGGGAATAATGGCGACAAGGCGCAGGGTTTGCTGCGGGACACGCGGCGTAGGGGGCGCTCCTGACGCTTTGAACATCGGTTTCATTATCTGCTGTTTCAAATGATCAGCTTGCGTGGGCGTTTCTTAGCTTAGGAATGAGCGCAATCTGTCTGGCACGTTCGACTGCACGGTTTCGGCGAGGGGAAGTGATAGGAGGGACTTTCCAGCACCGTCCGCGACGACCAAGCTCCAGCCGACTATGTCATTCTCCAGCGCTGGATCGTCCTGCAGCAGCTCTTCGATCGCCCTTCGAGCCTCGGCATGCGCCATCACGAGGTCTGTGACCTCGATGCCGTATGGATCGGCCAAGAGTTCCCGGTCATTTACAAGATGGAAGTAGCAGCGCATGGATGGGTCCCGCCGACAAGCTGATTGGATTGTGCCTACAGAAGCAATTCCGCTTCGTTCCGAGACTGAGGCATGACACCGAACAACGAGCGTTCGGCCCGGAATATCCACGCTGAGAGCAACACCCGGCGAAGCGACGGGCGCTGCTCTTGCTGCAAGTGAATTATTCAGTAGGTGCTGAACTTGTAGTTAAGGCCGGCGCGGATCACGCTGAACTCGGTCTCATCACTGCCCGCAGTGACGGAAAGGTCGTCGTCATCCTGCTCGAGGTTGACGTACAGACCTTCGACCTTGGCGGTCAGGTTGTCGGTGAAGGCGTACTCGACACCAGCACCGAGGGTCCAGCCGACACTGGTGTCATCCGAATTGCTGAAGCCATTGCTGATCTTGCCGTAAGCCAGACCACCAGTGGCGTAGACCAGAGCGCGATCGAAGGCGTAACCTACGCGGGCGCGCACGGTGCCGAACCAGTTGTCATCATTGTCGTCGCTGTCGAGGCCGGGGATGCTGGTGTCGCCCCCGATGTCGGCGTACTGGATGTCCGTCTCGAGGCCGAGCACGAAGGAGCCAATCTGGTAGTTGTAGCCGATCTAGGCACCACCGGTGAAGCCGCTGTCGCCGCATTCCGGGAAGATCAGCGTACCGGGAACCACACCGGGGCCGGGCGCCAGGACAACTGCCTCTTCGTCATCGCTGCGCCAGCCACAGCCAGCGTTCGCACCGGCATAGAAGCCCATTCACGTGAAGACTTGGACGCCGCGACCATCGGGGCCAATAGGGGCGAAGATGGGAGTTTCGAGATGGCCTTGGACTTCCGTCACCAAATGCCAAGCACTTGTCTCAAACGATCAAGCCATTTCCCTCAAAGGGTTCACGATGGGGTAGCCCATGACAGCCTGCCCTGTGCTGTGTTGTGCGCCGGGTAGTGAGACGGAGGATGGCGATGAACAAGTTTCTGTTGGCTCTCGGCGCTCTTATGGCAGGCGCTCTTCTAATCCCGGATATCGCCGAGGCCCAGCGGGGCGGTCGTGGCGGAGGCGGCTTTGGTGGCGGGGCCCGCATGGGCGGCTTCGGCGGAGGAGGGGGCGGCTTCCGGGGCGGCGGCTTTGGTGGCGGCTCCAGGATGTACATCCCGCGGGGCGGCGGTAGCTTTCGCGGTGGGGCGATCGCCGCCCGGCCTGGTGGGTTCTACCGCGGCGGTATCGCTGGCCTCGGAGGCTATCGCACGGCCGCGATTGCCCGCCCCGGCTGGGGTGGCGTGTATCGCCCTCGAGCAGTCTACCGTCCGGGCTTTGGTGGATATGGCTGGCGGGCTCCCTATTACGGCCGCGTTGCCGGCGCCTACCGGCCTTACTATCGTGGCTACTATGGCCGAGGCTTGCGCTATCCGTACTATGGCGGAGCCGTGGCGGCTGGGTTGATTAGCGGCTTGGCGCTCGGAGCCCTGAGCTACCCTTCCTATTATGATTATCCCTATGGCTCCGGCTACTATGGTGAGAGCGAATCCTACGGCTACTATGGAGAGAGCGAACCTTATGTTGCCTCGTCACAGTGGCCGCCCTGCCTGCAAGGTTCTCAAGCCTGTACGGCTGCCGGCTACCCCAATGTAAGTTATCTCCGCAGGATCCAGGGAGCACCGTTCTGAGGTGGCTTGTACACTTGGGCCGGCACTGCGGTGACCTGTGATAGTTTTATGCTGGCACGTTCAGGTCAGCTCCCTGCTTGCTGGCTTCCGCCTCCTGCCCGCGTTGTTGCATGGATGAGCGAGTTGGTAACCGGGTCTGGATAGCGTAGAGGCCTATTTGGCTTGCGAGCAAAGATCCCGTCATGCCCTTCAAGGCCAATGCCGCCCGCCGTCACCGCATTCCCAAGCAGCGGTACCGGGTGACGAACTGGGCTCAGTACGACGCCAGCCTGCGTCAGCGGGGAAGTCTGACCGTCTGGTTCACCGAGGAAGCAATCGCAGCTTGGCGGGCCGAGCCGCGCACACCCGGGGCGGTCAAGCTCACTATTCGGCTTTGGCGATCAGAACGGCGTTGACGTTGCGGGCGGTGTTCCGATTGGCTCTGCGTCAGACCGAGGGCTTGATCGGCTCGATCCTTCAACTTCTGGGTCTGGATCTGGCGGTGCCGGATCACTCAACCCTCAGCCGGCGGACCGAAACTCTGGAGGTGCCAAGGCCTTGTTCGAGCTCGAGAGGACCTGTTCACCTGCTGGTCGACAGCACAGGCCTGCGTTTGTGCGGACCCGGCGAGTGGCTGATCGAGAGGCACGGCACCCGGAGGCGCCGGTCCTGGCGAAAGCTGCACATCGGCATCGACGCCGAGACTGGACAAATCCTCGCATCAGCGCTGACGCCCTATGATGTCGAAGATGGTACGCAGGTGGAGCCCTTGCTCGACCAGATCACAGGCTCGCTCGCCTCACTCACTGGCGACGGAGCCTATGACCAGTCCGGCATCTATAGCACTGTCATCGAGCGCCATCCTGCTGCCGAAGTCATCGTTCCACCCCGATCAACGGCATTGCTGAGCGAGGATGCGGAGACCACTCCGACCCAGCGCGATCGGCACCTCCAAAACATCGCGGAGCATGGACGCTTGGGCTGGCAGAAGAGATCCGGGTACACGCGTCGGGCTCTGGTGGAGACCGCCATCAGCCGGCTTAAGCGAGTGATCGGAGATGCGCTGCGCTCGCGAACAGATGGGCGTCGCGCGACCGAAGTCGCTATCGCCATTTCTGCCCTGAACCGCATGCTTGAGCTTGGGCGCCTGGAGTCTGTTCGAGTTGCCTGAGATCGGGCAAGGATAGGTTAAATCCATGCCTCGATCGATCCGTGCAACACGGCCGTTCGGGATGAGAAGGGGACTGTTATCGATGCGTTCGGCTTCGATCTAACGCCGCTCTATGCACGTCGAGGCGAGTGGGCCGCCGCCACCGCCGAGCAACAGCAGCGAAAGGAACTCCTAAAGCGTTCCTTTGACGAGATCACGGTTTGCCGCCGTGCCGCTGAAGCGGCTTTGAGTGCACTGGCACAGTACTACCCCGCTGTTAATCTCGCAGCGCTTGAGAGCCGCCTCAGTACACTGAAAGCTCGTACCCCGAAACGCTCCGGGGCGACCCTCCCGGCCGGGCTCATTGAGGCGTGGAACGAGATGAGTCAGCTCGCTGAAGAAGCGTTCTATCAGGCAAGCTGTGACGGCACGACATGCCGACACATTGAGGCAGAGAATGAATCCTTAAGTGAGACTTGTCACAATGGCCGCCGGGGTAATCCTGAGCCTGCTGCTCAAGATGCTTTACCCACTCAGCTGCCGCTACCCGCATTGATCGTCGAAGCGTGCCCCGTGATCTCCGATTATGCTCACCCAATCCGAGATGTACTCGATGTTGTTTCGGCCGGGCGCTTCCTTCGCGCCGCCTTGGGGGCTCACCCAAGCGCCTGGACTGAGGCCGTTGAGGCCATCGGAGCCATCCATGCTGCAACAGCTGTGATCTACGTCCTGCAACTCTGTGGCGACGATGTCTCAAGCGGTAAACACAGCATCCGAAACCCTTGTGGGTACTTCCGGACTATCATTCGCCTCGTTAAGAGCGGCGAAATCGACCTTCAGACTGAGCTGCTTGCCTTGCGGAGACACAAGTTTGCTCAAGGGGACAAAGTCGGCTGGCCGGGAAGTGAAGTATGTTGTGGCCCGCGCCAAAAGATTTGGGTGCATGAGGTACCGTCCCGAGGAAGCCGGCAGCAGCCAACCGTAACCCGTGTCTGGCGCACGGGTCATTGGAAGGGCGCTGCGGGGTTGCCATTTGAAGGGCAGCTGATGGTTGTGACGTCGGGACTATGACTGGGGCAAAGGCCCTATGGGAGGACCATTCTTATGGAATTTGGACTCTACACCTTCGGCGACGTGGGCGCCGATCCGGTGACGGGACGCCGGGTTGGCCCGGCGGAGCGCCTCAGCAACCTGGTGGAAGAGATTGTCATGGCCGACCAGGCGGGACTGGATGTGTTTGGTCTCGGCGAGCATCACCGGCCCGACTATGCCGTTTCAGCGCCTGCTGTGGCGCTGGCAGCCGCAGCGACCCAGACAAAACGCATTCGGCTGACAAGCGCCGTGACGGTGCTCAGCTCCGATGACCCAATCCGTGTGTTTCAGCAGTTCGCCACCCTCGACAATCTCAGCCAGGGCAGAGCCGAGATCATGGCCGGCCGCGGCTCCTTCATCGAGTCTTTTCCGCTCTTCGGCTACGACCTTGATGATTACGACACGCTCTTTGCCGAGAAGCTGCAACTCCTGATGCAACTCAACGAAAGCGAGCAGGTCAGCTGGCCGGGCGGGAAACATACTCCCCCGATCACAGACCGTGGTGTCTATCCGCGGCCCTATCAGGAGAAACTGCCGATCTGGATCGCGGTCGGCGGGACCCCGCAGTCCCTTGCTCGTGCCGGGGTGCTCAATCTGCCATTGGCGCTCGCCATCATCGGGGGAGAGCCAGCGCGCTTTGCACCCCTGTTCGACCTCTACCGGCAGGCGGCCCAGCGCGCAGGCCACGATTCGGCAGCCCTAAAGACATCGATCAACGTGCACGGCTTTGTCGCCACGACTACGCAAGATGCTGCGGACACCTTCTATGCACCACAGGCGGAGGTGATGAACCGGATTGGGCGGGAACGCGGCTGGCCGCCGACCAACCGTGCGCAGTTCGACGTGGCACGGGGACCACGTGGCGCACTCTTTGTCGGAAGCCCTGCGGAGGTGACAGACAAGATCCTAGCGGCGCATGAGATCTTCCGGTTCGACCGCTTCTTGATCCAGATGGCCATTGGCGTGATGGACCACATCAAGCTGATGAAGGCGATTGAAATCTTCGGAACGAGGGTCGCGCCGGAAGTGCGAAAGGCGCTCCGATCATAATGGTAGGCGGTATGAACGAATTTCTGAGGAATGGCAGGAGGTAGTCGTTGGCGACCAAACTCCTGCGAAGATCATTTGCCGTTGCCTCTTACGGAACGCACCGCCGCATTACCCTAGCGAGCCGCTGTGAGAATGCCTTCGCGTCAGCCGGGAGTTCACCGTCCAGGATCCGAGCCTCGTCCAACAGGAGATGAGCCGCGTCTTCACGAAGTGTCTGCTCACTCTCGCCAAGGTTGGCCAGAGCCACCACGACGTCGTGGCGCGCGTTGATTTCGAGGACGGGTTTGGCCGCAGACGGCAGCTGACCCGCGCCGGCGAGAAGCCGCTCGAGCTGGCGGTCCATGCCTGTTTCTGATGCCACGAGGCAGACGGCGCTTTCCGTGAGCCGCTCGGAGGCGCGCACATCAGCGACGGCCTCCCCGAGGGTCGCCTTCACGGATTGGATGAACCGCGTCACCGCTTCTGGTGCCGGCGCGCCCGCGTTCTCCTGGGCCTCGGTCAGCGGGATCTGCGCCAGGTCGGCCGCGCCCTGGGTGACCGACTTGAGCGACTTACCTTCGTAATCGACACCAACCGTGACCCAGAAACTGTCGACCGGATCGGGCAGCAGCAACACCTCGATGCCACGCGCCCGAAACCCTTCGAGCTGCGGCGAGGCCTCGAGCCGGGCGAGATCCGTTCCCGTCACATAGTAGATCGCGGTCTGGTTCTCCTTCTGGGAGCCGACGTAATCCTTGAGCGAGCGCCACCCGCCACCGGAGGCGGTGGTCTTGAACCGGGCCAGTCCCAGCAAT
>NZ_JAFEMD010000047.1 GCF_016892765.1 Microvirga arvi
ACCCGCCATGAATCATCGACGCGCTGATTTGGGAATCTACCTACCCGTTGCTCAACCCAATCCGTCCACATGGCCTAAGGTTAACAAGCAACTCAAGAAGCTGATTGCTGAAGGCAAGGTCGAACGGACAGCGCGTGGCCGCTATCGCCTTGTGTTAGCGATCGAGGGAACGCCTGAAGACGACGAGTTAGTAGTCTAGGAGAGCCATCGTGCGAAGCGTTCTTGGTATCGTCTTAGTTCCTCTTTGTGTCATGAACACTGCAACTGCGGCCGACAGCATTCCAAGGCATATGCAAGGTCTCTGGACTGACACACCGATGACCTGCGCTGCCTATAAAAATCGAGGGGCTAAGTTCCTGACACAGCCCCGCCCCGGGCAGCCGGATATCTGGGTTAGGATCACTGCTAGCGCGGTCACTGGAACCACTAAAGGCTCCTTTGTTCGATCAACAGGAGCTCGTTCCGTCGAGGTTCTCGACGCAGAGAACCCCAACATCATGATCGACTTCACGCTGCCGCGGGACGGTTTTCTTGAAGAAACTGTTGTCGGTGCACGCGCATCGATGATGTACGTCCGGTGCCGTTGATGACGGCAAGATCAAGCCCAAATCTGGTTGCCCTGGTGAATAGGACCTGATCTGTCGAGCAGATGGAAGGAGCGAGCTTGTCTTCCTCAATTAACGATCTGGGTAGCGACAACGACGATCCAGTCAGAACCATCAGCAATAAACCATTGAGGATCTTCCCTGCGGTGTACCTGAAAGATCTTGCTGAAGCCCACTGGTCTGATCCAGATGCTTTGCGCCAGATCGAGACAGCACTGGCTGAAAAGTCGACACCGACTGCGGTTAGGTTAGAAATCAGACTGCGGGATAGAATCTCCGAACTTGAACACGCCCGAGTGTCTGAACGCGCTGGTGCGATCTCTCAGCAGGAACCACCAGCAACCCTGATAAGTCCCGCGGAAAAAAGATCGACTGAGGGGACGAAGCAGGCCGCTCCAGTTCACACAGACAACTTTTGGTACGTTCAGCGTGAGGGTGAAAGCGAGGGCCCCTACCAGTTTATCGAGGTTGTGCAGTTGGTAGCGACTCATCGGCTCGCGCCAAATACCCTAGTGTGGAGAGCTGGCTGGTTTGAATGGAAACAGGCGAGGGAGGTGTCTGGGTTATTTTCTCCTCCAAGACCAGACATGAGCCCTGCTCTTGATAAGAGCAGTGTCCATAAAGAGGATTGGTCCTACAGATCAGAACCGACAGAGAGCCAGCTTGTTTCAAGTCAGAGTTGCGACAGCGGGTCCGCTGTTCCGCCGCCCAGCATTTCAACATCCACCTGGACTCCTCCTTCTCAGACAAGATCATCTGTGGCGCAGCCAAGCCCCCCTAGCGGTGGGACTTGGATGAGCCGTCATTGGCGCGGTGAACTGAGCCTTGCACGTTCATATTGGTTTGTTGGCGTGGGAATTACGGTTCTTATGAGCTTGGGCTTCAACCTCATAGCTCTTCTAAAGGATCAGGGCCTGACGGCGGCTGCTGCTTTCGCAGCACTCTATGTAACAGTTTGGCAGTCAGTCGGGATTTGGCGCTCTGCCGGCAACCATATCCGTAAAGGAGGCAATTGGCTTTGGGCTTATGCCGCCCGACTTCAGGTGATCCTCGGTGCACTCTTTATCACAGCGACAGCAATCTTTATCGCCGGGATGTTGCTAAAGCCTAACTAAGCTGGAGCCGAGTTTCATTGAAGGATCCACTTTAGGCGCGGGCAAGCTGCCCGATCTTGCTTCGTCAGAAGGGAGGGCGAGGAGGGAGGAACTGGCCCGAAGGGGTGTCCCTGGTCCGTTCTAGCTTAGCGTGTGTTTGGGAACAGTTCTTGTTCCTAACCCAGCTACTATCCGGATGCGCGTCGGCGGTCTTCCCCCAGGAGATGCTCATTGGACCGCGCTCCTAGCCCGAGTGAGGGCACGTGAGACGGTGGTCTTCTGCCAGGACTTGCCGCGAGCCGTCTTGTAGCCGCGACGGTTCAGCGCCACGGCGATCTCGTCTAGGGTCCTGAGCCCGCTGGCCCGGATCTCCTCAATCACCGGTGCAATCTCACTGGCCCGGGCGTTCGCTCGTACAGCCTGCGTAGCCCTGCCGAGGGTTTGGGCGTGGGGGAGGTTGATCGGATTGCCGAGGCGCCGGCCGTTGCTCTTGAGCTGCTGCAGGGCCGTTTTGGTGCGCTCGGAGATCATCCGCAGCTCATGCTCAGCCACCGCCGCCAGAATATGCAGGGTGAGCCGGTTGGCCTCCGGAAAATCGACCGCCACGAACTCGATCCCGCTTTCCATCAGGTTGGCGATGAAGGCGACGTTGCGGGCGAGACGGTCGAGCTTGGCGATCACCAGCACGCTCCGGGTCCGCTTGCAGTGATCGAGGGCTTTGAGGAGCTCGGGCCGGTCCTTCCTCTTGCCGCTCTCGGTCTCCGTGTAGCTGGCGACGAGCGCGCCCCGACCGCTGATGAAACGGCGTACGGTCTCTTCCTGCGCCTCGACGGTGATGGCCTGCTTGGCGGTGGAACGGCGGTAGTAGGCGACGTAGCTGGGCATGGAGGGCCTGGATTGCGGTCTGTATACGCCCGTTTACCGATGTCACCGCGATTTGTCAGCTGGGCAATTGGCGAAATTCAGTCCACCAAAATGACTGCAGGTAGGGGATAGAACGCTGCCCATATCACCGAAGCGACGCTTCATTTCGCTTCGGTCACGTCAAGCTTGCTGATTATTGTTCAATAGCTTAGCTGTGTGCTGAGATAGATCTCAAAAGGGCAGAGGAAGGGCTGAAGAGGTATCGGAGATCTCAATGAAACCTGGCGCAGGCGACAATCTTCACCAACTCTTTGCGCCACGGGTTTGCCCCGTCACGTCTCTTATTCCGAAGAATAAGAGACAGCCACGCTTGAAGGCAAGCGCCAGCTGAAGCCTTGAGAACCTTATGCAGAATTGCAAAAGCACCTTTATATACCTGCGCCTAAGACATTGAAGACACAACCAACCATTCGCTCTTGAGGTAGCGATTCAGCCCCTTACTACCCCCTTGAGGTGGAGCTGGACGTATTGGGGCGTGTTGTCCTTGTCAGGCACTGGAGGCGGATCGGCAGCGCAGGAAGGATCCGTCCCGACGAATACGAAGGAGAAGCCTTTGTAGCTCTCCAACCGGCGAGAAAGTAAAAGCCGTCATTCCGCCGCCTCCAACTTGCGAGCTTCAACCGGCGCAAGCGTCTCTTGGAGGAGGGCTTCGAGGAGACGAAGGCGGGTAGCGCACGCAGCGTCGAGGCTCGCCTCCAGCTGGTCACACAAGTCCATTACTGCATTGACCTTTGCGACGATGCGGTGTTGCTCGGCAAGAGGTGGGATAGGAATACGCGCGCCTGCGATCCGCTTTAGTGCAAGCTTCGGCTGCGCCATTTGCTTTGTTTTTTCGCGGAACTGATCCTGAACATCGTCCGCGCTCAGAACGAGGCGCAGGAACTCTTGATCGATTTCTCGAAAAACGATCTTAGCCGCATTTTCTGTTAAGTTCTGACCATCCAAAATCGCTGGAATAATCCCAACCTCACCAATCGTCCCAGCGATTGTGATATAAAGATCATCAGCGTTTATCGTGTATTTAGCGATCTGTGCTTGGATTGGCTTACTTAGATATTTTAAGTTTGAAGTAGATACTGTACCATCCTTCATGTCAGTGACACGGATATAAATATATTCTGTTGGTTCAGCAGAAAATGAAGCTCCTGCAGGAAGTCGCTTCCCGCCCTGTACTAATCCAATCTCATCCAAATAAGTCCATGTCCAATGAGCCGGTGCAAACTCCTCTGCAGCGGACCTTGAATATTCGGGGTCACCATCACGAGTGATTTTGCGCTCCGCGATCAGACGTTTCTTGGCGCTCCTTGCTCTCATTAGCAATTCCGACGCCGGTTCGTCGTTCGGATCCTGTTCCACCAATTTGCCACGTACGGCGAAGTTAAGGATGGTCTGACGCAGCTGCTTGATCTGGTCAGGCCGTCTGGTGAGGGCTGGGAGGGTCTCAAGCGCAAACCGGGCATCAGCCTCAAAAGTCCCTAAGGCGGGCGTATTGAGACGGGCGAGGGTCGCCGCTGCCAGCTGGTCGCGTACCATTTCCCGACCCGCCTGCGCCACCTCTAGTTGGTCGCACAGCGCCATCAACTCATCGACCTTGGCGACAACACGGCGTTGTTCAGCCAAGGGTGGAAGAGGAATAATCTGGTTGATTGCCATCTGAGCGGTTAGTTCAACCTGATTTGTCGAACCAGCCGCACGGTCCTCAATGAGTGCATAAACATGATCGGATCGAAGCCAGGTGCGGACATATTCTGGATCCACTTCCAAGCACCGGACAACAGTGACATGGCTGTCGCAGACGAGCCTCTTGGGGGGATTAACAAGCCTAATAATGCGTCCAATGGTTCCCGTTCCGGTGGAATTCCAAAGCAGATCGCCGTCGCGCAGAAAGCGGATATCCTCATAGTCAGCTAGCGAGTCCAAAGTGACTTGCTTGGCAACGGTTAGATCAAGGCCACGCCACTGAACACATTTCTGAGACACAACGAGTGAACCGTCAGAGGTAGTGTATTTCGGTGATTTTCCACGCTGTATGTAGGAAGTCACGCTCCCGAGGCGTGTCCACTGCCAGCTCGGAGGGATATCGAACGCGGCTTCCTCATTGACAGGCGAAAGCGGCTTCTCCTTCTTGATCTCCCCCGCCTTGGCCAACCGTGACTTCTCCATCACGATCCGCTTCAGCAAGTCCGATGCCGGTTCGTCCTTCGGATCCTGCGGCATAAGCTTGCCCCGCACGGCAAGGTCCAGAATGAAGCGACGCAAGCGGGCTATTGCGTTGGGTGCATCGGCGATGCGTTCGTAGTGGGCGAGCAAATGTTCAGCGTTCATCGGGTCAACGCCTCGGCAAGGATGGTTTTCAATTGGTCATGCAGGGCTGCCGTCTGGGCCTCGGCAGCGCGCAGGTCTTCCAACAGCGTTTCGGGGTCGCCGTGGTCATTGGCTACTGCGTGCGGGTTCTTGATATCGAGGTTATAGCTGCGCGCTTTCACCTCCTCAGCCGTCACCTTCCATGCGTGCGGACCTTCCTCACGACCCTTTCGCTCCCTGCCTCCCCACCAATCGATACAGCCTTGCAGATGCTCGAAGCGGATCGGCTTCGTCATTGAGTAGGCCTTCTGCCCTTCGGGAACCTGATGCTCCCAGAACCAGATGTCCTTCGTGGGGGTACCCTTCTCGAAGAACAAAAGGTTTGTGCCTATGGAGGCGTAAGGCTTGAAAACGGAACTAGGCAGGCGAACAATGGTGTGGAGGTTACACTCCTCCATCAGGTGCTCTTTTAGCCGCGTCTTCACACCCTCGCCGAACAGAGTCCCATCGGGCAGCACCACGGCGGCGCGCCCGCCGGGCTTCAGCAACCGCACGATAAGGGCGAGGAACAGATCCGCCGTCTCCTTGGTGCGAAAGGTCGGGAAGTTGTTCTCAATGCCGTCCTCCTCGCGTCCACCAAAGGGTGGATTGGAGAGGACAATATCCACCCGCTCATCCTTGCCCCAGCTGATAAGCGGACGGGCCAGTGTGTTGTCGTGGCGTACGAAGCTCGGATCCTCGATGCCATGCAACAGCATGTTGGTGACACAAAGCATGTGAGGAAGCTGCTTTTTCTCCACCGCGCGCAGGCCTGCCTGAAGCTGCCATTCGTCGGTAGTCTTCTTCACGTATCGCTCGCGCATGTGGCGTATGGCACAGGTAAGAAAGCCGCCTGTGCCACAGGCCGGATCAAATAATGTTTCACCCGGCTCTGGGTCGATGCGATCGACCATGAAGGCAGTGACAGCGCGTGGCGTGTAGTACTCGCCCGCATTGCCGGCTGACTGAAGGTCATTCAGGAGCTGCTCGTAAATTTCGCCGAAATGCTGGCGTTCAGTCAGACTGTTGAAATCAATGCCGTTGATCTTGTTGACCACCTGCCGCATTAGCTGGCCAGATTTCATGTAGTTATAAGCATCCTCGAACACATCGCGGACTACTCGGCGGCGATCGCCTGGCTGAGACGAGACGGTTAGACTTTTCAGCGCCGGGAACAATTCGCCGTTGATGAAAGCCAGCAGGGCTTCGCCGGTAATACCCTCTGGGTCGGCCGCCCAGGTACGCCATTGGAACTGGGGCGGGATGGGGGAGAGATAGCCATCCCTCGTCAGCTCGAGTTCCTGATCCTGATCGTCCATGATCTTAAGGAAGAACATCCAGCACAGCTGGCTGATGCGCTGCGCATCGCCATCGACACCCGTGTCCTGGCGCATGATGTCTTGGATCGATTTAACGACGGTACGAACGGACATTTCTCGTTGGCCTTAAGTTAGATCGTCGAGGGATTGCTCGAGGATGGGCTTTTACCTGAAAATCGGTGGAGTGAAACGATCAAGTTTGGGTTCTCGGGCCAGCCAATCGAGGCGGGACCGAACAGCACGGGCGATAAGCCGAAGGTCAATTGTGGCATGCTCTTCGGGAGCGTTGTCAACGGCCCACCACGCAGCCTCTGTCAGAGTTCGAGCTTTTCTCTTTGGAACCTGCTCCACGACATCTGATAAGAAGGGTTCAACTGTCGCTTCCCAAGCATATTCCGACGGAGGTCCGTCCGGCGCGTTCTGGATCCAGTGACAAAACTCGTTCCAAAGAGTGACGTGCTTATATAACTCGTAGCACCCACCAGCTGGGCATTTTCGGAGCTGATATCGAACACGTCGGGCCAAAGCATCGAGATTATCGCGATCAGACCCCACGACTATGCAGCTCCTTCATAGAGAGCGTCCTGCAGTTCATGGGCGGCTTTTTCGAATTCCTTCTTGCCGCCAAAAGCTCGCACGAGTTCGACTACGCTGCCCATGGCATTGAAGGGAGCGATCCTCAAGACGTTAGTGTCGTCGAGATTAAGGACTCCTTCGTCCTGATACTTGGCGAGCAGCGCATTGAGGACCGCACGGGCCTGCGGGCCATATTTCGTAAACACGTCGCGCTTCTTGACGTTCTGGGCCCGCTCCCGCCGGGTCAGGGGCTTCCGATCAAAGGCGACGTGGCAGATGAGGTCGAACGGATCGAGGTCCTTGCCCAACTCCTCCGCAAGAGGGGCGAGGGCAAGGCCTTCGGCCTCCAACTCTTCGAGGAGAGCCTGCTTGCGCTCGGCCGTTTTCCAGCGCTTGAGGAAGTCATCAAGGCTTGTGAAACGCTTCCTCAGCGCCGTCTTGGTGAAGTCGCGCAAGCTCTCGGTAACGAGCTTCCCATTCTCATCGAGATATTCGACGCGCTCGGCCACAATGCGGGCGCCGACCCCGTCGATGTAAATTTTGCGCTGGGGGCCACCACCTGGCGACAACGAAGGGTCCACCGGATCCACCATAACTCCGTCAGGACCGGGTGTCGGCTGGGTTGGATCATCGTCAGTGGATGGCGTATCATCAGGCGGTGAGATCGGATCGCCGTCACCGGGCTGGTAGATCTGCACCGGATCACCGTCGAAGTCTGGGTCGGCGAAGTGGTTCGTCGCACCGCGAAAGTCCATCAGCGTGAAATAATATTTCTTTGTGTCCTCATGAACACGGGTGCCCCGCCCAACGATCTGCTTGAACTCGGTCATTGAACCGACGGCACGGTCGAGCACAATCAACCGGCAGGTTTGTGCGTCAACACCGGTCGAAAGGAGACGCGAGGTCGTGACAATGACAGGGTACTTCGACTCCGGGTCGATAAAGTTGCCGAGCTGGTCCTGGCCATCCTTGTCGCTGCCAGTGATCCGCATGACGTAGCGGTGGTTCGCGTCGCAGAGGTCCTTGTTGGCATTGACGAGCGCCTGCCGCATGCGGGCGGCGTGCTCCTCGTCAACGCAGAACACAATCGTCTTCTGGAAGCGGTCGCCGCTCTCCTTGAGAAACTCAGTTACTTTCGCGGCAACAAGCTTGGTGCGATCGTCAAGCACCAGGGTGCGGTCGAAATCGGTGGTGTTGTAGATACGGTCTTCTACTTCTGCGCCGTCGCGGTCGAGTTGCCCTTTCTCCGGGCGGTATCCTTGCACATCGCGATCGATGTGGACCTTGATCACCTTGTAAGGCGCGAGGAAGCCGTCGCTGATGCCCTGGCGCAGAGAGTAGGTGAACACAGGATCCCCGAAATACGCCGTGTTGGAGACGTACTGGGTTTCCTTCGGCGTGGCCGTGAGACCAATCTGCGTTGCAGATGAGAAATATTCGAGGATCTCACGCCAGGCCGCATCCTCGGCAGCACTGCCGCGATGGCATTCATCGATCACGATCAGGTCGAAGAAGTCGGGAGAGAACTCCCGAAAGAGTTTTTGGCGCTCCTCCGGTCCAGTAATCGCCTGATAAAGTCCGAGATAGATCTCGAAGGCGGTATCGATGCGCCGCTTCTTATTGAGCGCCAGCGTCAGATCAACCGTACTGCCGTCACTGCGCTCGATCGTCTTGGCGCTGGTCGAGAGTTTCGCCATGGCCGCCCCGAATGGCCGGAAGTCGTTGACCATCGTCTGATCAATCAGAACATTGCGATCGGCCAGGAACAGGATGCGCTTCTTGCGACCCGCCTTCCACAGGCGCCAGATGATCTGGAATGCTGTATAGGTCTTGCCGGTGCCCGTAGCCATAACCAGGAGCACACGGTCTTGTCCCTTAGCGATCGCCTCGATCGCCGCGTTGACGGCGTTGACCTGGTAATAGCGGGGGGCCTTGCCGCTGCCGTCGTCGAAGTAATCCTGCAGCACGATCTGTTCGGCCTGTGCATCAAGGCCCTTCCAGGTGCGATACCGGGCCCACAAGTCGGCAGGTGACGGAAAAGCATCGAGACCTAGGTTCACTTCCTTGGTGCTGCTCGCCCCGGTGCGGTCATGGAAGACGAAGCCGTCGCCGTTAGATGAGAACACGAAGGGAATATCGAGGGTTGCCGCGTACTCAAGGCCCTGTTGGATGCCGTCGCCGACGCTATGGGAGTTGTCTTTGGCTTCGATCAACGCCAGCGGGAGGTTCGGCTTGTAATACAGGATGTAGTCAGCCCGCTTGGCTCGCCCGCGGCTCACCAGCTTGCCGCGAACGATGATGCGCCCCTTGGTGAACCCAACCTCCTCGCGGATTTGCAGCATTTCATCCCAGCCGGCGCGACGCAGCGCCGGCGTGATGAACTTGGTGCAAATATCGCGCTCGCTCAGCGCCCACTTGTCGATTGAAGCGACACCGTCTTTGTTCGAAGAACTACTATCCATGATCGCCCCCCAGTTCTGTTTTCACCAAACTTTTGTCGCTTTAGCTACTGAAAATAAGTTCCTGTATGTCAGAATTCTTGTCTTCAATTTTTTCTCTGAGCGACTTGATTGCTTCCCTAAAGCTATTCTGCTCGTCGCTGAGACGCAGAACAGCTTGTTGGGTTGAATCATCCAGAACAGGAACAGGCAAATCCTTCAATTCACCCATGGCAACATTGGCGATGGTTGTGCCGCCGGCCATTCTTTGCAGAAGGGACTGGATGGCGGCAGAGCCGAGATAGCGCGCCAGGACTTCTGGAGACCGGATTGGACTGTTCTTACGCAGTCGGATGATGACCAAGGATTGACCAGGAATGATCAGAGCGTTGCTCTCGGAGAGAACTGCTTCCGAGACCAGACCAACCTTGCCGATGGTTCCCTTGATCGAAAGGAGAACGTCGCCTGCTTTGAGGACAGCACTCTCGATTTTCCGGGTAGCTGTTGCTGGCACTTCGCTTGTCTTTTGAGGAAGGAGTAAGTGACCATCCTCAATGTCGGCCAGCATCACCTCCCGAATGGCTATTGTGTTCCCGTCGTCCATCCCGCGGGGCAATGCCTGGGATCTGTGAATTTCGGCCAGATCGGCCAGTCTCACAGTCTCCCGACTCTCGAGAAGATTTCGGCTCTGCCGCGTCTCAGCGTCAAGGACGTACCGTTCAACAGAGAGGTTGAAGCCGGTCTCCCGAATTTCCGCCCAGCTGACAAGGGCGCAATCCGGATGAGGCTCTCGGGTCATCAGAAGCTTTTGAACGAGCGCCGTATCACGCAGCCCCTTCGTTGTTGCATCGACGAAGTAGATGCCTGGCTGGGATCCGCTGGCACCTTCACTTTCGAACACAAGGGCCGAAACTGCAACATTGCTGCCGGGATAGCTTCCCCGCGGAAGCTTGATGATGGCTGAAAGCCTGCCACCTTCAACAAGCTCTTGCTTTAATGCAGCATCCTTGCTGTTTGTCCGGAAGAGGAACCCATTACCGACGACAACGAGACTCCGACCGTCGGCTAGTTGTGGCCCCCAAAGAGTGGCATAGGCTTCGCTGCTCACCGGTTCTCCCGGACGAGCACCTGGATAGTTTAGCGCTCTCACGTCGAGGTTCGTGCGCATTCCAAGCGGGGGAATGATGAGAGCGCGCTCGGACTCTGGAGGCTTCATAGCCTCTCGTGGCAAGCCATCCATGGGACGGGCTTCAATCGTAATGGGTAAGCGGCTCGCCTGCGCAAGAATGCTCAGAGTCTCGGCAATTTCGTCATTCTCAACGCTCAGGGCGACAGGGCTGTTTTTTGCGAGATCCCACGCAGGTCGCGCCGCCAATGAGAAGGCGCATCGGATTGTTGGAGCGTGATGGCCTTCTCCCCTGAGCAGAGCAGCGAGGAGCTCCGCGCCCTCGGAGGACATCCAAAAGCCCGCTCCCCATCCAAGGAGAGCTTCCGCCATTTCGCCCGGAGCTGCGCCGTCTTCCTGAGCAATCCAGATGGCGTTGCGGAATTGCTCAATCGCTTGGTACCCAAAGCTCCTCCATGAGGCGTCGATCTTGCCAGAATAATCGTGCAGGTCGAGATCTGCCATGGCCTGGTGCCGTGTCGCCTGAAGCTGGTCGACGGGCACATCATGGAAGGGCGGCAGGAATTGCCGTTCTAATGACGTCCCAGCCCACAGAAGCATGAAGGCGGCGGCCGGTAGAGCTTGGGCAGGGATCAGGCCGCTGTTGCGCAACGGAGGCGCGAAAATTGCGGCAAGCATTTCTGGGGTCATCGTTCTCATGAGCCGGCTCTCTTTTGTTGTTAGTGCCGTCCGTAGGCAGTGATGAGAGCATTGTCGTCGGCAACGACGACAATGCCACCCTTATCCCGGGCCTTCAGCAGCAGCTTGCGCTCCCGATCAATCTCTTCGAGGCGCTGATCCACCGCCCGCCGATCCAAGATGTACTTGTCGCGCTCGCAGCGTCCATGAGCCAGTGCGAGGTCAACCATAGCCCTGGCAATTCCCCGCTGGTTCATTCGGTTTTGGACGTGTTTGGTCTGGATCATGTGCTCCTCCATATCCTCTTTATGGAGCACATCAATTATTTAGTCAATTGCTGACTTTTATATTTTTAATAAATTTATAATTCTTGTTTTCCCTACGATTGGACGTCTTGATCGCTCGTGAAGTGCCGGACCGCCGCCGCAACTCGACGAGCGGCAGCTTTCCGAGGTTGAACCACTCACTCTGCAGGTTATGAGGCACCATAAGTTGCCTTTCTCTGAAGGGTTAGGTTTTACCCTTGTTTTCATGGTCGGATTGACGGGATGATTCAGCTGTGCCATACCCTCTGCATCGTCAGCAAGGGAGGACAACGATGACGACGTGGACTTTGAAGCCGGGACAGCCGATCGAGAGGAAGAAACTGCACAACGATTTCGGTGGCAGGCAGCAGGGCGGAATCGGCCCTAGCAAGGGCAGCCCGAACGTCTTCCTCTTCGCGGACGCTGCGTCAGCCGTGAAGCATGGCTACACAGACGGCTGGCAAGGCGACGGATGCTATCACTACACAGGTGAGGGGCAGTACGGCGACCAGCAGATGAAATCTGGCAATGCCTCAATCTTGAACCACAAGAAGGAGGGACGGGCGCTGCGCCTCTTCAGCGGGGCACGGGGCACTGTGACCTATGAAGGGGAGTTCGAGATTGATCCCGACATGCCGTTCTACGTGACGGATGCACCCGAGAGCGGCGAAGTGGACACTCGTCCCGTACGCTCTGTGTTTGTCTTCCGTCTACGGCCTGTCGATGGCTCCATCTCTGTCGATGGCGCTATCAAGGCCGCTTCTGGCTCGCTGATCCTTCCCAGCACCGATCAAGTGGATGAAGTGCCGGTGGAACCGAACCTCACCGAGAGATCGGTCGTGGAGCCCAACCGCGAGCCGTACGAGGCTGAACGCAGGGAGGCCAAGCTCGTGGTGGAGTTCCAGCAATATCTCCGGGGCCTCGGCCACGTGGCGGTGCGGCACCGCATCCTTCCCGCAGGAGAGGCAAAACCGCTCTATACCGATCTGTATGTGCCCTCGCAGGGCCTTCTGATCGAAGCCAAAGGGACGGTGGAGCGCGGTGCTATCCGCATGGCTCTGGGACAACTCCTGGATTACGGACGCTTCGTTCCTGGCTCTCACCGCGCCATCCTGCTGCCCTCACGTCCGAGGGAGGATTTGCGTCAGCTTGTGCTGGGTGCTGGTGTTGATCTCTACTGGAAAGGCGACGCGACCTTCCACTACGAGCGTCATCAGGAAGAACCACCCAAAACAAGTCAGGCGGCTTGAACTTCTTCAGCATTATTGAGGCCGAAATCCGAAACGCTGCCCCATCTCTACGATGCGGTCCGACAACCAGCGATGGGGTCAGTGCATGTGAGGCGCTGACCCCATCGGTCCTTCTGGTCTCCCGATCAGAGCCCCACCTCAGCCGCCAGATTGCGCTCGAACAGCCGCCCATCGTGGATGTATCGCCGCAACACGCTCGTGGACCGGTGCCGCGTCGTCTTCATGATGATCCGCTCCTCGACGCCCGCCGCTGCCGCTGAGGTCGCGAACCCGGCCCGCAGGCTGTGGCCGGAAAACGCCTGGGCATCGAGACCGGCGAGACCGGCACGGCGCTGGACAATCTTGGCAACGGCGCGGGTTGAGAGGCGCTCCCCCAGGCGGCCATGCCGGTCCACGCTCCGAAACGCTTTGCCCTGGATGACCCCCGCCATCGCGATCCAGGTTTCGTACGCAATTACCGGGCACGTCGCCGAGCCGGTACGCCCAATGGCGACCACCTGACCTTCGCCCTCCTGGTCCGCCTTGCTTCGGCGGATGGTGACCCGCAGCCCCTCGGGCAGGACGACGACATCATCCAGGTTGAGCGCGACCAGTTCGGACCGGCGCAGGGCGGCTCCGAAGCCCACCAAGATCAACGCGCGGTCGCGCAGGTCGATGAGCCGGTCGGCGCAGGTTTCGACGGCCCGTCGCACCAGTGGCGTGGTCAGGGCCTCCGCATGGCGCTGGGCACTGCCCTTGGTGCGGCGCAGACCGCGCAGCACGTCGCGGATGGCTGGGTGCCGCGTGTCCATCGGGTGACCAGCCATGCGATGCGCGGTGGCGATGGACGACAGCCGCCGCGTCAAGGTCGCGACTGAGAGCAGGTTTTCGTGCGCGGCAAGGAATAACCCGACCGTTGTGGCCGCAGCAGGAAGCGCCGCCAGCCCATGCGCGGCGCACCAGCCTTCAAACGACTTCCAGTCGCTCCGGTAGGCCCGCCGCGTTGCCTCAGCCCGCGCGCCCTCGGCGAGGTCCGCCGCGCGATCCGCCGCCGCCGCGAGAGCGGTGGGGGCGGCGATGGCCTCGCTGATGGGGGTGGTGATGGTGGTCACGGTGGGCTCCTGAGTTCCGATACCGGTCTCTTATCGGAACCCAGAACCACGCTAAGATCAAAAATATGCATAGGTGCAAAATCTTTGCATATTAGCCCTTGCCTGGAGCAGTTGATCATGCACAATAAGCTTACACGCAAATATGCATCATGGATATCATATGGAACGATTCACCAAGGACGAGATGTTCAACGAGCTCCGCACAATCTTCCTGTTCGAGGCTGACCACATCATTCTCGGCGCAAGCGAAGACATGGCTGAGCAGTTCATCGGCTTCGAAAATATGGATGGCCAGTATTGCTACATGGACCCTGAGCTGGTGGATTTGGCCCGGTTCGACATCACGAGGTTGTTTGACCAGGGCTATGACTACGCGTTTCGCCCTAGTCTCTTGCACACCTTGCATAAAAGCGAGGTCAAATATCTCGTCGCTTTCATGAAGGGCACCCCGCGCATTGGCGGCACGGACTCGGCCGGTGAGATTCACCAGTTCATGAACCCGGATGGCTACTGTCAGACCATCGCCGATGCCGTACATGCCCGTTGGAAGCTCGAGCGTTCTTCGGGGGGCGCGACGTTCACCACGCGTGAACTCGCCCTGTTGGCTAACATGACTGAGGGTGCCGTGCGCAATGCGATGGCCGACAAAAGTGAGAGCGGGCTAAAGGCGATCCCCGGCTCTAAACCTGTTCTTGTCGGAATTGACGAGGCAAAGCGCTGGCTCTCGGGCCGGCGAGGGTACATCGCCATGCCGGCTCGCCCAAGAGAGGACGCCGTGCTGCACGAGATGCTTGCTGCAGCCCGAACTGCGAAGGACCTCGGGCTAGTGGTCAGTAAACATCACCTCCTCATTACCAATCACAGCTCGACGGACCGCTTTCTATCGGCAGGCTTTTCGCCTGAGGAGATGAAGGCATGGGAAGACGGCACTTTCCAATTTGAGGCCGAGCGGGCCGCAAAGCTCGCTGAGGTGCTTGATCTTGAGGTGCCATCATTCGTCGGCAAGGCGCTTGAGGTCAGCCTGCGCCGCGACAGAGCCATAACCGAGGCAGATCAAGCATGATCGCGGAGGCCAGAACCCGCCAGCTTAAGAGCTCCTGAAGCGGCAGCTGGGCGGCGAGTGTAACCTGCGCGTGGATCGATCGCTTGCTCGATCTCTATGCTGCGCTCGGCGAAAATTGTCGCCTTGTCACCATTGGGCATCAGTCCCACCGCTTCTCGCCCGATTGATACCTTCCAAACAATCCATGCACTTCTGACAAAGAGGCCCTTCCACCATGGATAAGACGCCATCGACGATGCTCACCCTGTTTCAGCACATGCACGAGTGCGAAAAGAGCCTTTGGGCCCATCTTGGAGGCATCGGTCGCATCAGGTTTGACCAGCTGATCAGCCAAGGGCACGTGAAGCCGATCATGGCCGGTCGGCATAACTTTGTTCCAGATAACTGCATCCACAACCTCTTCGACGTGTGCAGGTTGTCTGGCCCAATCACGGTCATCCACGGGGCAGAAGTTGAGGCCTCAGGCCAAGGCGTGCTGAGGCAGGATGGAGAAGCTACATGGTAGCCTTATCCCTCCCACAGATCGCCCGCGCCTTGGGTGGCGAATTAGTAAGAAACCAAGTGCTTTGCCCTGGTCCTGGTCATAGCCAACGGGATCGCAGCCTTGCAGTCCGTCCCTCTAGCGGAGCGCCGGATGGCCTCCTGATTTATTCCCATTGCGGGGACGACTGGCGAGACTGCAGGGACTTTGTTCTCGGCAAACTTGAGATCGAACGTAAGAATAACCAGCGTCAGCTCGCAAAACCACACAATCGCATCCGCTACAAGGTTGAATGTCCCTTGTCTGCCCCCCCGGACCACGACGACATAAACGCACGTATCCAGCGGGTCCACGCCATATGGGACGAAGCCCGCGATCCGCGAGGAACAGTTGTTGAAGCCTATCTCACTCGGAGGGAGCTGGGTCTGACTGACGATCTCGCGGAGGTCATCCGCTTCCATCCAGCCTGTCCATGGTCGACTGGCCGTCTCCCCGCGATGGTTGCCGCTTTCCGCTGTATCCATACGGACCGGATCACAGGCATCCACCGCACGGCCTTAACGCCAAACGGCACGAAAATAGGTCGCAAGATGTTGGGTATCGTGGCTGGAGCCGCCATCAAGCTTGATCCTGATGAAGCTGTAACAGGTGGGCTCACAATCGGAGAAGGCATCGAAACAACCCTTTCAGCGCGTCAGTTCGGGATTAAGCCGGCATGGGCGCTCGGATCGGTGGGAGCTCTTGCCAGCTTTCCCGTCCTATCTGGTATCGAAGCCCTCACGCTCCTCGCTGAAGAGGACACCAGCGGCGCAAGTCAGAAGGCCATCAAGGAATGCGGTCACCGCTGGCACCAAGCCAAGCGGGAGGTCATCACCGCAGCATCCAAGGTTGGAGGTGACCTTAACGACGCTCTCCTGGGGAGTGTACCCTAATGAATGACGTAACTCCTCCATCGGAACAAGCCGCAAAGGTGGTTCACATGAGCCACTTCATGCCCGATGCCGCGTCCAGCAGGCACGATGCGGCAGAACGATCAAAGCTCCACATCTCGGCAACCCCGTTTAAGTGGGTAAACCCGAGCACCATCCCGCCCCGCGAATGGGTCTATGGGCATCACTACGTTCGGCAATTTGTCTCCACGACAGTGGCGCCGGGTGGCGTCGGCAAATCCTCACTCAGCATAGTCGAGGCGCTGGCTATCGCCACCGGCAAGAACCTGCTTGGCATCAAGCCGAATGAGCGAACCAAGGTTTGGCTCTGGAACGGAGAGGATCCGCTGGAAGAGCTGCAGCGCCGGGTGGGTGCCGCCATGAGACTCTATGGGCTCCAGCCGGAGGAGGTCGAAGGCTGGCTTTTCATGGATAGCGGGCGAACCTCGCCAGTTATCATTGCCGAGCAAACCAGGCAGGGGACCAAGATCGCCATTCCGGTGGAGGAGGCTCTAGAGGCAACCATCCGCGAGAACGAGATTGGGGTTGTTATCCTTGACCCGTTCGTCTCGGTGCATCGCGTCTCTGAGAACGATAATGGAGCCATCGATATGGTCGCTAAAACGATTGCTGGCATCGCTGATCGAACCCGATGTGCCTTCGACCTGGTCCACCACGTCCGCAAGACGAACGGCTCTGAGGTCACGGTGGAGGATGGGCGTGGTGCGGTTGCTCTCCTGAGTGCTGCCCGAGCCGCCCGGGCCATGAACCAGATGACCCAGGATGAGGCCGACAAATGGGGTGTTGAGAACCGCCGTCTGCACTTCCGCTACTTCGATGGCAAGGCCAATCTCGCCCCGCCGTCCGAAACCTCCACGTGGTTCAAGCTTGCATCCGTTGACCTCGGGAACGCGACCGAAACCCGGCCAAGCGACTGGCTGGGTGTGGTCACCCGCTGGGAGCCCCCCAGGCCCTTCGATGACGTTACCGCAGAGCACATGCACGAGGTCCGGCGCCGCGTAGCTGATGGACAATGGCGGCTTGATCCTCAGTCCGGCGAATGGGTGGGTAAATGCGTTGCGGAAGTGCTTGCCGTAGACCTGTCCGACAAGGCCGTGAAGTCCAAGGTCAAGACCATCATCAAGACTTGGATCGACACGGGCGTTCTCAACAAGGAGGAGCGCAAGGACAACAAGCGGAACCCGCGGACGTTCGTCATTCCAGGAGACTTCGAGGGTCAAGGCTGATGCTCTGTTCTCATCTGCCTCACCTCGTGGCCCCAAGGTGGGGCAGAGGTGAGGCACGTGGGGCAGCCGCACCGCCCCGCCCCACCTTCTATAGGGGGGCGGGGGGTGTGGCGGGGCAAGAGCAAACAAAGTGGTGAGGTGAGGCAGTCCCTTTTTCACGGTCGAGAGGAGGCGATGCGTAAGACAAATGAGCAAGCAGGCATAACCCCTCAGCAGAGGGGCGCGTTGTCGAGTACGAAACCATCACGAGCCCCTGCTGTGGTATCCAATGCCATTCGTTGGGAAAGGCTATGCCTGGTGTCAGTTTCTCGATCCTGCTGTGATGCTAACGTATGCTAACCGTCACCGTCTTTTCACGGCTATGGAAAATTTGTCTGAACCCTAACATTTCCTAACATGCGGGATGTGTCTGGACCTGAGGTTTTCTGAAGGTGCCGATTGACCTCTGACGTCCAGCAAGCTGCCGTTTGGTGAGCTCGGAAAATTAGTCCCAACCTTAGCATACCTTAACAAGCAGCCCTCTTTTTGCGGCCGCCGAAAACACCCAGCCGATGTCAACAAAAGTCAACATCGGAAAAGGTCAAACGAACGGCAAAGCTAGCCATGATTTATTGGCCTAAATATGCGGCTGCTTCTCACGGTTTTCCCGGGATTTGGCGAGGAATGACCGGAGATGGCGCCATCTCCGGTCTCTCTTGTTACCCAAAGAAGCTCCCTCGGCCGCCAGCGACGAGCTGTTCAGCATTTAGAAACCATCCGGCCTCTTCATCGGGAACGAGCCGGAGCAGGCCGCATTGACTAGGTACGAAGGCCCTTGTTGCCCCTTGACCTTCGCCCCTTCCAAGCCCCTCGTACCCCACCGCGAGGGGCTTTTTCTTAGGCTACGCTGAAACCACATTTGGACTTGCCTGTGGGCAATGGCTTCCAATGGCGCCTTCGTCCGATTTCCTTCCCGCTGAGGTAGGGGAACGATCCTGATGTAGGACGGCGCAAAGCTGGTTATGCTTTGTCCGCCTGGAGGTGCGGCGGCTCCTGACCGGTTTTCGGGACCAGACGGGGAGAGGCTGGGGAGGGCTCAGTTCCTGGCCTCTCCCTCTCCACGAAAAACTCCCCCGCCGGTCGTGACCAACGAGGGAGGTCTCAGGAGTTTGCTCTGACCGTGAAGCGATCCCGAGGGGGCAAAATAGAACCGATCCACGATTGGTAGACTGCGCCCTTCGCAAGGCTGCGGCCTTCACCTAGGTGAAACGGGGCCAGAGATTCCGGTCGGATCGCCGCGCAAGTTGCTGCCAGTTGCGACTTTGCTGAGACAGGTCATAGAGGTTGGATGATCATGTCTGCTAAAAATCCAAGGTGATCATGTGCTGCGGTCCACCGCTCCGGCGACGGACCGCAGATAGGTTCAAACCTGCGCAAGATTATCGCATGTGATGCGACAGATCGTATGCTTCTGCCCATTAGAGCCGGGTACGGCGATCTCCCAGGAGGAGAACCATACGCTTCGGTAGAGATCGCCGCTGTGGATTGCCCCGGTAGCCACATTGAACACGGTGGTCTCATCGTTGTTGCGGGCGGCAACGCTGAGTGTGTCGCCCTCGAGGAACAGGGCGCTGGGCGGCATCGTGAAACTGTCGAACCCGGTATGAACATGCTCGGGATCTGTTGGCAGGATGATCTCGGCATCCGGGTAGACCAGAAGGGGTTTACCCTTAACGACGCTCCCATAGTAGACCCCGGCCTTTCCGTTGAGCTGAGGATGGCCTGGCGAGACAACCACCAAGGAGGGTAGGTCTCCGTTCAGGGACTCGAGGGCGATCGCAATGTAGGTCTGATTGCGTTAATCGAAAGCAAAGCAGGTGCCGGGCTCAACTTGGTCGATCGTTCGGGTCTCGACATTGGGCGAGTATTGCATGGAGCTATCCTGTTCTGATGTATCCCCGAAAAGGGAAGCGGGACCATACTACACCTTGAAAAAGGTTGACCCGAAACAAAATGAGAACATTGTGCACGGGGGAGCAACTCCCTGCCGCGTTTATCATTCCCTGACAGAGCCCTTTGCCAGATCCACAGGTGTGTTAAGGTCCAAGCGTAGCCATGGCCAAACGTATCAAAGCCCTTGTTGAGCCCAGCCTCTTGGTCTGGGCGCGCGAGACTGCTTCCCTCCCGCTGGAGGAAGCGGCGAGGGCTATTGGCGTGCCTGCGGAGCAGGTGGAGGCCTGGGAGCGGGGCGAGGGCGAACCGAGCATTCCCCAGCTCAAGAAGGTGGCCAACGCCTACAAGCGTCCCCTGCCTGTCTTCTTCCTTCCAGAGCCTCCCACCGAGTTTCAGCCGCTCCGAGACTTCCGGCGCTTGTCCGACGCGGGCGAACGCCCGTACAGCGCCAAGCTGGCCTTCGAGGTGCGGGCGGCCCAGGAACGGCGCGCCATCGCCCTGGATGTGATCGCCTCCCTCGGCGAGCCGCCGACCGAGTTCGGCATCAAGGCAAGTGTGAGGGACAACCCGGAGACCGTGGCCAAGCGGGTGCGGGAGCGTCTGGGCGTCACCCTGGAACAGCAGAGTCGATGGGGCGAGCCCGACAAGGCCTTCAAGGCTTGGCGCGAGGCCATTGAGGCCGTAGGCGTCCTGGTGTTTGCCCTGAGCGGCGCGCACCACCAGGTGCCCCTCAGCGAGGTGCGAGGATTCGCCATCGCCGAGCAGCCCCTCCCAGCCATTGTGGTCAACAGCAAGGACCGCACCAACGGGCGGATCTTCACGCTGCTGCACGAGTTGGGCCACGTCGTGCTTGGGACGAGCGCAATCGAGAACGACCTTGAGCCGCCGGCGACTCTTCCGGCTCCAGCCCGGGCCATCGAAACCTTCTGCAACCGTCTGGCGGCAGCTGTTCTCATGCCGCGTGACGCATTGCTGGTCGAGCCTTTGGTCACGGCTAAAGCCAGGACAGGCTCTGAGTGGACGGATGCGGAGATTGGCGCCCTTGCCCGCCGCTACTGTGTGAGCCGCGAGGCCATGCTGGTGCGCCTAGTGGAGCTCGGTTGCGCCGATCGGGCCTTTTATCAGGCCAAGCGGGCCGAGTACGCCAAGCAGTATGAGGAGATCGAGGACGACAGCGAGGGCGGAGGTTTCGCACCCTACCAGTACCAGATCCTCAGTCATGTGGGGCGCGGCTTCGCGCGTCTGGTTCTGCAAGGCTACTACCAGAACCGCCTCACCCTCAGCACCGTCTCCGGCTACCTGGGCACTCAAGCGAAACACGTTCCCAACATTGAGCGTGCGACCTTCAACGTGTCGGCATAGGAACGGTCTGCGTGGCGTACTGCATCGATACCAGTTGCCTGATCGCCGCGTGGGAAGAGCGTTACCCTCCCGAAAACTTCCCCAAGTTCTGGGACTATCTTGAACGACTGATCGCCGAGGGCCGCGTGCGGGCGCCGCTGGCTGTTTTGGACGAGACCGAGAAGAAGTCCAAGGACCTGCATGCCTGGCTTAGGCAGCGCCCTGAGCTATTCATCGATTACGAGGAAGAGATTCAGCTTGAAGTTCGCAACATCTTGGCGGGCTATCCCCGCCTCGTGATGGAGAAGAAGCAACGGTTCGCGGCCGACAGCTTCATCATCGCCACCGCCAAAGTGCGCGGTCTGACAATCGTCACGGAGGAGAAGCCGGCGAACAGTCTCAATCGCCCCAACATTCCCGATGTGTGCCGGGATATGCGCCTAGAATGGATCAGCCTCATTCAGCTCATCCGGGCTGAGGCCTGGGTGATCAGCTAGCGCCGCAGGTCAGTCGGAGTCCGGCTTTAAATTGGAAACCTAAAGTCCCGGGAGACCGTTTCGGGGAGATTGAGGGCTTCGATTCAAGGTGTTGTGCACTCGTTATCTAAACTCGGAGTAACGTGGGAAGGGGAATAAGCTCTGGCCGCACGAGAGCGCCATTCGGAGGACCTCACAGGTTCCTGTATCCCTCCTACGCTTCACCCGGGCAACCGCCTCCAGCGTCAGCCCTGCAGCGATCTCGTCGAAGATCTCGACCAGCTCCTGCCCGTTGCTGCCGATCCGGCCCCAGTTGCGCACGAGGCGCACGGTCCCGAACAAATCCCGCTATATTGTGGATACAAGCAGCCGCAGACGTGGCGATCTCGGTGGACGCAAGGGACTTAAAATCCCCTGCGGTTCCATAAGGCCCGTTCCGCGAAATTCCGATTTGCTATCTTTGGTGAGATCAGCTCATCATGACGTGTTCACGTGACTGGCGAGGCAAGGTGGATCACCACCGGGGAGCGTGAACTGAGACGCCGCTCGCCTGGGCATCCGCGATAGCTCCTAGGAGAGTGCCCATGCACGTTGTCATGCTCGCCTACCCCCGTATGACCCAACTGGACCTGACCGGCCCCTTCGAGGTGTTCGCGCGCTTCAAGGAGCTGTCTCTTCATCTGGCCTGGAAGTCCTCAGACCCGGTCATCGACGGGAGTGGGCTACGCCTGGTACCGACCACTATCTTTGCCGATTGTCCGCAGGCAGACATCCTGTTTGTCCCTGGTGGGCCTGGGCAGATCGACCTTATGGCTGACAGTGAGGTTCTCACCTTTCTCCAAGGGCAGGCCGAAAACGCCACTTACGTGACCTCCGTGTGTACCGGGTCACTGGTGCTGGCCGCCGCCGGTCTGCTGACCGGCTATCGCGCCACCTGCCACTGGCTGTCGCTCAGCCAGCTCGCCTATTTCGGAGCCGAGCCCGTGGCGGAACGTGTTGTGGTGGACCGCAATCGGGTAACCGGGGCGGGTGTCACCTCCGGGATCGATTTCGCTCTAACGTTGGCGGCGAGCCTGTTCGGTGAAGATCGGGCCCAGCGGGTACAGCTTTCCATGGAATACGACCCTGAGCCGCCGTTTTCTGGAGGATCTCCGAGCAGTTCTGATCCGGCAATCGTCGCGGCGGTGCGGGAAGGATCGGCTGCCTTTCAGCGACAGCGAGAAAAGATGGCACGAGCTGCGGCAGCAGCTTTGGGGACGTAATTCACCCGGTGCTCAGTGGGCAGTACTGACAAGCAATAGTCGCTTCGGAAATCTCCCCCGGAGGGCCACTTAGACTGGACCTTTACCGACTCCCTATCAGCAGCGCGGCACAATTCTTCCGAATACGCTGAAATGCACCTTCATCCGGTTCCATACATGGGCTTATCGGAAATTCGCAACTCAATTGGCTCAATTGACGGTCTCGGTCAGGGGAACTTGGATGCTTCTCTCCAGTTCAAGCACACCGTTGGTGATGCTGGCCCAGCTTCCAGCCATCAGCATTGTGGCCGAGACATTCACAAGAGCGAGTATTACCACCAGAACCACCATGAAGTGGGGGGACTCTTGCTGCTGTCGTCCGCGATCCCTGGACCAGTGGACTCGCAGGTGAAGGTTGGAGGCGAGCATCGGGCCAGTCCTCAGAGAGATCCAACCAAAACTGCCATATGATGAGCTTGAAGCGCGAAAGTTGAGGTGCGCCGGGGCACCTGGAGGGATGCGAATTACGTGGCCTCTGCCTGCGGTCAGGCGCATAATCAGCAGCAGTTTGGTATTGGCCCCAGCTTGGCACACCGCCATGCCTAAGACACTGAACCGATGCGAAGCACTGGCCAAGATTGACCGGGATATCGCCGAAGGCGAGCGGCACGTGGCTGAGCAAATTGCCCTGATCAGGTGGATGAGCGCGGAATGTCTCGATACGAGCTTGGCTCAACGCTTGCTCTTTAACTTAGAACAGATCCTTCAGCATTGGCACGCCCACCGACAGTTGATCCTAGAGGCGAACCCGCAAGACCAGACGCAGGATCTCTAATTCCAGACAAGGCCTTCTGCGAAATCGCGCCCAGTTTTCACGCGTCTGTGTGACCGAGCCGGAGCGCCCATGAAAAAGGGCCGCGCCCGGTCTTGTGACCATGTTCGCGACCCTTCCAGCCCGTAGTTGCCCCCACGGGAGAGCACTGCATACCTACCTCCTCGGAGGTATACAACAAGTACATAAACTTAGAACGAGCTAATAGGCCTATTAAAACGGGGAACAAGCAGCGTACTTCTTGTCTCATCTGTCGTTTACCCGACTGACGGGAAAGATTTGACCGAGTACATGAGCCATCCCGACTTTGTTATTTTTGCCCCTACGGGTCGGACCTTAAAGCGCCCCTCACAAGAGAGGGCGCTTTCTTTTTTGCAGTCTCAACTCTTCAGGAAAATTTAGCCTCGCAGACTGCACTATTCCATATAATGGCTTATCGGAAGTTTGCGTCTTTCCTCTGCCGGTGCGGCAACGGAATCCCGGGTCGGGAGTAGAATAGGCTGAGTAGCGTTGCACCGACGCTCTGATGAGCGCCGCCAACCCGTTATGAGGGAGAGCGGCTATGTCTCTCAAGGTTGATCTCTGTGCGGCTATCCTCTTGCTCGGCTTCGAGCTGCCCGCCCAAGCCCATGACATCTACTCGCCCTTAAAGGACAGGTGGGGAAACAGTTGCTGCAATGACCAGGATTGTCGGCCCGCCCATTACCGGGTAACGCGGGTGGGGGTGCAAATGCTCGTCAACGGCGACTGGATCTCCGTGCCAGACGCCGCGATCCAGTATCGTGCCTTGCCCGGGGATACGGGTGAAACAGCCGGTGGGCATTGGTGCGGGGAGATCCGCTTCATGCACGACAACAGAGTGAGATATTTAACTCACTGCGCAATCCTACCGCCAAATCCCACAGTGATTGATGAAGGACCCATCCAGCCTGTTCCGTAAATGCGTTTATCGGAATACGCGGCATCAATCGCGCAAGCCGAACGGGGACCCACCCGGGCTTTGAGGCAAAGCATCATCGATCTCGATCCATGGCACCTTCGAGCTAACGGAGAAGTGCATTTCAGCCTGCATGGAAGGATCGGTGTCCAGTGTTCCTAGACGAAAGCCGATTTCCTCCGGGTCAGCATCGTCGCGCTTATAGATTGGGGATCCACAACAGCTCGCGAAGAAGCGCCGAACGCCAAGGCTCGACTCCCAACTCCGCAGCAGATCTTCACCAGCCACAAAGGCAAGGCCTGTCGCCTTGAGACCCGCTGTTGTGCCGAAACTCGATCCAGATTGCTTTCGGCATCGCCAGCAATGGCAGTAGGTGATCGGTCCGAGGAGGTCTCCTTGGATTTCATAGCGGATCTGTCCGCAAGCACATGAACCCTTCAGCATGGCCTAAGATCATAAACCTCAGAGGTGCTATCCGGCCAGTTCCATAAATGATGAGGTGGACGGCGCCTGCTCCCGGCAGCACCCTATGAGATAGGGTGATTGCCTCAGCGCCAGACAGGGAGCCGCTCCAATGCATGTCACGACAGTAGGTCTCGATCTCGCCAAGCATGTCTTCCAGGTTCATGGCATCGATCAGAACGGACAGGTTCTGATCCGCCGTCAGCTCCGCCGAGGCGAGCTCATCGGCTTCTTCCGCCGATTGCCGCCTTGCCTGATTGGCATGGAGGCGTGCTCTACGGCCCACTTCTGGGCGCGAGAGCTGGCGGCTCTCGGGCACGAGGTCCGGCTCATGCCCGCGGCTTATGTGAAACCCTATGTCAAACGCGGCAAGAGCGATGCCCTTGATGCTGCGGGCATTTGCGAGGCTGTGACCCGCCCGACCATGCGCTATGTAGCCATCAAGAGCTCTGAGCAGCAGGCCGTGCTGATGCTCCACCGGACTCGCGAGCTGCTCGTGCGGCAGCGGACCATGCTGGTCAATGCTCTGCGTGGTCATCTGGCCGAATACGGCATCATTGCGCCCCAAGGGCTGCCGAGCGTCCCCAAGCTCAGGGAAGTGGCCGAGAAGGCCCGAGGGGCAGCCTTGCCGGAGCTGGCGTGGCGCTGCATCCGCTTGATCATCGCGCAACTTGAGGACGCCCATGTCCGGGTTGCTGCGGCCGAGCAGGAGATCCTGGCCTGGCATCGCACGAATGAGGTCAGCCAACGCCTGGAGACGATCCCCGGCGTCGGCATCATCACGGCCAGCGCTCTTGCGGCCACCATTTCGGATCCGCGCTCCTTCCGCTCGGGCCGCCACCTGGCCGCCTGGATCGGCTTGGTGCCACGCCAGAGTGGGACGGGCGGCAAGGTGCGGCTCGGGCACATCTCCAAACAAGGGGATCGATATCTGCGCCGGCTTCTGGTGCTCGGGGCCACGACACTCTTGCGACATGCCCGCGGCAAAGCCTCAGCGGCTGCGGGATGGATCAACGCGCTCTTGGCCCGCCGCCCAGCCGGCATCGTCAAGGTCGCCATCGCCAACAAGTTGGCTCGGGTCGCCTGGGCCGTCTTGCAGGGCAACCAGGGTTATCGCGCTCCGGCTGCTGCGGCCGCATAAGCTGCCCCCAGGAGCCGGATGAGGAGTTTGCAAGGTTGGTGGAGGTGGTGATGGTGTGATGACGAACCGGTCGAGCCGGGGATCAGACAAACCCGTGATAAGCCGTTGCGCTCTGACGCAGCATAAATGTTGGGGACCTGATCCGCGAACTTCATCAAGGCCCGCGGTCATGAGGCCGCATCACAAGGCCGAACACATGGCTGCCCACGACCAGATCGCCAAAACGCCGAAAACCCCTTGCCACGCAGGCGCCGTCCACACAGGCGCTTATCGGAAATTTGCGCTCATGAATGGGGAGGCTAAGGCTGTGGGATGTGCCGCTCGATCTTCATCGACGCTGTCACGGTGAAGACCCGCTGGCCGCCCTCGTCGCGCACTTCGATGACAACATCGTTGGTATCGCCCTTCGCCAGCCGGCCCGTGCCAATCTCAGCCGCCGAGCGGGCTGCCCCTTGCATGGCAGCATCCAGGCTGTCGAACTCGGAGCCCTCGTCATCGTGCAAGAGCTTCTCGCCGTTACGGATGTCCAAGTAGTACCGGGCCAAGGGCGTCTCCCCTGAAATCGATGAGGTCTAACCCAACGGAGGCTGGGAGTACGTGCCGGGCAGCAGGCGCTGGTAGACCCGGCGGATCTTGCCGTAGCACTCGCAAGTCGTCTCCTCGAGCCCAGCCCGGTCAAGGACAGTGATGCTGCCGCGGCTCTGCCGGATCAGACCTGCGGTCTGAAGGGTGCGGGTGACCACGCTCACGCTGGAGCGCTGCACCCCCAGCATCTCGCTCAGGAACTCATGCGTGAGCGGCAGGGTATCCCCTTCTGCCCGGTCATGCATGGCAAGGATCCAGCGGCAGCAGCGCGCCTCGACCGGATGCAGGGCATTGCAGGACACGGTCTGGAAGGTCTGGGCCAGAAAAGCCTCGCCGTAGTTCATGAACAGCTGCCGCAGCTTGGGGCGGGTGTTGCGCACCTCGTTCAGCTGCTCGAAGGCAATGCGCGAGGCGCTGCCGGTCATCTGCACGAGGTAGCGCCCGAAGGCCTCACGGGTGACCAGGACACTGAGCAGGCCCACGACCCCCTCGCGCCCGAACACCGCAACCTCGTTGGTAGCGCCATCCTCCATGACGTTGACGAGCGAGATGATCGCCTCATGAGGGAAGTAGACGTGGCCAATGACGTCCCCCGGCTCGTAGAGCACCTGACCACGGGCCAGGCTGATGACCTCGAAATGGGGCTCGAGAGTTGCAAAGTCGTCGGGCTCCAAAGCGGCCAGGAGCCGGTTGGTGCGATGCTTGGCGTTCAGGCCCTGAGGCATGGCAAGGGCTCCGCCCACAGAGCACAACGCAGCTGAGCACCAATCGTCCCAGCGTCGCCGGTCCCGTAAATGGGTCATGCGAACTACGCAGCCTTTCCGCTCATCTCCTCGACGGAAAAGCGAACCCAGAGCACGCCCTTCCCGACGGCATCGGTGACCTCCATGTGCCAGTCTGGACCGTGCCAGGAGCCTGAGCTGCTGTCACGGATGATCTCACCGGCGGTGCGGATGGCTTCCCGTCGCGCCTCCTTAAGCCCTGGCAGCTCGATGCCATCCATGTCGGGGAAGGGGTGTCCGCGGCTTTTCAGAGCGGGTGTTATGCGAAAATCGTGCCCGAATACGGCGAAGGCCTCGGGGTGGAAGATTCCTGAGGCCTTGCCCGTGGGGAGCGACGGGCAGCTCTGGGAGTCCAGATGCCGTGCTCGACCAGCACAGGCTCTAATCGTGCGCCTGGTGCCGAGCAGCGTCAACGACCTTGAGGCCATCGCTCGAGGCCGAACCGCTTAGGCCATCTAGCCGAATAGGATCGGACCGAAAACTCGGGGAGACTGCACCCTCAATTATGAGGAGGCCTCAATGAGGAAATATGGCGGATACCCGGCTTGGTGGCCCTCTTTCATGGGCGTGATGGCAGGGGCCGGTCTCGTCGCTTACTACGCCACGACCCTCCTCTGACGGGTTAGAGATCCCGATACCCGCGCCGGCGCTTGAGGGCGGCCAGCGCCTCCAGCGCCTGGCCCGCCTCGATCTCATCAGCGAACACCTCCACCTGCTCCTGCCCGTTCGTCCCGATCCGGCCCCAGTGGCGCACGAGGCGAATGGTCCCTAACAAGTCGCGTTCGATCATCAGCGAGTAGTAGCGCCGGATGCCCTGCTCCGGGTCGATCCGGTGCAGCACCAGATGGTGCTTGATTGGTGACCGGAGCTCGTCAGGCATCAGGCCGCTTTAGGCGCTCACGAGCCGATTTGCCGTATTTTTTGGTGGGGCGGACCCGATAAACCTGCCGCACCCTTTGGGCCCCCTCTTCTCGCGCCTTGGTGGCGATCTCCTTTTGCACCTCATCAAGACTGCCGTGCGCCCGGCCGCACTGGGAGCACCGCACGGCACCTGCGGCTTCGCTCTTAGGTGGGAGGACTGCATGCTTGGCCCCGCACTTTGGACACAGGTAAGCAATCGTGATGGATCCCGACATGGATTTGTTGCCCCTTCCCTCACCCGCCTACACTTCGTCCGTCTTTGCCGGAACTCGCGGGTACTGCTCCGGCCGCGTCGAGAGATAATGCTGATACACCTCGACGACGCGCCGACCTGCTGCGCCCCGGGTCAGTTCGACGCCATTGATGGGGCGGCCATAACGAGGACCGGACAGCGAAACGGTCATCGACCATCGCCAGAGCCCATCCTGTAGGCCGCCCTTGATCAGATCCACGCCTCCGATAGGCTCGTCGCCTGTTTCCATGTGGAAGCGCGGGAAACGGACCTCGGGATCGAACGCCGTAAAGGAATTCTCGCTCCAACTACTGTCCGGATACACGTCGGCGGTCTTCATCCAGTAGATCGACATTCGGTTCTCGTCAGGCACGAGGCATCAGCTCTTGAACCCCCACATCCGGCCGCGGGGGTGTTCCTCCGCAAACGCGCGAACCTCGGACGGGTTGTCCCGGCTTGGAGTGCGTTTGATTTCCTTCCCCGAGGTAGGGGAAGGCTCCTGATGTAGGACCATGCAGAGCCAGCTATCGTTTGCTCGCCTGGAGATGCGGCGGCTCCTGACTGGTGGTCGGGACCAGGCGGGGAGGCCGGGAGAGCTCAGGTCCTGGCCTCCCCTTAAGCTTTCGGAAACCATACGGCCGTCTCGTCTGGAACGAAGCGCAGCAGGTCGCATTGACCCGGTACGAAGGCCGATAGTTGCCCCCTTGGCTTTCGCCCCTTCCAAGCCCCTCGTGTTCTCCCTTCACGAGGGGCTTTTTCTATGGCCGTGCTGAAACCGTTCCCGCCTGGATCGGGTGTTCGCCACGAAGGCTGTCACGCATCCTGCCTTTCTTCATGGACTAGGAGGCCTCCTCACCCACTGGCAATGGCGGGTGGGGAGGCCTTTCGTTTGCTCATGCCCATATGAAATGCGTCGCTTCTTCCCTGACCTACGACCCAACACTCCGACATGCCGAGCAAGCGCTGCGCACGGCAGAGGAACCTCCTCTGCACATAGGATTTGATTTCGGAGACAGTCTTCGAAGGAGCAACCTCATGAAACAATATGCTCTAATCGCCGCTCTCGGCTTTGTCGCTCTTGCCATGCCGGCGACGGTTCAAGCGCAAGGAATTGTGCGTGGGGCTGAGCAAGGTGCAGCGGTTGGCAATCGGGCCGCTGGTCCTGTTGGCGGAGCCGTGGGTGGGGCGGTCGGCGGGGTTGCGGGAGGTGTAGCCGGTGGCGTGAAGGGCGTGCTCGGCATTCCTCAGAACACAGGAACGGTCCAACGACAGCGCGTTAATAAGACGAAAAAGCGGACAGTCCACCACTAAGCGGCTCACACGACGTAAGCCGGAAATTATGAGACCCCGTTAGCGGGTTCTTGGCGCTTTCGCCACGTTCGTCACCTGCGATAGGCAAGTGCCCTAAAGGAACGAGGCAGTACGCATCCTAAACCGTTCCATACTGGGCCTTATACCAACGTGCGCTGATGCTCATGCATTGGCCCAATCGCGCAGGCCGATGGACATGAATCAGACATGGGCCCGGCAGAAAGAAAACCCTCAATGAGTCAGCCTTCACGCCACTTGGTATTATGCGAAATCACGGGCATCTTTTGAGACGCTCGTACAGGGCTGCACCGCCCGCAACCACAAGGGCGCCGACGAGGGCCGCGGCTGCCGTTCCACCCAAGATGGGCGCGAGTATGTTCTGCGGAACCTGGTCCGACAGCGCGAGATAAACCTGATACAGGGAGGCCGCCGCACTCCCGACAAGCGCCCCGTCACAGGCGTTGCTGACCGCATCGCGCTTTACTTGGCGCATAGCGGCCTTCTGTTGATCCGGATTGCAGCCGTCACGGCAAGAACAGGCTGCCGATGCTCATCCCTCACCTCGATCCGGACATCCGCGGGGCTTGGGCTTTGCAACTGGAGCAATTGGTCCCGGGCTAACTCACCCGCTGAGCGGAGGGCCTCGATCTCAGCCGCCAGGAGGCTTTCGATCTCATGCCCCTCCGGGTCAACATTCGAACAAGATCCGAGAAACACGTCAAAGTAGAAGCGCGGCATCAGGGAGGCTGAACCAGCAAGAGAAAAATCAATTGGTCATCGAAACGGCATCCCGCCCACCCGCTGACGCTCTTGATGGGTCGCCTTGCAGGTAGGCGGGTTCGGCCCAGCAGTTGCCCCTACGGTCCGACGGGGCGGGTTATAGTGGGAACGGCGTCCACCCGCCTTGCCATCACAGGCCAAAGACTTGCCATCACGGCCCAAAGACTTGTTGAAGTGAGCCAAACCCACTGCGCCGTACCCGTTCCATACTGGGTGTTATGCGAAATTCGCTGCCGGAATAGCGGCGTCCCAAACTGTCACAAAATTGTCCCAAGCGGTCAGCACAGTGCCCTGACCAGGCTAGACTGAGGCGATGAAAATGCCGTCTCCCCGCAGAACCGACCTGCCCCAATCGCGTCAGAGCCGACAATCGCTCACCGAGGAGGTGGAGCACTTGCTTCGGGGCAAGCTCATCCGGGATACCTGTACGGCTGACATGCTCGCCAGCTTGTACTCGGTGTCGCGCCGGACCATGTACCGGCACCTGAAAGCCGAAGGCCGCACGTTCCAGCAGGTGGCCAATGGGGTCCGCTGCGAGATTGCCTGCACGCTGATCGCCGAGACCGACCTGTCGTTCAGGCAGATTGCTGAGATCCTGAACTACTCCGAGGCCAGCGCCTTCACTCGCGCCTTTAGCCGTTGGACGGGCCAGCCCCCGTCGGCCTGGCGCAGCACTCACCTCGGGCTGACAGGATGGTCAGGACGTCGTCCGCATGCACGGCTTCGCCGACATGACCCGGCGTCATCGGGGAAGGCGCCCATTCCGTAAAGGGCTTCTGCACAATCACAGATGTGGCCGCCTTGCCGCCTCTTCAGTGGGCGGCTCGCCACACGCTCGGCGCCTGGCCGGACTAGCCCCGGAACGCGCGGGTGAAGGCGCTGGTCTGGGAATAGCCAAGAGCCGCCGCAATCTGGCTGAGCGACATCGCGGTGTCCTTGAGCAGACAACAGGCAACCTCGAACCGGATCTCGTCCGCAAGGGCCCTGTAGCTGGTGCCGCGGCGCTTCAGGCGGCGCTCGAAGGTGCGGCGGTTCATTGCCAGCAGAGCGGCCATGTCGTCCACCGAACCGCGATGGCTCGTCAACCACGGACAGAGCAACCGCCGGATGTCGCCTGCCCATTGGTATCCCGGACTATCCTTCGTTGACTTGACCCGCTCCTCCAGCATGGCCAGCCGCAGAGGATGGCCCTCAGGCTCTGGATCAACAGTCAGCGCAGGCATGGACCGCAGCAAGCGGGTCGTCATGAACCCTCCCGGGACGAACTTCCCTGGCCAGATGATGGTCTGCCGAGATTACGATCCTTGCAAGGGAGCGCATTGCGCTCAATCGGGACCAGTGCAGGTCAGCCGAGCGGCCTCAAGGCTGTTTCCATAAAGGGCATTACCGGAAATTTGCATATTCTTCTCACCCCTCAGACAACAAAAAGGCCCGGATCAATCCGGGCCTTTCTCTCTCGCGGATGAGAGGGGATCTTAGTAGGTGCCGAACTTGAAGTTCAGCTTGGCCCGGGCGACGAAGAATTCCTGCTCGTCATTGCTCCGCGGCAGGAACACATTGACCGGCGCTCCGGCAACCGGAGTAAAGGTACCGATGGGGCGATTGATGTCGTCGTCGTCTTGATCGATGCTGATCCACAGGCCTTCCAGGCCGAGGGTGACGGCGGAGGAGCCGAACCAGTTCACCGGCAGAGCCCACTCGACACCACCACCCACTGTCCAGCCGGTATTGTCTTCCGTGTAGGCCAGACCACCCGTGGCGTAGACCAGGAACTGGTCGAAGGCGACACCGGCGCGCAGGCGCACCGTACCAAACCAATCGGCAGAGTTCTCGAACTCGCCCGGCACAAAGGTGCCGCCGGCAAAGCCCGGACCCGGGATGAACACCGCCTCGTTGTCGTCGGTATCGATCGCCTGGATGTCTGCCTCAACACCAACCACGAACGAGCCGATCTGGTAGTTGTAGCCGATCTGGCCGCCGCCGAGGAAGTTGCCGTCGTTGCCGTTCTCGAAGTTGAGCGTGCCTCCCACGATACCAGCTGGGATGCCCGGTCCGGTCAGCACCACAGCCTCGTTATCGTCGTCGCGCCAGCCCCAGCCGAGGTTGCCACCGACATAGAAGCCAGTCCACGTGAAGATCGGAGCGGCTGCAATGATCGGAGCCGGAGGAGCGGCCCGCATTGGCAGGTCGGCGGCGGAAACAGTTGATACAGCTGCTGTTGAGAGAGCTGTTGCAGCAAGCAAACTAAGAATACGGGTTTTCATGAGCAATCCCCTGTGTGCGAAGATCCACACGGGAAGAGTATGGACCCATGGCCAAGCAGAGCTATAGTAAATGCGCAACACTTAGTTATTTTCTGCGAATTACGTCAGTATCGCTGATATGAATACATGATCGCTGATATGAATACATGCCTTTTCAACCCATGATAACTTTTGTCGGATTTGACAGACAGGGCATGGCATGCCCTACTGGCCTGGCCTTTGAGTAATCCCCGAAGGCGAGGACACACCGAAAGACCCTGCTCTTCCCTGGGCAGGGTTTTTTGTGCCACGCTCGCTACGACCGTCCAGTTCCATAAGCGACCTTCCGCGAATTTCGCCCGTTGGCGCCGGTATGGCGGAGAGACCCTCCGCCATACTCCCGAGGGCGAGCGGGCCGTTTCCGGCCCCTTCCCCACCACATTCCCCACCCGGAGCGCTCGGACGGCGGTGTTTGCACGCGAGTACCAATGCAAAACGCCCTGACTGAGGGGCTACGCGACACGTCCAGTCAGGGCGAGCGTGGCTGCAAGGGGAGCAACACCACATCAGCAAGGCTACGCTGTTCCGGCGGCTTCACAATTGAGCAAACCGGTGGGCCTATAATCCTAAAGACTCGCGGTCTGGCAGTAGAGATATCCCAGAAACAACAACGCCCCAGCCGAGGGGAGTCGTTGGACCCTCGGCTAGGGCGTCGTCCACGCTTGGGGGCAGTGGCTCGGTCGGGCTGATACGCAACGCGCCCGGTGCCCATATCCTTACAAAGGCCAAGGTAAAGAACCCGTCACCGATCCCGATATCAGCGCAGCCGGCGCCTGGCCTACGTCGTTTCCTATTTCCCACCACCTGAAACGCAAAAGGCCCGGGTGTTAACCCGGGCCTTTTCTGTCTCTGTGGGAGACAGGTCTTAGTAGGTGCTGAACTTGTAGCTGAGGCCAGCACGAACCGTGTGGAATTCAATGTCGTTGCTGCCGAGCGCGACATTGTTGAAGAAGTTATCACCACCATCAAAGTTGGTGTAACGGTATTCCAGACGGGTGGTCAGGTTGTTGGTGAAGGCATATTCGATACCAGCACCCAGCGTCCAACCGGTCAGCGTGTCGTCGTTGCCAAGGACGCCGAAACCATCCGAGACACCAGCGAACGCGAAACCACCGGTTGCGTAGATCAAAGCGCGGTCAAACGCGAAACCGGCGCGAGCGCGGATCGAGCCCTGCCAGTCGAGAGCGTTGCCAGCAAAGCCGTAGTTCGTGAACACCACGCCCGTGGTGCTGTCAACGATGACCAGGTCATCGTCGTCGTCGCCGAACACGCCTTCGACATCGCCTTCAACGCCGATCACGAACGAGCCGATCTGGTAGTTGTAACCAGCATGGACACCGGCCAGGAAGCCGTCGCCGCTGTCACCAAAATCGCCGCTCTGCACCACGAAGCCGGTCGGCAGAACGATGTCGTTGTCGTTGGCATTCCAGCCATAGCCGACCTGGGCACCGACGTAGAAGCCGGTCCAGGTGAAGACCGGAACAGCAGCGATGTACGGAGCCGGAGGAGCAGCGCGCATCGGCAGGTCAGCAGCGGAAGCAGCGGAGATGCCGGCGGTGGCGAGGGCCGTAGCGGCCAGCAGGCCAAGAAGACGGGTTTTCATGAGGAGAATCCTTAGGACGAGAAGATCTTGAGGCAGATTATGGAGAGGCGCGAAAGAAAGACTATGACAAAGATACAACACCGCTCCGGTTTAGACCCTGATCGATGAGACCCTGCCGGTGATTATGCTTACCAAGACATTAACACTTCGTGGATTTGACAGGGTGGAGACCGTATGCGCTACTGGTTCTGTTTTCGGAAGGCTCCGAAGGCGAGAGAAGAACTCAACCCTGCCCCGCAACGGGCAGGGTTTTTTCGTCGGCGTTACAAATCCCGATACCCACGCCGGCGCTTGGCCACGGCTATCTTCTCGAGCGCCTGCCCGGCCTCAATCTCGTCGGGGAACACCTCGACCAGCTCCTGCCCTGTGGTGCCGATCCTTCCCCAGTTGCGCACCAGGCGCACGGTCCCGAACAGATCCCGCTCGATCATGAGCGAGCAAAAGCGCCGGATGCCCTGCTCCGGGTCGATCCGGTGCAGGACGAGATGGTGTTTGACCGGGGAGCGCAGCTCGTCAGGCATCAGGCCGCTTTAGGCGCTCACGAGCCGAATTGCTGTATTTTTTGGTGGGGCGGACCCGATAGACCTGCCGCACCCTTTGAGCCCCTTCTTCTCGCGCCTTGGTGGCGATTTCTTTTTGCACCTCATCAAGACTGCCGTGCACCCGGCCGCACTGGGAGCACCGCACGGTACCTGCGGCTTCGCTCTTAGGCGGGAGGACTGCATGCTTGGCCCCGCACTTTGGACACAGGTAAGCTATCGTGACGGATCCCGACATGGATTTGTTGCCCCTTCCCTCTTTTGCGCCTTCAGAATCTAGCTCTATCGTTCCCTCACCCGTCCCGGCTCTGCCGAATGCGCGGCAGCGGCCGCCAGCCGACGACGTGCTGGTCGAAGTAGGTGTGGGTGCCGTAGCGCGCCCCGAATACGCGCCAGTAGCTCGCCCCTGTCATGTCGTCGGTTTCCCAAACCCCGACCGTCACTGGGTAGATCGGCGGGGCCTCCTCGTCCTCGATCCAGAGGATCACGGGCGTTCCGTCCCGTGGCGCCAGCCTGGTTGGGTACCACTCGTCCATGATGGCTCGTTCCCGGTTCAAAAATCTAACTCCACCAATGCGCTGAGACTGCCAGATGCACGTTTGATCGGAAGCTCCCACCTCTATGCGTGCTTTCTCTCTTGAACGGTGGCAGCACGCAATAAGGCCATAAGAACAGGACCAAGAGAGAACTGCCCTGCCTTCGCCCGTCCGGTAAGATTTCTCAGATAGGCGCCAGGACTCCGAATGGCTTCTGCCCTCTGGAGAATGGCTGCGAGTGTGATTGCCGCATTGTCATGCCCCATGACCTTGCAAGCTTCGGCCCACCCGCTCGGACTGATGCCGAGGATCGGTCGGACAATGGCGGCTGCTTCAGAGAGTTCCCGCCAGGTTGAAATCCCCTCCCCGCCTCTCGTGTACATGGCGATGTCTGGACATGCTTTAATAACCAGACTCAACGGGAACGCCCTGGCATGCTGCTTCGGGGCTTCAGGATCTGGTGTGACGGTTCCTTCTTCGTCTATTCGATAGCCGCTTTCAGAATCATTTGAGGGGTCAGTGTTTGAATTCTGATGGTGGCGCTCAGTATGAGACTCATTGGTGCTCATATTCTCCATTTTCAGATGATCCGTCAGGCACTTATCCACGTCTTGCCAAAGGGCCCGCAGATCCTTCGCCACTCTCTCGAGGAGCAGGACGTCGGCGTTTCGTGTCGGCATCCCGCCAAGAGCCTTGAACCGATCCGAAAGGAAGCGCCAAGGACCAGAAAGTCCCTCTTCGAGGCCCATGAGCATTGTCTGTGAGATGTCGCGGCGCAGGAGGCTGATTTCCTCCCGCAGCAGGTAACGAGCTTTCGCCGCTGCCCGAGCCTCGCCGGCAAGCTTCTCGAACTCGGCCGCACGGGCGACGAGCGGGCTCAGATCGAGACCGAAGGCCTGTTCGACCTGACCGCCCTCTCCTTTGCGGGCGTAGCGCTTCCCGTTCGGGCTGTCCCTGCGGATCACGAGGCCTGCCTGGACCAACGCTGCTAGGTTCCTGCGAAGGGTTGCCGGCGCCATTCCATTGGCTCGGAGCTGTAAGGCCCGATTGGACGGGAAGACGATAAGCCCCTGCCCTAGTGTCAGCGTCGTGTCTTGATGAAATGTCAGCAGCGCATTGAGAACGCTGAGCGCCCGATCCGATACCCCGAGAGCCTCCTTCGCTTCCCGGAGATTATCGAGCACCTTCCACTTTTCGGCGATAGTTTCCGGTGGGCAACGCTCCGCCTTCACCCTCGCTGCCACCATGGCAAGCGAGAGCGGTCGCCCAAAGGGCGTAGATGAGATGTGATCCATGTTCTTTGCCTTGCTTAGGGCAAAGGAAATCTGCTCGTCGAAACGACGCTAAAACTCTTGACTGAGTTGTTCGGAAGTGTGATTCTCGAAGGTGTTCAGGCTACGAGAAGGGCTTCCGTGACTTCGTTCCGGGGGCCTTTTTCTTTTGCCGCGCTACTCCTGCTCACGTTGCTGATTAGCGAAGGCACCGCCCCCGCCGGCTTCCCCCTTCCCGCTCGCTTCCTTGTAGGATGCGAACAAGGTTGGGATCTGCTCCACCAGGAACGACGCGAAAGCTGCGTCCAGTCCCTGATCGAACGAAATCTTCAAATCGCGCCCTGAGCTCGTCACCCGGGCAATCCTTTGGCCGGAGGCCGCTACAACCGTCTGAACTTCGGACTTACCGTTCTGGACTTCGTCGGGCGGCTGGGTCGCCGCTGAGAACACTTTGAGGAACCGCGCGTCCGTATCGCGGGCCAGGAAGTCAGGCTTACCAATGATGGCCCTTATCGCTTTCGCTGCGCCACGGTGGGCCTTCAGGGCGTCTGCAAGGGCCTGCCAACGTGGCCGGCCAATCTTTGGCGCTCGGCCAATGGCCTCAATGATGTCGGCGGGAATAGCCTTTGCCACAGAGATAAGCTTGGAGGCCTCAGCCCGATCGACCGAGAGAGCATCCTGCACAACGGATCTCTCGTGCCCTGCGTCCTCTAGACGATTGGCGAAGACAGCTCGCTCGATAAAACTCAGGTCCTGACGGGCGGAGTTCTCGACGCCCTGAGCAACAACTAGGTCCTCGTCGCTCAACGCTCGAATTACCGCCCGAACCGAGGCACCAAGTTCGCGGGCGGCACGGATGCGTCGATGACCGTAGGCACTTTGATAACGGCCTGCCTCGGTCGGATGAGCCCGGAGCAGTACAGGGACTTCCTGCCCGCGAGCCTTGATCGACTCCTTCAGGGCCTCAAAGCCGGCATCCTCATGTTCGCGGAAGCGGTCGGCAAGAGGCGAGGGGTCAATGAGGCTCGGATCAATCTCTTGGACGACAACGGCCGCGGCGAGCCTCTCGCGGAGTTCCTCGTTTTCGCGCTCGACGCCTGAGAAGGAATCCTTCATGGAGCGAACGGAACCCGACGATACACGGGGCAGGGGCGCCGGCTTGTTGTCAGCTGACAACGAGTCGGGTTGAGGGTTGGCAATCAGTGACCGTATGGCGTCCATTCGCTTGTTCATACTCACCGACCCCATACCCTTTTAATCAGGTTCGTTATCTCAGCGTTGACTGCGTCAACCGACTCCAGAGCTCGATCATAGGCCGCACGGCCCACGGAGCCACGGTCGAGTTCATACAGGCTCTGCTTGGTCAGGCCTGCGTTTGCAATGGCAGTTGATTTCCACGCTGTAGCTCGAAGCACGTCATCACCGAATAGTCCGCGGAGGAGGGCGACTATCTGGGCCTCAGGCACATCATTAGGATCATGCCGGGTCACGACATAGCGAACGAAGTCGTGGTTAAGTTGGCCGCCTGCTTCCTCGACCACCGAAATCAGCTCCGATGTCATCAACAGGAACTGGTTCATGGATGCCACGTCGACCATCTGCGGATGAACGGTGACCAGCATTGCCGTCGCCGCGTTGAGGGCGCCAAGCGTCAGGTATCCAAGCTGGGGAGGGCAGTCGATAACGACTACATCGTAGTCATCCGCCACTTGGTCGATTGCAGTAGCAACGCGGCGGAAGAACAGGTCATGGCCTCGCTCCCGCCGGTCGATCATCGCACGCGGTGTATGGTGCTCGAACTCCATAAGTTCGAGATTGCCCGGCACTAGCCCCACACCGTTGAAATAGGTCGGGCGGATCACTTCCTGCATCGGCCGGCGAAACTCGTCATAGCGAATTGCGCCATAAAGGGTCTCATTTTCCGCAATGTCGAATTCCGGCTGGTAGCCGAACATGGCCGACAACGATGCCTGTGGGTCCAGATCAATCGCGAGAACGCGGAAGCCCTGAAGGGCCAGATATTGAGTTAGGTACAGAGCCGTCGTGGTCTTTGCCGACCCGCCTTTGAAATTGGCGACCGCAATCACCTGCAGCTTATCTCCAGGCCTGCGTGTCGGCTTGAACTGAAGGGCTTCCTTCGGGCGGGCTTCGGCAAGATACTCCCGCAACTCGTTGACCTGCGAGAGGGTATAGGATCGTCTGCCACCTGTTGCCAGTGCTGGCTTTGGACCAAGCCCATCAAGGGAGAGTTGGCGAAGATATCCGTCAGAGACGCCCACAATTCGTGCGACTTCACCGGAGGAGAAGGATCTCAGGCCTTTGGATGCTGAAGGTGGGAAGAGTGATGTGCCGAGTGAACGGAGTTGGCTAGAAAGAACTTGGGCATGACGCGCAATTCGAGCACTGGTCGCCTCACCTCTCTGATCTGCCTTCAGGGCCGGTTCCGCCATCGCCTCTCTCTCAAAACGGTTTCCGAGCGTTAGACGCCCATTCTCCGTCTGGGATAATGGCCACGATTCGTTGAAGGGAGCAAGCTTTTAAGGGTTACCAAGCTGTTAACGAATCGGAGTTGCTCCGTTGTCAGCTGACAACCACAGAGCGACGCTCCGGAAGCCGAGCAAAAAGCCGAGATACAGCGCTTGAACGAGCGGTATCCTGACGAAGCAGCAGAACTCAATGAGATGGGAATGGGGCTATTGTAATAGCACTTTGGAGCGGCAGCGAGATCAAGAGGCGACGAAACTCTTGCGGGAGGCTGACCGTTCATCAAAACGTTGATCAACAATAGGGCTTCAATGAGCAACGATGTGATGAAATGGGCGGAGCTCTGCAAATGGCTCCACGCACTCGGACACATGCCTGATTTCTCTAAAGGTGAATGCCTTAGGTCGTGTGGACGGATTTGATGAGGATAAAGCTCAGAGCAAGCGCGACGACCGAGCTGTAGTTCTCGTCAGTCTT
>NZ_JAFEMD010000048.1 GCF_016892765.1 Microvirga arvi
CCGCGCCGCCCGCACTGGCGGACAGGCCGTCACTGCACTAACATTCCAACCGGACCACTCCATGGGGGCGGGTCAGCGGGTCAGCGGTCGCCCTGGTGGACAGGGACGAGCGGCGGATCGCCTTGCGGCGCACCGAACCGGTCGGCTCCGGGGAAGAAATCGGCGGGCTGCGCTTTCGGGAGGAACTCCTGCACCCGCCCCGCCGCCATGCCGGAACCCGGCCATAGGAGCAGCATCACGATCCCGAGCAGGGCCACAATCCAAAGAAGTTTGAGATCGGTATTCGCGAGATGTCGGGCGGGATCAGGCGAATGCGTTTTTGCCAACAGGGGACCGTCCAGAGTTGCAGTTGTTCTTCTGAACAGAAAAACGCTAACGGCTCTCAATCGGGTTTGTTCCGATGGAGAATCGTGATCTTTCCGGGGCCGTTGAAATCGATCTCGCTAGGCCCAGAACCATCATGCTATTGGATGTTCCGGCGCGCATTGATCTGCGTCAAACTGGACGCAGGGAAGATGCTCTGTCAACCCTTGACGCCGACTGCCTGCGTTGTGCGGAGAGTAACCAATGTCGCTTCTGAAATCCGAGCCGGTCGACACCGTGAAGTCTCTGGAGGAGTTGTTCGCCATCGCCGCCGCGATGGAGCAGGAGGCGGCAACCCGCTATGCCGAGATCGCCGCGCGCATGCGGCAGGAGGGCGATCCGGCGCTGGCGGAGGTGTTCGAGCGCCTGTCGGCCGACGAGCAGGGCCACCTCGACAGCGTCGTGCACTGGTCGCAGAAGACCAAGGGCCAGGCGCCCGATCCCGCCCGCATCCGTTGGGTGGCTCCCGAGACGTTCGACGACGAAGGCGTGGCGACGGCGCACCCGCGGCTCCTGAGCGCCTACCGGGCGCTCTCGATGGCGGTGCGCAACGAGGAGCGGGCCTTTGCCTTCTGGAGCTATGTCGCCGCCCATGCGAAAACCGCCGAGGTCCGCCAGGCGGCGGAAACCATGGCGCACGAGGAGCTGGGACACGTGGCGACCCTGCGACGGGAGCGCAGGCAGGCTTTCCATGCCGGACGCAGGCACGCGGACGGCAACCCGGAGAACCGGGGGCGTGAGGTGGGACAGCCGGCCCTCGAGCGGCGTCTTGCCGACCTCCTCGAGGCCGTCGCCGCAGGGGCGCCGGTGCCGGAGCGCTCACACCTCGGGCAACTGGCCGGGGAGGCGCGGCGGCTTGCCGACGAGCTGGACGGGTATCCCGTCGCCCTGGGTGGAACCATCGCCGCGGAGGCGGTCCCGGATGATCCGGTGGCCCTAGCCGAGCTTCTCACCGAGCGGTATCTCGAGGCGGGTGACACCCTGCAAGACGAGGAGGCGTTGCATCAGGTACAGGCCATGGCCGGAAGCGCCATCGCGCGCCTCGCATGGCTGAGGAACGACCTTCCGGAACTGCAACCCGGCGCAGGATGACATGAACCGTATCGACGCCTTGTCGCCCTACGCCTGAAGCCTGGGCGGCCGATGGGCGTCGATCCGGACAGGGTGTACATCGGAACTCCCGGTCGGCGACCGGAACGCGGGTTCCCTCGCCTCGTACCAGACCATGCGCTGCGCGGCAGGGCTGTTCCCCGATGTCGCGCAGGGAGGACCAAGATCCGCGTCAAAGGACTTTTCCGTTGCGGCGCCGGAACTTTCCAGGCAGCTTGACAGTTTAGAGGAATTCCAGGTTTCCGACCGAAAGCGTCAATCCAAAAGCCGCCGACAATGAAATCAGAACCACTGGAAGCGGGCACCAAGAAGCGCGAGACGATCACATTCCTCGTCCTTGCCGTCCTGATATGGCCCTTCATCGCCGTCGGCATCGTCTCCGGGTGGGGGTTCCTCGTCTGGATGTACTACATGTTCACCGGACCGCCCGGTCCGGTCTGACGGAAAACTGGTGATGGCCGAGACCCCGGACCTCAAGAGGCGCGACTTCCTGCTCGGTAGGCTTGCCGAAGCGCATCAGCCCATCGCGTCTCCGGTGGCCGAGATAAGTCAGTCCTGTTTCGCTTTCCGGGGCATTGCCTGCATGAGTTGCCGGGATGCGTGCCCGACCGGTGCCGTGCGGTTCGAGCTTGCTGTCGGCGGCGCCCGCCCCAGGATCATGACCAACGCCTGCACCGGGTGCGGTGACTGCACTCGGGCGTGCCCTGCGGACGCCATTCGCCTGGCGCAGCCCGAGGAGGCAGCATGACCGCCGAATGTCACATCTCCAGCCTCGTCGTCCACAGCCACCCGGATCGGGTCCAGTCGATCATCGAGAGCATCGGCTCGATCGAGGGAGCCGAAGTCCACGGGGGTGCGGACACCGGCAAGTTGATCGTCACCTTGGAGACGGACACGGAAAGCCAGGTCGTCGAGCGCATCAATACCATCCAGCTCCTCCAAGGTGTCCTCGCGGCCACCCTCGTCTTCCATCATTTTGAATCTGTTCAAGAGCGGGAGTAGACCCATGGACCTCACGCGCCGCACCATCCTCAAGACACAGGCCGCTGCCGCTGCGGCGGCCGCCGCCGGCGTTTCCATTCCTGCCGAGGCCCAGAACATCCCGACAGGCGAGGACATCCAGCTTCAATGGTCGAAGGCTCCCTGCCGTTTCTGCGGCACTGGATGCGGCGTGATGGTGGGGGTGAAGGACGGCCGCGTCGTTGCCACCCACGGCGACATGCAGGCGGAGGTCAATCGCGGCCTCAACTGCGTGAAGGGCTACTTCCTCTCGAAGATCATGTACGGCGCCGACCGGCTCACCCAGCCACTCATGCGCATGAAAAACGGGCAATTCGCCAAGGACGGCGAGTTCCAGCCCGTCTCCTGGGACCAGGCCTTCGACGAGATGGCCAGGCAATGGAAGAAGGTGCTGAAGGAAAAGGGGCCCGAGGCCGTGGGCATGTTCGGCTCCGGCCAGTGGACTATCTGGGAGGGGTACGCAGCCTCCAAGCTGATGCGCGCGGGCTTCCGCACCAACAACCTCGACCCGAACGCCCGCCACTGCATGGCGTCCGCTGCCGTCACCTTCATCCGCACCTTCGGCATGGACGAGCCGATGGGCTGCTACGACGACTTCGAGCATGCCGACGCCTTCGTGCTCTGGGGCTCTAACATGGCCGAGATGCACCCGATCCTGTGGACCCGGATCACGGATCGCCGCCTCAGCCATCCGCACGTGAGGATCGCGACGCTCTCGACCTACGAGCACCGCACGACGGACTTGTCCGACACGGCCTTGATCTTCAAGCCGAACTCGGACCTCGCGATCCTGAACTACATTGCGAACTACATCATCCAGAACGGGGCGGTGAACCGCGAGTTCGTCGAGAGGCATTGCAACTTCCGGCTGGCGAACACCGACATCGGTTACGGGCTGCGGCCTGACAACGTGCTGGAGCAGCGGGCCCAGCACGCCAACGATGCCCAGGTGTCGAACCCATCGAGCTTCGAGGACTATGCGAAGCTCATGAGCCAGTACACGGTGGAGAAGGCGTCGGAACTGTCCGGTGTCCCGAAGGAGAGGCTCGAGGCCCTCGCCAAGGTCTATGCCGATCCGAAGGTCAAGGTGATGTCGCTCTGGACCATGGGGTTCAACCAGCACGTCCGCGGGGTCTGGGCCAACCACATGGTCTACAACCTGCACCTGCTCACGGGGAAGATCTCGGAACCCGGCAATTCTCCCTTCTCGCTCACGGGGCAGCCTTCGGCCTGCGGCACCGCGCGTGAGGTCGGCACCTTCAGTCATCGCCTGCCGGCCGATATGCAGGTGGCGAACCCCGAGCACCGCAAGCATGCGGAGGAGATCTGGAAGCTTCCGCACGGCCTTCTCCCGGGGAAGGTCGGCTACCATGCCGTGCAGCAGGACCGGATGCTGAAGGACGGCAAGCTCAACGCCTACTGGATCATGTGCAACAACAATCTCCAGACGGCGCCGAACACCAACAACGAGACCTATCCGGGGTACCGCAATCCGGCGAACTTCGTGGTGGTCTCGGATCCCTATCCCACGGTGACCGCCATGGCGGCGGACCTGATCCTGCCGGCCGCCATGTGGGTGGAGAAGGAGGGCGCCTACGGCAACGCGGAACGCCGCACCCATTTCTGGCACCAGCTCGTCAATGCCCCCGGCGATGCCCGGTCCGACCTGTGGCAGTTGATGGAGTTCTCGAAGCGCTTCACCACCGACGAGGTCTGGCCCAAGGAGATCCTCGATGCCAGCCCCGATCACAAGGGCAAGAGCCTGTTCGACGTGCTCTTCGCCAATGGCGAGGTGAACAAGTTCCCCGTGTCCGAGGTCGATCCTGCCTACGAGAACCGCGAGTCGAAGGCCTTCGGCTTCTACGTTCAGAAAGGCCTGTTCGAGGAGTACGCCGCGTTCGGCCGCGGCCACGGGCACGACCTTGCCCCGTTCGACACCTACCATCAGGTCAGGGGGCTGCGCTGGCCCGTCGTCGACGGCAAGGAGACGCTCTGGCGTTACCGCGAAGGGCTTGATCCCTATGTCGAGAAGGGCAGCGGGGTGCAGTTCTACGGCAACCCCGACAAGAAGGCCAACATCATGGGGGCTCCCTACGAGCCTCCGGCCGAGTCCCCGGATGCAGAGTACGACATGTGGCTCGTGACAGGCCGCGTGCTGGAGCACTGGCATTCGGGTTCCATGACCCTGCGCGTGCCCGAGCTCTACAAGGCTTTCTCGGGCGCCGTCGTGTTCATGCATCCGGACGATGCTGCCAAGCGCAACCTGCGGCGAGGGCAGGAGGTCAAGGTCGTGTCACGGCGCGGCGAGATCCGCAGCCGCATCGAGACGCGCGGGCGCAACAAGGTGCCCCCAGGACTGATCTTCGTCCCGTTTTTCGACGCGAGCCAGCTCATCAACAAGGTCACATTGGACGCCACCGATCCGATTTCCAAGCAGACCGACTTCAAGAAATGCGCGGTCAAAGTGGTGGCGGTATCGGCTGCCGATGCGGGAGGTCAGCAATGAGGCGTGGGGTCTTCCTCTTCTTGGTCAGTGTCGTGCCCTGCCTGGCGGCGGGGGCGATCCTCGCACAGGACGCGCCGCGCCTGCGCGGACCCGACCCGTTCACGAGGGAAGTTCCGGCTCCGCCCATGCAGCGGCAGATAACCGATGACGTGCGCGTGGGCCGCAACTATCCAGACCAGCCCCCGGTAATCCCCCATTCGATCGAGGGGTATGCCGTCGATCTGAATGCCAATAAATGCATGTCGTGCCATGCCCGCAAGTTCACCGAGCAGAGCCAGGCTCCGATGATTAGCGTCACGCATTACCAGGACCGGGCCGGCAATACCCTCGGAGGACTCGCACCGCGGCGCTATGTCTGCGTGGCATGCCACGTGCCGCAGACCAACGCAAAGCCGCTCGTGGACAACGTGTTCACGGACATGGATGCCATCACCGAGCCTGAACGGCAGCCGGCGCGGGGGAGGCATTGATGGCGGCGGGGATCACCCGGGCCTGGGGCTGGTTCCGGGGGAACCATTGGGTCAGGACGGCCCTGAGCCCGCCGGCCTATCTCAGTCTTGGCTTTCTCACGCTCGGTGGCTTCGTGGCCGGCGTCATCTTCTGGGGCGGGTTCAACACCGCGCTCGAGTACACCAACACGGAGAAGTTCTGCGTCGGCTGCCATGAGATGGAGGCGAATGTCTTCGAGGAACTCAAGGGCACGATCCATTTCACGAACCGGTCCGGCGTGAGGGCCGGTTGCCCCGACTGTCACGTGCCGCACGAGTGGACCAACAAGATCGCCCGCAAGATGCAGGCCTCGAAGGAGGTCTGGGGCCACATCTTCGGCTCCATCGACACGCGCGACAAGTTCCTGGCCATGCGCAAGCACCTAGCCGAGCGCGAATGGGAGCGCATGAAGGCGAACGACTCGCTGGAATGCCGCAACTGCCACAGCTCGGAATCCATGGACCTCGTGAAGCAGAACCCGCGCGCGGCATCGGCGCACGAGCAGTTCCTGTTCACCGGACAGAAGACCTGCATCGACTGCCACAAGGGCATCGCCCACAAACTGCCCGACATGTCGGGTGTCCCGGGATGGCAATAAGCTCATGATAGTCCAGAGGTCACTCATCATCGCCCTGATTGTTGGAGTCGCGCTTTACGGCGCGGCTCCTGCAGCTTGGGCGCAAGGGCAGGGAACATCCAGTGCTCCTGCCCAGACCCGCTCCATCCAGCCGGAGGAGTTCCTGCGCCTCGCGTACAGCTCCGCCACCCTCCAAAGTCAGGCCGCCAAGTTGGCTGCCAGCCGCGAGACAAGACCGGAGGTCAGGAGCTTCGCGGCCTCGGCTACCGAGTTCCGCCTCGGACTCCTGCAAAGGATCGAGGCCTTCGCCAGGGAACGCAGCCTGCCGCTCCCGTCCGTAAAGGAGTTCGAGCACCAGGTCGTCATCGAGAACCTGGAGCCGCTCGATTATCTCGCGCTGAGCCGACGCTACGCGGAGATCCAGGTCCAGGCGCTCGGGCAGGAGATCGGGATCTATCAGGCGGCCTCTCGTAGCCCCTCCACGGAGATCAAGACCTTCGCCGAGCAGGTTCTCCCGGAGTTGCAGCGGCAACAGGAAGGCGCGCAGAAGATGTACGAGGCGGTCAGGCCTTGAGCGGGATCGTGACGAAACCCGAGGAAGCCTTTTCCTGCGACTCCCCTGACGGTCTGATCTCGATCGAGCAGGCCTGCGCCCGGGCAGCGGCCTATGCCTCGGTCATCAAGGAGCATGAGGAGGTCTCCCTCGGAGAAGCCCTCGGCCGGACCTTGGCGATGCCGGTGACGTCGGTTCTCCCGCTGCCGCCATTCGATCAATCGGCTATGGACGGCTACGCCCTGACGGCAGGCGAAGGATTGGCATCAGGCACTGCCCTGGCCGTCGCCGGGCGCATGGCGGCAGGCGACGAGGCACTGCCCCTGCCGCATGGAAGGGCCTTGCGCATTCTCACGGGCGCGAGGATCCCTGATGGCGCTGATGCCGTGGTGATGCAGGAGCACGTCGCCTGGAACGGCGGCGGGATCGTCCTGACCCGCATGGTTCGGCCGGGGGACAATATCCGGCGGTGCGGCGAGGACGTCCAGGCCGGGGAGGTGCTGCTCCAGCCGGGCGATCGCATCGATGCGCGTCATGTCGCGCTGCTCGCCGCGCAAGGCTTTGAGCGAACGTGCGTACGGCGCAAGGTGCGGATCGGCGTTATCTCGACGGGCACCGAGTTGCGCACCCAAGGGGAGCGCCTGACTGAGGCGTCGTTCTTCGATTCTAACCGCCCCATGATACTCGCTCTTGCCCGTCAGTCAGGCGCCGATGTCGTGGACGGGGGACTCGTGCGGGATGACCCGCACCTGATTGCCGGCGCCCTCTCCGAGCTTTCCCACCGCTGCGACCTGATCGTCACGACGGGCGGTGTCTCGGTCGGCGACGAGGACCATTCCATGGTTGCGCTCGTCGGAGCAAGGGGAAGAGGCCAAACCCTCAAGGTCGCGCTCAAGCCCGGCAAGCCCGCCGTGGTCGGGTCCATCGAGTCGACGGCCTACCTTGGTCTTCCAGGAAACCCGGTGGCTGCGCTCGTGTCATGGCTGCTCCTCGGTGGTGCCGTATTGGCCGCCTTGGACGGACGCCGGGCACGTCCTCTCTCCGGCATGCGCCTTCCGCTGATGCACGCCTTCAACCGACGGCCGGGTCGGACTGAGTTCGCGCCTGCCCGCATCGTCCAGGTCAACGGCGGCTCGGCGGTCGAGATCCTCGGCCGCGGCGGCTCGGCCCGCCTCAAGCCTCTCGTCGCAGCGGATGGACTCGTGAGCATCGAGCTGCTTCATGCCCCAGTCGCCGACGGTGATGAAGTCATGTTCCATCCGTTCCGGGACGGCTTCTCCGTGTGACCTGTACCGGGAACCGACCCAGGCCGGGAATGTGGCCGCTCCTCATCGTCTGGTCCGGTGGCCCCCGTCGGCCGGGCCGACTTCTGCGGTCTGGAGTACGTGAAGACCGCCTCGCACTCTGATGGTTCTCGACCTGGAAAATGTCGCCAGCCAAGCTCGGCGCGGCCCAGGACAGGCTGACCAAGATGTCGAGGCTTGGCCTCGATGGGCGTCAAGGCCTTATGCTGATGCTCCCTTCGAGGCTGGATTTCTCGAAGTCGTCGACGAGGATGTCGACCCTGACCTGCCAAGCACCGGCCTGCGGCAGGACGAGGCCCTCCACGAGCCATCCCTGCCGGCCGTCCCGCCGTGCCGGACGCGCGATGGCCTCGATCCCGGCCTCGGGCCTGGCCAGGACGAGGATCACCTCCTTCGGGCTGGTTGGCTCGGCGCGTCCCGAGGCGATGACGATCCTCGCCCGCGTCACTCCCGCCCGTCCGGGCGAGAGGGTAACCTGCGCCATGATCCGTGGCGAATGCAGGTGGACGCTCGCGGACGCGGTAGCCTCGGCAGACGCTGCCAGCGCCCGCGGCGGCGGGGTGAACCGCCACAGCCCCACCAGTGCCAGGATGGCGACGGACAGGACGATCTCGACCGCAACCGACCGGACCAGCCACCTGCCGTCGGTGCCACCCGGGGACGCCAATGCGGGCGTCAGCCGCATGCGGTTCAGGGCGGCCAGGCCAAGCAGCGTGACGACGAGGATCGTCTTGGCGATGAGGACGCGCCCGTAATCCGTGCCCGTCAGGTTCGCGGGCGCCTCGACCTGGATCGCCGCGAGTACGAGTCCGGCCAGCGTCAGCATCGCGACCGCCATGAGGGCGCCTGTGGAGAACCGGCGAACGACCGGAAGCGCCTGCGCGGGAGCTTGCCGGATGGCGAAGAGGAGGGGAATCAACGCCCCGACCCAGTAGGCGACCCCCACCGCGTGGAGGAACACGGCCGGGCGCGTGAGCCATTGCGGCGCGGCAGCGCTGGCATGGCCGCTCCATGCCAGGGACAGTCCGACTCCGGCCATGGCAGTAATGGTGCAAACCCGCCGCCATCCCATCTGCCCACGCAGTCCCATTCCGGCGAGCACGAGGGCGACTGCCCCGATCGCGGACGTCGGTCCGAACGAGGTCCGCCATCCGGCAGCCCACGCGGCGACGGTGCCGAGGGAAGCGGGTGTCTCTCCCAGGGCGTCGACGCCCTGGAGGCCCAGGGAGATCGTGGCCGCGAGGATACCGAGGACGACGAAGCCGGTCAGGACACGTCTGGTCCGGCCTGCCTTGAGGCCCGGCGTGAGCCAGGCCTGGAAGAACGCGCCTCCGGCGCCCGCGAACAGTCCCAGGTACAGCGCAACGCGCGCCAGCCAGAGACCGCGGCGGACGGCCTCGTTTCCCTCCAGGCCTGCCGCGGGGCCGGATCCCGTCGCGGCACCGACCGAGAACACGATGGACCCGCCGACCGGATGACCGTCGCCCGACGCGACGCGGTAACTCAGGACATGGCTGCCCCGGGGAAGATCCCCGGGGATGGCTACCTCCAGCACCTCGTTGCGGGCGGTAGCGTGCAGACCGCGATGCACCTGGCCGCGGGCATCGGTCAGGCTGACGACCAAAGGCGAGACGGGCTCGTTGAAGTGCAGGCGGACGGTAGCCGGCGCCTCCTCCACGGAGGCGCCGTCCGCGGGATGGGACTCGACGAGCGCCGCATGCGCGAGGGCGTGTCCCATCCCGCCCAGGATCGCGAGCGTCAACCAGAACATGAGGAGGATCGCGCGCTTCATGGCGGCACCGGGAGCTGCCGCAGAGACGGCTCCCGGCTCCCTCGTCAGTGGGTGGCCTTGGCCGGCAGGAGCTTCAGCCCCGGTGCCGGATACTGGTAGTCGTCGGCGCTCTTGCCCTCAGCCGGGATCTCGATCCAGCGGTCGGCCTTGCCGCCCCCGCATTCCTGAACCACGGGAATGTAGAGCATGGTGTCCGGCTTGAGGCTGTCGGTCAGGTAGGCGCGGAAGACGAACTCGTCGTAGTGCTCGTCGAGCAGCTTGCCCGTCCAGACAATCTCCCGCACGCCCTCGGTCGTGGGGGTGCCGTGGTAGTCGAACGCTCTCTCGTAGGGCGCCTTGACGGTCTGCATCTCCCAGCCCGGCTTGGGCATCGGCTTGACGTTGATGACGCCCTCGGGGATGCGGACGCGCAGCTTCAGGGTCGGAGCGCCCTCGCAGCCGTGGCCGACGCGCAGCACCGCCTTGTAGGTGGAGGCGACGGGGGCCTGCTGCGTCTCGAGGGTGGTGTGGGCCAGCACGGGGCCGGCAAGCGCGAGGAGAGCGGAGGCGGCGAACGCCCCGCGGAGCAAGATCGAAATCATGAGTGTATCCTGTCGGATTGAGCAATGTCAGCTAATTGGGGCTCAGGTCCGGACGGGCGGCGCCCGCGCTCCGACAGGAGGAAGAAGGGGACTTGGCTGCGCCGCGAACTCAAGGCCGACCTGGAAGATCAGCATGCGCGCCTCCGGCGCGGGCAGGCACGTCAGGGCATGGTCATCGGGAAGGCCGGGCAATCCGGGGCAGACGCTCAGGATGCAGCACGGCGGCTTGTGGCCAAGATCCTCGGTGGGGCTGCCCGCATCATGCTCGGCGGCAGCCGTATGGTGGCCATGGACCTGGGCGGCTCCGTCGGAGGCCGGCAGGCCTATAGCCCCAACGGCCATGGCGACAATATGGAGAACCAGCACAAGGGCGGAGACAAGCGCCGTCGCCTGTCGCCTCCACTCTGCGCTGTGCTCCATCCATGTCATGTCGGGCTACCTAGACCTGTGCTTAGGCGGATCAATGCGGACGGGATCCGCCTTGGCAGGACCCACCCGTCGGAGGAGCCTCGCGGCCGTTCCGCGAGGATTTGATCAGGCTGGCAACGAAGCCGGCGAGGGCCAGGAGCGTGAGGGCGCCGCTGGCCATCCGTCCGGCGTCCCATCCAGCGAGCCCGGCACCGGCCCGTAGGGCAACGGACAGGTGCAGCAGCGCCAGCGGCAGGTAGAGAATGGGTCCGTAGCAAAGCCTGAGGCGGGCAACGGCGGGCAGGATGATGAGTGCGTGCCCGAACACCATCGAGAGCACAAACCCGATCAGAACAGCATGCAGAGCGAGGTCATAGCCGAAGCTGCTTTCGCCCGGAGGGAACACGATCAGCACGAGGCCTGCCAAGCCCAACCACGCATAACCTGCCAGCATGCAGGCGGCCATGAAGCGGGTCTGCCCCGTCCTGCGGACATTCAGCAGGGCAATGTCATGGCGCAGAAGCCACAAGGTGGTGACGAGCAGGGCCAGGCCGAAAAGGATAGCCCCGTTCCCGGTCATAACTCCGTTCTGCGCACCCACGGCGAGCAGGCCGATAGCGAACAGGAACAGGGCCTCGCTCCCGCGCCGTTGCGGCATCAGGCGGCTGAGTTCCAGACGCTCGCCGGCAATAGTCAACACCAAGAAGGCGAGCCACCAGCCCACTAGGTCTGGCACGGCCTGACCCATCAGCCAGAGGACATTCCCGGCGAGCCAGGCGAAGGCACCGAACAAAAGGGCATCGGTGAACACCGCCGGCTGCTGCAGGGTGATCAGCAGTGAGGCGCCGGCCAGCACCGCCGCGGCGGCCGCGTAGGCGCCGGCGCCGAAGGCCTCCGGCACGCCGGCGAGCAGGAGGAGCGTGCCGAGCGCGGAGAGCGCTGGTGCGGCATAGCTCCAGCCGCGGCCCAGCGCCACGGCGCGCTCCAGGCTGATCAACGTGCCGAACAGACCGGAGATCATCAGCGGGCCGTGCAGGGCGGCGAGGGAGGCGCCCAGGGGCAACGTCCACCCCAACCGCGCCAGCGCCCCGTACAAGCCCGCGATCAAAGCGAGGGCCCCGAGGGCCAGAAACGCAAGCCGCAGTTCCAGGCGGGGCTTGGCCCCCACCAAGGGCAGGGTGGCCGTTGGGGAGGTATCAGACATTCAAGAAGCTCTCCTGAAGCCCGCATCTAAGGGGCCAGACCACGGTCGCGACGATGCACCGACGGCCTCGGTATGTGATCGGTCGGGCTTCAGGCCGGAGCAGAGCCATCATGCGGCTCTCCGCGGGGTGTGGCCTAACAGTTCCTGGCCCCGGGGAGTGATGCGGTCGGCGTCCAGAGCGGACTCCACACGAGGTTGATGGCAATGCCCGGCGCATCCGGAAACCGGCGCACCAGGCGCGCGCGGGCATCCTCCACAATCATCTCGCCGAGCGGGCAAGCCCGGGTCGTCAAGGTGAGCGCCACGTCGATGCCATGGTCGTCCTGGCCCGCCTGGTAGACAAGGCCGAGGTCGACCACGCTGAGGCCGATCTCGGGATCCATCACGTCCTGAAGGCAATTGAGAATGTCGGGATCGAGATGTCGGGCCATTGCTTGCTCCTTGGGACAGGTCACACATACGCCGGTGGGGCAGGGCGCTCTTTGACCCGGCGCAAACATGGCCGCGAATCTCCCGAGGCCTGGATCCGGCGCACGGCCGGACCGGTCGCCCTCGCGCTCGGCCTAACGACCCTCTGTCCTAGCTGGGCGAGCCCTCGGCGAGCAGGAACAGCTTGTGCGGGTCGCGGATCATGATCCGCTGCCGTCCGCCCTCGACCAGCCCCTGAGCCTCCCAGGCTGTCAGGATGCGGCTGACCGTATGCAGTGTGGTGCCCGTCATCTCAGCAACGTCCTGACGCGTGATCGGGAAGTCGATCTCCACGCCGGCCTCGACCTTACGGCCGGCTCGTTCCGCGAGGCGAAGCAGGGCATGGGCGACGCGGCGCTCGACCTGTTCGGTCGACATCTCGACCACCCTGGTATGGGCATCCTGGAGCCGGCTGCCCACGGTCTGGAGCGTGTTGACCGCCAGCCCAGGGTGGGTCGCCACAAGGCGGGGCCAGGCGGCGGAGGGCCAGACCAGGGCGATGCTGTCGACGACGGCCTGGGCCGTCGCCGGGTAGGTCGTGCGCCCGATGGCCATGGCGACGCCGAACACCTCGCCGGGTGAGACGAAGCGGACCACGACCTGCTGCCCGTCGGGGGTGAGCTTGAACACCCTGAGATGCCCGTGCAACAGGATGAAGAAGGAATGCGCCTCCTCGTCCTGCTGGAACACGTTCGTTCCCTTGGGATAGCGGACCGATTGCGCCTCCTGCAGCAGCAGATCGATCTGCTCCGGCGCAAGCCCGGCGAAGACGGGGACACCCGCCACAAGGGATCGATCAACACCAGCCATGCGTCTGCCTTTACCTGAAATGAGCCGCGCGCACTGCCCGCCGGTCCGGATCCGCGCCGGGATAACAGCCGGACGTCATATTCTGTTCGCAAGGCGAGATGGTTTCGCCAACCGGCAGCTCTCCACGACGTGTGATCCCACAGTATTTGCCTTGGCGCAAACAGCGGCTCCGTCTTGCCCTGCCTTTTTAGCAAATGTGCCGCCTCTTTGCGCAAGATCAAACACAGACGAGCCCGCCGGGCGTATCAACTCCCCAAGAGCTTCAGAGAGGAGCTCACATGTTTCGCTTTGCAACAGGAGACAATCATGCGGAAGGTTATTGTGCTCGGCGCCCTCGTGGCAGCTCTTGGCTTCGCAGGTGCCGCTAACGCGGCCGAGGTCGAGGTGAAGATGCTCAACAAGGGCACGGAAGGCGTCATGGTGTTCGAGCCGGCGCTGGTGAAGATCAACCCGGGTGACACCGTCAAGTTCGTCGCCTCGGACAAGGGCCACAACGTCGAGACCGTTGACGCTATGGTGCCGGAAGGCGGGCAGAAGTTCGTCGGCAAGATCAACGAGGAAGTGGCGATCACCTTCGATAAGCCGGGCGTGTACGGCTACAAGTGCAAGCCGCACTACGGCATGGGCATGGTCGGCATGATCGTGGTCGGTGAGCCGACGAATGCGGATCAGGCCAAGGCCGCCACGCACCCCGGTAAGGCCAAGCAGGCGTTCGCCAACCTGTTCGACAAGCTCGCGGCGACTAAGACGGCCGCCAAGTAACAGTCTGCTTCTATCCTTGCACCGCCACGGTGAACCTGCCGTGGCGGTGCCAACCTCTTGCAGCGGCCGGGCGATCGGCGACCTGACTCTGCGCACAACCCTCGGGGTTGGCTTGGATGGTATGAACCCATAGGAGGCCTGTGATGGCTCCCATTCCCCGCCTGCGGGACTACAAGGGACCCGCGCTCCTCTCCTACGGCTTCCGTCCGTTCTTCCTCTTCGGCTCGCTCTATGCCGGTCTCGCCATCCTCGCTTGGCTGCCGATGTTCTACGGTATGTTGGAGCTGTCGACAGCGTTCGCTCCGCGCGATTGGCACATCCATGAGATGCTCTACGGCTACCTTCCGGCCGTGATCACCGGCTTCCTGCTCACGGCGGTTCCGAACTGGACCGGACGCATGCCGCTGCAGGGCCGGCCGCTGCTGGTCCTCGTGCTCGTCTGGGCCGCGGGCCGCCTCGCCGTCACAACCTCGGCCTGGATCGGCTGGGAGGCCGCGGCCGTGATCGACAACGCGTTCCTGCTGCTTGTCGCAGGGGCCATGGGCCGGGAGATCGTCAAGGGCAGAAACTGGCGCAACCTTAAGGTCCTCATCGCCCTCGGACTCCTTCTTGCCGGCAATATCCTCTTCCATGTCGAGGCGCATGTCCTGGGTGCCGCCGACTGCGGCATCCGCTTCGGGATTGCCGCCACCATGATGCTGATCATGCTGGTCGGCGGGCGCATCATCCCGAGCTTCACCCGCAACTGGCTCGTGCGCGAGAACCCCGGCCGCCTACCGGCGCCGTTCGGCCGCTTCGACATGGTCACTATGATCGCCGCCGGGGTGGCACTTGCGGCATGGATCGCCGCGCCCGATTGGAGCGTGACCGGGGCCGCTCTGATCGCGGCCGGCGTGCTCCAGGCGGCGCGCCTCGCACGTTGGGCGGGGGAGCGCACCTGGCGCGACCGGCTCGTCCTGATCCTGCATGTCGCCTACGCCTTCGTGCCGCTCGGCTTCATACTGACCGGGCTGGCTGCCTTGGGCCTCGTGTCCAGCGCAGCCGGAATCCATGCCTGGTCGGGCGGCGCCATGGGCGTCATGACACTGGCCGTGATGTCCCGGTCGAGCCTTGGGCACACCGGCCGGGCGCTGGTTGCGTCCACGGTCATGCAGGGACTCTATCTCCTGCTCGTCGTCGGCGCCCTCGCGCGGATCTGCGCCGCGGTTCATCCCGCCCTGAGCGATGTCCTGCTCCATGTGGCGGGGCTGGCCTGGGCCGGGGCCTTCGTCGGCTTCGCGTTGGCCTACTGGAACGTATTTACCCGGCCGCGCGTCACCGCGTGAGGCGGCCGCAAACGTGATCGACCTTCCCGCCGCTACATATGGCCAAAGAAACTCCCTCGCCGGCGCATGCAGGGAGGGAGAAGGGATCCAGAGGGAGGAAGAACTCTGAACTCCCTCCTCATTATCCCAGATCCGGACGCTGGACGATGACTTGTGTTAAACACGGCCGCAGAGATGGCGGTGCCGAAACTGGGAGGCCGCCGCCCCACGCGGAGTGGCAACGGTCCGCGATGAACCGGCAGCATCGGCTTCGGCGGAAGCGCGGCCTGGTCGGTCATTATGCCCGTTCCGCCCGGCGGATTATTGCCCCGGGGCGGTCGGCGAGGGCCGACACCCGGCTTGGGATGGTCCTCGCGTTTGTGGCGGGGGCGGCCAACGCGGGCGGATTCCTTGTCATGGGCCAGTACACCTCGCATATGTCCGGGATCTTTTCGTCCCTCGCCGACAATCTCGTCCTCGGCGCCTTCGGCCTCGTGATAGCAGGGACGGTTGCGTTGATGTCCTTTGTCGCCGGGGCGGCCTGCTCGGCCATCCTGATCAACTGGGGCCGCCGCGGCAATCGGCGCGACCTCTACGCCCGGCCCCTGCTGCTGGAGGCGGCCCTGCTGCTCGGCTTTGGGCTGCTAGGTGGCTTGGCGCACGGCGCCTCCGGGTTCACTCCATTAGCCGTACTCATGCTCTGCTTCATCATGGGGCTGCAGAACGCCACCGTGACCAAAATTTCCGGCGCTCGCATCCGCACGACCCATGTGACGGGCATAATCACCGATGTTGGCATTGAGCTGGGAAAGCTTGTCTACTGGAACAGGGATCAGACCTGTCCGGAAACGTCCCGGGTCCGCGCAGACCGACCAAAACTGCGCTTGCTGAGTTTGTTGCTAGGTTTCTTCTTCGCAGGCGGCCTGTTTGGCGCGTTCGGCTTCCAAAGCTGGGGCTTTGCCACGTGCCTTCCCCTGGGATTGCTCTTGCTGCTGTTGGCTGTCCCCTCACTGGCCGATGATCTGCTCAAGCGCCGCCGGGCACTGAGCGAGCCGTGATCCAAGCGCTCTCTCGGTTCCATGAATGTGCTACCTGGAATATGTTTCCCTTCTGGATACGAGCGCCCTGGTGGATGTTACTGATGTGCGCTTGTTGACGGTTGATCCGTCTTAGTCCGGAGCCGCGAGGATCAGTGCCGTTTCCACCCGGTTTCGTCCGCCTGCCTTGGCTTGATAGAGCGCGCGATCAGCCGCAGCGAGCAGGGCTTGCGGCATCCCTGCCGAGACTCCAGTTCGGACAACGGCCGTGGCGGCGCCAATACTGGCGGTGACCACCCTTCCAGGCACCGACGTTGCCTCATGCGGGAGAGCCAGGGCCTCAATCGCCACACGAGCGCGCTCCGCCACTGTAGCCGCACCTTGCGCATCGGCCTGGACCAGAATGATCGCGATCTCTTCTCCGCCGTAGCGTGCGATGAGATCTCCTGGGCCAAGCGTCAGGCCTTGGAGGGCCGCCGCGACTGCCCGGAGGCAATCGTCACCCACCAGATGCCCATAGGCATCATTGAAGCCCTTGAAGTGATCGAGGTCGAGCAGGAGGAGGGACATCTGCGCCATCTCACGAACGGTGCGGCGCCATTCCCGGGCTAGCGCTTCATCGAACGAGCGGCGGTTGGCGAGGCCGGTCAGGCCGTCCTTCGTCGCCATGGCGGTCAGCTGATCCTCCAGCGCCTTGCGCTCGGTCACGTCCCGCATCACCACGGCCCGGTCGCCGGGCTGGCCGAGGGTATAGTCCCCGATGGGCCGTGAGGTAACCTCAACCCATAGCAGAGTGCCATCCCCGCGAATGGCCCGAACCGTGATGGTTGAGCTGTCAACCTCGCCCGCCACCAGACGCGCCGTCGCGGCGGCGATGATCGGCAAATCCTCAGGAAAGACGAACTCCCGCACAGGCTGCCCGACAATCTCCGAGACGGGCCGGCGAAACATTCGTTCCGCCGACGGCGAGATATAGCTGAAGGTCATGTCCGCCCCGACGCGGGCGATGACATCGGTGCAGTATTCGGCTAGCAGGCGCAGCTCCGCCTCCGCCGGTATGCTGTGTCGGTGTGATGCCCCGCCTTCCGCCATCTGTGCTCCTACCTCACGCGCTGCGCAGGTGCAGGCTCATATCATGGCAACACCAACTCCCAAAGATCTCAGACTGCGACCCTGTCGGTCCCACAAACGCAGGCGCCGCACACATAGGCCTTGTCGGAAATTGGCTGCCGGTGCCGGATTGCCGCAACTGGCGCTACAGATCCGGGCTGCTCCGGCGGCAATTCGACCCGTGGCCGGAACATCGGCGTCCGCATGATGTTGGGACCCATGTTGCGTGGGATCCATTCGAGACCGCTGTCGGTCCGGCGTTCCTGCCTTGTTGCGTTTCCCAGCTAATTCACCAAGGAGTCAATGATGGGCCAAGCGATCAGGCGGACGGTGCTGGTGGTCGAGGATGAGCCGGAGCTCCGCCATTTGGCCGCGACGGTGATCGAGGAGACCGACCTGGACGTCGTCGAGGTGGAGACCGCCGATGCGGCATTGGCCTTCCTGCAGGATCATGCCGACGAAGTGGTGATGGTCTTCACCGACGTCACGCTGCCGGGCCGGGCGGATGGCGTCGACCTCACGCTCGCCTGCGCGGCGCGCTGGCCGCACATCCGCGTGCTCGTCACCTCCGGGCGGGTGCGGTTGCCGAAGGACGGATTGCCCAAGACGGCGCGCTTCATGCCCAAGCCTTGGCGGGCGCTGGATGTTCTGGTGGCCGTCGAAGGGGCGGCCCGCAGCGCCGCGATCCCGGCTCCGGCCGCGCGGCGTCAGTGACCGGGGTACCGTCCGGCCTGCGACCAGCGGTGATCAGGGCAATCCCTTAGTTTCGGCACCGGCCCGGGCGGCGTAACCCCTGGGGTCCGACGGCCGGCCTCATGCATGCCGGAGCGGTCCGTCGGCACCCATTCCCCTGATGCTGCATCCCAGGAGGTCATCCCATGACGGACACACTGAGCGACACCACCATTCATCTCGTAAAGGCGACGGTGCCGGCCTTGCAGGAGCATGGGCTGGCGGTCACGAAGCGCATGTACGAACGCATGTTCCAGAACGAGGAGATCCGCGACCTCTTCAACCAGTCGCATCACGGCGAAACCGGCTCCCAACCCAAGGCGCTGGCCTCCGCCATCCTCGCGTATGCCCAGAATATCGACAATCTCGGTGCCCTGGCGCCGGTCGTCGAACGCATCGCGCAGAAGCATGTGGGCTTGAACATCCTGCCCGAGCACTATCCGCACGTGGCCGAGGCGCTGCTCGGGGCGATCAAGGACGTGCTCGGCGATGCCGCCACGGATGAGATCCTGGCCGCCTGGGGCGAGGCGTACTGGTTCCTGGCCCATGTGCTGATCGGGCGCGAGAAGGCCATCTACACCAGCCTGGCGTCGGCGCCCGGCGGCTGGAACGGCTGGCGCAATTTCCGGATCGAGAGCAAGCAGCGCGAGAGCGAGATCATTACCTCGTTCGTGCTCCGGCCCGAGGACGGTCAGCCTGTCCTGTTTCACCGGCCCGGCCAATACCTGACCCTCTGGATCGAGGCGCCGGGCCAGCATCCTCTCAAGCGCAACTACAGCATCTCCAGCGCGCCGAACGGTGAAACCTACCGCATCTCGGTGAAGCGCGAGCCGCAGGGGGTCGCGTCGTCCTGGCTGCATGACCAGACCGAGGTCGGGACCGTGCTCAAGGTGGCCCCGCCTGCGGGCGAGTTCTTCCTCAACGAGGAGTCGCCGCGGCCGGTTGTGCTGCTGAGCGGCGGGGTTGGGCTGACGCCGATGATGAGCATGCTGGAGACCATCGCGGCCCGCTATCCCAACAAGGCCGTCCATTACGTGCATGGGACGCTGAACGGCTCCACCCATGCGATGAGGGACCGGGTCAGGTCCTTGGCCGCGGCCTACCCGAACATCAAGGCCGCCACCTTCTATGTCGAGCCGCGGCCGGAGGACCGTCAGGGCGAGGACTATGATCAGCAAGGATTGATCAGCATCGAGTGGCTCAGGGCCAACACGCCACTGGAGGAGGCGGGCTACTACCTGTGCGGCCCACGACCGTTCCTGAGAGCTTTCGTCGGCGGGCTCGCCTTGGCCGGGGTCCGGTCGAACCGCATCCACTATGAGTTCTTCGGGCCAGCCGACGAGATCCTCGCGGCGGCCTGACGCCAGGTCCGGTTGGCTGGATCCGTGCTCACGCGCTCCAGGAATGAGGCTGGGGCCAGGGGGGTATGCCAATCGTCCTTCATCGATGCCGTCACGGTGCAGAGCCGCTGGTTCCGCTCATCCCTGACCTCGACGACGTCACTGAAATCGCTCTTCGCCAGCTGGCCGGCCCCAATCTCGGCCGCTGAGCGGGCAGTTCCCCGCGCCGCGGCTTCCTGGCTGGCGAACTCCGAACCTTTGTCATCCCGTATGAGGTCGGTCCCTTTCCGGATGTCAAAATAGTAGAGCACCAAGGCAATCCCCTCTTGGAAATGGTGCTTTGGAACGGTGGAACAGCCAAACCGGAACGGAGGTTTCGTTCCGATCTTAGTTGTCCCGTGTGGGGCCGGTGGTCCAGAACCGGGTCTCCGCGCTGGGCCGGGCCGCACCGGGGCCGCATGGCGCAGGCGTCCTTTCCGATTCATCAATGCTGGCGTCCCAGCCGACCGGCCAGCGACCGTGGTCACACTCCTGGCTTCTGAGCTCTTTTGTCCGGAGGCACCGAACCGCTTGAGGTCGCCGCTGGAACGGAACCGGTTTGGAATCCGTTGGGCTGTCATTGGGAAAGGATGAGCGGATCGTGCCTCGCTTCGTTGACAAGCCGTTCGACTGGGTGGCGATACTCGCCTTGGCTTCAGGGGCCGCCGTGCTGGTGCCGAGTCTCGCGGCACTCGGCATGACGCTGTTGGCCGTGATCCGCGACCTCGTCTGACAGAGGCTGCACGCCATGTCCCAGGGCTGAACCTCCCTAAGCAATATAGTTGCAAATAGTTCCGGTCTCGTCACTCACTTCCACATCGGTGTGGCACCGAATGTGGCCCGGAGAGGCATGGTCCATCACCTGTCCTGACGGGCCTGACCTTGATCATCCGGATCCTCTTCGAGCAGGACCCGTTCCGCCGCTCCGTCGAGATCGTCGTACTGCCCGTTGCGGAGGGACCACAGGAAGGCGGCCAAGCCGGCCAGCCCCATGCCAAGCGCGATGAGGATCAGCCACCACATGGAATCCATCCGATCCTCCTCCGGGTTCTTGGCCTCATGCGGCCTTGCGGGCCAGTGACAGCCTCATGGCGTTGGCGATGACGATGATCGAGGACAGCGACATGGCGACGGCCGCAACGAGAGGGGTCACATAGCCCAGCATGGCGACTGGCACCGCCAAGGCATTGTAGCCGACCGCCAGGGCGAAGTTCTGGAAGATCAACCGGCGGGACTGGCGCGCGATCCCAAGGGCATCGGTGACGGCCGAAAGGCTTTCGTTCAGGAACACGAAGTCGGCGGCGTTCCGGCCGATGTCAGCCGCGGTGGCGGGAGCCATGGAGACATGGGCGGCTGACAGGGCAGGCGCATCGTTCAGGCCGTCCCCGACCATCAGGACCTTCCGGCCCGCTGTCTCATGCGCCGCGACCCGGACCACCTTGTCCGCCGGCAGGAGCCCGGCCGCAAAGTCACGGACCCCGAGCCTCGACGTCAGGTCCTTGACCACGGCCTCGCGGTCGCCGGAGAGGACCTCCACCGCCAGCCCCTGACGCACCAGGTTGCCCACCGTCTCCCGGGCCTCGTGGCGGACGCTGTCCTCCAACACGAATGCCGCCAGCGGTTCGCCATCTCGCGCCAGGACCGAGATCGAGCCGGCTGCGGAGGCATCGTCCCGAGCCTGCTGCCCTGTTGCCCAGTCCGGCCTGCCGAGCCGGTACGTGTCGCCGCCGATCTGGGCTTCGAGCCCCAGCCCGGGAACCTCCTCGATCCAGTCGAACGCCGGGGCTTGAGACACGCGTTGCGCCGCGACCACGGCAATTGCCTGTGCCGCCGGATGGCGCGAACCCATGGTCATCCCCAGGGCGATCCGCATCGCCGCCGGCGCCGCCTCGTCCGCGTTGACTAGGATGGGCTTGCCCAGCGTCAAGGTGCCGGTCTTGTCGAAGGTCACGCCACCGATCTCGGCCAGGCGCTCCAGGGCAGAACCGTCCTTGACCATGATCCCGCTCTCGAACAGGCGGCGGGCGGCGACGACCTGCACGATGGGAACCGCCAGGCCCAGGGCGCACGGGCAGGTGATGATCAGGACGGCGATGGCGATGGTGATGGATGAATGCCAGTCCCCAGTGAGGAACAGCCAGCCGAGAAACGACAATAAGGCCAGCGTGTGGACGACGGGTGAGTAGAGTGCCGCGGCGCGGTCCGCCAGTCGGCGGTAGCGGGCCCGCCCGCCCTCGGCGGCCTCCATCATCCGGACCATCTCCGCCAGGAACGAGTTCTCGGCGCGAGCCGTCGCCCGGACTGTCAACGGCCCAGTGAGATTCATCACGCCCGCCTGGACCGTTTCCCCCGGGGCAGCCTTCCGCGGCGCGGTTTCCCCCGAGACGAGGGAGCAGTCGAGATCGGATGCTCCCCGTTCGACCACGCCGTCAACCGGGATCCGGCCACCGGCGGCGACAAGAACCATCGCGTCGGGTTCGATCTCCGACACGGGAACGTAGAGCGGCCGCCCGTCCTGGATGATCGTGGCGCCAGCCGGGGCGAGCCGCGCAAGACCAGCGACGGCGGAGCGCGCCCGCTCGCGCATTACATGGTCGAGGGTGCGGCCGATGAGCAGGAAGAACAGCAGGGACGTTGCCGCGTCAAAGTAGGCATGCGGTGCATTGTGGATTGTATCGTAGAGGCTGAGAGCGAAGGCCAGCGACACACCAATGGAGATCGGCACGTCCATGTTGGTGCGGCCATGGCGCAACGCTGACCAGGCCGAGGCGTAGAAGACACGGCCGGAATAGAGCAGGGCCGGCAGGGCGAGGAGGGCCGAGATGAGGTGGAACGCCTGCCGGGAGCCGGCGTCGGCCCCCGACCAGACCGACACCGACAGCATCATGATGTTCATCGCGCAGAAGCCCGCCAGCGCAAGAGCCTTGACGAGGCGGGCCAGCTCCGGGTCTTTGGCGTCCTGCTCCGGCGCGAACAGGTGCGCCTCGTAGCCGATGCCGCGCAACGCACCGATCAGGTCAGGGGGCGTTCCCTCGCTCGTGCGCCAAGTGACGGCGACCCGCTTCATGGAGAGGTTGACCCGGGCGGCCTCGACGCCGGGGAGCTTCGCCAGCGTGCGTTCGACTGACGCAATGCAGGCGGCGCACCTGACGCCGGGCACCGAGAGATCCGTCTGGCGCGTACCGCCAGCAAGCTCGCGACTGGCGAGCCGGATTTCCTCCAGCAGGGTGTCGGGCTGCCGCGTGTCCCTCACTAAATTCTGAACATCTGTGGGGGAGCAGCAGGTCATCGCCGGTTGTCATCCTTTGCCGCACGCTGGCGTAGCATCACTGCATCGCTCGGTAAGCATGCCAGGTGGCATGACCAAGCAGTGGGAAGATGACGATGAAGCCGAGGAAGCCCGTCACGGCGCTGACCGCGAACAGGGCGAGAAGGATGGCGCCCCAGGTGATCATCGGGGTGAGGTTGTTCCACACCATTGCCATGCTCGTGCCCATGGCCGTCAGGGCGTCCGTGCGCCGGTCGAGCAGCATCGGGATCGAGAACACGCTGATCGCGAACCCGAAGGCCGCGAACAGCCCTCCGACGAGAGTCCCGACGATAAGCATCGCCCAGCCGACCGACGTTGTGAAGAGCATGGCGACGACCCCGTCGAGTCCCGGGAAGGGCCGGACACCGAAGAACAGGGCGTAGACCAGAACCGCGGCCCGGTTCCAGAGGAGCATCAGCAGGCAGAGCAGCAGCCCAGTGTAGAAGATCTGTGCACCGGCTCGCGGGCGCACGAGCAGCATGGTGCGCAGCGTCGGATGCTCCCTGGCCTCCAGGGCACGGCTCTTCTCATAGAGGCCGATAGCCAGGACGGGCGCGACGATCATGTACCCGGCGATGGCGGGAAACAGGATGTAGTCTCGCCCTGAGGCGAACAGCGTCCATGTGAGGAGGAGCGTGACGAAGAAGACCGCGACCCCATAGACGATGCTGAGGCCCGGCCGGACCATCAGGTCGCGCCAGCCCGCCTTCAACCAGTCGAACGCGGCCTGCGCCGGGAGGTGGCGTTGCAGGGAAGGGTTGCGCGTCTCCTCGATCCCGGAGGTCTGGGTCAGCAAGCCGTAGGACTTGTCCGTTTCACTCATCTGTCTTCCCCGAAATCGCGCATCAGTTGAACATACTCAGCAGGCGGGCTTCGCCGCCCTGAAGGCACCTTCCTTGGACCCGGCCTCCTTCAGGTGGGCGACGCAGTCGGGCTGCGAGGCCACCGCGACGTAGACGAGGTGGGCATTGGCGGCCGCTACGACGAGCAGCACGGCCGCCGCCAGGCTCCAGGCAACAATAGGCCACTTGGCCTGCTTCGGTGCCTCAACTCCCGTCATGGCTTCACGTCTCCCAGGGAGTTGACGTACAGGGCCAGGATCTTGATCTCCGCCGGGGTCAGGCGCTCGTCCCAGGTCGGCATGTGCCCCTGGCGCCCGCCATGGATCGTGTCGATCAGGGTCTGGAGGTCGCCGCCGTAGACCCAGTGCGGATCGGTCAGGTTGGGTGCCCCGACCTCCCGGTTGCCCTTGCCGTCCTCGCCGTGGCACGCCGCGCAGGTCGTGAGGAAGACCTCCCGCCCGGCCTGGATCTGCGCGACGTTCTGCGGTGTGGACACAGCCGGATTTGAAAGGGATTGCACGTAGGTTGCGACGTTCGCGACCTGGGCTCGGTCCAGCATCGCGTCGCGCCCGAAGGCCGGCATCTGCGCGACCCGGGTGTTCTGGTGGCGCGAGTTGATGCCCAGACGCATGGTCTCGGCGATCTGCTCCACCTCGCCGCCCCAGAGCCAGTCGTCGTCGGTCAGGTCGGGATAGTTGGCGCGGCCATTTCCGTCCGCCCCGTGGCAGGCGGCACAGTTGTCGCCGAAGAGCTGACGTCCGGTCGAGCGGACGACCTTCATCAGGTCCTCGTTGGACTGGATCTGCTCGTAGCTCTCGGTCTCGATGGCCTTCACCCAGGATGCGCGCTCGGCCTGGGCGGTGACCAGTTCCCGCTCCACGGTCTGGCGCTGGTCGATGCCCAGGATGCCCTTGGTGTACGTCGTGACCAGCGGCCAGGTCGGCATCAGGAGCCACCAGAGCACGGCCCACACGTGCGTGACCACGAGGAAGATCAGCACGCCGCGCGGCACGGCGGTGTCGAGCTCCTTGATGCCGTTCCATTCATGCCCGGTGGTCTTTTGACCGCTGACGGGATCGCGTTCCTCTACTGCCATGGCCTGTCGTCCCCATCGAGAATGTTCCGCTTGGCGTCGTCGAAGCGCTTCCGGTTGGACGGCCAGAAAGCGTAGATCACCACGCAGATGCTGAAGGCGATGAAATAAAACAGGCCCCAGCTCTTGGCGAAGCCAACGAGGGTGTCGTGGTCAATGTCCATCAGCTGTCCTCCTTCGCCTTCGTCAATTGGTGGGATCGGGCGCCTGTTCCGGCGCGGCAGTGTTCGAATAAGCTGCATCGGTCAGCTGTCCGAGCACCTGAAGATAGGCCACCAGTGCGTCCATCTCGGTGAGCTGCGTCGCAACTCCGTCGAAGGCGCTGACCTGCGTCTTCTCGCCGTAGCGCTCGGTCACGCCCGCAGCGAACGGGCTGTCGGGCGCCGCCTGTCCGAAGGCGTCAGCGGCGGCATTGGTGATCATGGCGTTGGTGTAAGGTACGCCGAGAGCCCGCTGCGCCTGCAGGTGCCGCCCGAGATCCTCCGTCTCCAGGCCGGTCCGGGCGAGCCAGCGGTAGGCCGGCATGTTGGATTCCGGCACCACGTCGCGCGGGTTGGTCAGATGGGCAACGTGCCAGAAGTCAGAGTACTTGCCGCCGACGCGGGCGAGATCGGGGCCCGTGCGCTTCGAGCCCCACAGCATCGGGCGGTCGTACTTCGACTCGACCGCCAGCGAGTAGGGGCCGTAGCGTTCGACCTCGTCGCGCAGAGTGCGGATCATCTGGCTGTGGCAGGCGTAGCAGCCTTCGCGGATGTAGATGTTGCGGCCGGCCAGCTCCAGTGGCGTGTAGAGGCGCAGGTCCGGCGCCTCCTCGACGGTCTCGTTGATGGTGAAGAGCGGAGCGATCTCGACGATCCCGCCGACGCTGGCGGCCGCGATGATCGCGATGACGAAGCCAATGGCGGTGCGCTCTAACTTGCGGTGGAACAGTTCTGCCATGATGTCACTCCGCCGGGGTCGCTACGGTGTTGGGGGCAAGCCCAGAGTCCGGCACGTCCGCCTGCCCTCCGGCGGCAACCGGCACGGCGCGTACCGTCATCCAGATATTGTAGGCGGCGACGATGGCGCCGAGCAGGAAGAGCAGTCCGCCGAAGGCTCGCGCGATGTAGTACGGATACATGGCGACGAGCGAGTCGAGGAATGAATAGGCGAGCGTGCCCTCCTGCGTGTAGGTGCGCCACATCAGGCCTTGGAGGATGCCCGAGTTCCACATGGAGAAGACGTAGATGAGGGTGCCTGCCACCGCGAGCCAGAAGTGGACCTCGACCAGAGCCGGAGAATACATCCGCTCGCGCTTCCAGAGTGACGGCACCAGGGTATAGAGCGAGCCGAAGGTGATGAAGGCGACCCAGCCCAACGCCCCCGCGTGGACGTGGCCGACAGTCCAGTCGGTGTAGTGGGAGAGCGCATTGACGGGCCGGATCGCCATGAAGGATCCCTCGAAGGTCGACAGGCCGTAGAAGACCGCGGCCACGAAGATGAACCGCAGCGTCGCATCGTCCCGGACCCGGTGCCAGGCACCGTTGAGGGTGAGCAGAGCGTTGCCGGCCGAGGCCCAGGAGGGGACGAGCAGCATCACCGAGAACGTCATGCCGAGGTTCTGCACCCAGTGGGGCAGGGCGGTGTAGTGCAGGTGATGCGACCCGGCCCACATGTAGAAGAAGGTGATGCCCCAGAAGCTGAGGATCGAGAGCCGGTACGAGAAGATCGGACGCTGCGCCCGGACGGGCAGGTAGTAGTACAGCATCGCGAGGAAGCCGGCGGTGAGGAAAAAGGCCACGGCATTGTGGCCGTACCACCACTGCACCATGGAGTCCTGCACGCCAGCCCAGATGGTGTAGCTCTTGGCCTGCCCCAGCGAAATCGGCAGCGCCAAGTTGTTGACGATGTGGAGGATGGCCACCACAACGATGAACGCCATGTAGTACCAGTTGGCGACGTAGATGTGCGGCTCCTTGCGCCGGGCCAACGTGCGCAGGAAGAGAACGAAGTACGTGACCCAGACGACCACCAGCCACAAGTCTGCGTACCATTCTGCCTCGGCGTACTCCTTCGACTGGGTCACGCCCATGAAGTAGCCGGTGACGGCGAGGATGCAGAACAGGTTGAAGCCGAGCAGCACGAACCAGGGGCTGACCTGGCCCGCCAGGCGGGCGCGGGAGGTCCGCTGCACGACATGAAACGAGGTGGCGATCAGGGCGTTGCCGCCGAAGCCGAAGATCACGCCGGTGGTGTGGGTCGGCCTCAGGCGGCCGAAGGTCGACCAGCCGGCGTCGAAGGCGAGGTCCGGCCAAGCCAACTGGGCGGCGGTCCATACGCCCATGAACATGCCGAAGATCGCCCAGGCCAGCGTCAGGGCGACGCCGGCCTTGATCGGATCGTCATAGTAGTGCGATAGACGATCCTGGGTTGGCTCGCGCTCGTAGTAGGACCTCATGACGAGGGCGGCGAGGCTGCCGCCGAACAGCATCACAATGACCCCATGCACACCGAGCGGGTCGAATCTGCCAACGGCAGCCATGGCGACGCCCACGACGAAGACAAAAAGAAGTATAACCAGGGTGTTCTGGCGATCGCCGGTGGTTAGTTGCTGAACCATGCCAATTTCTCTATGTGGGTTTGGAGTATTTAAGCCACCTGGGTCAGACAATTCTTTTCTCTTTGTCCTTTGAGCCAAGGCAAGATTGCCCGTGGTAGAAACGCTCCGCATACGCTTGCTTAAAGTTCCTTACTAGCGATTACGGCCCAGACGTCAACTACCTAAAATTTACGAGCGCTCCAGCCATGTTCCGCCGGAGCGTTGGCGGATGCCGGTGAGGCGCATCGGCCGGTGGGTGCCCTCTGCGGGACCGGGCACGAGCCCGCCCGCTTCCAACGCACAGCTTAGGGCGGCGCGGATGGCCTCAATAAGGGCATCGTCCTCCAGAGGCTTCTCCAAAATGTACATGTACCCGCAGTGCTCGGCACATCGCCGAAGCTGTTCGTCGACATGGGATGTGATCAGAATGGCGGGGTGATCGATCTGTCGCGCCCTCACTTCAGCCATGAGTTGGCATCCGTCCATGTCCGGCATGAGGTAATCGACCACAAGGCAGCCATGGTCCAGCAGCCCGGGATCGACCAGGAGCTCGCTCCCGCTGCCGTAGAGACGCACCTTCAGGCCCTCCAGCTCCAAGGCGAATTTCAGTGACGCTCCGACAGCCCTGTCATCATCGACGACCAGGACCAGCGCAGTGGGTTCCACCATGGCGGGATCTCGACGAAGGAAGGTGTATTTTCAAGGATGAGCATGGATCGGAACCTGCATCCGGCCAACTCAGGAAAACTCCTTAAGGGGCCGGCGCGGATCGTCTTGTAGACTCGGTGTGCAACCGTGGCTATTTCATGAACTGATCCAGAGGCTTCTCTGTCTGTCTACAGTCGCCGCAGGTTAACCTCACGATGTCGAATGAATGAGGTTCAACTCGCGCAGGCTTGCCTCGAAACACCTGTGCTGAGTAGAGCTTCTGTTGGGCGGCACGATCCGCTATCCGTCCTCCTGTCCTGCTGCCGTCGTTGTCATCTCCAGAAGGTTCAGAATGGCCTATAAACTCTCCCGGCTTGCCCCTGGCAGCTATGACGTGCTGCTCCATGGGGTGATCATCGCCAGCCTGGTCCAAAGTGGCCGAACAGATGACGCTACCTGGACGGCAGAACTCCTGCTCGACTTGCCTCCTGGAGAGAGGCCTGCTCCGTTCACCGAACTTGAGCATAGATTTGGCAGTCTTGAAGAAGCCCAGAGATGGCTCGGAGATGCTGAGATCCGTGGAGCAGGTGCAGGTGGGGAGGACTAGGCATGGCAGAGGTCATTGCGTTTCCCCAGCGTGTGGAGACGAGGACACTCCACTTTGATGAGAAGCATGCCTTCGGTGACATCGGCGGGCTGATGCTTTCTCTCGTACAGGAGCAGGACAAGGCAGATGCGCCCTACACGCTCGTGCTGTTCGGCGGGGCCGACGTGTTCTTCCCGCTGGAGTCGTTTGAGCCCACACCGGAAGGCTTGGAACTCGCCAAGATCGCTGGCGAAATCACATTGCGTGCACTCGCCGTCGGTCATGAGAACTGGGCTGAGTAGTCTCGCATTCACAAAGGCTGCGCACGGAGACGAGACGTCGAGCAGAGGTAACCCCACCCCTTCATTCAGCACCACGCTGCAGCTTGCCTTCTCTTGGAAGGGCAGACGTCAGAAAGGCCGACACACAATGGTAACCAATCCCGGCAAACAGCCTCCTCTGGCCAAGCACAGGCGAGACGATTTGGATGAGGCCCGCGAGGCATACCTCCTCGAACACACACCCGGTCTGGAGGAGCACGATGCAGCACAGCACAGAGCCTTCCTCCTGATTGAGGAGGATGCACTGGCCCGCCATCCCGATCCGACACCGGGCGACATCGCCGCGGCCGAAGCCGCGGAGGCTGCCCTCCCGTCCAGGAAGAGGACGGAAATTCAGCTCCGACGAAGCTTTGAGACGCTGGCTGTGCATCTTCCCAAGGACGCCAGGCGCAAACGCAAGAGCTTCATCCAGCGCGGCCAGCGCGCGTGGAACAGAGCCAATCCGACACCACTGACATCGGAGCAGGAGCGAACCCTCACGGCAACCTTCATGAAGGCTGATGAGTTGTGATCGCCCATTGGGCGGGTCGCATTGACGGCAGCACACAGGAGTCTGTCGCCACAAGATATCCAGACCCAGCGAGTATGGCCGTTCTCCCGTAGTTGACCAATCGCCTCTCGCAGTTCGGGAACTCATCACCTGCACATGCCCGATCGTTTCGATCCAGCCCAGAAGCGCACCAGGCGCAGATTAATGTTTGCGGGCCTGAACCAAGTAGGCGGGGACTGTTGTCTCCCCAAGAGCCTTGCAGACCTCCAGCCGGTGCAGGCCCTCTACCAGAACAAAGCGGCTGCCATCCGGCCGCACAAGAATGGGCGTTTCCTGACCTTTCGCCAGCATGCTCTCGGCCAGGGTTTCAACCTTCCGAGGATCAAGGGTTTGGCGCCGCTTCACAGGCACATAGACATCCTGAATTGCGAGCATCTGCCGCTTCAACACCATGCCGACTGCTCCTGTGCATGCCCTCTCAGGTGAAGCTGGCGGGCAGGGATCTGGCTTGCATAGGAACATGCCCTCGCGAGAGGCGTTCACCGGCAGGCCCAGCTTGGCAATTTAGTCGGCGTATGCGCTGGACTTCCTCAACCGGAGACAAATCCATGAGCAAACTCACGGCACTGATCGGCTTCATCTTCCTGGCTGTTTCGTCTGCCTGGGCGCAGACCCCAGCACCCACCACCCCGGCACCTGGTGCTACTCCCGGGTCTCCGCCTGCCGGGGATGCTGCCGCCACAGGTGGCGGTATGGCGGATTACTGGTGGCTCATTGTGCTCGCCATTATCGTCGCCGCTGCCATCTGGTACTTCTCCCGGAGTCGCGGCCGAAACCGCAATCAGCTGTAGGCAGCCGATCCTCCAGCGTGACAGTTCCGGAACAGCTCGATGGGCGTCAGCGCTGATAAGCCAACGCGTTGATGCTCATGACCGTCTCCGAGACAGAGCCCGGCCCCGTGCCGGGTTCTTTTTGCCTATGCTGACTTCTGCACTTATGCGCTCCAAGGATGCGGACCCTGAGACCGTGAGACGTGCCACTCGATCTCCATCGATGCTTTGACGGTGCAGATCCGCTGGCCGCGCTCATCTCGAACCTCAATGACAACATCGCGGGTATCACCCCTCCCCAGGCGGCCTGTTCCGATCTCAGCCGCCGAGCGAGTGGCCGCTTGCACCGCAGCGTCCAGGCTGTCGAACTCGGCGCCGTCGTCATCGCGCACGCCCTGTGCGCCATCGTGAACGTCGAAGTAGTAGCGGGCCACGGCAATCTCCTTTGGGCCAGCACAACTGCGTCGGACATGGTCCGGATCAAGCGGTAAGCGCCCCGGCTGAGGTGCTGTCAGGATAACCTCAACCAGGGCGCTTAGCGGAGCGTGGGGCTCCGCATCTGTTCGGGCTGATACGCAACGCGCCCGACACACTCATCCTGTCCGACTCAGGTAAACAATCTGTGGACATCAGCAGGCGCGGCATGTGCAGTATGGAAGGACCTCATCCGTGTGCGTCAGAAGACATAGCCACGCCCAGTCAGGTGATTGTAGTCGGCAATACCACCTCGCCAGACGTCCTTGGTGTTTCGCCAAAGGTTTCGGAAGATCTGCCGCAGTTCAAGGGATGTGAGGCTAAGAGATCAGTCGCAGCGGTGTCATGAGGCTGTCATCGAGCCGCTTTAGGTCAGCCTTGTGGCCGCTTGGCCCGAGGGACAAGGACAGGCACGGATGCACTGCCGTCGTTGGCCCTCACCCAATCTCATCGGCCACAGCTGCAATCAATTTCCGCTTCACTGGCTCTGGCGTGCCACCTGCGCAATGTCGTGCCTGGCAATGCCGATGTCCGACAACTCACGATCAGACAGAGCATTCAATTGCTGTGCGGTTTCACGCGCCCGCAGCCAGCGACGAAGGCCTGACAGAACGACTGATAAAAACATAACGCAACCTCAATGATGAGCCGGCCCAAGCGCAAAGGCGCCGCGCACAGGCAGCGAGAAAAAAGGCCACCTTTGAGGGTGGCCGAGTTTAGGGAGGAAACCCGCCACAGGGAGGCCGTGGCGGAGGAGGGGTCATCTACAGCGCACCCGGCGCACGACAAACCTGAAAGTGGTCGCCCCTGCCATGCGCAATGAGCATGGAACGGATGGGACACGTTTACCCCTCGTTTACGGTTGCCGGGTAGCTCACGCAGGAACCTTGCCGACGATCCAAGCAGTCGCCACCGGACTGAAGCCGATTTCGAGCAACTCCTCCTCGAGATCCTCAACAGGATCAGGCTCCAGTATAATCGAGTTGTCTTCGTCTTCGGCACCGGGCTCCCGCCCGCCTTCATCCTGCTCCGCGTCCTTGATGGGAGCTACCGTGACGCGCACGACCGGATCTTCGTCGCCATCATCCTCGCTCTCGTAGACCTTGAGTGTGACCCAGCGCTCCTCGTCCTCGTAGACCGTCTTCCACTCGCCCATGTTACTCTCCTGAATCAGGCACCAGGGAAGGCCCGGCACTGATGCTGTCGCACTCTAGCGCTTAACGCCATCACATTGTCGTGCTTCAGGGCCCTAGCGCCATTGTGTGCCGACAGGGCACCCCCATGTCCTCAATGCGGAGGCAAATCCCGCAACCCCTTGACCGCCTCCGTAGACTTCAGCCCCGTTCAGACCAATCCCGACGGGGCTTTTTCATGGGCTTCATTGACATGACGGGCTACTGGTCCGGACCCCAAATGTGGGGCTCCCGTCGATGTCGAAGGGCACCCCGGGTCGGTATCTGTTTCGGACATCAACCCAGTCACCTCAACGCCGCGTGCAAGTGGCTCAGGAAAACCATCTCAACCATTCCCTTGTGGCTGCAGAAGGGTAGAGGCGCTTGGGTCGCCGCGGAGAACCTTCGGTCTCTCCTCACTGGCCGTTATGATGGGAACCGCAAGGCCCTAAAGCAGAGGCAGCGTGATGATGCCAGCCACGATGGCAAGCACGGCAACAATGAACGCGGTTCGCCCGTACGCGGCCCTTCTGCTGTGAGAGGGGAGGCAGTTCCTCGGGGGACTGAACACAGCATTGTTATCATTCACCGCAATCGGCGGCCTGAGTTTCAGGTGAGCCAACGGCATGGGGCCGCACAAGAACGCCTTGTTGCTACAAGCGGAAAGTACAACCCTCATTCGGCGCCTCCCCCTCCGAGGTCTTCCGGTGAGTGTACGTTTTCCGCTTGGTTCAGGCTCTCGCCCGAAGGGGTAACTCCGCCGCTCCAACGGGGTACAAGGTCTCAAGATGGTGGTTTCAGGTCACCTGGAATGCGCGCTGAGCGCGCTCGCGGATCTCGTCCAGTTCGTCCTGAAGGGAGTTGATCTGCCCTTCGTTCTCTTCGAAGGAGGTGCACTCGGACGTGATCAACAAGCGTCCATCCTCGCCCCGGGTGTAGCGGAGGAGGGCAATCTTCACGCCCACCGGGTTGTCCGGTGTTCCAGCCGGATTTCGAGCTCTAAGGCTCCGAAGAGATGCATCGATGGATCTCCTTGCGAGGGTTGAAAGTGAGGCCGCATGCCGGCTGCCTGTCAGCGGTCGGCAGGGTGGGTGGAGCGAGACCCGGGATCGGCTTGTCGGTGCTGAAGCAGCAACGCCATCTCCGGCCTGTTCTCCCCAAGCCACAGTGTGGCATCAGGCTGGCTGACAACACACTCGATCGCAGCCCAGGTGGGGTCCTCGAGTGACTCGTCCCTCAGCCGGGTAGCCGCATAGTCGATGAGCCGATGAAGGCCCTCATAGCCGGGCCGCGCTTCAAGGGCATCGGCGACCCAGACGCTGGACCAGCCCTGCTCGGCAAGATGCAGGATGCTCCGCGGGTCAGCCTCGCGAAACCATGGCGTCGCGTCGAATTCGAGAGCGAGTGCATTATCGGCAGTATGGCACGAAGCCCGGATCATCGCATGCCTCCCGGATCAGCTCTCTGAAGCGCAACTCTAACACACGCTCCCACCCGGATAGAACCGAACGCTCTGGCGATCCAATTGCGCTGATCGCAGTTCATGACCAAGTTTAGGCACACATGCTCCAGCGTAATACGACAAGTTATTCATTCTGCTCATCCAGAACTTCCAAGGATGGCCAGATTGGTTGAGATGTGAACTTTCTGCGTCAGGGTGCCTCACAAGAAAACTACTTGCTTTTGACTAGGCTCCGTAAGATTGAGAGAGCCATAAGGGGCAAGAAAACGAATGTATTCGGCCGATATTCTGTATGCAGGGGCTGGCCAGGGGCATCGAGCGAACAAGTTCTTGGCTGCTCTGGAGCCGGAAGACTTCGCCTGTCTGGAGCCGCACCTGGAGATCGTGAGCTTGCAGCAGGGTCAGGTGCTGTGCGAGGCAGGTCAGCCTCTCTACGACGCCTACTTTCCACACAACGTCATCATCTCGCTGATGGCCGTCATGCACGACGGTCGCACGGCCGAGATGTCGGTTTTTGGCAGCGAAGGCATTACCGGTCTCACAGGAGCAGCGGTCACCCATCAGGCTTTCGGACACTATGTCGTGCAACTCACCGGCACGGCCTCGCGGATCAAGATTGCCAAGATGCACGAGGTGATCAGCACGCGCCCCGCCATCCAGCGCCTGATGCGCCACTTCATGGAAGCTCTCATGTCGCGAGTTCTTCAGAATGTTGCCTGTAACGCGATCCACAGTGTGGAAGCCCGTTGTGCCCGCCTGATCCTGAGCACGAGTCATCGGATTGATCAGGAGATGATCCCCCTCACACACGAATTCTGGGCAGACCGCTTAGGAACCCAACGCTCGACCATCAGTGCGATCATGAAGAAGTTCGATATGTCTGGTTGGATCAAGCAGGGCAGGGGCGGCATCACCATCACAGACCCGAATGCTCTTAAAGAGGTCTCGTGTGAATGCTATCAGACAGTTCACGACGTATTCGTGCGCCTGCTGCCCTACACCGTGCAGAAGAACTGAGGCTACGTAGCCTTCGTCCTCTCACCCTGAGCCTCGGCATACAACAGGTCTTCATTGGCATCCGATGCTGTGCTGATACACTCGCACAGGACCGTATCCTTAACCGAACCGCTTTCCCTTATCGTCGCGAAGTTCGCGCTTCGACTGCCCTTGGCGAACAAGGACTTGCGCTCGAAATCGACCGGCTTGGAGCCCTATCGTGCAACTCGCAGGGTAGGCTCTGAAGCTATCGGCAGAGCGGCGAGGATGATCTTGTCGGTCCCGAGATCACCCTCGCTCTCGACAGAGAGAAGAGCAGCCAGTCGAGTGCGAGCACGATTGACCCGACTCTTCATGGTGCCAAGGACACAGCCACAAATGACTGCGGCCTCCTCGTATGAGAGACCCTCGGCTCCAACCAGAAGCAGGGCTTCACGTTGATCCGCAGACAGCTTCATCAGCGCCTTCTGGAAATCCTCCAGGTCAAGATGCGACTCTTGGCCAGGGATTGTGGTGAGGCGGCTTGCATAAGAGCCGTCTGCATCCTCGACCTCACGCCGCCTCTTGCGCCGGTCAGAATAGAAAGCATGCCGCAGGATGGTGAAGAGCCACGCATGAAGGTTGGTGCCAGCCTGGAAGCGATCCATCTTCGCCCACGCTCTCATCAGCGCGTCCTGAACCAGATCATCCGCATAGTCCCTGTTCCCGCACAATGACATGGCAAAGGCACGAAGGTTCGGGATGGCGGCACGAAGCTCGTCAGCGGTGATGGAGGGAGCAGACATTTGGTGGCTCCGGTTCGGCTCTACAGCGACACCCGTCAACGCAGTTTCCGCAGAACACGGGCTGCAACGAGTGCTGCCTCAAGAGACTTGGCGCACGATGTTCTCGATCTGCGGCGATGCTGGCTTGTACAGCATCTCCTCATAACAGGAGTGCAGCTTCGACTCGACGCGCGTGACACCTCTGGTGTTGGCGGTCGGCGTCGTGATGGACCGAATGTTCGGCTGGCGCGATGTGGTCATGGACTTACCCTCCCTTGCGGCGATGGGTCCTTCATGAAATTACAGCCTTGCGGTCGCGAATGTGTCGGGTTGGCCACGAAGCATGGCGTCTTCAAAGCGGGATGCTTGCACCGCCCTCTCGGCCTCCATCAACACCGCAAGCGGCAACCAAGGCTTCTGCATGAAGCGCACACGCCTTAAAGCCTTGTCGAGAGCGTCCGCAGGAGGAGCGTCGGATGTCAGGACGGTTTTGATCCAAGGCCATCTAAGCCTGACCAATCGGGCAAGGTCCACTCCACTCATGTGGCAGGGGAGGTTCACCTCAGAGAAGATCAGTGTCACTTCTCCTGCATGGTCGTGGAGATAATGCAGAGCCTCTTCGCCGCTCGCGGCTTCCAAGACTCGGAGGTCCGTTTCCTCCAGCAGCGCGACAGCCAGAGCCCTGAGTTCCTTATCAGCCTCGACAACCAACGCAACGCGGGTGCATTCAGCATCTCGTGCCATCCTGCGGGCCTCCCTTGTCCGGTTAGGGTTGGCATGCCGTCAGAGGAGGTGACGTGCGGCCTCTTGAGGAAGTCCGTCACAGGTGCAGTACATGCAAGTACTTCGCCCTCACTCAGATCAGAACCGCCCTAACCCCTCGGACAATTCGAGACTTTTCTGCTTCCGTCAAAGTAAAAATTCAGACCACGGCTCTCTTTGATCGAAATGTTTGATCCGCATTATTGTTAAACTCCTTAACATTGATGTGAGTTAAGAATACTGAAGAAAACCCAACGGATTATGCGCTTACACGGGAACAACTTTCGCAGGTGGGTTATTGGTTGCTTGCCGAAGGATGGCAGGACAGTTCCTGAGGCTTCTTCATCTTCGTTCCTCCCCCTGGCAGGAGATCGTTCGCGGTCTCCTGCTTCTTTTACGCAGTAGTGCGGTCGGGGAACGTGACAGGAGATGAGCCGAACGCGACCCTGACGGAGTGGCTCACTGGAGGCTGAGATGGCTCGTTACTTCTTCCACCTTCGCTCCGAGGACACCTTTGTTTGGGACGATGAGGGCGTTGACCTGCCCGATCCTCTGACCGCCCAAGGAGCGGCTGACAAGACGGCAGCAGAACTCCGAGGTGGACTGCTCCATCAGGTGCGGCACGACTCCAGCTGGACCGTCGCAGTTACAGATGAAAGCGGCGGGATCATCCACACCGTGGCGCTCTGATAGAGCGACAGCTTCGACGACTAGGCTTCACCTCAGCCAACGCGCTGAGCCACCCAGTCCTGCGCCTCATCCAAGTCGGTGAAGATGGGATGAATCGGTCCATCCAACTTGCCGAACCCATGTTCCAGGTACCAGCGTCCTGCTTTCCTGCCGTGCTCGGCTGACAACCGCACCAACACCGCCACAAGTCGATTATTGGCAAAGACGAGACAGCCCTCTTCGTCAGGCGCATTCGTCTCCACGGTGACCGGCTGGAAGCCAAGTTTCATATGATCTCTCGGCAGTGATGGGACTGATCGTCTAACGTTGCCCATCCCGTCCGCAGCAACATTGATACATTCTTGCTGAGCGCGGCATCCTAGGCCCACCCGTTGCGCATAGCCACACCGGGGGGCGTCTGGTAAAATCACCTTCTGGTGAGGGAGGGTGGCCATGCCCACCCCATTCATTCGAAAGCTTGAGTATGGCGCTGGGCTGTCCGATCAGGACCGTCAGGTGCTGGAACAGGCTGTCCATGACGTGCGACAGTTCAAGCCCCGGCACGACCTGATCTTGGAAGATGACAGCCCGGAAAACATCCATGTGATCCTGGAGGGCTTCGCCTGCCGCTACAAGCGTCTGCCGGATGGTACCCGGCAGATCATGGCTTACCTTATCCCCGGAGATTGCTGTGATCTGCACGTGCCAATCTTAAGCAGGATCGACCATACTATTGGGACGCTTACACCCTGCAAGGTCGCTTTTCTTCCCCACATCGTGATCGAGGACCTGATGAGCCAATCCCGGAGCATCACCCGTGCTCTGTGGTGGGCTACACTGGTGGATGCCGGAACTGTACGGGAGTGGCTGATCAACATGAGCCGCAGACCCGCCGATAAACGGCTGGCACACCTCCTGTGCGAGTTGTTGATGCGGCTCCAGGCGGTTGGGCTGGCCACTGAGAATAGCTTCGTGCTGCCACTGACCCAGCGGCAACTGGCTGACACCCTTGCTATGACCGGGGTCCATCTCAACCGGATCGTGCGACAACTCCGGTTGGATGGGCTGATCATGCTGAAAGTGAAGTAGTTTGGACTTAATCTGACAGACGGTGTCGTTAAGCTGAGGCATGAGCCGAGGCCGGGCGCGGAGTGGTCGGGGTGCGTAGCGCCCGGCCTCGGCGTTCCCAAGGAGCACCGTCATGACCAATGAGCAGAAGATCATCCGGGCCAA
>NZ_JAFEMD010000049.1 GCF_016892765.1 Microvirga arvi
ACGTGCTGGCCTACAATCTGAAGCGGATGATCAACATCCTGGGTGTCGGGCCTTTGCTGAAGGCTCTGGCAGCCTGAGCCCTCTTGCCGCCGCGGATCACGCCCAAACAACCGTCAACGCACGTCGCTCAAAAGTACGCATCCGAGCTGGGCCGCCTTGTAGAATTGAGGCATTTGGAAGAGCACTGGCTATATCGACGTCGATATGGACGGTGTTGTAGCCATGGACATTATCAGGGATCGTGAGCCGGTCAGCCGCCTGGATGTGGTCGACACGGGCCGCCGTCGCCGTTTCAGCGATGAAGCCAAGCTGGCGATTGTGGCCGAGAGCTATCGCGGGCCAAAGCAGGTGTCGGCCACGGCGCGCCGGCACGGGATCACCCGCTTTCAATTGAACAGCTGGCGCAAGGCTCATAGAGAAGGACGGCTTGGCGCTGGTTCATGGGATGGGTTTGTGCCCGCCCTGGTCGTTCCGGACGCTCGCGCGCCCTTGGAGCCTTCGCCGACGGCACCGGTGCCGTATCCCCCAAGCGGCCTCGGTCGGATGGACGTTGTCACCGCGAACGGGCGGCATGTGATCGTCGACCGGGATGTCGATGTCGATGCGCTGCTGCGGATCATCCGGGGTCTTGAGGCGCTGCGATGATCCCAATCCCAACCGGCGTTCGGGTATGGCTGGCGACGGGCTATACTGACATGAGACGGGGCTTTCCATCGTTGGCCCTGCAGGTGCAGGAAGTCTTGAAGCATGACCCGCTCAGCGGTCATTTATTTTGCTTTCGGGGCCGTCGCGGCGATCTGATCAAAGTGATTTGGCATGACTCCCAGGGAGCATGCCTGTTCACGAAGCGCCTTGAGCGCGGCAGGTTCATCTGGCCGTCAGCGGCCGATGGCGTCGTGACGATCTCGCCGGCGCAGCTGTCTTACTTGCTGTCCGGAATTGACTGGCGTGCCCCTCAGGAAACTTGGCGTCCGACACGGGTTTGAGCCTGTTTTGCCATTGAATTTGCTGGGAAATCTGGTTCAATGGTGTCATGTCATCGGCACCGTTCTCCCTGCCTTCGGACCTTGCCAGCGCCCAGGCCGCGCTGCTGGCTGAGCGCGAGGCACGGCTGCGCAGCGAGGCCGAGCGGGATGCGGCGGTTGCCGATGCCACCAATGCGAAGGCGAGGCTGTCCAGCACGGAAGCGCTGATCGCGTATCTGCAGCTGCAGATCGGAAAGCTGGAACGTGAGAAGCATGGCCCACGCCGTGAGCGCACCCAACGGCTGATCGACCAGCTGGAATTGCAGCTCGAAGAGCTGGTGACGGCGGCGACCGAGGATGAACTGGCGGCTGAGGCTGCGGCGGCGAAAGCACAGACCGTGCGCGCCTTCACCCGCAAGCGCCCGGTGCGCAAGCCCTTTCCGCAGGACATTGAGCGTGAACGCGTCGTGGTTGAGGCGCCGACGGTCTGCGGGTGCTGTGGCGGCGCACGGCTATCGAAGCTGGGCGAGGACGTGACGGAAACGCTGGAGGAGATCCCGCGCCGCTTCAAGGTGATCGAGACGGTTCGCGAGAAGTTCACGTGCCGGGATTGCGAGGTGATCAGCCAGGCTCCCGCGCCGTTCCATGCCACGCCGCGCGGCTTCCTCGGCCCGCATCTGCTGGCGACGATCGTATTCGACAAGTTCGGACAGCATATCCCTCTGAACCGCCAGAGCACGCGCTTCCAATGCGAGGGCATCGCGCTGTCGACCCAGACCCTGGCCGATCAGGTCGGCCATGTCAGCGCCGCGCTTCAGCCGATCTTCGACCTGATCAAAGCCCATGTGTTTGCCGCCGAACGGCTTCATGGCGACGATACCACGATCCCGATCCTGGCGAAGGGCAAGTGCATGACCGGACGGATCTGGACTTACGTGCGGGACGACCAGCCGTTTGGCGGACCTGCACCGCCGGCCGCGGTCTACTACGCCTCCCGCGATCGGCGCGGCGAGCATCCGCAGAAACACCTGGCCGGGTTCGGCGGCGTGCTTCAGGCGGATTGCTACAACGGCTTCAATCCGCTGTTCGACCCGGCCAAGAATCAGACGCCGATCACAGCCGCTTTCTGCTTCGCACAGACCATCCGAACGCAATCCCACCTTGCCGCTTGAGGCGACCGTGGTGCCGGAGCCTGGATCACGCAGTGGAATAACATGCTGGATCTCCAATGAGCCATCATGGACGATGATCCGCTCGATCACCAGCTGCAGAATGGCTTGTCTCTCCGCAACGCTGGCGGTCTGCAACCGGGATCGGATGCGGTCACTGAAGGTTGCCAGGCTCGTCAGCGCCTCCTCAGCCTGAACACACTGCTGGCGCAAGCGCCAATGCTGCTCAAGCTGCTCTTCGGTTGAACGGCGCTGATCCTCCAGGGCCGTGCGCTGGCTGTGCAACTCCTCCAGGCTGATCACCTCAGCCAGGTAAGCCTCGAGCAGGCGTGGCTCGGCGCGATTCAGCCGATCCAATCGCGCCTGCAGCCGACGGCTGGCTGCATCTTCCTGCCGACCGGAGGCCGCCTGGATCAGAAACTGCTCAAATTGGGCTCGCAATTCGGCGGGATCGCTGAGAAGTCTGACAACATGATCCCAGACTGCCTGCTCCAGAGCATCCGCCTCGAGACGAGCCCGCGGGCACTGGGTCTCGCGCCCAGATGTGAGTGGATCCACGCCCGCACAGCGATAATACCGCCGTCCCACCCGACCACCATGGCCGGGAAAGTAGCACCCATGAATCCCCAGTCCGCAGGTGCCGCACTTGAGCAGGCAGCGCAGCAAGTAATCGTGCTTCTTGTTGCGACGGAAGGACATCTGCGCATTGCGGGAGAGCCGAGCCTGCACACTGTCCCATGTCTGCTGGTTGATCAGCGCTGGAGCGGGAATGGCAATCCACTGCTCAGGGGGACGGGGACGTCGACAGGTCCGCTCCCCCGTACGAGGTGCCCGTGATCGCGGCTTCTTGGGAACCACGTATTCGAAACGGTTCGCATAGGCGATGCCCGTGTAAACGGGATCGGTCAGAATGTGATAAACCACCGAGGACGACCATTGCGCCCGCCCCGATCGTGTGATCCACGGCCCGGCATTGAGGCGCTTGAGGCATTGACGCACGGTGCATGCGTCTTCGACCATCCACGCATAGAGTTGGCGCACCATATCAGCCTCTGCCTCATCAATGACGAGCCGCGCCGGCAGAGCCCCGCGCCGCGTCTCGTAGCGATACCCGTAGGGTGCTTTGGCGCTGATGATATGACCGTCACGCGCCTTCTGGAGCTTGCCGCGCCGGAACCGTTCGGCCAGCACGGCGCGCTCATACTCGGCAATGGCTCCTTGAATTTGCAGCAGAAGCTGATCATTCGGATTATCGGAGATGGGATGGTGCAGGAACACCACCTCGCATCCGACGCGCCGGAACTCCTCCAACAGCAGGACCTGATAGGCGTATTTGCGAGCCAGACGGTCTGGACTGAACACCGCCACCACATCGACGGCGGCGTCGCGCACCGCATCGCGCAATCCATCCAGGCCAGGCCGGTCCAGGCGGGATCCACTGTACCCCTCGTCACGAAAGACATGGGCGTCAGCCAGGACATGGCCGTGTGCGCTGGCCCAGTCCCGTAAAGCTGAAAGCTGGCTGGCGATGGTCTGCTGGCGTTCCTGGCGCTCAGTTGAGACCCGGGCATAGATGGCGGCGCGCATCGGTTATCTCCTGGGTTCAGGGGCACGGCCCGGAACAGGTGATGCATCATCCGGGTCGAGCGGGGACTGGGAAGGGACGAAGCTGAGAAGGCGGCGGTAGGCATGGTCGAGCCGCTCGGATCCATCACGGGTGCGAACCGAGACGGAGCGGATCGTCCAGATCGGCGCCGCCGAGGGGCGCTGATCAGAGGGCATCGGGCGGATCCTCCACGGGAGCCGCCCAGACAGTTCCAGCCAAGCTTAACCAGCTTGGATCGTCCGACGCTCCCGCGGCAGTATCCGGACAGCGCTGACGAATGGCAGGGTGCTTGTGAAGTGCAGCCCGTCGATTGTGTTCGGATGGTCCATGCCCGCAGGAAGTTCTTCGAACTGGTCGATGTCTGCCGCAATCCCCGGCGCGGCCAGAACGCCAGGCCGGTCTCTCCGATTGCGCTGGAGGCGGTCAGGCGCATGGATGCGCTGTTTGCCATCGAGCGCGAGATCAACGGCAGAGTGCGACTGAGCGGCTCGCCGTGCGGCAGGAGAAAAGCAAGCCGCTCCTCGACGAGATGGAGGCCTGGCTGCGCCAGGAGCGGGGTCATCTGTCGCGATCCTCCCCGGTGATCGAGCCGATCAACTACATGCTCTCGCGCTGGGCCGACTTCTCCCGCTTTGTCGACGATGGCCGAATTTGTCTCACGAACAACGCCGCCGAAAGGGCATTGCGTGGTGTCGCCTGCGGCAGAAAATCGTGGCTCTTCGCCGGTTCTGATCGTGGCGCCGACCGGGCCGCCGTCATGCTGACGCTGATCATGACGGCCCGTCTCAACGATGTCGACCCGAAGGCATGGCTCGCCGATATCCTCGCTCGGATCGCCAACCTGCCGATCTCACGCCTCGATGAAATGCTGCCATGGGAATGGAAGAGATTGCGCCAGGGCGAGGCCTCCGCGCCACAGCAGGCCGCCTGAACATCCACCATCATACAACAAACCGGATGACGCGCGACACTCAAAGTCCGCGTGGCTCCTCGGATGCTTACGCTCAAAATCACGTTTCCACACGACCTCGGTCACAAGACGATGATCCGCGCCTCGCAACAACGTCCGCTGCTCCCGAATTGAGTGGACCTTCAGTTTCGGAAAGCTGGCGCCAAGAGCTGCTCCTATGACGAACGCCGCATCTTCAACGCTCCCTTTTGAAGGCAATCAGCTTCGAAACCAGCTTCTGGGCCACCTCGCCATCTTGGTTGTAGGTGAGGCTCTCAAGGATCACCGTCGCACGGTCCGGCTTGGATTGTGACGGCCGGATCTCGATCACCTTGCTCTTCACGTGCAGAACGTCGCCCGGCCGCGTCGGTCGAGGCCAGGAAATCTCGCCTCCTGCGCCAATGATGCCGTGGGCAAAGGGAACGCTGCGCACCAAGAGGTTCATCGTGATGGCCATGGTGTGCCAGCCGCTCGCCGCAAGCCCTTGAAAGAAGGTGGCCTGTGCGGCCTCGGCATCCGTATGGAAGGGCTGCGGATCGTACTCCGTTGCGAAGGCAACGATCTGGTCAGCCTCGATGCGCTGTTCCCGGCTCAGGAATTCCTGACCGACTGCGATGTCGTCCAGATACAGCTTCTGGTCCGTGGGTGCTGGAGACATGGCAGAAACTCCTCCTGGGTGAGCTCATCAAACCGGATTATATGCTGCATGGGCCTGCTCGCGAACCCGTGCCTAGAGGCCACCGCGCGTCGGCACGGGCCCGGACAGCCGCACCAACAGCATGGCCGCCGCCTTAGGTCTGACCTGTGACGGGTACACGCTCGAAATCCTCGAACGTGGTCGACACGTGCAAGCAGCCGATAAGAAGCGGATTGCCCAGATCAGATTGCGTCGAGTGCACGACCTGCTGGGCTGACATTCGCCTTCAGAGAGCGGCATCACAGTGCAGACCATATCCAGTCGAAAGGCAGCTCTGGGTCAAACTGAGCCATTAGGCGTGGCCCAGTGAAGGTCGGCTTACCTTATGACTACAGAAGTTCGGCTTTCGTCTGCCTCGTGCCGGTTTTGTTGAGAAACTCCCGGACGCTGCTTGGGCGGTCTATTACTAGGGTCAGTATGACAAGTCAGGCCCAGCCTCTTGTATGCTGACCACGCGAGAAACGGCACTTACGGACTTTTTCAACACGATCTGCCATTACCGGACGTTCCGTAACTGACCTGACGAGGCAGATTCGGGAACGGACTATCTCTCAAATAAAACACAGGACGCTCCTGAGATAATGTTGCAGGCCTTCTGGTTTACTGCAAAATCTTATCCAACGTGATGGGTAGGTCGCGTACGCGCTTTCCCGTCGCGTGATAGACCGCATTGGCAATCGCGGCTGCAACGCCGACGATGCCGATCTCGCCGAGACCCTTGATGCCGAGCCGATTGATACTCTCGTCAGGCTCGTCGACGAAGATCACTTCAATGTCGTGTATGTCGGCGTTCACCGGCACGTGGTATTCCGCAATGTTGGCATTCATGACCCGGCCGAAGGTGTGATCAAGAAGCGCTTCCTCGTGCAGCGCCATGCCGATGCCCCATACCACGCCGCCCAGGATCTGGCTGCTGGCGGTCTTGGTGTTCAGGATGCGTCCTGCCGCAACCGCATTGACGACGCGGGTGACCCGGACAACCCCGAGTTCTTCATCTACCCTGACCTCGGCGAAGACTGCCGAATGCGTGTTGTGCGAATGCGCTTTGTCCTCGGGAACGCGCGTGGTCTGCTCCTGCTCGATGCGGTCGACGCCGCCATGACGCATGGCATCTGCAATCGACACCATGCGAGCCGGGTCATTGTTGCTCACGAGCTTGCCGTCGGTGATCCGGACGCCATCGGGCGCAACATCTGCAAGCGGCGAATTCGGCACCTGCTTGGCGAGGTCCAATAGTTCACGGCGGATTGATTCGGATGTCGTCACGATTCCATTGGCCACCGAGGCTGCAATCCATGAGCCGCCTTCGACGGGCGATTGCGGCAGCGTCGAGTCGCCGAGCTTGACGGTAACGTTGTCGAGGGGCAGGCCCAGCATGTCGGCTGCGACCTGGGCCATGATCGTGTATGTGCCGGTGCCGATGTCGGAGGTGGCGCATGAGACCTCCGCATGACCATTGGCGGTGAGCGCGATGCGCACCGCGATCGGCATCTGCAACGCCTCCCAGACACCGGTCGCCATACCCCAGCCCACCAGCTCGCTGCCGCCACGCATCGAGCGCGGCTCGGGGTTGCGCTTGTCCCAGCCGAATGCTTCGGCGCCACGGCGGTAGCATTCGCGCAGGTTCTTGCTGCTGTAAGGCAGGTTGGCGATCTGATCACGGTCCGAATAACACCGCAGTCGCAGATCGAGCGGGTCGAGCCCGAGCGCGAACGCGAGCTCGTCCATGGCGCATTCAAGAGCATAGACGCCGGTTGCCGCGCTCGGCGCACGCATGTCGCACGAGGTTGGAAGGTCAAGCGGCACGAGCCTGTGGGCGTATGTCGCGTTGGGGCACTGATAAAGCAGGCCGGACCAGCCGGTCTCCTGCCGATAGAAGTGCTCATACTGCGAGGTAATCGTGATGGCGTCGTGCGTGATCGCCTCGAGGGTTCCGTCGGCCTTGGCGCCCAACTCGATCCGCTGGACCATGGCCGGCCGATAGCCGAGGCCATACATCTGCTGCCGGGTGAGAACGACACGCACGGAGCGTTTTAGCGCAAGAGCAGCCAGCGCAGCGAGCACCACCTGATACTGCGGGCGCAGTCCCGAGCCGAATGCACCGCCCGTGAAGGGCGAAAGCACCCGGACGTGGTCTGGCGCAAGTTCGAGCACGCCGCAGAGATAGCGCTGGACGTTCTGCACGCCCTGAGTCTTGTCGTAGACGGTGAGCGTGCCGTCGGGCTCGTACATCACCGTCGAGGCATAGAGCTCGATTGGGTTGTGATGCTCGATCGGGACGGAATACTCGCCCTGATGGCGCACGGCTGCTGCCGCGAGCGCCGCCTTGGCGTTGCCACGTGGCTTTGGCGGGGCGAAGGGGTTCGCACCGGGCTCCGCAGCGGCTTTCAAGACAGACGCCACATCGCGTTGGCGTTGCATGTCTGTGATGTGAGGCTCCTCGTCGTAGTCGACTTGAACCAGGGAGGCCGCAAACTGGGCGGTCTCTAGATCGTTGGCCACAACCAGCGCCACCGGTTGGCCATCGAACAGGATCCTGTCATCGTACAAAGGACGGAAGGGTGTACCGTCTGGAGCCACGTCGTCCTTGTAGCCGCTGTCGGTATCTGCCATTCGCGGCCGGTTCGTGTGCGTGAGCACATCGATGACGCCGTCGACCTGCAGGGCATCGCTCACGTCGATGCGCGCGATCCTGCCCTTGGCGATGGTGGACGTGACGACGCTGCCGTGTGTAAGGTCGGCGACCTTGGGTTCTGCTGCGTATTTTGCTGCGCCGGTGACCTTGGCATGGCCATCGACGCGGGATGTGGCAGTACCGATATAGGTCATGAGAGTCACCGGATCTTCTTGACGGCTTGGATCTGGGGCGTGCCGCGCGCGGCCTGCGTCAACGTGCGCTCGATCGCACGACGGGCAAGGTCGATTTTGAAATTGTTGTGCCCGAAGCCGCGGCTGTCGTGTAGCAGGATGGCGGCTGCCTTGGCGAAAGCCGCCCGATCAGGAGCTCCGCCCCGCAGGGCTGCTTCGGCCTCCATCCTCCGCCAGGGCTTATGGGCCACGCCGCCGAGCGCAACCCGCGCTTCCGTGATGCGCCCGCCCTCGAGTTCCATGACAGCCGCAACCGACACGAGGGCGAACGCATAGGACAGCCGGTCACGGATCTTTAGGTAGCTGTAGTTAGCGGCGAAGCCCTTGGGCGGCAACTCGATTGCGACAATGATCTCGTCCGGCGCGAGATTGGTGTCGATCTCCGGGGTGTCGCCCGGCAGGCGATGGAAGTCGGCGAAGGGGATCGCGCGGTCGCCGGAGGGCCCTACGACGTGTACCGTTGCCTCGAGCGCCGCGAGCGCGACACACATGTCGGACGGATGGGTCGCAATGCAGGCTTCGCTCGTCCCGAGAATGGCATTGGTGCGGTTGATGCCGCTGATTGCGGAGCAGCCGCTACCGGGAACGCGCTTGTTGCACGGGGTCACCGTGTCATAGAAGTACAGGCACCGCGTGCGCTGCATCAGGTTGCCGCCGGTCGAGGCCATGTTGCGCAATTGCTGCGATGCCCCAGCAAGAATGGCGCTCGACAACAGGGGATACCGCTCTTCGACCAGCGGATGGTAGGCCAAGTCGCTGTTCGGCACGAGTGCCCCGATGCGCAAGCCCCCGCTCGGGGTTTCCTCAACGGTCCTGAGTGGCAGATGCGAGATGTCGATGAGTCGCCCCGGACGCTCAACATCGTACTTCATCAGGTCCAGTATGTTGGTGCCCCCAGCGATGAGCCTGGCGTCGGGATCGGCTGCGATCTGTCGGAGAGCGTCGCTGACGTCGGTCGCTTGGGTGAATTGGAAGTTGATCATGGCTTGCTTCCCATTTCAGCCATGGCCTGCTGAATCGCCGCGACGATTCTTGGATACGCGCCGCAGCGGCAGATATTGCCGCTCATCAGTTCACGGATCTCGTCAGCAGTATGCGCCCGGCCCTCGCTGATCAGGGCCACGGCCGACATGATCTGGCCGGGCGTGCAATAGCCGCACTGGAAGGCGTCGTGGTCGATGAAGGCCTGCTGCACCGGGTGCAGGGCGCCGTCCTTCGCCAGTCCCTCGACGGTGGTCACATGGGCGCCGTCGAGCATGATGGCGAGGGCGAGGCAGGAATTCACCCGGCGTCCATCCACGAGCACGGTACAGGCGCCGCATTGGCCGTGATCACAGCCCTTTTTGGTACCAGTCAGATCCAGATCCTCGCGCAGCGCGTCGAGCAACGTCGTCCACGGTGCAACAGTCAGCGTGCGCGCCACGTCGTTGACATGAAGCGTGATTGTAACCTTTGAAGGCAGTGACGGGCTGTTCCGGCCCTTTTGGGCCTCTCGCAACGGCTTATCCATGGGGATCGTCCAACCAGACAGCGGCTATCATGTTACGCAGTGTGGCGGAGAGGTCGTACGGATCCTGCTCCGGATACGCTACCATTGATTTACAGTCTGCCTGTCACCCGGTGGAGTCAAGGCGCTGGAGCAGCGGACCACTGATCAACCTGCTGCTTCGAGGACAGCCTCGGCAAAGGCCTGCGGTGCCTCCTGCGGCAGGTTGTAGCCGATGCCGCCAGTGATCAGCCAATGCTCGTACCGGCCAGAGAACTTTCTGGCATAAACTGCCGGGTCTGGATGCGGGGCGCCATTCGCGTCGCCTTCCAAGGTGATCGTCGGGACGCTGATCAGCGGGAATGCGGCGAGCTGCTTTTCCAAGTTCTCAAGTTTCGGATCACCGTCCGCCAGGCCGAGCCGCCAACGGTAATTGTGGATGACGACCTCTACGTGGTCTGGGTTGTCGAAGGATGCCGCGCTACGGTCGAACGTGGCAGCGTCGAACGTCCATTGTGGCGAAGCGAGCTGCCAGATGAGTTTTGCGAAGTCGTGCCGGTACTTGTCGTAGCCGGCCCGGCCGCGATCGGCGGCAAAATAGAACTGATACCACCATTCGAGCTCGGCTTTGGGCGGTAGCCTACCAAGCACCCGTTGTTACCCTCCATGTTACCCTAAGAGGAACTTCGAGAAAGATGCCTATTTCGTCAAAATCGCAAAACCCTTGCCGGTTAAGGGTTTGAAGTGGTGAGCGCGCTGGGACTCGAACCCAGGACCCTCTGATTAAAAGTCAGGTAGCAGCACGTTCCTGGCAATTGATGATGATAGCTCGTTGAGCATAAATGACTGATATCGCTATATTTCTGTGGGTCGATCGTTCCTGATGATAGCTCCGCTTGCAAATTTCTGGCTACCTATTTGCCACCCAGGTAGCCAGGAACGAGCCCGCCCATCATGCCGACTTGCAAGCTCACCAAGCGCATCATTGATACCTTGCCTGCTCCTGTCGGTCGTGACGAGATCTGGTGGGATGAAGACCTGAAGGGCTTTGGCCTGAAGATCACCCCAGCAGGGCGCAGGGTTTTCCTCGTCCAGTACCGGCCTGCCGGCGACCGCCGCAATCCGCGCAAGTACACGATAGGAGAATACGGTCCGACGACGCCGCATCAGGCCCGCGTCGAGGCTCAACGGGTCTTGGCCGAGCGGGCGGCCGGGCGTGACCCTCAGGCGGAGAAGCAGACCGCGAAGCGCCGGATCGCTTCTGAGCAGGTGTCGGACCTTGCGGCGGAGTTCATCGCCAGGCACGTGTCACAGAACCGGACGGTCGCCGAGACCGCCCGCATCCTACACCGAGAGGTCCTGCCGTACTGGGGCTCCTGGACGGTTGACGAGGTGCGGAAGCGCGATGTCATTGCCTTGCTCGATCGGGTGCGAGAGCGTGGAGCGCCTATCATGGCCAACAGGGTATTGGCCGCAGTTCGCAAGTTTTTCAACTGGTGCATAGGACGAGGGATCCTTGAGATCTCGCCCTGTTCCGGCGTTGCCATGCCTGCCCGAGAGCAGGCGCGACATCGCGTGCTAACGGATGAAGAACTGGCCGAGATCCTGCAAACTGCTCGGAAGATCGGGTTTCCATTTGGCTCAATCGTCGAAGTCCTCGTCGTGACAGGGCAGCGCCGGGATGAGGTCGGACGGATGGCTTGGGCGGATCTCGACTTGGATCGCCAAGTTTGGATTGTTCCAGAGGAGCATTCCAAAAACGGCAAGCCACACATCGTACATTTGAGCGCACCAGCCCTCTCGTTATTAACGGCGGTACCCCGTACAGGAGAGTTGGTGTTCTCGGGTGATGGCAGAACGCTTTTCCAAGGGCACTCGAAAGCTAAGAGGCGCCTTGATCAACTCTCGGGGGTAACCGGTTGGACCTTGCACGATCTGAGGAGGACTGTCGTATCCGGCATGGCTCGCCTTGGGGTGGCGCCACACATTGCAGACAAGATCCTCAACCACCAGACTGGAACAATCTCGGGCATAGCGGCCGTGTACCAACGGCACGAGTTCCTAAGCGAGCGCAAGGATGCGCTCGAACTCTGGGGGCGGCACATCCGCGGTCTTGCGTCAGGACGAATGGCAGCGTGATGTTGGGCGACCCAGCCTGGCCTCTCGACCACACCAATCAACGATTGCGGACATGGACCATAGAATGAGTACCCCACCTCAATCCCAAAAGCGGCTTTTCGACGTGATCCGGGCCTCGCGCCCGGTCTTATTCCAGAACTACTTTGAGGGATACGAGTACTCCCTGACGGGAACGAGCTTCCTCTGCGAATTCGAGAGCAATCAGTTCATCGTTACAGCCAAGCACGTCCTTGATGGCTTTGATCCGGAAGCGATTTGCATTCCGTTTCATTATGAAAGCAGAGAATTCCTCCCATACACGTGCGTCTGCACTCCAGTCAGCAGTGATCCAGAGGAGGTTGATAAGTTCGACATTGCCGTTTTGCCAATTGCACAGAACTTTGATGAGACTGATCTATCTGGCGAAGGCCCGTTCAGCCTCACCGTTGATACAATTGAGCAGACACTGGAGCCGGGTACACACCTCGTCCTCCGGGGCTTCCCGGATGGCACGAATAAGATAGATTACGACAAGAACACAATCATTCGAGAGGGCACGGCTTTTGGAGCTACAATCGTAGGCCCATCGATAATCAACGGATGCACTGAAATCGCCTTCAACGACCTCAGTGAATGTCACAGCATCAATGGCCTAAGTGGATCGCCGGTCTTCAGCATCAACTCGCTCATTCCACCCTATAAAGTGCGCTTGGCTGGCATGCTACTGCGCGGCACAAAGTCCTCCAGCCGTGGGCATATGCTGAATGCGCGTCTCGTACTCGGGATGATCAAGGCTGCCGCAGCCCAAGTTTTCATATAACGGTCTGGAGCAAATGTCTGACTTCTCGGATGAACAACCTACTTTGCAAGATATGTTGGCGTTGATGGGGCCGGGAACCGCCAACCTTCAGGTTGAGCCAGAGTTCTTTAACGGCGTATTGCATCGACTACACAAACGTTTCGGGTTGAAGTTTGATAATGTGCAGAGCGCCTTCAACGTGCTGCGTGACTATATGCCAAGCATAGGGGGATACTATCGAAAGGAGACAGCAAGCATCGACCGAAAGACACTACTCAGGAAGCTAACTCGGCTCTCACAGAGCACCCGAGCAACGATCCAAGCAATCAAGCCTTTCACCGGCGGTTCGGCAGTCTGGAACGATAAGAGCACGACATTTGCTGATGACCCAGTCACCTACTCCCATTTCTTCATCGACGCTGTCGCATTGACCTATGACCCCGACATATCTCCATGGAAGGTCGACAACGAACTTAAGAATGTAATTGGTCAACTCCAGCAGATCTCGATTTATACCGACGGAATTTTGGCTGGCTTTGAGGACCTCCCATCGAAACAGGGGCAGCGAGGGATCGCCTGGTACGACCACTTTGTTAGAGCGTTGCTTGAAGCTGCCACACGCCTTGGGATGTCGACTTCAACACGAGACAGTGGATCAAAGGATGGAGGCGGAACTGCATTCACTGAATTTGTGCTCGAGTTTGAGAAACTACTGCCAGAAGCGGGTCGATCGCCATCCGCTATAGCGTGCGCAAAAAGGATCAATCGAAGTCTCAGCCGGTTGAGGAAATTGGAACAGAAGTAGGCACAAATTGCCCAGTTCCGTCGCGTGACGGTAGCTGAGGTTTGGCCAAGTCTCTGTGGGAACGGCGATCAATCGTCAGAACACAGAGGCAAATATGAGCAAAACTCCCGATCAGGTCCTGACCTCCGCAGAAGCTGCCAAAGAGCTCAAAGTAAGCATCAGCTTCCTTGCCAAGGCGCGGATGAACGGCACGGGCCCAGCCTTTATCCGATGCGGCCGCGCGGTGCGCTACACCCAGACAGCCCTGGAAGTCTACAAGGCGGCCCAGACCCGCACGTCAACATCCCAATACACTAGGATCACCAGTCGGCTCCCGGCTGCGAAGGCTAAACCAAGTCGGCCGAAGAGGTGCGCACGATCAGACGAGCCCGACCTGCTCGATCATCTATCTGCATCCATCTCAATACATCATGATACATGAAGTAATATATAGATTAGTATCGTACGTCTGAGTACAGGTAGCCTATATATACTTGACCATATCCCGATCTGAGCTACCATCTACTTCGATCCACTCCGGTCCATTCCAATCCATTTGGAACGCATCCCAATGAACGAGATCACGCCCCCTGCCCTGCTCGAATTGTCCCTGGAAGAAGCCATTGCTCTCATCGGCAAGGCCGAGACCTTGTCTCCGGTCACCCGTGCCCAATGGATTTGCTCGCTCCGGCAAATCGGACGCTGGCTCGACCGCCCCTTGTCCCTGATCCCGGCACGCTGGACGGCTTTACGCCTGCCCGTCGAGCGACTTCACCATGTTCCTCTTGGGCTGTCGGTGCAGACGCTTCGGAACCACAAGGCGAACCTGAAAGCTGCCTTACGGTACTTACGCGGAGAGGCCGATGTGCCGGTGCGGGGTACGCCCCTCACCCCAGCGTGGGCAACGCTCCGGGACAAGATCACGGATCGTGGTCGGCGCGCGCGCCTCTACGGCATGATGCGCTATGCCTCCGCCAAGGGCGTTGCGCCGGAGCAGGTAACAGACGATGTCCTTGTCACTTATCTGACCTACCGAACCGAGACAACGGCTCGCCTTGGAGGGCCTGCCGCCCATAGGTCGACTGCGCGGTCGTGGAATGAGTGCCAGGAGCAGCTCCCGGGCTGGCCTGCGGTTCGCCTTGCGATGCCGGCACTTCCCTCACGGCTGATCGGTCCGACCTGGGACGAGTTCTCGCAGGGTCTCCGAGACGATATTCAAGCCTATCTCGAAGGACTGGCTGGCACCCGCCGGACGGCCTCGGGCAAGAAGCTCCGGCCCGCGAAAGCCTCCACGATCTCAACGCGTCGGCGCGAGATCGAAGCCTTTGCCCGCCGCGCCGTTCACATGGGTCTTCCGCTCGAAGATCTCACCTCGCTGCGCGCCCTTCTCGATCCTGATGTGGTTGGGCGGATCCTCGATGATTACGAACAAGAGGCTGGAGGCGCTCCCAGCACCTACATGATTGAACTGGCCTGGAAGGTGCTGTCGATCGCTCGTCAAGTGGGCGGCTTCGATGACCTTGCCCTGGAGCGGCTTGATGACATTCGCTTTAATCTCGATGCCGAGAGAAGTGAGGACATGACCGAGTTCAATCTCGCGTTTGTGCATAAGGTCCTGAGCGGCCCGATTTGGGATGAGGTCATCCGGACGCCCTATCGCCTGATCGAGGAAGCTCGCAGCCTGCGCGACCATGCTCCTGTCAAGGCTGCCTTACGTGCCCAGTTAGCGGTTGCAGTGGGACTCCTCACCGCAGCGCCCGTACGCTGTGGCAACCTTGTGCGGATCCGTCTGGAGAAGAACCTGATCCGGCCAGGCGGTCCCGGAACCCGCTATCTGCTGACCTTCCCAAAGTACGATGTAAAGAACCGCGTGAAGCTCGAGTTTAAGCTCAGGGAGCGGCTGACGGCACTCATCGACGAGTACCTGCACGATTACCGTCCGGTGCTGCTGCGGGGCCACAATGAGTTGTGGCTGTTCCCAGGCGAGAGCGGGTCGTTCAAGACGCCGAGCATGTTCAGCGAGCAGATCACCAGCGCCGTCGAGAAGGCCACAGGCCTGAGGGTGCGGACCCACCAGTTCCGTCATGCCGCCGCGGCCCTGATCCTCAAGCGCGAGCCGGGCAACTATGAGTTCGTGCGCCGGATCCTCGGGCACAAGAGCCTGAAGACCACGACGAAGTTCTACGTCAGCCTTGAGAGCCTCACCGCGACCGAGCGTTTTGGCGAGATCGTCGACTCTCATCTTGATGGCAAGGAGGCGTGAGCATGATCACCTCCTTGCCCCTTGACGGATGGCCTGCCGCCGACCGCCTCGCATGGCTTCGCGCGTGCGAGCCTGGTGTGAGGTGGAGGCGCGGCGGCGCGGCGTCCCGGTGGAAGCCGGTAACCCGCGAGGATCTTGAGCGCCGTTACGGCTACTTCCTGGAGTCGCTCCTGGAGCGCGGCGCTCTCGATCCTCAAGCCGGGGCTGGCGGGCTGGTCACGCCAGAAAACGTTGACTGCTATATTGAGCGCGTCCGCTCCGGCTGGACATCTGTGACCCTCGCCCGCTCGGTGTACAAGCTGCGGCGCATGGCAGGGATCCTGGCACCGGCCGCAGATCTCGACTGGCTGACTGAAATTGCCAAAGACCTGAACCTTGTTGCCTACCCGCTGGAGCGGTTCGACCGCGTCGTCCTCTCCGAGGTTCTGATCCGGGCAGGCCTCACGCTGGTCAGGGAAGCCCAGGTGGCTCGCAGGCGCCGGCCGATCTGGCGGGCAGGTCAGATCCGTGATGGCCTCATGATCGCCATGCTCGCTTACTGCCCCATTCGGTTGAAGAACTTCTCGGCGCTCGAACTCGGCCACAGCTTCGTGCGCGAGCGGGATCGTTGGGCGATCACAATGCTTGGTGCAGAGGTCAAGAACGGACGGGCTGATCTCCGGCTTATCCGAGCCCGTCTCAATCCTGCAATCGGCCTTTATCTTACTTGGGCGAGACCATGGCTGATGCGGCACACCGACGAGTTCATGATCGGAGAGGAGCAAAACAGACTGCTTACTGGCCCACTATGGGTTGGGCAGTATGGCGAGGCCCTTAGCTATGGCAGTGTCGAACGAAGGGTTATGGAGGCCACCCGGTGCGTCATCGGACGGGCTCTCAGCCCACATGACTTCCGGCGGTGCGGGGCCTTCACCGCGCGGTATCGGGCAGGATCCGAGCCGTACTTGGCGAGCGGCTTGTTGCAGCACCGGGACAAGAAGCTCGTCGACGAGAATTACAATCTTGCCAGCAGCCTGGAAGTTGCTGACCTGTTCGGCGGGTGGATCGACGACATTGCAGGATCTTGATGCGGGAGAGGGCAAGGGAGGGCCCCTGCCCTCTCCCGAACTTCCGCTTTGAGCCCCTCATCTGACCAAGGCCTCGGGTCCGGAAAGTGCCAGCAGCGCGCCTCAGGAGGAGGCAAGGCACTACGCCATGGTTAGATCGCGCAGAGCTGAACACCGACAATCCAAGCAACCCGATTGATACTCCCCGTACGCCGAGGATCTGTCTGTGGTACTCCTGCTTGGCAAATAGATCTTGCCATTTGTCCGATCTTCTTGCCGAAGGGGTTTGCTCCTTGGCGGTATAGATCGTCGGCTCGAAGGCTTGTTAGCCAATTTTGCGAGATCGAACATGCAACTCGTTGCCGAACAGCTCGCAGCGATCCTCGGCCCGAAGGGCTGGATTGTCGGCGAGGATACCGGGCCTTGGCGCCGCGACTGGCTGAACCGCTACGGCGAACCGCCGCTCGGTGTCGCTCGGCCGGCCTCGACCGAGGAAGTAGCAGCAGTCGTCAATGCGTGCCGCGTGGCCGGCGTGCCATTAGTCCCACAGGGCGGCAACACCGGGCTATGTGGCGGGGCCGTGCTTGGCGCCCCGGGTGGCGTGATCGTCTCGCTTGCTCGCATGAACCACATGTCAATGCCAGACCCGGCAGGAGGCTCGGTGTTGGCGGAGGCCGGCGTGGTGCTGGCGCAACTGCACAAGGCGCTTGAGGGAAGTGGGTTGATGTTCCCGATGCACCTCGGCGCGGAAGGCAGCGCCCAAATCGGCGGCTTGGTCGCCACCAATGCCGGAGGTAGCCACGCCTTTCGGTTCGGGACCATGCAGGATCTGGTTCTCGGCCTTGAGGTAGTCCTGCCTGACGGCTCCGTCTGGAACGGCCTTCGGGCAGTCCAAAAGGATAACGCAGGCTATCAATTGCGGCGCCTGGTCTGCGGCTCAGAGGGAACCCTTGGCATCGTCACGCAGGCGGTCCTGAAGCTCTACTCTGCGCCGAGCACGCGCGCCACGGCCCTCCTGGCGTTTTCAGGCGAGGACGATGCCGTTGCATTCGGTGCACGGGCCCGCGTCGAGGCGGGCGAGTTCCTGACTGGGCTGGAGTTCTTCTCAGATCTTGGCTTATCTTTCGCGCTGAAGCACATCGCAGGGCTCGCCTTCCCACTCGGAGCGCGCGGGGGCACCTATCTCCTCGTCGAGGTCTCCACCGGCTCGCCGCACGTGGCGCTCGAAGATGTGCTGATGTCGATATTTCAGACGGGCATTGAGGAAGGGCTGGTGCTCGATGGTGCCCTCGCGAGCTCTGAAAGCCAGCGCGCGGCGTTCTGGCGACTGCGCGAGGAACAGCCCGAGGGCCAAAGGCTCGAAGGCGCGCAACTCAAGCACGACATCGCGGTGCCGCCGGGTCGGATCGCGGACTTCGTTTCCGAGGCGCGCGCCATGACCGGGGCGATTCTGCCTGGCGTGCGGGTGAACCCATTCGGCCATCTGGCCGACGGCAACATACACTGCAACCTCTCGCCGCCCCCTAATACCCCGGATTTCGCCGGCAGGGAGGCCGAGATCGGGCTGGCACTGGCGGGACTGGCCGACCGACTCGGCGGCAGCTTTGCGGCCGAGCATGGGCTCGGCCGATCGAAGGTTGCGCTCGCCGACGCGGTCCGTTCCTCCGTTGAGCGGCGCTTGATGGCACGCGTCAAGCAAGCTTTCGATCCCGACTTCCAGCTCAACCCCGGCGTCGTCATCAGAGCGCCGATCGACAAGTAGGGCTTGTCAATCAGCCGTATTAATTGCTTTTGCAGAAGCCCTATTGCGGGCAGCATCCCCCAAGGACGCCCATGGCGGCCAAACCTTCGTACGGAGAGGGCCGAAGATGCACAGCGGCGGGCAGCTACTGGTCAAAAGTCTCGTGACCTTGGGTGCGACCAAGGGCTTCGGCATTCCTGGAGAGAGCTACCTCGCGGTTCTCGATGCGCTGCATGATGTATCAGGGCAGCTCGACTTTGTGCTGTGCCGGAACGAGGGCGGAGCCGCGTTCATGGCCGCCGCGTTCGGCAAGCTGTCAGGTCAACCGGGCCTCTGCTTCGTGACGCGCGGCCCAGGCGTCACCAACGCATCGATCGGCGTGCACACGGCCATGCAGGATAGTGTGCCGATGATCCTCTTCGTTGGCCAGGTCGGCACGGACATGAAAGGGCGTGAGGCCTTCCAGGAGGTCGACTACAGCGCAGTGTTCGGCACAATGGCAAAGTGGGCGGTAGAGATTGACCGCGTGGAGCGCATCCCGGAGATCGTTGCCCGCGCATGGACCACAGCCATCACCGGGCGCCCCGGCCCAGTTGTTGTTGCCCTTCCGGAGGATGTCCTGACGGCTGAGACCGACGCCGCGCCGCTCGCCCGACCCGCGCGGATCGCGGAGGCCGCACCATCCGCCGAAACGATGGCCGATGCGCTTGCCTTGCTTGCCGGCGCCGAGCGGCCGCTCGCCCTCGTCGGCGGCATCAATTGGACCGATGCCGGAAGAAGCGGTCTCCAAGCCTTTGCCGAAGCGTCGGACATCCCCGTGGTGGCCGCTTTCCGCTACCAAGACCAGTTTGACAATTACTCGCCGGTTTACGCCGGAGAGGCTGGAGTCGGAATGCCGGCCCATGTCAGGGCTCTCGTTCGCGACGCCGACACGATCCTTGCTATCAATGTGCGCTTCGGTGAGATGACGACGGATGGGTACACCCTGCTCTCGGTTCCATTGCCCGCGCAGCGGCTGATACACATCCACGGTTCGGATCGGGAGATCGGCAAGATCTACGTTCCGACGCTTGGCATCCACTCGGGACCTAATGCCTTCGCGGTCGCGCTCACTCCCATCAAAGGTCACTGGGGCGAATGGCGCCGACGGGCACGCGACGCCTATGAGGCGAGCTTCGCCTTGCCGCCACAGCCTTCTCCGGTCGACATGGGCGTTGTCACGTCCTGGCTGAATGACAACCTGCCGGACGACGTGATCGTGACCAACGGCGCCGGCAACTTCACGGTCTGGCCGAACAAGTTCCTCCATTATGGTCCGAAGGCGCGGCTGCTCGCGCCGCAGTCCGGCGCCATGGGCTACGGCCTCCCGGCAGCCATCGCCGCCAAGATCGCTTGTCCGGAGCGCTTGGTGGTATGCTTCTGCGGTGATGGCGATTTCCAGATGAACTGTCAGGAACTCGCGACAGCGATGCAGGCCGGCGCCCAGCCGATCGTGCTGATCGTCAACAATGGCATCTACGGGACGATCCGCGCTCACCAGGAGCGCAACTACCCGGGCCGCGTCTTCGGCACGACCATGGAGAACCCCGACTTCGTAGCGCTCGGTCGCGCTTATGGCTTCCACGCGGAGCGCGTCGAGCGAACGGAGGACTTCCCCGCCGCCTTCGACCGCGCCCGCGCCTCGCGCACGGGCGCGGTCCTCGATCTCAACGTTTCGCCGGAAGCGCTCACTCCGCGACAGACGCTCAGCCAGATGCGCGCCGCCGCGCTCGCCGTGAGGGACAAGGCATGAAACCCGAAGAATCCATCCGCCTCGGGGCTGACATCGGCGGCACCTTCACCGACGTGGCGCTCGAGTGCCGTGGCAGGCTGTTCTCCACGAAAGTACTGACGAACTACGCCGCGCCCGAGCAGGCGATCCTCGACGGCATCGCCATCGTCACGCACGAGGCGGGCATCTCGGCCGGGGACCTCGACATCGTCATCCACGGCACCACGCTGGCGACCAATGCCCTGATTGAGCGGCGCGGAGCGCGCACCGCCTTCGTCACGACCGAGGGATTCCGCGACGTGATCGAGATGCGAACCGAGAGCCGCTTCGAGCAGTATGACCTTGACCTGCGTCTCCCGACCCCTCTCGTCCCGCGCGAGGATCGCTTCACCGTCCGCGGTCGCATCGGAGCCAGCGGCGAAGAGCTCCTATCGCTCGACGAGACGGCGCTGGAAGCGCTCGGGGACCGCATCGCCGCCGGCGGGTACGGTGCCGTCGCGATCGGGTTCCTGCACTCCTACCTCAATTCTGAGCATGAGCGCCGAGCAAGGGAAATCCTCGCCCGCAAGATCGACGCGCCGATCTCGATCTCCTCGGAAGTCTCGCCGCAGATGCGCGAGTTCGAGCGCTTCAACACGGTCTGCGCCAACGCCTACGTCCGGCCGCAGATGGCCGACTATCTCGCCCGTTTCCAGGTTCGGCTCGCCGAGATGGGCGCGCGCTGCCCCGTCTTCATGATCCATTCGGGAGGCGGCCTGATCTCGGTCGAGACGGCGGCGGAGTTCCCGGTTCGCCTCGTGGAATCAGGGCCCGCCGGAGGAGCGATCTTCGCAGCCGACATCGCCCGCCGCTTTGGTCTCGACAAGGTCGTCAGCTATGACATGGGTGGGACCACGGCCAAGATCTGCCTGATCGAGGACTTCGCGCCGAAGGCGGCGCGCACCTTCGAGGTTGCCCGGACCTACCGCTTCTCCAAGGGCTCGGGGATGCCGATCTCGATCCCGGTGATCGAGATGATCGAGATCGGTGCTGGCGGCGGCTCGATTGCCTGGGTGGACGCCATGGGCCGTATCCAGACCGGGCCGGAATCCGCAGCATCGGAGCCCGGGCCGGCTTGCTACCAACGCGGCGGCGAGCGCCCGGCAATCACCGATGCAGACCTGGTTCTCGGCAAGCTTGATCCCGACAACTTCGCCGGTGGTGCGATCAGGCTCTCGGTGGAGCGGGCCGCGTCCGCCATCACCCGGGATGTCGGCGGGCAGCTCGGCCTTTCGCCGCTGCCCGCCGCCTTCGGCATTTGCGAGGTGGTGGACGAGAACATGGCCAACGCCGCCCGCGTTCATGCCGTTGAGAACGGCAAAAACATCTCGGACAACTTGATGATCGCCTTTGGCGGGGCCGCGCCGCTGCACGCGGCCCGACTCTGCGAGAAGCTCGGCATCGACCACTGCCTCGTCCCCCCTGGGGCCGGCGTCGGGTCGGCGATCGGGTTCCTCAAGGCGCCCTTCGGCTATGAAGCGCTGGCCTCACGGGTGATCCGCCTGTCCACCTTCGATTCCGCGACGGTTAACGAGTTGCTCAGGGACCTCAAGGCATCCGCCGAGGGCTTCGTCCGGGCCGGCACGGACGGCATGATCGTGCGGGACGTCACGGCCTTCATGCGCTATGTCGGCCAGGGCTGGGAGATCCCGGTCGCGCTGCCAGATCGCGATTTCACGGACGAGGACGCGGGCCTCTTCCGCGACAGCTTCCGCAAGGGCTACGCTCGCTTCTTCGGCCGCGCCATCGACGGTCTCGCCGATCTTGAGATCGAGGTCGTCACCTGGTCGGTGAAAGCGGAGGACGAGCGGCCGGAGGGTGCCCGCCATGAGGTGACGCTCGGAGCGGGCACAGTCTCGCCGAAGGCCTTCCGTGAGGTCTTCGACGCCGCAAGCGGCACGCTCCTCAGCTCCGCGATCCTCGAACGCACCACCCTATCGTCGGGCGATCGGGTGGTCGGCCCTGCCGTCATCGTGGAACGGGAGACCTCCACCGTCGTGACATCTCCGTTCGACGCGGTGATGCAGTCCGACGGCTCTCTCCTCCTCTTGCGCAAAGGAGTTGCAGCGTGAGCGACACCATCAACGAGATCCGCATGCAGGTCATGTGGAACCGCCTGATCTCGGTCGTCGAGGAGCAGGCGATGACACTGCTTCGGACGGCTTTCTCGACCTCCGTACGCGAGGCCGGCGATCTTTCCGCCGGCGTGTTCGACCCGCAGGGGCGGATGCTCGCCCAAGCCGTCACCGGCACCCCCGGCCACGTCAACACCATGGCTGAGGCCGTCCTGCACTTCATGGCAGAGATCCCCCGCGAGGTGATGTTCCCGGGTGACACCTATGTCACCAACGACCCCTGGAAAGGCACTGGCCATCTTCATGACATCACCATGGTCTCGCCGTCCTTCCTCGACGGCGAGCTGGTCGGCTTCTTCGCCTGCACGGCACACGTGGTGGATGTCGGCGGCCGCGGCTTCGGGGCAGACGGCAAGTCGGTCTACGAGGAAGGAATCCAGATCCCGATCATGAAGTTCGCCGAGCGCGGCGTCGTGAACCGGGACCTCGTCAGGCTCCTGCGCGCCAATGTGCGCGAGCCCAATCAGGTCGTCGGCGATTTCTATTCGCTCGCTGCCTGCAACGACGTCGGCCACCGTCGCCTCGTCGACATGATGCGCGAAATCGGACTGAGCACCTTGGCGTCGCTCGGCGAGTTCATCTTCTCCCGCACCCAGGCCGCGACGCTGGCCCGCATCCAGGCCCTGCCGGAGGGCCGCTGGTCCAACGAACTCCTGACCGACGGATATGATACGCCGGTCAAGCTCGCGGCTACGATCACGGTCGACGACGACCGGGTCAACGTCGACTTCACGGGCACGGACGGCGTCAGCCGGTGGGGCATCAACGTGCCGTTGATCTACACCAAGGCGTATGCCTGCTACGCGCTGAAGTGCGTCGTCGCCCCCGACATTCCGAACAACTGGGCCTCGCTCAGCTTCTTCACCGCTTCCTCGCCGGTCAACATCCTGAACGCGGAACGGCCGGCACCGGTGAGCCTGCGCCACGTCATCGGCCATATGGTTCCTGACCTGGTGCTTGGCGCGCTCGCCAAGGCACTCCCCGGCAGGATCCTGGCGGAAGGAGCGGCGGCGCTCTGGAACATCCACATCTCCGCGCGGCCGGTCGCAGATGGAGATGGACGTCGTGCCGAGATCCTGATGTTCAACTCGGGCGGCATGGGCGCCCGGCCGACTCTCGACGGTCTGTCGGCCACTGCGTTCCCGTCAGGCGTCATGACGATGCCCGTCGAAGCCACCGAGCACACCGGACCGATCGTGGTCTGGCGCAAGGAGCTCCGGCCGGACTCCGGCGGCGACGGCGAGTTCCGCGGCGGCCTCGGACAGATCCTTGAGATTGAGGCGTTGCCGGGCCACGAGTTCGACTTCTCCGCGATGTTCGATCGGATCAACCATCCGGCCAGAGGGCGCGAGGGCGGCGGCGAGGGCGCTGCCGGCGTCGTGGCGCTGGACGACGGGACGAAGCTCAAGCCGAAGGGCTGGCAGCACGTGCCCGCGGGACGCCGCCTCGTCCTCAAGATGCCCGGTGGCGGCGGCTACGGTGATCCGGCCCGGCGCAAAGCCGACGCCCGCCGCGACGACACCGTCAAGGGCTACGTCACGGGGACACCGACATGAGCTATGTGGCCAGCCGTCTGTCGGCAGTCCGTCCCTCGGCCTCCATGGCCGTTTCCCAGGCCGCCAAGGCGCTCGCCGCCAAGGGCGTCGACGTCATCGACCTTGGCTTGGGAGAGCCCGACTTCCCAACGCCGCGCCACGTGATCGAAGCCGCCGAGGCAGCGGCACTCGCGGGCGAGACGCTCTATACCGCCGCAGCCGGCACCCCGGCCCTCCGGCGGGCGATTGCCGACAAGTTCGCCCACGAGAACGGTCTCACCTATTCAGCCGACGGTATCGTCGTTGCCAACGGCGCCAAGCAGATCATCTTCAACGCCCTGCTGGCAACGCTGGAGCCTGGCGACGAGGTGATCCTGCCCGCGCCCTATTTCGTGTCCTATCCGGAGATGGTGAAGCTCTTCGGTGGCATGCCGATCACAGTTCCCTGCCCGTCCGAGACTGGCTTCCGCCTGACGCCGGAGGCGCTCGAAGGCGCGATCACCGAGCGGACGAAGTGGCTGTTCCTCAACATGCCCGGGAACCCGTCCGGCGCGGTCTATTCCGAGGCGGAGTTGAAGAGCCTCGGGGCCGTGCTTGCACGGCATCCGCAGGTTCTCGTCCTATCCGACGAGATCTACGAGCATATCCTGTTCGACGGACGCAGGTTCGTCTCCTTCGGAGCGGCCTGCCCGGAGTTGAAGGAGCGCAGCCTAATTGTCAACGGCGTCTCGAAGGCCTACGCGATGACGGGCTGGCGGGTGGGCTACGCCGCCGGCCCCGCTCCGCTGATCAAGGCCATGACCACGGTCCAGAGCCAGTCCTGCACCTCGGTCTGTTCGCCGGCACAGGCGGCCGCACTCTCGGCTCTCACCGGCCCGCAGGATTGCGTGGTGGAATTCCGGGAAGCCTTCGAACGTCGCCGCAATCTCGTGGTCGAGGGCATTCAACGGATTGAAGGGCTCAGTCTGTCGCCTCCGGAAGGGGCATTTTACGCCTTCATTGGTTGCAGCGGATTGATCGGCAGCGTGACGCCACTGGGCGCGGTCCTGGCCGATGATGCAGCCGTGACCCGGTACTTGCTCGACGAAGGACGTGTCGCAGCCGTTCCGGGCACCGCCTATGGGCTCTCACCTTTTTTCCGCATTTCGACAGCCACATCTGACTCGATCCTGACCGAAGCCATCAGCCGCATTGCCGACGCCGTCGAGCAGCTCCAAAATCGATCGGAGACCGAATGACCGAACCACTCTTCGACACCCTTTTGATCACTGGAGCCGCTGGGCGCCTCGGCACCCACCTCCGGCGTGGTCTCGCGCCGTTGGCGCGTCGATTGCGGCTGTTGGACAAGGCCGAGATCGTTGACCTCGCCCCAAACGAGGAAGCTGTGATCTGTGACCTGGCTGACGAGACCGGAGTTCACGAGGCTATCAAGGGCGTTGACGCTATCGTTCACTTTGGCGGTGTCCCGCTCGAGCGGAGTTGGGCATCGATCCTCGACGGCAACATCCGCGGAAGCTACCACGTCTATGAGGGCGCGCGGAAGCACGGCGTGAAACGCGTTGTCTATGCTTCGTCGGTCCATGCCGTCGGCTACCACCGCCTCGAGGACCGCATTGATGCCAACGCGCCGCACCGACCGGACGGACTCTATGGCCTCTCGAAGTGCTTCGTCGAGGATCTCGGCCGCCTCTACTTTGACAAGTTTGGCATCGAGACCGTCGCCCTTCGCATCTTCTCTTCCTTTCCGGAGCCGACTGACAGGCGAATGCTTTGGTCGATGCTCACTTTCGATGATTGCGTCAGGCTTGTCGTCTCAAGCCTGACTGCCGCTCAGGTGGGCTTCACTATAGCCTTCGGCACCTCCGACAACACCTTGAAACCGTACGACAACCGCATGGCCGATCACCTCGGCTGGCATCCAAGGGACTCCATGGAGCCATACCGTGCTGCCATCGAAGCGCGCACACCGGTTCCGGACCCCGATGCACCCGCCGTCCGCTATCTCGGCGGCTGGTTCGTCGACCTCGGACATCCAGACGACGAGGTGAAGTCATGACGGAAGGCTATGACGTCGTGATCGTGGGTGGAGCCGTCATCGGCTCCGCCGTCGCCTATTTCCTTACGGCCAATCCGGACTTCGGCGGCTCAGTGCTGGTGGTCGAGCGCGACCCAACTTACCACCGGGCGGCCACATCGCTGTCCTCCTCGTCGATTCGCACCCAGTTTTCCAATCCGATCAACGTGCGGATTAGCCAGTTCGGCAGCGAGTTCATCCGCAACTTCCCCGAGATCATGCAGGTGGGGGACGTACGCCCTGACCTGAATTTTCATCCTGGCGGCTATCTCTTCCTGGCGAACACGGAGGAGCAGGAGCGAACCCTGCTCGAAAACCATGAGGTCCAGCGCGCCTGCGGCGCCGACGTCGTGCTTTGGGACCCCGAGGAACTGGCGCGGGCTTTCCCGCATCTCAGGGTGGAGGATATCCGTCTCGCGTCCTACGGCCGCTCCGGCGAGGGCTGGTTCGACAATACGGGCCTCATGTACGGCTTCCGGAATAAGGCCCGGGCTGCGGGCGCCGAATACCTCACGGACGAGGTAGTCGGCATTGGGCGCGAGGGCAACCGGGTAACTTCGGTCCGCCTTGAGTCCGGCAGGGAGGTACCGGCCGGCACCATCGTCAATGCGTCAGGGCCGCGGGCCAGCCTGACAGCCAGGATGGCGGGGCTCGACGTGCCGGTCGAGCCGAGAAAGCGGACGCTCTTCGTCTTCGATTGCGCCACGACTCCGGAAGGCACGGCGGCCGTCAATGGCGGCCGCCTCCCGCTGATGATCGATCCTTCGGGCGTCTTCTGCCGACCCGAGGGCCGCTTCTTTCTGTCGGGCTGCTCACCGGTGGAGGATCCGGCGGTGGACTTCGACGACTTTGACCCGCGCTATCCCGAGTTCGAGGAGATCATCTGGCCTGCGCTCGCCGAACGCTCCCCCGCCTTCGAGGCGATCAAGATTGTCAACCAGTGGGCCGGCCACTACGATTTCAACACGCTCGACCATAACCTGATCGTCGGACGCCATCCGGAGGTGCGGAATTTCGTGTTCGCGAACGGCTTTTCGGGACATGGACTCCAACAGGGACCGGCCGCCGGTCGTGGCGTGTCCGAGCTTATTGTCTATGGCGGCTTCAGAACGCTCGACCTGACCGCGGTCGGCTACGAGCGAATTGTCGAGAACCGGCCGTTCCTGGAGAAAGCGGTGATTTGACCGAAGGAGGCTTGCACGGGACGGCCGAAGGAGGTGGAATAACTTCCTTAGCTCGGACGGGCCCCCGTGGCCCCCGCAAGGTACCCGACAGCCATGAGCCACCGCTCTTTCCGCCTACCGCCGCTCAATGCGCTCCGTGTGTTCCACGCCGTTGTTCGACGCAAGAGTTTCCGGGCAGCGGCCGACGAACTGCTGGTCTCACCTCAGGCCGTCAGCCACCAGATCAAGCTTTTGGAAGATACGCTCGGGATCACCCTCTTCGAGCGCAAGGGGCGGGTGGTCGAGCCAACCGAGCAGGCCATCCTGCTCGCCCACTACATCCAAGCCGGCTTCGATGAGTTTGAAGAGGGCGTGCGAAGGGTCAGTAAGGTCGGCGCCCGCAACCGGATTAACGTCAACGTCAGTCCCTACTTCGCGACCCGCTATCTGCTCGATCGGATCGCCCGTTTCCGCGAGACGATGCCGGACGTCGACCTGCGCCTGACCACTATGGTCGAATTGCCCGATTTCGCCGCAGCAGACGTTGACGTCGCAATCCAGTGGGGATTCGGCACCTGGTCCCGGTACGATCAGGTCCTGCTGGTGCGCGACCTGAAGATCATCTGCTGCACGCCCGAACTTGGGGCGCGGCTGAAAGAACCTGGTGATCTCGTGGGAGAGACGCTCCTTCAACCCGTCCTCTCAGAGGAGCTATGGCCGAACGTGCTCCGGCATCTTGGAGTAGAACCGCGCCTCTCTCACAGCGACATCCGCATCCAGGACGCGGCGACCATGCGCCGTGCGACCCTCGCCGGACTTGGCGTTGGGTTGCTGTCGGAAATTGACGCCGAGGAAGACCTCAAATCCGGCAAGCTCGTCGCTCCTTTCGGTATGGACGTGATGCACTCCATGGCGGAGCAGGAAATCCCGGGCTTTTACCTCGTGCTGCCGAAGGCACACCGCCGCATGAAGCCGATTGCGGCGTTCTGCTCATGGGTCGAAAAGGAAAATTGGCTTGTCAGTGACCCCGCTGAGCATTGAGCGTGCCCGCGAGGGAGCATCGATCAGCAAGAAAAATTTGTCTTTCGGATGCTTTTCTTGATTTGTTTCCGTTCCTCTGTGCGTCAGCCTTCGATGGAGAAGAAGGGAGCTGCCATGGCCCAGGCTTTGGTAACCGGAGCGACGAGCGGCATCGGACGGGCGATCGCAACAGCCTTGCAGGCGGCAGGCTACGATGTCTTCGCTGTCGGCCGGAACCAGCTCGCTCTGGATGAACTCTCGAGGGACTTCAACATTCACGGCATCAAGGTGGATCTGGCGGATCGCACGGCGACCGCTGCGGCGCTCGCCGGTCTTGAGCCCGACGTTCTCGTCAACAATGCCGGCCTGATGCCGCCTCTCGTGCCCTTCTGCGACACCGATCCGGACGACATTGATCGTGCGGTTGCCGTGAACCTGACGTCGGTGCTCGCCGTGACGCGCCTGATTGCGCCGGGCATGCGGGCGCGCAGAGGGGGACATATCTTCTTCACCGGGTCGACCGCCGGGCATGCGCCCTTCCCCAACCTCGCTGTCTACTGCGCGACTAAGGCGGCGGTGGGCGCCTTCGGACAGGCGCTGCGACTTGAGATGGCCGCCTATGGGGTTCGGGTGACGGAGATCGTGGCCGGACGCGTGGAGACCGGACTGTATAAAAACCTGATGACGCCGGAGGCGCGCGAGGCCATGTACGCCGGCAATTCGGCGGTCCAGCCGGAGGACGTGGCCGCCATGGTGACAGCGGTGCTGGCTCTTCCTGCCTCCGTCGACGTTTCCCGCTTCGACATCCTTCCTACCCATCAGGCGACGACGACGGGCGCCCGGACAACGGACAAGTGACATGAAGAACCTTTCGGTACTGATCGTTGGCGGTGGAGCAGGTCTTGGAGCTCTGATCGCGCGCATGGCAGTGGACGATGGCGCTTCCGCCATCGGTATCATCGACATCAACGCCGAAGCCGCCGAGGCCGCGCTCGCCCCGGCTCGTGAGGCGGGGCTTCCCGTGGCTTTCGCTTCCTGCGACATCCGTACCGCGGATGCCGCTCACGCGGCGTTCGATGCCGTTGCCTCACGTCTGGGACGTGTCGACACGCTTGTGAACTCGGCCGCGATCTATCCCAGGAAGCCGCTGCTTGAGATCACGGATGCGGATTGGGACGCCTCGAATGCGATCAACGTGAAGGGCACCTACCACATGATGGTCGCGGCCGTGCGCCACATGCGAAGCCAGGAGCCGAGGGATCGCGTGCGTGGGCGTATCGTGAACATCACATCGGTCGACGCTTTCAAGGCTCATCCCCAGAACGCACATTATGCCGCAACAAAGGCAGCCGTCGTCAGCCTGACCCGTAGTTTCGCCCAGGAGGTGGCGCCGGACGCCATTCTGGTCAACTCGGTCGCTCCGGCTGGCATGGCCACCGAGCGCGCCCGTCAGCTCGGTTTTCTTGCGGAACTCGCCAAGGCGAGCCCACTCGGGCGCGGCGGCGAGCCCGAGGAGATGGCCCAGTGGGTCCTCATGGCAGGTGGCCCGAGGAACACGTACATGACTGGAGAAAACATCATCGTCTCGGGCGGGTACATCTACGCCTAGGAAAGTTTGCGAACGAGACAAAGAAGCTCGGCGTAATCGGCCTCGCGAGCATTCAGCCTCATTAGGAAAGGGCCATCGCTCACGAAGCTGCTCTGCAATGAACCCCAATCCAGAGGATTTCAAAATGTCGAAGAAATTGTTGTTGACGAGCGTTGCACTCAGTTTCGTGTTGGCGTCAGTGGGAACTGCTAATGCACAGATCAAGATCGGCATCGGTGCCCCGATTACCGGACCGAATGCCACTTACGGCGCCCAATTCAAGAACGGCGTTGAGATGGCTGTCGAGGAGATCAATGCGGCGGGTGGTGTCAATGGCCAAAAGCTTGAGATCGTCATTGGCGACGATGTGTCCGACCCCAAGCAAGGCGTGTCTGTGGCCAACAAGTTCGCGGCAGAGGGCGTAAAGTTTGTCGTCGGTCACTTCAACTCCGGCGTCTCAATTCCGGCCTCGGAGATTTACGAGGAAGCCGGAATCCTCCAGATTTCACCGACCTCGACCAATCCGACCTACACCGAGCGCGGCCTGTGGAACACGTTTCGTATATGTGGCCGCGACGACCAGCAGGCCGTTATTGCAGGAGCCTTTCTCCTCGACAAGTTTAAGGGCAAGAAGGTCGCAATCCTTCACGACAAGACCCCTTACGGCAAGGGCTTAGCCGACGAGACAAAGAAAGTGATCAATGCCAAAGGATTGAACGAAACGCTCTACGAGGGCATCAATCCTGGCGAGAAGGATTATTCGGCTCTGGTCTCGAAATTGAAGCAATCCGGCATCGATTTGGTATACTGGGGCGGCCTGCATACGGAAGCCGGCCTCATCATCCGCCAGATGCGAGATCAAGGCCTCAGTGCGCAGTTCATGGGACCGGATGGCATTGTGTCGGCCGAGTTCGCGTCGATTGCCGGTCCCGGAGCGGAAGGAACGCTCATGACCTTCAACGCGGATCCGCGCAAGAACCCGAATGCGAAGGATGCCGTCGCCAAGTTCCGCGCGAGAAGCATCGAACCTGAGGCATATACTCTCTACAGCTACGCGGCTGTGCAGGTGCTTAAGCAAGCAGCCGACGAAGCGAAATCTTCAGACGGCAAGAAGATCGCCAATGTCATGCATTCCGGCAAGACCTTCAAGACAGTTCTAGGCGATCAGAGTTTCGACAAGAAGGGCGATATCACCCGCCCGGACTATGTTGTGTATGTCTGGAAGAAGGATGCGAATGGTAAGATCGACTACACCGGAAATGAACTGACGAACTGAGCTGATAAAGGAGGGGCGCAAGCTTTCAGGCTTGGCCCCTCCCGTTTCCTGGAAGAGAGCCGTCCTATCTACCTCGCCAACCTGAATGAATGCGGCAATCTCACGATCCACTCCAATGTCCCTCTCCCAGCATCCTCAAGGTCGCCGACGGCACGGACCTCGGCCTTTCAGCTAGCGTCGATCTGCAAGCCCTGGCCGGGGAAGGAGAGAACACTTCCTATAGTCTATGCGAGCAAGGTTGCTATGCTGCCGAATTCACATCTGCATTAAGGATCTAACTATGAAGCTTCTTGTGTGTGTGAAGCGGGTTGTGGACTACAACGTGAAGATCCGGGTGAAGCCGGACGGGTCGGGCGTGGAGCTTGCCAACATCAAGATGTCCATGAACCCCTTCGACGAGATCGCCGTCGAGGAGGCGGTGCGCCTGAAGGAGCAGGGCAAGGCCACCGAGATCGTCGCCGTCTCCATCGGCCCGAGCCAAGCCGGCGAGACCATCCGCACCGCGCTTGCCATGGGGGCCGACCGCGGCATCCTGGTCAAGACCGACTCCACCGTCGAGCCGCTGGCGGTTGCCAAGATCCTGGCCAAGGTGGTCGAGCAGGAAAAGCCTGATCTCATCATCATGGGCAAGCAGGCGATCGACGACGATTCCAACCAGACCGGCCAGATGCTGGCAGCCCTGCTGGGCTGGCCGCAGGGCACCTTCGCCTTCAAGGTGAACGTGGGTGAGGGTTCCATCGACGTCACCCGCGAGGTCGATGGCGGCCTGCAGACGGTGGGCCTGAAGCTGCCGGCCATTGTCACCACGGATCTGCGCCTCAACGAGCCGCGCTATGCGTCGCTGCCCAACATCATGAAGGCCAAGAAGAAGCCGCTGGACGAGACGAGCCCTGAGACGCTCGGCGTCGACGTCGCTCCGCGCCTGAAGGTGGTCAAGACCGCCGAGCCGGGCGGGCGCAAGGCCGGCGTCAAGGTCGGGTCTGTCGCCGAACTGGTCTCGAAGCTCAAAGTCGAAGCCGGCGTGCTCTGAGAAGGATTTTAGAACAATGACCACCTTGCTGTTTGCCGAGCACGACAACGCTCACCTCAAGGACGCCACCCACAAGGCGCTCTCCGCCGCGAAGGCGCTCGGCGCCCCGGTGCACGTGCTGGTAGCCGGGTCCAACGCCCGCGCCGCTGCCGAGGCTGCTTCCAAGCTCGAGGGCGTCGAGAAGGTGCTGCTGGCCGATGCGCCCGCTTACGAGCACCAGCTCGCCGAGCCGACCGCGGCGCTCATCGTCTCGCTCGCGGGCTCCTACGATGCCCTGGTGGCGCCTGCCACCAGCAAGGGCAAGAACGTCATGCCCCGTGTGGCGGCGCTGCTGGACGTGATGCAGGTCTCCGACATCATCAAGGTGATCTCGCCCGACACCTTCGAGCGGCCGATCTATGCCGGCAATGCGATCCAGACCGTGCAGGCCACCGATCCTAAGAAGGTGATCACCGTGCGCACCGCCGCCTTCCCGGCGGCCACTGAGGGCGGCTCTGCCCCAATCGGGGCTGTCGGCCCTGCCGACGATCCGGGCACGTCGAGCTTCAAGGGCGAGGAGATCGCCCAGAACGACCGGCCTGAGCTGACCTCGGCCCGGATCATCATCTCGGGCGGTCGCTCGCTCGGCTCCTCGGAGAACTTCACCAAGTACATCGAGCCGATCGCCGATCAGCTCGGGGCGGCCATGGGCGCCTCGCGCGCAGCGGTGGATGCAGGCTATGCGCCGAACGACTGGCAGGTGGGCCAGACCGGCAAGGTGGTGGCGCCGGATCTCTACATTGCGGTGGGGATTTCAGGGGCCATTCAGCACCTGGCGGGCATGAAGGACTCCAAGGTGATCGTTGCGATCAACAAGGACGAGGAGGCGCCGATCTTCCAGGTGGCCGATTACGGCCTCGTCGGAGACCTGTTCCAGATCCTTCCGCAACTGAAGGAAGAACTCACAAACGCCGCGGCTGAATACGCAGCTTGAAGCTGGATGAAGGTTATCATGGCCGAGTTGCCCATTTTCGCGTCACGCGGTGCTGGTCCTGTGTGCTTGGCAGCTGCCACTCGACCTAAGGAAAGAGGTTGTCGAGATAACGATGAATGAAATGCGAAGGGCCGCAGCCGGCCTGCTTTACGATGCAAATTATGACGAGAAATTGCTCCGGCTGCGGCGGCGCGCCAAAGAGATCCTATTCGATTTCAACCATACTCATCCCCGTCAGGCTCAGGACAGGATAGCCCTACTGAAGTCGCTGCTCGGCAAAACGGGCGAGAACCTCATCATCGAAGGGCCATTCCATTGCGACTATGGTTTTAATATTGAGGTCGGCGAGAATTTCTATGCCAATGCTAATCTCGTCATTCTCGACGGCGCGAAGGTGAGCATCGGCAGCAGTGTGTTCATTGCGCCAAATGTCGGCATCTACACCGCAGGTCATCCGATGGATGCCGAGCGCCGCAATCAGGGGCTCGAATATGCCTTACCCGTGATGATAAAGGACAACGTCTGGATCGGGGCAGGTGTGACGATCCTACCGGGTGTCACGCTTGGAGAGGGATGCGTCATCGGCGCCGGATGCGTCGTCACAAAGGACGTTCCCCCGATGGTCCTTTTCGCAGGGAATCCAGGTCGGGTCATCCGCCCCATCACAGACGAGGACAAGCTAAAGTTCGCATAATACCAATCGGCGCTGATGCTCATGCATGGGCCCAGTCGCGCAAGCCGATGGACATGATGGTCCAAGGTTGGTCTACGAGTTTGTTCCAAGCCGCACAGCAATGATCGAGGATGTCCGGGTAGGACGTGAAGATCCGGTTGGAGAGCCAGTTCTCCCTCAGGTACTGCCAGATGTTCTCGACCGGGTTCAACTCGGGCGCTTTGGCCGGCAGCGGCAGCAGGGTGATGTTGGTCGGCACCTTCAGTTTGCGCGAGACATGCCAGCCCGCTTGGTCCAACAGCAACAGCGCGTGCGCTCCGGGCGCCACCGCTTGCGAGATCTCGGCCAGATGCAGCGTCATCGCCTCGGTTGTGCAACGCGGCAGCACCAGGCCGGCAGCTTTGCCCTGGGCCGGGCAGATCGCCCCGAAGATGTAGGTCGAGGCCGTCCTCAGATCCCGGGGCGCCGAGGGACGGGTGCCGCGCCTGGCCCAGCGCCGGGTGATCTTGTTCTTCTGCCCGATGCGTGCCTCGTCGGCAAACCAGATCTCTAGGGGCTTGCCAGCGGCCTCGTTGGACGAGATTTCCGCCACACGCGCGGGAAACTCTTTTTAAAAACCGCCACCGCGGCGTCGCTCTTGGCATGATGGCGCGGGCGAGCCGAGAGCTTGCGGTAGCCGAGCGCCCGCAGCTCGCGGCCCAGCGTCGTCTCGCTCGCCTCGATCCGGAACTCGTCCCAGAGCCACTGCACCAGATCCTTCAGCCGCCAGCGCACGACCCCATGGACAGCCGGAATGGGGCCGCTCTCCACTAGGGCCAGCAAGGCCTCGCGATGGCGGGCGCTCAGCTTGCAGACATTCCCCGGCGCTTTGCCGTCGATCAGGCCTTCGGGGCCATGGGCGTTGAAGCGCACCACCCAGTCGCGCACCGTCTGCAGCCCAACCCCGCCGACCCGCGCCGCCTTGGTCCGCGTGCCGCCGTCGTAGATCTCGGCCAGCGCCAGCAAGCGTCGGCTTTGCCCAGCATTGCGGGTCGCGTCATAGTCTGTGCGAAGCTCGATCCCTGGGCGCATGGCGAACCTCCTGGTGACCAGCATGGAATCAGACAGGCACCCGCCTGAAAACCCCTAATGAGTCAGCCTTCACGCCGCTTGGTATCAGAGGCTGGTGAGCAATTTTATTGCTCGCTGCAAGTCATTGATTCAACATAGGTTTGGTGCTGGACCGCTGTGCCGGATGCGGGTTGTTTCACGTTGGGGAGACCCGCTATGGATACCTGTCTCTACGCCAGCGATCTCACTGATGCCGAATGGGCGCTGCTCGCGCCCCTTGTCCCCCGCAGCCATCCGGCCGGGCGGCGGCAAACCTACCCGCTCCGGCGCATCGTCGATGCCATCTTCTATCTGCTGCGCACCGGCGCGCAGTGGCGGCTGCTGCCGCACGAGTACCCCCCGCGTGGTGCCGTCTTCTACCACTATGCCCAGTGGCGCGAGGATGGCACCTGGGAGCATGTGACCCAGGTTCTGCGCGAGAGTTATCGCTGTCGGACCGGCCGCAATCGTCAGCCGACAGCAGCGATCCTCGACAGTCAATCGGTCAAGACCACCGAGATGGGCGGGCCGCGCGGCTATGACGGCGCCAAGAAGGTGAAGGGCCGCAAGCGCCATCTTCTCGTTGATACGCAAGGCAATTTGCTGAAGAACAGCGTGCAGCCAGCCGACATCCATGATCGTGCCGGGGCCGAACTCCTGTTGGAGGGTCTGCAGCATCTCTTTCCAGCGATCGAGCTGATGTGGGCCGACACCGCTTATCGTGGGCTGAAGGATTGGCTCCAGAAGGCCCTGAGCTGGAGATTATCCATCCCGCAGCATTGGTGGAGCGGCGGAACCTGGATGCGGGCTGACGCGGAGCCGCCGACGCGCCCGAGTGGCTTTCAGGTGATCGCGCGACGGTGGGTTGTTGAACGAACGATCGCCTGGTTGACCACCAACCGGCGGCTCGCCAAGGACTACGAACGCCTGATCGAGACCGGCGAGATGCTGCTTTATCTTGCCATGAGCCGCATCCTGCTGCGTCGCCTCACGCGAAAGGAAAGATACTTGCTCACCAGCCTCTAACATTACAGTTGCGCCTGCCGGTTTTGGGCTCATAATCTCGTGGTCTGACCCAGGAGGCTGCCATGACCGGTGTGGCCGTCGAGCAGATGCTCGAGTTCTGGTGTATGGAATTGCGTCAGGTCAAAGCCGATCTCAAGTCGCTGTTTGCTCATCCCAGTGTGGCCACCTCGGCGGCCGCCTTCCTCGATGGGGTGCTCGGCCCGGAGCGGCGCAAGATCGGCTGGATGCGGGCCGAGGCCGCCGGCGACTCGGGGCCCTGGCGTCAGCAGGCGGTGCTCGGGCGCAGCCACTGGGACGCCGATGCTCTGAGAGACATGGTGCGCGAGTATGCGCTTGAGACGCTGGCCTTCCCCGGGGCGGTGCTGGTGATCGACGAGACCGGCTTTCTCAAGCAGGGTCAGCACTCGTGCGGCGTGGGGCGCCAGTACACCGGTTCGGCGGGCAAGATCGCGAACTGTCAGATTGGTGTGTTTGCAGCCTATGTCTCGGACAAGGGCTGCGCCTTCATCGACCGCCAGCTGTATCTGCCACAGGATTGGACCAACAAGCCCGAGCGCCTGGCCGCGGCTCAGGTGCCCGATGCGATCCGCTTTGTCACCAAACCTGAGATCGCCGTGCAGATGATCGAGCGCGCTCTGGCCGCCGGCGTGCCGTTCGCCTGGGTCGCCACCGACACCGTCTATGGCGTGGGCAAAGTGGAGATGCTGTTGCGACGGGCCGGCAAGGGCTATGTACTGGGGGCGCATGCGACTGATCGGTTCTCGTCCTGGATCGACAAACCCGAAGTCGCCGGCACGGCCGAACAGATCGCGAAGGCCCTTGCTCCCGAGGCATGGAAACGTCTGTCAGCGGGAGACGGCACCAAGGGGCCGCGCCTGTATGACTGGGCTTATCTTGAACTCGCCGATCTCGAGGCTGCGGAATACAACGAGGACCTCACCGGCTTATGGACCCGCGGCCTGCTGATCCGGCGAAGCCTCAGCGATCAGGATCTGGCGTTCTTCTCGACCTGGTGTCCAGCCGGCACGCCGATCGAGACCCTGGTGCGGGTGGAAGGCCAGCGCTGGGCGATTGGGGACGCGTTCGAGACGGCGAAAACCGAACTGGGGCTGACGCACAACGAGACGCGCTCGTGGCACGGCTGGCACCGGCATGTCTCATTGGTGATGCTGGCCTTTGCCATGATGGCGGTGGTGCGCCAACGGGCCAACGCTCTCACGGCACCCCAAAAAAGAAACGACGAAGCCAGGCTGCAGCGCTGGTACGCTGGTCTGTTCAGGAAATCCGCCGCGTGGCCACCCGCCTCGAGCAGCATCAGATAGAACCTGCTTTCGTGATGGCCTGGTCCACGTGGCGCCGCGCGCATCAGGCCGTGGCACAAACCTCACATCACAAGCGCAGGGCGCAACTGTAATGCTAAGGGCTTGGCAGGCAATAACCTGCCCAAATGGGCAACTGGTGCGTTGTTGGAAGAAGGACCATCCGTTCTGAACGGAG
>NZ_JAFEMD010000004.1 GCF_016892765.1 Microvirga arvi
CGCGCAATCGGATACTTTCCCCGAACCCTGGAATCCAATTGCCGCCTGAGCAAACTGCATTGTTCAGGGCCGACTACGTAGACGCCCCAGCGCAGGTCGCGGAACACGGGCCGCCCATCGCGCTCCAGCGACGAGACCACCTCCACCATGCCATCATGATCGAGCTGGCCGCCGACGCTCCGCGGGCGCAGCACATGAGCCAGATCGTCGACGCCGCAGGGCGGGAAGCGCAGGCCCTCCTCCGGCACGTCGAGATCGCAGGCATTGGCAATGGCGGCCATCTCGATGGCGGACTTGGTGCCGTCCAGAAACGAGTTGAACATCTGCGGGTTCATGCCCGCCGCCTTCGCCTGCTCGGGCGAGAGCCCGTAATGGGTCCAGACCTCGTCCGGCGTGACATCGTGGTAGTGCGGCAGATACTTGGTGCCCTTGCCGGCAGTGGCCACCGTGAAGCCCGCGGCACGGGCCCAGTCGACCATCTCGGAGACGAGGGCCGGCTGGTCGCCATAGGCCATGGAATAGACGGTGCCGCGCTCCCGCGCCTTCTCGGCCAGCAGCGGCCCCGCCAGCACGTCCGCCTCCACATTGACCATGACGATGTGCTTGCCCGCCTCGATGGCGGCGAGCGCATGGCGGATGCCCGCCTCCGGGTGGCCCGTCGCCTCGATCACCACCTCGACACCGTCGGCCCGGCAGGCCTCGATCCCATCGGCGGCAAAGCGCGTGGCGGCGATCCTTGCCTCGTCCCAACCGACATGGCGGCAGGCCTCCCGCGCCCGGTCCGGGTCGAGATCGGCGATCACCGCGACCTCGAGCCCGCAGATCGTCGGCACCTGAGCCAGGAACATGGAACCGAACTTGCCGGCGCCGATCAGGGCCACGCGGACAGGCCTCCCGGTCTCAGCGCGCTGATGCAGCAGGGCGGACAGGTTCATAGCTTTTCTCGCCTCCCGTGACGGAATTCCTCAGGGACAAGGCTCGAAGCTGCAGGGGCCGGTGTCAATGGCCGATCCATTACCGATCGCGACGTGCCTTGTCGCACATCCTTTACGTAATAGCATTGCTTTAACCTTCGTTTGCTACTATTAACTGCCGCCGCTGGTAGGGGCAGAATCAGTTTTGAGGACGATACAATGAGCACCAAGACCACTTTGCGGACCGGTTGGACCATGCCGGCCATCGACGAACAAAAGGCCTTGTGGGGCACGGGCGCCCTGACGTTTCCGACCCCCAGCACCCCCGGCAACGATGTGCTGAAAGGCACGAACGGCACCGATGGCTTCTATGGCCAGGGCGGCAACGACGTCATCTATGGTTACGGCGGCGTCGATGTGATCGCCGGCGGCACCGGAAACGACCGGCTCTATGGCGGCAAGGACAAGGACACGTTCTATTTCGACACGAAGCTGAACGCCAAGACCAATGTCGACAAGATCATGGACTTCAAGGCCGCGGACGACGTGATCGCCCTGAGGAAATCCATCTTCAAGAAAGCCGGCGTTTACGGTGAGCTGAAGGAGACGGCCTTCCATCTCGGCAAGAGCGCTCACGATGCGGACGACCGGATCATCTACGACAAGGCCACCGGCTCGCTTTACTATGATGCGGACGGCACGGGTTCCGTCGCCAAGATCAAGTTCGCCACCCTGGTCAACAAGGCGACGATCACCTACCAGGACTTCTTCGTCTCGTAAGGCGTCTGCCGGGAAGACAGCAGCCCCTCCGGTACCGGAGGGGCTTTTCTTTTTCGTAGAACGAGCAATCCGCAGAAGGTGCCGAGTGGGAGATCCTCACCCCGCTCGGCTAGCGTGTGATCACCACCTCGAGATATTCGCTCGGCACCACCATGGTGCCGTCGCCCGAGCGGTTGAACTCCGCGATGAGCCACAGCAGGTCCTTGTGCAATGCCGCCTGGGCCTCAGGCTGCAGGGCGGCGAAGGTCTTGAGGACCGGACCGTAGAAGGTCTTGAACACCTCCACGCAATGCTCTGGAGACCGGTAGCGGAACACGAAATGCTTCCGGCGTGCCTGGATGGATGTCACCCCGTCGCCGAACAGGTGGTCCAGGTGATCGCGTTTCCCCCAGAGGGATGGCGAGCGCATGCGGGCGGGCGGCGGCATGTGGCGGCCGATGGTCTTGAACAGCTGGCCGATGTAGCCCTCGGGCGTCCAGTTCGCGAGGCCGATCTTGCCGCCCTTCCGGCACACACGCAGCAGCTCGGAGGCCGCCCGCTCCTGATCGGGGGTGAACATCACGCCGAAGGTGGACACGACCACGTCGAAGCTCCCGTCCTCGAACGGCAGGGCCTCGGCGTCCGCCTCCTGGAAGGTCATGGGCAGACGTTCGGCCTGCGCCCTTTCCCGGGCGCGATCGAGCAGCGCCGGCACGTAATCGGTGGCGACCACGTCGCACCAGCGCCGCGCCGCCGCGAGCGACACGTTGCCGTTGCCGGCGGCCACATCGAGCACGCGCTGGCCGGCGTGAAGATCGATGGCTTCGCACAATTCCTCGCCGACGATCTGAAGGGTCGTTCCGACGACGGCGTAATCTCCGGACGACCACGCGCCCTGCTGGCGGGCCTTGATCGCGCTGAGGTCCGGTTGGACGGACGGGGGTTCGTGGTTTATCGTGACGGCGGCATCAGCCATGACGGCCTCCCTGGGGTTGGATGGGCCTGTCCTTCGGCTTCAATGCTCTCAAGGACGACCCATTGGCGAGACCGTAGCAGCCACACGTGGAGGAGAGCGTGGGAGGCAGCGTGGGTACGGCCGTGGAATCGATGGAGACCGCAGACCCGGCCGGCGCTGCGCCCGTCACCGTGCGGATGCTCGGGCCGCTCACCGTCACGCGCGGCGATGCTCCGATTGCGCTGCCGGCCTCGCGCAAGGTGCGCGCCCTCTTCGCCTATCTCGCTCTCGCCCCTCATGCGCCGACACGCAGCCATCTCTGCGAGCTGCTCTGGGATGTGCCCAACGATCCGCGCGGCGAGCTGCGCTGGTGCTTGAGCAAGATCCGCCGCCTCCTCGGCGAAGCGGGCCGGATCAGGTCTGAGGGCGACACGGTGAAACTCGACCTGACGGGCTGCCATGTGGATGCCCTGCAGCTCGACAGGATTGCCGCGCAGGGTATCGCGCTGCAGCCCTTGCAGATTGTGTGCCGGATGGCCGACGGCTTCGCGGGCGAATTTCTCGATGGCCTCGAACTCGACCGCAGCCCCGCCTTCCATGCCTGGCTCGTCGGGCGACGCCGCCAGTCCCGAGGCATCCAGGCCCAGATTCTGGAGCATCTCACCGATCATCTCGAGGATGCCGAGGCCGGCCGTTATCTCGAACGATGGGCGGCGCTCTGCCCCCTCGACGAGCGGGTCCACGGGCGGATCCTGCGCATGCTCGCCCGCCAGCAGCGCGTTCAGGAGGGCAAGGCGCATCTCGAGGCCGTCATCCGGCTGTTCGACGCGGAAGGAATCGACCCCGCGCCTCTGCGCGAGGCCTGGCGGCAGGCGGTTGCCCAGCCCCCTCGCCCGGCTCCGGCACAAGCGATCGTCGCCGCCGATGCCCCGGCCCCCACGGCCGCGCCGAGCCACGGCTCCATCGCGGTCATGCCCTTCGCGGACGAATCCGGCGCTCCGCGCATTCGCGGCGGCGTGGCGGATGCCCTCGTGCACGATGTGATCACGCGGCTCGCCAAGCTGCGCAGCCTCTTCGTCATCTCTCAAGGGTCGACCTTCGCCCTGCACGAGCGGAACATCGCTCCCGACGAGGCCGGGCGGCTTCTCAACGTGGATTACGTGGTCAGCGGCTCGATCCGCCGCAGCACGGACCGTCTCACCGTGCAGGTGGAGCTCGCCGAGGTGCGCACCGGGCGGATCGTCTGGGCGGACATCCTCAGCCATTCCATCGACGACGCCTTTCTCGTCCTCGACGAGATCGGCAACAGGATCGTAGCCTCGGTCGCCAGCGAGATCGAGACGGTGGAGCGCAACCGCGCCATCCTGAAGCCGCCCAACTCCCTCGATGCCTGGGAGGCGCATCATCGCGGCCTCTGGCATATGTACCGGTTCAACAAGGCGGACAACGATGCGGCTCAAGCCTTCTTCGAGCAAGCGCTCAGTATCGACCCGACCTTCGCCCGCGCCTATGCCGGCCTGTCCTTCACGCATTTCCAGAACGCCTTCCAGGGCTGGACCGAGCGCAACAGGGAAGTCGACCATGCGCTGCGGGCCGCAGGCCAGGGCCTGATGATCGACGAGCGCGACCCCGCCGCCCACTGGGCCATGGGCCGGGCCCTGTGGCTGCGCGGAAGCTTCGAGCAGACCCTCCGCGAACTGGAGACGAGCGTGGACCTCTCGCCCAACTTCGCTCAAGGCCATTACACCCTGGGCTTCGTCCACTCCCAGGCGGGCGATCCGGAGACCGCCATCGCAGCCGCCGACCAGTCGCGCCGCCTGAGCCCCTACGACCCGCTGCTGTTCGGCATGCTGGGCTCCCGCGCCATGGCCCTCATCCGGCTGGGCCGGTACGAGGAAGCGGCGGCCGCAGGCGTGAACGCGGCGAGCCGGCCGAACGCGCACGCCCATATCGCGGCGATCGCGGCGCTGTCCCTGTCCTTCGCCGGGCGGCTCAATGAGGCCCGCGACACGCTCGCCGGCATCCGCTCCACCCTGCCCGGCTACGGCATGAGTCACTTCCTGAGCGCGATGCAGCTCGGACCGGACGACCAGGCCCTGTTCCGCGAGGCCGCCCGCCGGATCGGCATGGATAACGGCTAGCGCATCGGACGTGAAAAGCGGATGCGCACTTTTCACGTCCGATGCTTCCTTCATGAATGAGAGCATCGTTTGGCCCGGCCCGCTGGGTCCGCACGATGCTCTAGAGCTGTTTCCACTGACGTGGAATCATCTCTCTTGTTTGGCTTGCCGCATTTTTTGACGGCGAACCGGATCCACTTCGCCGAAATATGCTCTAGGCGCCGTGCCGACCCGGAAGGATTTGTCCGTCAGGGCGCTCTGACCGCCTGAGCATGGTCTCGAAGCTGGTGCGCTGCCTGATCCAGAACTCGCGGTGCTCGTGCATGTCGTCGAGCACTGCATCGGCGAAGCGCTTGCGGTCTTCGAAATAGCACGGCGGGCCATAGCCGCCCTGGCAGCGCCCCTCGTCGCGGCACCTGCGCTTGCGGCAGGTGGACGGCACCTGGATCACGTCGGCGAGGCGGCGCAGGGCGTCGTCGGCATCGGGCATGCGGGAGAGAATGGTGCGAACACGGCTCATGATGAAACCTCGTGCAATGAATGGCTGAATGAAACGATTGGGGACAAAGGCATGGCCTTGCGGGCTCCGGAGCCGTTTGGCTCCGAGCCTTTCAAGGCAATCGAGGGTGGCGCGAATGGCAGCCCGGCTCGATGTGTATGGTATGAATGGAAGAGCCGAGGTGCCTCTTCGCGCACGGTTTCTTTAGGCGTTCAGGCGATGCCGGCCCGGTGACCGTTCAAGGCGTTATCCGTCTGCTCGACGGGGGCCTTGAACCAATTCCGACCACCGGCACGCAGCCTGGGCCTCCTGTCGAATGAGGCTGCGTCACCTCACCCACAGGACCGTGTCTGCTCCCACACTGCGACGCCTCGCGAGCGCGCCCCTCGACAGGAGCAGATCTACGACAACGGTATAGCCGAGCTTAGGAGAATTGTCAAGAACAAAGTGAGAACATTTAGATATGAGGAGACACAACAAACAAGCGCGGCTCCTCTAATCAGTTCAGGATCGTGAACTTAAGATGCTTGAAGCCTTAAGGGTTCTGCCAGAAAGTTCTAACTGCTGATAAGAATGCAGCGCAGTCTCGTGGTGACCAACATACTTCTTGTCCCTCACGCAATAACCAGTGCCTCTCATTCGCGCATGTAAATTGAGTTGAGTCAGCGCTGGCGAAGTAGTTCATGCATTCATTAAATGTACTTTGAAAACTACCTCCGAAACTTATATTGGGCACGTTGTATAACAAGCCCTCAAGGTAGTATGATGGTGCGATTCCTTCCTGTATAAATCCTTGCTCTATCATGCGATTCCGCATGTTTTTAAAAACTCTTACAGTTCGCTTGTACCACTGGTTTGTAGCTTGATGCTTGATCGTACAATTTTCCGAATGCGGCCTAGGGTAATTTACGATACGTGTTCCGTCTGGCTTCCAAAATACAATGCCTTTCGCATAATTTTGCCCTTGGGCATTTGGAAACTTGAAATAGTGCCGGAACTCAGCCGCCGGCAGTACGTCAGCATCGCGGCGCGTACCATTTCCGGCAACGAAAATGGCTTTTGATCCAGGACGCACAGAAGTGCCAAACCGTTGGCGCAACCACTCAGTCACTTCGAGCTTAAATTGTTCGTAAGAGTACTGCCCGGAGCCCGGGTGAACTCGATGAAATTCGGTTTTTTGATTGTCGGGAAGTGTATCTATATCATAATAGAAGATGTTGCTCGTGCTTATTACGACATCAACATCGCTGTCTGCATAGATATTTGTATCGTTTCCGTATGATCCTTGCAGGAATACGGATGGAGATCTATTTGAGTATGGAGCTGCAGGATCCTCAAGGACTGCTTTAATCGTTGCGTAGGTAGCTGCTGATTGCTGCACGGCCCCTTGCGCTGACCATGTAACGAGTTGATGTTCCGGAATAGCCATAGTGCCCCCTAATGTAATAGATCTCTGATCTGCTCCTCATGTTCAGCAAACGACTCGCTGCCCCTCTGATGCAGTAGATTGAGCTTTGTTAGGTTGTGCTCCAACAAGTCTGTCGCCATTTCAGGCTGAGCGAAAGTTTGGTTGATACGCACTGTTTGTATGCTTCCGTAAAGAACTTGCCTAAGCTGCTCCATTGATTGAGTGTTTATTTCAAGAGTCTTTTGCAGAAGTTGGACCGAGGGCAGCTTATCTATCAACCAATCCTTAGGATTGGTGATCTTTGGCTTCGGATACACCCCCACTCCGATACTAAGAAGTGAAATGTTCTCATACCCAACTTTGAAAGCTCTAGTTGCGTCCGCAATTGCGTAGAGTGCTGGATTGTTGGCGCAAAACCCACCATCGGCGAGTTCAATTTCATCGCCTGAACTTGTTCTAACAATTTTTCGATTGAAAAATGGGTAGGCTGAACAAGAGGCTTGCACTGCATCAGCGAGCCGGCAGCCAAAACCAGGCGTGAAAGTTGCTTTGCGGCCATGTGCTTGGCCAGGATCAGCCTTGAATATCATTGGAGTTTCAAGCAACCATTTAGTTGCTACGACCCCAATCCCTGTTCTGACAGCCTCAAATTTCCTATCACCAAAAATCTCGCTAGCGAGCTCCTCGAGCCTTCTTGTTTTCGCCGCCGCAGTCCGAAGCTTCATTACACTGGGCACATGCTCCCGATAGAGCTGATGTATCTCATCAACGGACATGCCGAGTGCAAGCATTGTTCCTATTATCGAACCGGTGCTCGTGCCGTAAATCAGATTAAACTTCTCACATAGACGACTGCCGACCAGGGCCTCTACCTGTTTTAACCCTCCAAGTGTGTAGAACCCTTTCGCTCCCCCACCATCTAGAGCAAGTATTCTGAACCGATCCCCACCTAGCCTAGTCAAAGACGCGCCCCTATTTCTACTCAAGCGTGCAATAGAAACTTTGCGAAAGCCTTATGGAAAGACCCTTGAACTTAATTACTGTGGAAAGCTGATATAAAATGGCACTAATGCCTTCTATGAGGCGGTGCACCTTAGGATATCTCGATGCGAGGACATCAAGCATAGCCAACCCCGCTCTTTCGTGATGCAGTAACATCCACAAAGCTGTGAGGTCTGCATGTTGAAACTGCCAAATGGGTGGCAAGTCTATGAAAGGAGCGATCCTGACGGCACGGTTCCCCGCTCCAGGCTGCTTGTCACTCATCACAAGAATGCGGAGGCCTGGCGCGGTTGGTTCGTTCACCGGCGTCTCGCCCTTCAGAAGATTGCCCTTTGGGGGCTGATCGCAATCAGTCTCGGTCTCCTCAGCTGGCGCATGCTGAGCCACGAGCCCCTGCCCCCGCCGCCTCATCCGAGCACATGGTCGGCTGAGATGCGTGCCAAGCACCAAATTGCTCGTCCGAGCTGCGATGCTGCCCGTGCGGCGGGCCTCGCCCCGGCCAGGAAAGGCTATCCGGGATACTGGCCGCATCTCGATGCGGACAATGACGGGATGAGCTGCGAATGGTTCTTCGACATCTCCAGCATCTCACTGCGCACGCTCATAGGCGGCAAGTGACACGCGACGGAGCGAGCACCCTCCCCGTCATCACCCAATCTACCGCGCCACGCCCGCAGACCCTTCCTCCCGTCCCGCCCTCCGAAACAACCACGCCGACAGCAGCCACAGGGCCGCGAAGAAGGCGGTCAGGACCACGATGACCTGGGGCCAGTTCGCTCCGGTGGAGCCCCATCCGGCGATGAGGGCGATGGCGCCGGCGAGGACCTGGGCGAGCGCCGTCGCGGCGGCCGCGCGGGCCATGCCGTCGGGCCGGAAGCGCGCGATCAGGGCGCCGAGCAGGAAGATGGCGAGCACGCCGGCATAGATGAGGTTGGCCGGGTTGTCCTCGGACCCGATGAGGCCGACGGCGAGGTTGATCCAGACGAGGAGGAAGGTTGCGGCGAGCGCGACGGCGATGGCGGCCCGGTAGGCGATGCTGCCGGTCGTCCTGGCGGCCCATTCCCAGGCGCCGCACGCGCCGAACAGCAGGGCGCCCATGACGATGAAATCGGTCTCGTCCCAGTCCACCTCGTCGGTGAAGCGCATCGCGACGAGCGGCAGCAGCAGGATGACGGACGCGACGGCCCAGGGCGCCATTCTCGCAAGATGCCCGCGCCCTCCGTCGCCGCGCTCCGCACGTCCCGCCATTGCGCCGTCCTCAACTCCGCTGGAGATCACCGGCGAACGATAGGGGCAAAGCCCGAGGCGCCGCAATGGCCGTGGATTGGCCCCGATGCATGAGGTGGTTGACCGCGCTGATCTCCGGATCAAGTCCGAGGACGACTCTGACGACGATGGATCGAACAACCCTCCCCGTCATCCCCGGACTTGTTCCGGGGATCCACGTCTTGCGCCGCTGTGGTTCTTGAAGACGTGGATGGCCGGGACAAGCCCGGCCATGACGGTGGTGGATTGGGCGCGATGCATGAGGCGGACCGTTGCACGAGCACGGCCATGACGGGGAGTGAGCCGATACGGCAGGTGCCTAGTGGCTCAGCGTCTCGTAGAGGTCGTCCCAGTCCGGATTCATGCCGTGGATAAGGCGCACCTTCCAGGCGCGGGACCAGTGCTTGATGGTCTTCTCGCGCTGGATGGCGTCGCGGATGTCGGGGAAGTGCTCGTACCAGACGAGACGCTTGAGGTCGTATTGCTTGGTGAAGCCTTCGACCAGCCCTTCCCGGTGCTGCCATGCGCGACGGGAGAGATCGCCCGTCACGCCGCAATAGAGCGTGCCGTTGCGCCGGTTGGTCATGATGTACACCCAGCCGCCCTTGTGCATGAGCGGATGGTACTGAGTTGCTTTTGCAGATCAATCGTCATGCCCGGCCTTGTGCCGGGTATCCACGTCTTCTTCTGCGCCCGTGTAAAGACATGGATGGCCGGATCAAGTCCGGCCATGACGATGGTGAGGATGACGGAAAGCCCTTCCCTTCACTCGCGTGCCGCCAGACGCATCGCCCTGTCGAGCACGCCGAACACCCGCTCGTCCGTGCATTGGGCCACGTTGAAGCGCATGAAGCTTTTGGCCGATTGCGCGGGGCTGAACACGTTGCCGGGGGCGAGCACCACGTGCTCGGCGAGGGCGTGGCGCGCGACGTCGGCGGCGTCGAGGTCGTCGGGCAGGCGGCACCAGAGGAGCATGCCGGCCTTCGGGACGATCCAGGGCGTGATGCCGAAAGCCTCCAGGCGGTCGATCGTCGCCGCCATGCTCCTGGCGAGGCGAACTTTGAGCGCCTCGAGGTGCCTGCGGTAGCCGCTCGAGCCGAGAACGGCGAGGACCAGCTCTTCCGACAGGCGGTTGCTGGCAAAGCCCGTGGCGATCCTCAGGTCCGTGAGCTTCTCGATCCAGTCGGGCCGCGCCGCGATGTAGCCGCAGCGGAACGAGGCCGAGAGGGTTTTGGAGAAGCTGCCGATGCGCACGACGCGCTCGAAGCCGTCGAGGGCGGCGAGGCGCGGCGCGGGCTCGGTTTCGAAATCGGCGAAGATGTCGTCCTCGACCACGGTCAGGCCGTGCTTCTCGGCGAGCTTCAGGAGCCTGTGCGCGGTGACGGTGGAGAGCGCAGCGCCGGTGGGATTGTGCAGGCCGGAATTGGTGATGTAGAGGCGCGGCCGGTGTTCGTTCAGCGCCTGCTCGAAGGCGCTAAGGTCCGGCCCGGTCGGCGTATGGGGCACGCCGATTACAGTCACCTGATGGGCGCGCAGCAGCGCCAGGAAGTTGAAGTAGCAGGGATCGTCGACGAGGACGGCGTCGCCAAGCTGGATCAGCAGCCGGCAGACGAAATCGATGGCCTGCGTGCCGGAATCCGTCAGCAGGATCCCGTCAGGCGCAGCCTGCACCCCCTGCTCCGCGAGGCGCCGCGACAGGAACGCGCGTAAGGAGGGAAGTCCGAGCGGCGTGCCGTAATCTGTGAGCCCGGTCACGTCCCGCGTCCGCGCCAGGCCCCGCAGGGCGCGGCGGATCTCCTCCTCCGGCATCCAGTCGTCCGGCAGCCAGCCGCAGCCGGGTTTCAGCACATCCCCCTTGGCTTCGAGGGATTGCCGCGACACCCAGAGCGGATCGATGGCCCGGTCGAGGCGCGGCGCGAGCTCGGCCAGCGACAGGGGCGCGAGCGGCGCGCCGCTGTAGAAGCCCGAACCCGGACGGGAGCGGATGGTTCCCTCGGCCGCGAGCCTGTCATAGGCTTCCACGACAGTGGACTTCGACACCCGCATGGATTGCGCCAGCGCCCGGATGGAGGGAAGCCGCGCGCCTGGCGTCAGGGCGCGGCTGGCGATCCGGCTGCGGATCGCGGCCATCACGCGCTCGACGAGCGTTCCCTCGTGGTGAGGCAGCTTGAGATCGTCCACTGTACCGCTCATCGTTCCATGACAGTTCGGACAAACTGTATTGCACCGTCTCTGGAAAGGCCATGCCGTCCCCGCTGAAATGTCCCCATGGCGGAGGAGCGGGCATGGACCGGACGACGGAAGGGTGGATCAGCGGTTTTCTCGGGGTGGTGATCTTCAGCGGATCCCTGCCCGCGACCCGCATCGCCGTGCTCGACATCGACCCGCTCTTCCTCACCCTGGCGCGGGCCACCATCGCCGGTCTCCTCGGCATGGCGCTGCTCGTCGGCCTGCGCCAGACATGGCCCCGCCGGAGCGACCTCCTGCCGCTCGCCATCGTGTCGCTGGGCGTCGTGGTCGGATTCCCGCTGCTGACGGCGCTCGCGCTGCAGCACATCTCCGCCGCGCAATCCATCAGCTTCGTCGGCCTGCTGCCGCTCGCCACCGCGATCTTCGGCATCCTGCGTGGCGGCGAGCGGCCGAGGCCGGCGTTCTGGGTCTTCTCCGGCTTGGGAGGATGCTTCGTGGCAGGGTTCGCCTTGCTCCATGCGGACGCCACGGCCTCGGTGGGCAATCTGCTCATGCTGGCGGCCATCGTGCTGTGCGGTCTCGGCTACGCGGAGGGCGCGAAGCTGTCGCGCACCCTTGGCGGCTGGCAGGTGATCTCCTGGGCGTTGGTGTTCTCCCTGCCGCTGACGGCGGGGCTGATGCTGCTCAATCTGCCCGCCTCGTGGAGCGGGATCGGCCTGCCCGCCTGGCTCTCGCTCGCCTATGTGTCGCTGTTCTCGATGCTGATCGGCTTCGTGTTCTGGTATCGGGGCTTGGCGCTCGGCGGCATCGCGGGCGTGTCGCAGCTGCAACTGCTGCAGCCCTTCTTCGGGCTGCTCCTGGCGGCGATGCTCCTGCACGAGACCGTCGGCTGGGGAATGGTCGCCGTCAACGTCGCGGTGATCGCCTGCGTGGCAGGCGCGAAGCATTTCGCGAAGTCCGAAGCGGCAGGCGTTCGTTCAGGTGACGTGCGGGCCTGACGCGCGGGCCTGACGCCTTGCACCACCGTTAACCCTGCAAACGGATCGATCGCCGGGCCGTGCAGGGATTCATTGACTTGCAGGAGCAATGTCCGATTCTAGCGCCAGGGGCGATGTCCCCTGTTCCATGGCGGATTGGAGCCGGCTTTCGACAGGCCGGCACAAAGGCATGATGCCGCCCCGCCATACCGGTGAGAGTCCGGTATTCCTGCTGTCCGATCCTGACATTTCCAAACGGCTTCCGTTCGAGCACCGCAGGCGTTGATCGCCTCGTGTGACGGATGGGCTGCAAAGGCTAATCATGCTGACCGTCTACAACTGCATCGTTTCGGAGCACGACCTGCGGCTCGTTGCCCTGGCGGCCCTGGTCTGTGCTCTGGCGTCGCTGACGGCCATCAACCTTCTCCATCATGTCGGCCGGGCGGACAGGCGGGTGTGGGGCATCTGGCTCGGCATCGCGGCGACCGCGACCGGGTTCGGCATCTGGGCGACGCATTTCATCGCCATGCTGGCCTTCTCGCCGGCCCTGCCGACGGCCTACAACGTCAGCCTGACCGTCACCTCGCTGCTGGCAGCCGTCATGCTGACCGGGATCGGCTTCGGCGTCGCGCTCCTGCCGGTTTCCGCAGCCATGCCCTGGCTGGGTGGCGCAATCGTCGGCGGCGGCATCGCGGTCATGCACTACACGGGCATGGCAGCCTTCGAGGTGGCCGGGATCATCACCTGGCATCCGCCTCTGGTGGCCGCATCGATCCTGCTCGGAGGCCTCATCGGAGCCCTTGCCCTGTGGGTCGGATTGCGCAGCCATACCCTCTCGGCGCGCCTGACGGGGGCTCTGCTTCTCACCCTGGCGATCTGCAGCCACCATTTCACGGCCATGGGCGCCGTGGCCATCACCCCGGACAACGCCATCGAGATCTCCGCTTCGGCCATTCCCTCCAACTGGCTCGCGGTCGGCGTGGCGTTCATCAGCCTGCTCATTCTGCTCCTGGCCTTCATCGCGCTCACCATCGATCTCCGGGAGCGCAGGCGCGATTCTCTCGAGATGCAGAGAATGCGCGATCTCACCGACGCTGCGGTCGAGGGCCTGGTTCTCTGCGACGGAGACACCATCGTCACGGTGAACGAGAGCTTCGCGAACCTCACGGGCCTGAAGCCCGAGCAGATCGTGGGAGCGTCCCTGGCCGCATGGGTTCCGGATCGCCCAAAGCGGGACGCCTTGTTCGCTCTGCCCGGCCAGGCCGTCGAAACCGAATTGCGGAACGGCGAAGGCGCATTGTTGCCCGTGGAGCTGATTGCCCGACGGATCAACTACAACGGCATTCCTCATAACGTGGTCGCCTTCCGCGACCTGCGCGACCGGCGGGATGCGGAAGCCCAGATCCGCTATCTGGCGCATCACGATCCGCTCACCGGCCTCGACAACCGCGCGAGCTTCGATCATCGCCTCGACCGTGAAATCCGCTTCCACCGCAGGGCGCGCCGGCAACTCGCCCTGCTGTGCCTCGACCTCGACGGCTTCAAGGAGGTCAACGACCTCTATGGCCATGCCACCGGCGACCGCGTGCTACAGGACATTGCCAAGCATTTCTCGTCGGCCCTCGGCGAGGGCCAGGTGCTCGCACGCCTGGGAGGTGACGAGTTCGCCATCATCGCTCCCCTGGTCACGGATCCCGCTCAGGTCGGGCAGTTCGCCGATACCCTTCTGAAGGGCCTCAGGTGGGAGCAGGAAGGCGTTCCCGCCGGTCTGGTCTCGGTCAGCGTCGGCATTGCCTTGTATCCGTCCGACGGAAAGGACCGCACGGAGCTTCTTTCGAGCGCCGACGCGGCCCTCTACCGCGCCAAGACGGAAGGCAAGGGCATCTATCGCTTCTTCGAGGCGGCCATGGGCGCGCAGATACGGGAGCGCCGCGGCATCGAGCACGACCTGCGCAGTGCCATCGCCAATCACGAGCTCAGCCTCGCCTACCAGCCGCAGGCGCAGGTCGAGACCGGCGAGGTGAACGGATTCGAGGTCCTCCTCCGGTGGAACCACCCGACGCGCGGCCCTGTCTCCCCTACCGTCTTCATTCCCATCGCGGAGGAAAGCGGGCTGATCCTGAAGATCGGCGAATGGGTGATGCAGGGAGCCTGCCGTGAGGCGGCCAGCTGGATGCGGCCGCTCACCATCGCAGTCAACGTCTCGGCACTGCAGCTGACCAGCGACGGCTTCGTCGATTTCGTTGAGCGCACTCTGAACGAGACCGGCCTGCCGCCTGAACGGCTCGAGATCGAGATCACGGAGACGGCGCTGATCCGCGATCCCAACCGCGCCCTGCAAAGTCTTCAGAAGCTCAAGGCCATCGGCGTCAAACTCGCCATGGACGATTTCGGAACCGGCTACTCGTCCCTCTCCAACCTGCGGGCTTTTCCCTTCGACAAGATCAAGATCGACAGGTCCTTCATCCATGCGGTTCACATCAATCCGCAGGCGGCAGCCATCGTCCGCGCCGTGCTCGGTCTCGGACGGGGCCTCGGCCTCCCGGTGATCGCGGAAGGCGTCGAGACGTCCGAGGAACTGGATTTCCTCGGCCTGGAAGGATGCATGGAGGCGCAGGGCTATCTGTTCGGCCGACCGGCTCCTATCCAGGACTTCGTGCCGCTGATCTCGGAAAGCGTCGTCGCGCTTTCCAAGCCGCGCATGTCAGCCATCGGCGGGTAATGCGATCAGGATTCTGCACCCTCCATACCCGTCATCCCCGGGCTTGTCCCGGGGATCCACGTTTTATTCTGGATCGGCCTAAAAACGTGGATGGCCGCAACAAGTGCGGCCATGACGATGGTTAGCTGTGGGCAGAGCCCCTAACCCCGCTTGTCCTTGTCGAACGGGTTCTGACCCATGCGCAACGACAAGCGGATGGGGGTGCCGGGGAGGTCGAAGGCTTCGCGGATGCCGTTGACCAGGTAGCGGGTGTAGCTCTTCGGCAGGGCATCGAGCTGGTTGCCGAAGACGGCGAAATGCGGCGGGCGCGATTTCACCTGGGTCATGTAGCGGATCTTGATCCGGCGGCCGGAGACCGCGGGCGGCGGATTGGCCTCGATCGCCTCGGAGAGCCATTGGTTGAGCCGCGCGGTCGAGATGCGGGTGTTCCACTTCTCGTAGACGTGGAGCACCGCCTTCATGAGCGGATCGATGCCGCTGCCGGCAAGCCCTGAGAGCGGCACCACCGGGGCGCCGCGCACCTGCGGCAGGAGGCGCGTGGCCTTCTCCTTCAGATCGCTAAGCAGGCCCTTCTGGTCGGCCACGAGGTCCCACTTGTTGAGGCCGATGACGAGGGCGCGGCCCTCCTGCTCCACCAGATCGACGATGGACAGATCCTGCTTCTCGAACGGGATCGTGGCGTCGAGGAGGATGATCACCACCTCGGCGAAGCGCACGGCGCGCAGCGCATCGGCAACGGAGAGCTTCTCGAGCTTGTCCTCGACGCGGGCGCGCTTCCTCAGGCCCGCCGTGTCGAAGAGCTTGATCGATTTCCCGCGCCATTCCCAGTCGAGGGAAATGGAATCGCGGGTGATACCGGCCTCGGGGCCGGTGAGCAGGCGGTCCTCGCCGACCATCCGGTTGATGAGCGTGGACTTGCCGGCATTCGGCCGCCCGACGATGGCCACCTGCAGCGGCTTGTTCGGGTCGTCCTCTTCCTCCTCCATCTCGTTGGGATCGGGGAAGTGAGGCATCAGGGCCTCGAAGAGGTCGGCCAGGCCCTCGCCGTGCTCGGCGGATAGCGGCACCGGGTCGCCTAAGCCCAACGAGAACGCGTCATAGGCGCCGGCCATGCCGGCCCCGCCCTCGGCCTTGTTGGCGATGAGGATCACGGGCTTGCCCGAGCGGCGGACCATCTCGGCAAAGGGACGGTCGGCGGGCAGGATCCCGACACGGGCATCGATGACGAAGAGAATCACGTCGGCATCGCCGATCGCGGCCTCGGTCTGGGCGCGCATGCGGCCCAGGAGCGATTCCTCGGTGGCCTCTTCCAGGCCAGCCGTGTCGATGATGCGGAATTCGAGATCGCCGAGGCGCGCTTCCCCCTCGCGCCGGTCGCGGGTCACGCCCGGCCGGTCGTCCACGAGCGCGAGCTTCTTGCCGACGAGACGATTGAAGAGAGTCGACTTGCCGACATTCGGCCGCCCGACAATGGCGACGGTGGGCGTCATGTCTGTTCTACCTTCTGGGTCACTGGCCTTACTGGGTCGCTTGAACCGGACCGCCAGCCACGAGAGCGGTATAGACGGCAAGGCGCTGCCGCAGGGTGGCGGGCGTCTCGCGGTCGGCGGCGATCTGGTCGAACCAGCGACCGGCATAATCCATGTCACCGGCCTTAAGGCCGGACAGGCCCAAGAGTTCCCTAGCGGAATGGCGCCACGTATTAGTGGGTGCGGCGAGCGGCTCCACGGCCTGGCGCAGGGCGGCGGGCTCAGAGGTGTCGAGGCGCAGCCACGCGGCCCGGAGGCGGGCAAGGTCCTTCCAGAGCGCGGGCACGGAGGCATCCTTGGCGAGCGCGTCGTAGGCCGAGGCGCCGTTTTCCGCGTTCTGCTGGCCGAGTTCGGCGGCAAGGCGGAAACGGGCGAGCAGGGCATAGCCTGTGCCGCCATCCTCCTTCACGACCGTCTCGAAGGCGGCTTGCGCCTCCTGGCTCTTGTTCTCGGAGGAGAGGCGCAGCGCCTCCTCGTAGCGCACGGCGGCTTCCTGGGCGAGGGTCTCCTGCCGGTGCTGCCAGAAGCGCCAGCCGCCGACGCCGACCACGACCAGGGCCACCACGGCAATGATGATTCCGTTGTAGCGCTGCCAGATCTGGGCAAGCTGGTCGCGACGATATTCCTCGTCGACTTCGCGAATGAACTCGTCGTTCTGAGCCATCGTCTCACTCTTGCGGCGCGTCGGCCGCCTCCTGCAATCGAAGGAGGTCGCCTAACACACACGATTGCACAAGGCGAGAGGCTTCATGCCCGCATGGGGAGCACGGGAACCCCGATGAGCCACGGATGGAGCCAGAAGAGGAAGGCCAGGTAGACCACCGTGCCGATCGCCACCGCCAGGATGTCGTTGCGCCAGCCCGCGGGCGCCGCGGTGCCCCCGTGCTGGGCTGCCACGTCCCGGCGTTTGGCGCTGATGCGGGCGAGGACCGCCCAGACGAGGAACGAGCCGAAGAGCAGGATCGAGCCGAGATCGCCGTTGGCGAGGAGATGCGCGAGGGCCCAGATCTTCACGCCCGCGAGCATGGGATGCTTGAGCCGGGCCTTGATATGCCCCGGCAGATAAGCGGCCACGAAGCATATGAAGGCGACCAGAACCAGCAGGAGCGCGAGGTGCCGGGTCCAGACCGGCGGGTCCCAGACGGGAATATAGCCATTGGCGCGGTATTGCCCGTAGCCGATGGCGATCAGGACGATGCCGGCGAGCGAAAGAAGGGAATAAAGCCCCTTGTAGGGCCCCTCCCCGACCCGGCCGATGATCGCGGCGCGGCCCTTTCTCGCCATGCTGAAGGAATGGGTGCCGAGAAAGATCACAAGGCCGAGAATGAGCAGCGTCACGGGGAGCCTCCAGGAATAAGAACTTATAGCCGGAACTGCCAGTAGAAACCAACCGGCTCCCCAGCGGCGACACGCCGGTATGAACAGCCCCGACGTCGCAGGCCGCAAGTTTCCATCCTTGTGCAAAGCCTTGGACTGCCTAAACTTTTAACACGAGGGCGTCTTGCGGCACGAAAATTTCCCGGCTAGTGACCCGCTCAAACCTTGCCTTAGACTAAAACGGCACTAGCCGGGCTGCTTCAAGTTCGATAGCTAGGCCGAAAGACTTCAACCAACAGGTTCCAGGGGGGAGACAGGTGACGGCACTTCTCGGGCTATCCCGTGTCATCGACTCGATCAACGTACGTATCGGCAAAGTCGCCGCTTGGGCCATCGTGGTGGCCGTGCTGGTGTCCGCCGTCAATGCCATCATCCGGCGCCTCTTCGGCGTCTCGTCCAATGCCTGGCTCGAGCTGCAATGGTACCTGTTCGGTGCCGTCTTCATGCTCTGCGCGGCCTGGACCCTGAAGGCCAACGAGCACATCCGCATCGACATCATTTCGAACAAGCTCACGAAGCGGGGGCGCGACACGATCGACCTGATCGGCCACCTCTTCTTCCTGTTCCCCTTCGTGGCCCTGATGCTCTATCTGGCCTTCCCCTATTTCTTCAATTCGTACCGCTCCGGCGAGGTCTCCTCCAACGCGGGCGGCCTGCTGATCTGGCCGGCCAAGGGCCTCATCCTGCTGGGCTTCATCTCACTGGCCTTCCAGTGGCTGAGCGAGCTCATCAAGCGTGTGGCGATCATGAAGGGGGACCTGGTCGACGAGCATGACACCGCCGGCCACAACGCCGTCGAGGCCGAGGCCGAGCGGCTGATCGCCGAGCTGGCCGATACCAGCACCACCAAGGGCGGCGAGCCCCCGGGCGACGTCCTGCGCTGACGCCCCTCGCCCGATCTGAATTCCGGAGTCTCGTCCATGGCTGCATTCATTGCCCAGAACCTCGCACCGATCATGTTCGGCGCGCTGGTGATTTTCCTCCTCCTCGGCTACCCGGTCGCCTTCTCGCTCGCGGCCAACGGCCTTCTGTTCTTCTTCATCGCGGTGGAGCTGGCGCCTCTGGCGCCCCAGAGCATTAACCTGTCCTGGCCGCTGCTTCAGGCGCTGCCCGACCGCATCTACGGCACCATGTCGAACGAGGTGCTGCTCGCGATCCCGTTCTTCACCTTCATGGGCTACATCCTCGAACGCTCCGGGATGGCGGAGGACCTGCTCGACACCATCGGCCAGCTCTTCGGCCCGCTTCGCGGCGGTCTCGCCTATGCGGTCATCTTCGTGGGCGCCCTGCTCGCCGCCACCACGGGCGTCGTCGCGGCGTCCGTGATCTCCATGGGCCTGATCTCCCTGCCGATCATGCTGCGCTACGGCTATGACCGGCGCCTCGCCTCGGGCGTGATCGCGGCCTCCGGCACGCTCGCCCAGATCATCCCGCCCTCCCTCGTCCTCATCGTCATGGCCGACCAGCTCGGCCGCTCGGTGGGCGACATGTACGAGGGCGCGTTCTTGCCCGGCATCATCCTCGCAGGCCTCTATGCCGGCTACGTGCTCATCGCCTCGCTCATCGACCCGAAGGCCGCTCCCGGCCTGCCGCTGGAAGCCGTCGGCTTCCGGGAGCCCAACGGCTCGCGCGGCGTGTGGCAGCTCGGCATCCTTGTGCTCTTCTCGGGCCTCGTCGGCTACTACGTGCTGTCGCAGACCAACACGAAGGCCGGTGCGGATTTCGTCATCCTGACGATCTGCGTCGGAACCGTGGTGGCGCTCATCTGCGCCCTCATGAACAAGCTGCTCGGCGCCAAGCGCATCGCGATCTCCGCCGTGCTCACCGTGCTCCTCATCGGCGCCTACGTGGTTCTCAATAACCAAGGGCACGAGAATCTGGCGCTCACGCTGGAGATGGTGATTGCGGGCGCGATCTACGCGCTTGTGGTCGGCATCGTCGAGCGGTTCACCGGTCTTCGCCTCATGTCGAACATGGCCCAGCAGACGACCTTCGTCATGGTGCCTCCGCTGCTGCTGATCTTCCTCGTGCTCGGCACCATCTTCATCGGTCTGGCCACCCCGACCGAGGGCGGCGCCATGGGCGCTCTGGGCTCCGTAATCCTGGCGGCGATCAAGCGCAGGCTCGACAACAACCCGAACCGCTTCAACTTCACCATCGTACGTCAGGCCACGGAAGCGACCGCGAAGCTCTCCGCCTTCGTGCTCTTCATCCTGATCGGCGCCCGCGTGTTCTCGCTCACCTTCTACGGCGTGAACGGGCACATCTGGGTCGAGCACCTGCTGACCTCGCTCCCGGGCGGTCAGGTGGGCTTCCTGATCGTGGTCAACGCCCTGGTCTTCATCCTGGCCTTCTTCCTCGACTTCTTCGAGCTGGCCTTCATCGTGGTGCCGCTGCTCGGCCCCGCGGCCGAGAAGCTGGGCATCGACCTGATCTGGTTCGGCGTCATGCTGGGCGTGAACATGCAGACCTCGTTCATGCACCCGCCCTTCGGCTTCGCCCTGTTCTTCCTGCGCTCGGTGGCTCCAAAACAGGCCTATCTCGACCGCGTGACGGGCAAGCGCATGGAGCCGGTGACCACGGGCCAGATCTACTGGGGCGCCATTCCCTTCGTGATCATCCAGCTCATCATGGTGGCCATCGTCGTGATCTTCCCAAACATCGTGATGCACTACAAGGCGGCCGGCCCCGTGGTCGATCCGGCGGCGGTGCAGCAGAAGCTCGACCAGCTCCTGGTCCCCGGCCTCGGCGCCCCTGGCGATCCGGGCGGCCTCCCCGGCCTGAACTTCGACGAGCCGCCGAAGATCAAGTGAGGCGGTTCACGCGAGATACGGAAAAGGCGGGCTTTGCGGCCCGCCTTTTTGTTTGAGCTGATCGTCGCTCACCGCAGCTGAAGCGCACTGGTGTCATTCCCGGAGGGACGCGCAGCGGAGGGGAAGGGAATCCCTAGTGCTGAGCGTGTGAGTGGATCCCCTTCCCTCACCTGCGGCTCGCCGGGGATGACACCTACCGCGTCATGGCCGGGCTCGTCCCGGCCATCCACGTCTTCAATCCTCTCAAGTCTCCCCACTGACCTCATCCTGAGGAGGTTGCGGAGCGACCGTCTCGAAGGAGATTCCAGTGCGTGCTTGATCCTCCTTCGAGACGCCGCTTGCAGCGGCTCCTCAGGATGAGGGCTGAGTATTGTCAGCCTTCAGAACGTGGATGCCCGGCACAAGGCCGGGCATGACGGGGAAAAGAGTGGCAGGACGCGATTGTGACGGTTTACCGAGCCGCCTCTTCATAAAGCTCCGGCTTGAAGCCGACGACGAGACGCCCGCCGAGATCCAGCACCGGGCGCTTGATCATTGAGGGCTGGTCGAGCATGAGCGCCATAGCCCTGCCCTCGTCGAGACCTGCTTTGTCGGCATCGGGAAGCTTGCGGAAGGTTGTTCCCGCACGGTTGAGCAGCGTCTCCCAGCCGACCTCACGCACCCAGGACTCGAGCCGTGCCCGATCAATCCCCTCAGCCTTGTAGTCATGGAACGCGTAAGACACGCCCCGGCCAGCGAGCCAGGCGCGCGCCTTCTTCACTGTATCGCAATTCCTGATGCCGTAGAGCGTGACGGACGCCATCGCCTATTCCCACTCGATGGTGCCGGGCGGCTTAGACGTGATGTCGTAGGTGACGCGGTTGATGCCCTTGACCTCGTTGATGATGCGGGTCGCGACCCGGCCGAGGAAGGCCATGTCAAAGGGATAGAAATCCGCCGTCATGCCATCGATCGAAGTCACGGCGCGCAAGGCGCAGACATGGTCGTAGGTGCGCGCATCGCCCATGACGCCGACAGTCTTGACCGGCAGCAGCACGGCGAAGGCCTGCCAGATCTCGTCGTAGAGGCCGGCATTGCGGATCTCTTCGAGGTAGATGGCGTCGGCCTTGCGCAGGATGTCGAGTTTTTCGCGGGTGATCTCGCCGGGAACGCGGATGGCGAGGCCCGGACCGGGGAACGGATGGCGGCCGACGAAAGCGTCAGGCAGGCCGAGCTCGCGGCCGAGCACCCTCACCTCGTCCTTGAACAGCTCGCGCAGGGGCTCCACGAGCTTCATCTTCATGCGCTCGGGAAGACCGCCCACATTGTGGTGGCTCTTGATGGTGACGGAAGGACCCCCAGTGAACGAGACGCTCTCGATCACGTCCGGATAGAGCGTTCCTTGCGCCAGGAAGTCCGCGCCGCCGATCTTCTTGGCCTCCTCGTCAAACACGTCGATGAACAGCCGGCCGATGGTCTTGCGCTTGACCTCCGGGTCTGACACGCCCTCCAGCGCGCCGATGAACAGGTCCTGCGCCTGCACGTGGACGAGAGGGATGTTGTAATGGTCGCGGAACAGGGTCACCACCTGCTCGGCTTCCGAGGCGCGCAAAAGGCCGTGGTCGACGAACACGCAGGTGAGCTGGTCGCCGATGGCCTCGTGGATCAGGACCGCCGCCACGGCGGAATCGACGCCACCGGAGAGGCCGCAGATCACCCGGCCCGAGCCGACCTGGGCGCGGATGCGCTCGATGGCTTCCTCGCGGAAGGCCTTCATGGTCCAGTCGCCCCGGCAGCCGGCGATGTCGCGCACGAAGTTGCGGATGAGCTGCGCGCCCTGCGGGGTATGCACGACCTCGGGGTGGAACTGCACGCCGTAGAACTTGTGCTCTTCGTCGGCCACGACCGCGAAGGGCGCGTTCTCGGAGGCCGCCAGGACTTCGAAGCCTTCGGGGAGCTTGGTGACCCGGTCGCCGTGGCTCATCCAGACCGGATATTTCTTGCCGACCTGCCAGACGCCCTGGAAGAGCGGGCTCTCGGACAGAACCTCGATCTCGGCACGGCCGAACTCGGAATGGTGCCCGCCCTCGACCTCGCCGCCGAGCTGCGCCGCCATGGTCTGCTGGCCGTAGCAGATGCCGAAGACCGGAAGATCAGTGTCGAACAGTTCCTGCGGCGCCCTTGGAGAGATGTTCGAAGTGACCGATTCCGGCCCGCCGGAAAGGATCACGCCCTTGGGCTTCATGGTGCGGATCGCCTCGGCCGCCTTCTGGAACGGCACGACCTCCGAATAGACCCCATCCTCGCGCACGCGCCGGGCGATGAGCTGGGTCACCTGGGAGCCGAAATCGATGATGAGAATCTTGTCGTGGGTCTGGGTCATGGTCTCTCGCGTGGGCCCTTAAGCGGAGGAGCGGAAAGCCCCCGTGCTTTACCCTCATATCGCTGCGGATGTCATGCCTTTTGAGGCTTGCGCCCCCAAGTCCCACGATTTTGATGGCCGGCGGCCCGGTTGCTGGCACGCTGCCCAAGCAGGAGCCCCGCCTGCCGCGAAGGCAGGCGGGGCTCGGATGATCGCTGACGGAACCGGCTGTCTAGAACACGATGAAATCGTCGTGCTTGAGACCGGCCCTCGGAGTCATGCGGGCGAATTGCACCTGGGCCGTGGCCCCGTCTCCATCCGGGTCATAATAGACTGCGCCCGTAGCTCGATCGTAGATGATGCGGTCGTTGCCGTCGTGGGCCTCCGCTCCTCTGTGGAAGGCTGCGTCTGCGAGACGCCCGCGCGCCAGTCCGGCGAAGATCGCATCGTCGAGCCGGATCGTGTCGCTGGTGACCGAGAAGCTCCGGATCCGGTCCACGTTCTCCAAGGCGTTCAGGGTGCTGTCGAACGTGAAGACATCGCGTCCCGCGTCACCCTGCATCACATCGTTTCCATAGCCGCCAATGAGGTTATCGTTTCCTGATCCGCCAATGATCGTATCGTTCCCTAGATTGCCGATGAGCCTGTCGTTACCCGCCTGCCCCTGCAGGTTGTTTGCCGCATCGTCGCCCTCCAGGCGATCTGAGAATCGGGTGCCGATGACGCCTTCGATCCCGATATAGGTATCCCCTGCAGCATTGAGGCCTGTATTGCCGCCGGGGGCAGCGAGGCTGACGGCCACGCCCCGGGAGCCGGTGTGATACACATCGTAGCGGGCGAAGTCGAACCCGCCGCCGCCATTGAGAATATCGGCGCCGCGCCCGCCGACCAGGACGTTGTTGGCATCATTGCCGATCAGCGTATCGGCAAAGTCGCTGCCCTGGAGGCCCTCGATGGCAACGTAGGTATCCCCGGCCGCATGGCCCGTATTCACGGAGGGGTCCGCGAGGCTCGCCGTCACGCCCTCCGGAGCGGATTTGTAGCGCGCGAAGTCGAAGCCGCGGCCCCCGTTGAGAATGTCCGCACCGGTCACTCCCTCAAGAACGTTGTCACGGGAGTTGCCCGTCAGGTTGTCGTCGAAACGGCCGCCTCTGACGCGCTCGATGGACGAGTACCGGTCCCCAAGGGCTTCCCCCGTATTCCGGGCCGGACTGCCCAAGCTTACGGTAACCGCAGTTGTTGCGTCCCTGTAATCGGCCCAGTCTTCGCCTGGGCCGCCGATGATGCGATCACGACCTGGCCCGCCGCGCAGAAGGTCATCGCCTAATCCACCATTTAGAATGTCATTCCCGCGTCCGCCGACGATGGTGTCGTCTCCCCCGAGGCCGTTGAGGGTGTCGCCGACCCTTGTTCCCCTCAGGGCATCACCGCGAATTGTCCCAATGCGTACCGCCACTGTTGTCTCTCCCCGGCAGTCGCCCCCATCCTGAAATGTGTTGTTGCGGCGAGCTTAGATGCATTTGGAAGACCGGCAACGTCTCTTAATGTTTAGCCATGTTCAGGCCGGTCGAATCCAAAGCAAAACCCTGGGGAAATACCTCTATAGCCAGAATATCGTCTCATCCGACTATGGCGGCACGCACGATTACTGCCATTTGTCCTAGGTGGGCACTTCTTCGGGGGTAATTCAGGAGAATTCACGCCTCGGGAGTGGCGCATCGGCTGGATTCCAAAGCGCAAGTCTATTATCGGGTCCGATGTCCTAGGAGCCACTCCGCAGAACCGCGATGAAGAAACCGTCCGTTCCGGTTCTGTGAGGCGTCAGCTGAAGGCCGTAAGCCGTGGTGCGAACCCGATCCGCGAGCACGCCGAATCCGGCAGAATTGAGCAGATCCTGGTGCGACTGAGCCTTGAAGCCGCCATGGCGTTCCATGAAATCCGAGAGTGCGTCGTCGTTCTCCTCCGGCAGGATGGAGCAGGTGATATAGACGATGCGGCCACCCGGCTTCACCAGCCCTGCCGCCCGATCGAGGACGGTGGCCTGCTCCTTGCGGCGGATCTCGAGGCTGCCGGGACGAAGGCGCCATTTCGCATCCGGATTGCGCCGCCAGGTGCCGATTCCGGTGCAGGGCGCGTCCACGAGAACGCAATCGATCTTCCCGTCGAGATCCGTGACCGCATCGGCCTTGGCGCGCGGCGTGCGGACCTGGACGTTGCGAACCCCTGCCCTGGTCAGTCGGTCATGGATCGGCGCGAGACGGCGCGCGTCGTTGTCGGTGGCATAGATCTGCCCATGGTTCTCCATCCGGGCTGCGAGCGCGAGGGTCTTGCCGCCGCCGCCTGCGCAGAGATCGACCACCTGTTCGCCCGGCTTGGCTCCCGAGAGCAGCGCCACGAGCTGCGAGCCCTCGTCCTGGATCTCGATCCACCCTTTCAGGAATTCCGGCTCGGACTGCACGGCAGGACCGCGCCCGTCCTCGCCCGGCATGATCCGCAGGCCCAGCGGCGACAGCGGCGTCTCCACCGCACCGAGATGCGGCAGGGCATCGTGGGCCTCCTCGCGGGAGGAAACCTTCAGGGTGTTGATGCGCAGATCCAGGGGCGCACGAGTGGAGAGCGCCTGCATCTCGGCAACGAGATCGTCGCCGAAGAGACGCTGCAGCGACGGCTCGATCCAGTCCGGAAAGTCGCCGGCCACCGGAGTCGGAGCTCCGCCGAGATCGGCTTTCTCCAGCCGCTCGCGCTCGTTCTCCGACAGCGGCTCGGGTGCGAAGCGCGCGCCCGAGCAGAGCGCTGCGATGGCGTCGGCATCGAGCCCGCGCTGCAGCCTCAGCATGCCGAGCACCACAGCCCGGGGCGTCGTCTCGCCCATGATCCAGGCGGCGGAGGCCTTCCGGCGCAGGGCGTCATAGACGAGGCTCGCGATGGCGGCCCGGTCCTTGGAGCCGGCGAAGCGGTGCGACAGGCCCCAATCCTTGAGGGCGTCGGTGGCCGGGCGGCGGCGGGCATCGATATCGGCGAGGACCTCGATGGCGGCGGAGATGCGGGCGGCAGGTATCATTGCAAAAGCACACTCGAGCTTGGCCGTAGATACGACACAGAGTTTCCTATTTTCCGTCAGGATCGGGCATGAAGGAAAAGACGTGCATTCCGCACGATTCTTCCTGGAGTTTTCCGCCCATGCTCACCCTGACACGCATCGTTGCTGTCGGCCTGACCCTTGCCATTGCGGCCTGCGCGACAACGCCGCCGCCGGCGGTCGATCTGACGCCTCCCGCCCCGCGGGCGACCGACGCCAAGACGCAGCTCGAGAGCGGCAGGAGGTACTGAGCCTCCCACGACCTCACCCTGAGGAGCCGCTGACAACGGCGTCTCGCAGAAAGATCCAGAGAGCCCTGGAGATGCCCTCGTCCTTCGAAACGGCCTGACGGCCTCCTCGGGATGAGGGCTTTCCCGAGAGCCTGTATAACTTCCCTGCCCTTAAACGCCAGCTTCCGCCGCAAAGATGCGGATGCCGAAGATCACCCACATGATCGCCAGGATCAGCACGCCTACCACGAAGGCCATGAAGCGCTGGGAGATCTTGTTCGAGGTGGTGTGGATGGCCGCATGGACGAGACGGCTCGCCACGAACATCCAGGACATGATCACGAACAGCATGTCCGCCTTGCGGGTGATCAGCGCCAGGACCACCAAGACATAGAACAGCACCGGCAGCTCGAACTGGTTGTGATACGAGTTCTGGATCTGCGTCACCCGGTTAGGCCAGTTGCGCTCGCCGAGGGCGATGTCCTTCACCTTCACCTCGCCGCTGCGAAGATGGCCGACGCGGGTCTGGCCCATCCAGAACAGCAGGATAAGGGTGAGCCCGACCTGGACGAGGACGGGCAGGATGACGGCGGAAATGCTCATGGGTGGAAGACTCGCTGAAGCTTAGCTGCGAGTCGGATAATTAGGACTTTCCCGGGTGATTGTCACATCGTGCACGTGGCTCTCGCGCAGGCCGGCAGAGGTGATGCGGATGAACTGCGCCTTATCGCGGAATTCCGGCAGGGTCGCCGCGCCCACATAGCCCATGGAGGCGCGAAGGCCGCCGGTGAGCTGGTGCAGGACGCCCGCGACCGGGCCCTTATAGGCCACCTGCCCCTCGATGCCCTCCGGCACGAGCTTGAGGGTGTCGCGCACCTCCGCCTGGAAATAGCGGTCGGCAGAGCCGCGGGCCATGGCGCCCACCGAGCCCATGCCGCGATAGGACTTGTAGGACCGGCCCTGGTAGAGGAACACCTCGCCGGGAGTCTCGTCCGTACCGGCAAGCAGCGAGCCCACCATGGCGCACGAGGCGCCGGCAGCGAGCGCCTTGGCAAGGTCGCCCGAGAACTTGATGCCGCCATCGGCGATCACCGGGATGTCGGCTTGGCCGGCCGCCTCGACGGCCTCCATGATGGCGGTGAGCTGGGGCACGCCCACGCCCGCGACAATGCGGGTGGTGCAGATGGAGCCCGGTCCGATGCCGACCTTGATCGCGTCCGCGCCCGCATCGATGAGAGCCTGGGCGCCCTCGCGCGTCGCCACGTTGCCGGCGATCACCTGGACCGCGTTGGAGAGCTTCTTCACGCGGGTGACGCTCTCCAGCACCTTCACGGAATGGCCGTGGGCGGTGTCGACCACGACCACGTCGCAGCCGGCATCGATGAGGCGCTCGGCGCGCTCGAAGCCCTGCTCGCCCGTGGTGGTGGCGGCTGCGACCAGCAGGCGCCCTTGAGAATCCTTGGCGGCGCTCGGATAGGCCACCTGCTTCTCGATATCCTTCACCGTGATCAGGCCGATGCAGCGGAAATGGTCGTCGACCACGAGAAGCTTCTCGATGCGGAACTGGTGCAGGAGATGGCGGGCCTCGTCCTGGCTCACGCCTTCGCGGACGGTGATCAGCCGGTCCTTGGTCATCAACTCGGAGACTTTCTGGGCCGGGTTGCTGGCAAAGCGCACGTCGCGGTTGGTGAGAATGCCGACGAGCTTGCCCTTGGCCCCTCCGGGTCCGCGCTCGACCACCGGGATGCCTGAGATGCCGTGATGCTTCATCATCGACAGCGCCTCGGCGAGCGTCTCGTCCGGATGGATGGTGATGGGGTTCATCACCATGCCCGACTCGTAGCGTTTCACCAGACGGACCTGCTCGGCCTGAGCATCCGGCTCCAGATTGCGGTGGATGACGCCCAAGCCCCCGTTCTGGGCCATGGCGATGGCCATGCGGGCTTCCGTCACCGTATCCATGGCGGAGGCGATGATCGGCATGTTGAGGCGGATGGTCTTGGTGAGCTTGGTCGCGACGTCCACGTCGCTGGGCAGGACTTCGGAGCGGCCGGGCCGGAGCAGCACGTCATCGAAGGTCAGGCCTTCGATGATCTTATCGGCGAATACAGAGGCCATGACCAACTCCTTTGAGGGTGCGCGGATGACAGGAATAACGCTTTGGCGAGTTGGCACGGGTCCGTAGCACGGCCTTTCCTTTTCGCAAAGGGTCGAGCGGCGCGTCACCAGAAGACCTGCATTGCGCCTTTTTGCTCTTTGCAAGGGGGTTGCATGGCGCTAATTCCCACGAGTCATGCGTCAATCCCGCCTTCTCCCGCTGATCATCGCGACGGCCCTGTTCATGGAGAACATGGATTCGACCGTGATCTCCACGTCCCTGCCGATGATCGCGCAGGATCTGGGAACCGCCCCCATCGCGCTCAAGCTGGCGCTGACCTCCTATCTGGTCAGTCTGGCGATCTTCATCCCGATCTCGGGCTGGATGGCCGACAGGTACGGAGCCCGGACCATCTTCACCGCCGCCATCGGCGTGTTCATGGCAGGCTCGCTCGCCTGCGCCGGCGCCAATTCCCTCGAAGGCTTCGTGTTCTCCCGCTTCGTTCAAGGCGCCGGCGGAGCGATGATGGTCCCGGTCGGCCGCCTCGTGCTCCTGCGCAGCGTGGCCCGCAGCGAGGTCGTGCAGGCGATGGCGACCCTGACGATCCCGGCGCTCATCGGCCCCATCATCGGGCCGCCGCTCGGGGGCTTCATCACGGAATACTTCCACTGGCGCTGGATCTTCTTCATCAACATCCCGATCGGGATTCTCGGCATCGTGCTCGCCACGATCTTCGTTCCCAACATCAGGGAAGACGACACCCCGCACCTCGACTTCATCGGCTTCATGCTGACCGGAGTGGGCTTCTCCCTGCTGATGCTCGGTTTCTCCACCAGCGGACAGCATCTCATCCCGGCCGAAATCTCGCTTGGATGCACAGTGATCGGAGCCGTCAGCTTGGTCCTCTACGTCTTCCACGCCAAGCGCACCCCCCATCCCGTGCTGCAGCTTGGCCTCCTGAAGATCCCCACCTTCCGGATCAGCGTGCTCGGCGGCTCGCTCTTCCGTATCGGCATCGGGGCGATCCCGTTCCTGCTGCCGCTGATGCTGCAGGTGGGCTTCGGCTTGAGTCCACTGGCCTCGGGCTCCCTCACCTTCATCGCCGCCGTGGGCGCGCTGTTCATGAAGACCATGGCCAAGCGCATCCTCGAACGCACGGGCTTCCGCCGGTTGCTCATGATCAATGCCTTCATCGGCGCAGCATTCGTGGCGGCGAACGGGTTCTTCACCCCCGAGACGCCGCACTGGCTCATCATGATCATCCTGCTGACCGGCGGCTGCTTCCGGTCGCTGCAGTTCACCAGCCTGAATGCCATCGGCTATGCGGAAATCTCCAACCGGGAGATGAGCTACGCCACCAGCCTGGGAAGCGCCCTGCAGCAGGTCTCACTCAGCATCGGCGTGGCGTTCGGCGCCTTCGTGCTGGAAATCGCTTCCACCCTCGACGGGACGCCTGGGATCACGGCCGCCGACTTCGGCCCCGCCTTCTGGGCGGTCGCCACGATCTCGGCCCTGTCGGGCTTCGTCTTCGCCGGTCTTTCACCAACAGCCGGCGCCGAGATGTCGGGACACAAGATTGTGAAGGACAGACCACCCTCCACCGGCCTGGGAGACGGTATGTCGGGCCGCTAAGCTGGGCTAGCATCCCTCCGAGGGAACAAGGAGACCACCCAGGATGGACCAGCGCATCATCGATCTCTACGACGAGTTCACCCATGGCGACATGAGCCGCCGCAGCTTCATCGACAAGCTTGCGGCTCTCGCCGGCAGCACGGCGGCCGCGACGGCCCTGCTGCCGATCCTGCAGAACAATTATGCCCACGCGCAAACCGTGCCGGAGACCGATCCGCGGATCACCGCGGAAACCGTCGATATTCCCGGCGCGCAAGGCCTCAAGGGCTATCTCGTGAAACCGAAGGATGCCTCGGGCAAGCTGCCGACCGTGATCGTCATCCACGAGAACCGGGGCCTCAACCCCCACATCAAGGACGTCACCCGCCGCATGGCGACGGAAGGCTTCATCGCCTTGGGCCTGGACTACCTCTCGCCCATGGGCGGCACGCCCGCCGACGAGGACAAGGGCCGCGAGATGATCGGCCAGTTGAAGCAGCCGGACGTGATTGCCTACGGCAAGGCGGCCGTGGCCTATCTCAAGAGTCGCCCGGACGGCAACGGCAAGGTCGGCGCCCTCGGCTTCTGCTGGGGCGGCGGCGCTGTGAACACCCTCGCGGTCAACGAGCCCAACCTCAATGCGGGCGTCGCCTATTACGGCGGCCAGCCGAAGGCGGAGGACGTGCCAAAGATCAACGCCGCGATGATGCTGCACTACGGCGGCCTGGACGAGCGCATCAATGCAGGCATCCCGGCCTACGAGGCGGCGCTGAAGCAGGCCGGCAAAACCTATGAGATCCACGTCTACGAGGGCGCCAACCACGCCTTCAACAACGCCACCAACGCAGCCCGCTACGACAAGGACGCTGCGGAGATGGCGCGGAAGCGGACGGTGGCGTTCCTGAAGAAGAATTTGGCTTGAATCTGCAGTCATCCCGGATGGCGTAAGCCGATCCGGGATCGTTTGAACCAGTCGAGCACTGTCATCCCGGGGCCGCAGAGCGGAGCCCGGGATCCATAACCACGACCTGAGACCAGTTTGGTGCTGTCAGTGGTTATGGATTCCCGCCTACGCGGGAATGACAGTGCTGAGGTTCAACTGTCTCGCATTGCACCCGATCCCGGATCGGCTATGCCGTCCGGGATGACGCCTGCCCACCTAGTCCTCGAACGCGTCCACCTGCAGCCGCTTGCCGACCATGAAAGCGTCGGCCACGAGGCGGAAGGGGGCGTCGTCGACTTCGGAGTGGCCGATGGTCAGGAGGGCGTCGAAACGCCTGTAGATGCCCTGGTACTCGGCAGGCTCCTCCTGCACCATCAGCCGCCCGCCGATCTCCAGGCAGCTGCCGCCATGGGTGAGCTTCAGGGTCAGGCCGGCTTCCGTCTCCACCTCGATGTCCCATGTCTGCGGCCCGGTCTGGCGCCAGTCGAACACCGCCTGAAGGTCGCCCTGGCCGTGGCTCATGGATAAGGTGAGATTGGCCGCGATCGGCGCATCGCGGTTGGCCGGGAATTCCAGGCTGGACGTCTTGACGAAGACCGGCTCGGGCATGATGCGGGTGACGATGGAAAGCGCGTTGATGCCTGGATCGAAAACACCGAAGCCGCCCGCCTCCCAGATCCATTGCTGGCCCGGATGCCAGTGCCGCACGTCCTCTTTCCAGGTCACGAGAAGGCGCTTGATCGACCAGCCGGCGAGCGCCTTCTTGGCCTCGTCGACCGCCTTGTTGTACTGGGCGTGCCAGGTGGTGAAGACCACCTTGCCGGTCTTGGCGGCAAGGGCCTTCAGATCCTCGAGTTCGCTTAAAGTGGCCGCCGGGGGCTTTTCCAGCAGGACGCTCTTGCCGGCGAGAAGGGCTTCGCGGGCGATCTGATGCCGGACCTGCGGCGGCGTGCAGATCGAGACCGCATCCAGTTCCGGCACCTTCAGGAGCTCTCGGTAGTCCTGGAAGGTGTATTTCGCATCCTCATGCGAGAGCCCCCGTGTGCTCGACACGGCGAGAAGCTCGAAATCTGGATTGGCCTTGATCACGGGCAGATGCTGATCCTGCGCGATCTTGCCGAGGCCGATGATGCCGATCCGGTGCACTGCCATGGTCGTGGTCCTTCGAAAATCCGGGGCTTGAAGCTAGAGCATCGGCCCCAAAAGTGGAGGGCACTTCCGGGATCCATCCGATGGTCCGTTGCGAGAATCGGTCAGGCTTCGGGTGTTTCGTCCGCCCGTCCCCGGAAACCGGTGGCCATCACATAGAGTTCCGCCGAGTCGGCCCGGCTCGCGGCCGGCTTCACGTGGCGCACCACAGCGAAGTCGCGCTTGAGGTCGGCCAGCAGCTGGTTCTCCGTGCCGCCCTGGAACACCTTGGCGACGAAGGCGCCGCCCGGTGCGAGGATCTCGCGGGCGAAGTAGATGGCGGCCTCGGCGAGGCCGATGATCCGCAGGTGATCGGTCTTCTTGTGGCCTGTGGTGTTGGCCGCCATGTCGGACATGACCACGTCGGCAGGCCCGCCGAGCATCTCGATCAGCTTGCCGGGAGCGCTCTCGTCCAGGAAGTCGAGCTGGATGAACTCGACGCCGGGCATCGGATCGATGGGAAGGAGGTCGATGCCGACGACCTTGCCTTTCGGACCGACTACCTTGGCGGCGATCTGCGACCAGCCGCCCGGTGCGGCGCCGAGATCGACGATCTTCTGGCCCGGCTTCAGGATGCGGTACTTCTCGTCGATCTCCAGCAGCTTGTAGGCCGCGCGCGAGCGGTAGCCCTCCCGCTTGGCGCGGGCGACGTAAGGATCGTTGAGCTGGCGCTCCAGCCATTTCTGCGAAGAGAGGGACCGCTTGTTGGCGGTTTTCACCCGCTGCTTGAGATTGCGGACCCCCGAACCGGACTTGGCGCTCACCGCGGGCTGCCCCCTCGCCACACGGAATCCTCTCGCATCATGTTCATCAAAATTCCTTCGCGCAGTCCGCGGTCCGCGATGCGCAGGCGCTCCGACGGGAAGGCCCGGCGGATCGCTTCCAAGATGGCGCAGCCGGCAAGAACGAGATCGGCCCGCTCCCTGCCGATGCAGGGGTTCTCGGCCCTCTGGCTGAAATCGGAATGCAGCAGGCGCTGCATCACCGTCGAGATCTCGCCGTTGCGCATCCACATCCCATCCACCCGGCGCCGGTCGTAGCGCGCCAGGCCTAAGTGAATGCCGCCGACGGTGGTGACGGTTCCCGAGGTTCCGAGCAGATGGAAGTTGTGGGCGCGCCCCGCCTGGGCTGCCACGAGAGCGAAGTCCATGAGAAGCTCCGACACTTCCTCGACCATGCCCTCGAAGGTTTTGGGCGTAACATCGATGCCGCCATGGCGCTCGGCCAGCGTCACCACGCCGACGGGCAGCGAATCCCACGCGCGGATACGCTTGCAGGGATCGGCGAAGGCATGCGGTGCCCGGCCGTCGAGCCAGGCGATCTCCGTGGAGCCGCCGCCGATGTCGAACACGATGACGGAGTGTGCCTTAGGATCGACGAGGGAGGCGCAGCCCGTGACGGCGAGATAGGCTTCCGTCTTGCGGTCGACGATCTCGAGATCGAGGTCCAGTTCCCCGCGAACGCGCTCGATGAAGGCGGCGCCGTTCTCGGCGAGTCGGCAGGCTTCGGTCGCGACGAGTCGCGCCCGCGTCACGTCCTTCGATGCCATCTTCTCCCGGCACACGCGCAAGGCATCGAGCGTGCGCTCGATCGCACCATCGCTCAGGCGGTTGCCGAGACCCAGCCCCTCGCCGAGGCGGACGATTCGCGAGAACGCATCCACGACCCGGAAGCCGAAATGCGCAGGTTCCGCAATGAGAAGGCGGCAATTGTTCGTGCCGAGGTCGAGTGCCGCGTAGCTTCTCGACGAGCGCCGCCGCATCTCTATCCTGGCTGCAGGCGCGGGACGGTCAGCAACCCAGGCCTCGCCGTTTGCCGAACCGTTGAGCGGTTCGGCAAGCCGGTCACCTTCTGCTGTCACGTCCGCTTTGACGGTCAAAACTCAAGTCCCCGCGGCACCCGGTTCAGATGCCTGTTTGACCAAGAGAGTAACCATCGCCCCGCCATCCTGCCAAGGGTGACCCCCGTAGTTTATGGTTTTGCCTCCAAGGAGGTATCACACAGACAAGCCTCGGAAGCGCTCCGTGAGTCCGCTCAAAACGTCTGCGCCCACATTGGCGATCGCCACCCGCAGATGCCCCTCCTGACCAGGGCCGAAATAGCTTCCGGGCAGGCACAGAACGCCCCGTTCGGTCGCGAGCTTCTCGGCAACTTGCTGCGCTTTCGCACCGGAGAACGGATGGCGCAGATAGGCGAAATAGGCGCCGACCGACTCGATCGTCCATTCCGGCAACGGCGCGAGCGCGTCCTGAAAAACCTGTGCACGGCGGTTGATCTCGGCCCGGTTGTCCTCGCGCCAGTCGCGCAAAGCCTCGATGGCCCAGGGCAGCGCGCCCTGGGCCGTGCGCGGGGCGCAGATCTGGATGCAGTCGAGAATCTTGGCCACCTGCTCGATGAATTTCGCATCGGCCGTGATGGCGCCCGTGCGGTGGCCGGGAATCGCGTAGGATTTCGAGAAGGAATAGAGCTGGATGACGTTGTCGCGCCAGCCGTCGCCGGTGAAAAGCCCGTGCGCACGGTTCATGCCCTGCGGCAGAAAGTCCCGATAAGTCTCGTCGATCACGAGATAAATGCCGCGCCTGGCGCAGAGCTGTGCGAAGCTTTCGATCACATGGGCCGGATAGACGGCACCGGTCGGGTTGTTGGGCGTGACGAGGACGATCGCCCTGACCTTCTCGTCGATCATCCCCTCCGCATCCTCGACACGGGGCACGAATCCGGCTTCGGCGCGGCAGGGCAGCGGGCGCGGCTCGATGCCGAGCATGTCGAGACTCATCTGGTGGTTGAAGTACCAGGGCGTCGGCAGCAGCACCGCCTCATTGCGATGGGCCAGCAGCATCATGGCGGCGAAGAAGGCCATGTTGCAGCCGGCGGTCACGGCCGTGTCCTGCGCCTCGATGCGGCCCTCGTAGATGCGCGACAGCTCGGCCGCATAAGCCTGCCTGAGAGGCGCATCCCCGTTGATCGGGCCGTATTGCGAGCCCGCGGCCGAGCCCGCAACGGCGGCCATCCGATCCAGCAGTTCCTGATGCGGCGCGTTGCCTGGTACGGCCTGGGAGAGATTGATCAGCGGTCCGCATGACCCGTCATAACGCTTCGTCCAGGCCTGCGCCTCCGGGATCGGAGGGCTACCGACATCGGCGACCAGAGGATTGATGGGATTGATGAGACCGCTCGTCATGAGAGAGTCCAACTCCGGGAAACGACAAAGGGCAGGACGCCCGGCGAGACTCCACCGAAACCTCCTGCCCTGCAAGCTTTGTCCGCCTTCACATACTCTGGACCTTATCCTGAGGAGCAGACGTCAGTCTGCGTCTCGAAGGATGAGGGCTGCGGGTGCTTTAGAGCATATTTCGGCGAAGTGGATCCGGTTCGCCGTCAAACTATGCGGCAAGCCAAACAAGAGAGATGATTCCAGGTCAGTGGAAACAGCTCTAGCCTCAGTCCTTCGCGCGCTCCACGTAGGAGCCGTCTTCCGTCATGATCACCACGCGGGTGCCGGCCTGGATGTGGGGCGGCACCAGGGTGCGCACGCCGTTCGACAGCATGGCGGGCTTATAGGACGAGGAGGCCGTCTGGCCCTTCACCACCGGCTCGGTCTCCGTGATCTCGAGGGTCACGCGGGCGGGCAGCTCGATGGCGATGGCGATGCCGTTATGGATCGAGAGCATCACCGCCATGCCCTCCTGGAGATAGGCCTTCTGGTCGCCGATGATGTCTTCCGGAACCACGACCTGATCGTAGGTCTCGGGGTTCATGAAGTGGAAGCCCTCGCCGTCCTGGTAGAGGAAGGTGTGCTCGCGATCCTCGACGAAGGCGCGCTCGACCTGCTCGGTGGTGCGGTAGCGCTCGGAGACCTTCACGCCGTCGGAGATGCGGCGCATGTCGAGCTGGGTGACCGGCGTGCCCTTGCCGGGGTGGATGTTCTGGGCGGTGAGAACCACATAGAGCCTGCCGTCCATATCGACGACGTTGCCTTTGCGGAGCGTAGAGGCGATGACCTTCACGGGAGGCTTTCCTTGTGACAGATAGAGGCGCGTCGTGAGGGTCGGGTCGTCCTGGCCCCAGTGGCACCGAAAACTATTTCGGAGCCGCAAGTAGCCTATCTTCGCGCAAATCGCCAGTCCGACCTTAACGAGCCCTTTGGAATGGATAAGCCCGTGCCTACCCCCTCGCCCTGGTGGACGCCGCATGTCCATGCGGACCGCCGCCCGTTTCTCATGGGCAGGAACCGGATCCAGGCAGCCCTGCGCGGCTTCTTTGCCGCCCGAGAGTTCGTGGAGGTCGACACGGCCACGCTCCAGACCTCGCCGGGGAACGAGGCCCATCTCCATGCCTTCGCGACCGAGGCCATCGGCCTCGACGGCTCGATGTCGCCCCTTTACCTCCACACCTCGCCGGAGTTCGCCTGCAAGAAGCTCTTGGCGGCGGGCGAGAGCCGGATCGCGTGCTTTGCCCATGTCTACCGCAACCGGGAGCGCGGCCCCCTGCACCACCCGGAATTCACCATGCTGGAATGGTACCGGGCGGGCGAGAGCTACGAGACGCTCATGAAGGATTGCGGCGAGATCCTGGGCCTCGCCGCCGAGACGGCGGGCACCCGCACCCTCGCCTTCCGCGGCCGCGAGACCGATCCTTTCAAGGAGCCGGAACGCCTGAGCGTGGCCGAGGCCTTCGAGCGCTTTGCCGGCATTGACCTCCTCGCCTCCATCGACCGGAGCGGCGCCACGGATTGTGGCCTCCTCGCCGCGAGCCTCAGGACCGCCGGCCTGCGGGTGGCGGAGGACGACACCTGGGCTGATCTGTTCAGCCGCGTCATCGTCGAGCGGGTCGAGCCCAACCTCGGCCTCGGACGCGCCACGATCCTGGACGAATACCCTGTCGCGGAAGCGGCGCTGGCCCGCCCGACCGCCCGCGATCCGCGCGTGGCGGAACGGTTCGAGCTCTATGCCTGCGGCGTGGAGCTCGCCAATGCCTTCGGCGAGTTGACGGACCCGGCCGAGCAGCGCCGCCGCTTCGAGGCCGAGATGGCGGAAAAGATGCGGGTCTATGGAGAAAGCTACCCTGTGGACGAGGACTTTTTGGCAGCGCTAGCCCACATGCCCGAGGCGAGCGGCATCGCGCTCGGCTTCGACCGGCTCGTGATGCTCGCCACCGGCGCCTCGCGCATCGATCAGGTGCTCTGGGCCCCCGTGCCGGAGACGGGCCGGTGAACGCCCTGCGCCCCCTCCGCACCCCTGCCGAGCTGGTCGAGGCCGGTCTCGTCGCGCCCGATGAACTGGCCGGGATCGAGCGCGTGGCGGAGCGCTATGCCGTCGCCGTCAGCCCTGCCATGGCCGCTTTGATTGACCGGAGCGATCCGAACGACCCCATCGCCCGCCAGTTTGTGCCCGATGCGGCGGAGCTGACCACGACGCCCGAGGAGCGCGCCGACCCCATCGGCGATCTGGCGCACAGCCCCGTCGAGGGCATCGTCCACCGCTATCCCGACCGGGTGCTGCTCAAGGCGGTGCATGTCTGCCCGGTCTATTGCCGCTTCTGCTTCCGCCGCGAGATGGTGGGGCCGCAGGGGCTCGGCACCCTCTCGACGGAGGCCATGGACAAGGCCTTCGCCTATATCGCTGCGCATCCGCAGATCTGGGAGGTCATCCTCACCGGCGGCGACCCGCTCGTGCTCTCGCCGCGACGGCTTGCCGAGATCATGCAGCGGCTTTCCGCCATCGACCACGTGAAGATCGTCCGATTCCACACCCGCGTGCCGGTTGTCGAGCCGGAGCGCGTTGACGAAGCGCTTATCGCGGCCCTCAAGGCCAGCGGCAAGACGGCTTATGTGGCGCTCCACGCCAACCATCCGCGTGAGCTTACACCCGAGGCCCGCGCCGCCTGCGCCCGGCTCGTGGATTCAGGCATCGTCATGATCAGCCAGTCGGTGCTGCTGAAAGGCGTCAACGACGATCCCGATACATTGGCCGCCCTCATGCGCGCCTTCGTAGAAACACGCATCAAGCCCTATTACCTCCACCACCCCGACCTCGCCCCCGGCACGAGCCATTTCCGTCTCTCCATCGAGGAAGGCCGTGCCCTCGTGGCCAGCCTGCGCGGGCGGATCTCGGGCCTGTGCCAGCCGACCTACATCCTCGACATTCCGGGCGGGCACGGAAAGGCGGTGATCGGTCCGGACGCGCTCCGGGATAACGGAAGCGGCTGCATGGTCACGGACTTCAGAGGCGGCGAGCACGCCTATCCTCCCTCGGAGTAAGGAGCCGAAGCCGGTTTCGCCACATCACCGGCTGGTAAGTGAGGTATGATCGCCTCCGGTTACAGGGCCATGGACATGGGGTGGAGCCTGACGATGGCGAAGGATGCGATTGAACCTGCCGAAGGCGAGGAGCATCAGCGCATCGACTCCACATTCCGAAACGGCTCCATCACGGCCATCGGCGTCGTCGTCGGCTTTTCACTCGGCTTCCTGAGCCACTGGGCGGCGCTCCCCGGGGAATGGATGCCCTCGGACCTCGCCTCGGTAGCCCTGATCACGCTCGGCCTTGCTCTGCAGGTCAAGGCGCTGGCGGATCTGCTCCTGGTCTCGTCGCTCCAGCTCAAGCGCTACAACCGGTCGATCCGGGTTTTCATGGCCGGCCTGATCATGGTCAGTCTCGGAGTCGTGTTGGCCGTCTTCGCCGATCTCCTCGGCTTTGGCGGCATCGTCCTTCAGACCTGACCCCGGTCAATCGAAGCCCGGCTTGCCGCTGCGGCCCTTCTTGATCTCCGCGCGGCGTCCCTTCGCTTCGAGCCTGCGCTTCTTCGAGGCGAGCGTCGGCCGCGTGGGGCGGCGCGGCTTTGGCCGCTCGGTGGCCTGGCGGATCAGCTCGACGAGGCGCGCCACCGCATCCTCCCGGTTGCGCTCCTGGGTGCGGAAGCGCTGCGCCGTGATGATGAGCACGCCCTCATTCGTCATGCGCCTGCCGGCGAGCCTCTCCAGCTTCTCCTTCACGTAGTCCGGCAGCGAGGGCGAGTTGCGCACGTCGAAGCGCAGCTGGACGGCGGTCTCGACCTTGTTGACGTTCTGCCCGCCGGGCCCCGAGGCGCGGATGAAGCTCTCCTGCAGTTCGGCCTCATCGATAGCGATGGAATTCGTGACCTCGATCATGGGGCCTCTGGCGGAGCATGGAGAAAGACAAGTGGAGCAACCGGATCGAAATCCAATGCAAGCTTATCCGGCGCTTGTCGATGCCCTTGATCCGCCTTAAGCGCATCATGCACGCCGCTTTTGCCGGATTGCCCGCTCCCTCCCGCTTCGGATTCCCATGTCCGCCGTCTTCGCCAGCCTGATCCCGACCTTCCTGATCATCGCCACCGGCTGGCTGTGCCGGGCCACGGGCTTCATCAACGAGCAACAATGGGCGGGGCTGGAGCGCGTCACCTATGTGATCTTCTTCCCGGCGCTCATCATCGACACCCTGTCACGGGCCGACCTCTCCTCCGTGCCGGTCCTCGGCGTCGGCGGCGCGCTCGTCGGTTCGATCCTCATCATGGCGGTGATCGTGCTCGCCCTGCGTCCTCTGCTGGAGCGCTCTTTCGGCATCGACGGACCAAGCTTCACCTCGATCTTTCAAGGCGCCACCCGTTGGAACACCTTCGTCGGCCTTGCCGTCGCCGGCAGTCTCTTCGGCCAGCGCGGCATCGCCCTGATCGCGGTGGCCATCGCCGCCATGGTGCCGCTCCTGAACCTGCTCGCCTTCTACGTCTTCATCCGCTTCGCCGGTCAGCCCAGGCGAAGCCCCTGGGACATCCTGCGCTCCTTCGTGACCAATCCCTTCATCTGGTCCTGCGCCGTGGGGCTTGCCCTCAATCTTCTGGCGCCGCCGCTGCCGAAGCCTCTGGCTGCCTATATCGACCTCATCGGCCGGGCGGCGCTTGCGGCGGGCCTGATGATCGTCGGCGCTGGACTCGACATTCGCCGCCTCGCCCGTCCGGGCCTGCCTCATATCCTGGCCGCGGGATTGAAGCTCGTTCTCATGCCGGTCATGGCCGGAACCCTCGCAGGCCTTGTGGGCGTCGCCGGGAATGACATGACGGTGACCGTCATCGCCGCCTCGGTGCCGTCCGCCAGCGCAGCTTACGTGCTCGCCCGGCAAATGGGCGGCAATGCCGGGCTCATGGCAGAGATCCTGACGCTGCAGACCCTGCTCGCCCTGCTCTCCATGCCCCTGCTGATTTCCCTTTGGGGTTGATGGATTGGAACGTTTTTACAATTACAGGTATAATTTATCTGCTTGCCTTATTAACAGTTGTGTTGCTAACTAGGACAATTGCAACAAAGAGACATCGTCATTGGTCATGACAAAAGCCTTGCGCGGTTCCAGGAGAGCCTCTTCCGCCAATGACCAGCCGCGGGCTGAGGAGAAAGGCCGCCTCGGCAGCAGCACCATGACGCCGGTCGAGACGGCTCGATACGTGGCGGAGTTTTCGGCGGAGCTGTCCTATCTCGCCCGCAAGGCCAATCTCGATCTCCTGGCCTACCTTCTCGACATGGCCCGGCTCGAAGCCATCCGGACGGTGCAGACGGATGCGAAGGACGACTAGAACTGTTTCCACTGACGTGGAATCATCCCTCTTCTGTGGCGTGCCGCATTTCTTGACGGCGAACCGGATCCCCTTCGCCGAAATATGCTCTAAGCTCCGATCAATGACACGGCATTGCCGCCGTGTCGCTCGAGACGTCCGGCAATTTCGAGTTCCAGCAGCGCCATCTGAACATTGCGGATCGACAAACCGGACTGCCTGACGAGATCGTCGATGGCGACGGGCGAGGGCCCGAGAAACGTGATCAGCTCTGCCCCACCTTCCTCGGTCTCCTCCTCGTGGCCCGCATCGGGGATGACGGGCCGTACAGGAGCTCGGGCGATGTCGGGCAGATCGAGTTCGTCCCAGAGCTCCTCGACGCCGGCCGCGTGATGCGGCTCCTCGGCGCTCCTGTCGAGGCGCGGCCCGGAGGCGATCAGGGGCTCGAGCACGTTGGTGACATGCTCGACTCCGGCACAAAGCGTGGCGCCCTCGCGGATGAGATCGTTGGTGCCCTCGGCACGGGGATCGAGGGGCGAGCCCGGCACCGCGAAAACCTCCCGTCCCTGCTCCAGGGCAAAGCGCGCGGTGATGAGCGAGCCGGAGCGACGGGCCGCCTCCACCACCACGACGCCGTAGGACAGGCCCGAGACGACGCGGTTCCGGCGCGGGAAATCCCGCCCGCGCGGCTCCCAGCCCATGGGCATCTCGGAGATCACCGCCCCGCCCTGCTCGAGAATAGCCTGGAGCAGCGGCTCGTTCTGCGCCGGATAGACCCTGTCATGTCCGCCGGCCAGTACTGCGACCGTGCCGGTCTGAAGCGTCGCCTTGTGGGCCCTCGTATCGATGCCTCGCGCCAGCCCCGACACAACCACGTAACCTGCCTCGCCCAGCTGCCGCGCCAGGCGCTCGGCGAAGGTCAGGCCGGAGGCGGAGGCATTGCGCGAGCCCACGATGGCAACGGAGGGTTTGGCCAACACCTCAGCATTGCCGCGAAGCGCGATCAGCGGCGGCGCGGTGTCGATGGCCTGCAGGGTCTTCGGGTAATCCGGCTCGCCCATGGCGACGAAGCGCACGCCGAGGCGCAAGGCTGCGGTCATTTCCTTTTCGGCCTCGGCCCGGCTGCACACTTTGAGCATCAGGCGCCCGCCGCGACGGGCGAGATCGGGTAGGGCCTCGAGGGCGGCGGCCGCGCCGCCATACTGGTTGATCAGAGCGCGGAAGGTGCGTGGGCCCACATTCTCCGAGCGGATGAGGCGAAGCCAGTCGAGACGCTGCTCATCCGTCAGGATCATGGGCTTATCCCTTCTGCCCGATCTTGCCTTCGGTGCCGGCAAGGAGGCGGCTGATGTTCTGGCCGTGCTTCCACCACAGCAGCGCCACGAGGATCACCGCCACGCCGGCCATGCCGGGCTCGCCGAGGAGCCACAGAACAATCGGCGCCGCGGCGCTGGCGACCAGGGCGGAGAGCGAGGAATATTTGGAGGCGAAAGCGACCCCGAGCCAGATCAGGCAGAAGATCAGCGCCGCCAGAGGCTTCAGGCCGATCAGAACGCCAATGAAGGTGGCAACGCCCTTGCCACCCTTGAAGCCGAGCCAGATGGGAAAGAGGTGGCCGAGGAAGGCTCCCAAGGCTGCAACGATCGCAAATTGCGGCCCCCACTGCGCGGCCAACAGCACGGCGGCCGTGCCCTTCAGGGCATCGGCAAGGAGCGTCGCTGCCGCGAGGCCCTTGCGACCGGTGCGCAGCACGTTGGTGGCGCCGATATTACCGGAGCCGATCTTGCGCACATCGCCGAGGCCGGCCATGCGGGTGAAGATCAGGCCGAACGGGATCGAGCCCAGCAGATAGCCGAAAACAAGAGTGCCCACTAGGGAAAGGAGATTGGCTTCGTCAGACATTCTTTGTGGTTACACCGTATCGCGATTGAAGACTATCCTGCCGCCAACCATCGTCAGCGTCACCTGTCCTTCCAGACGGGCTTCGTCGAACGGCGAGTTCTTGGACAGGGATTTGAGCTGGCGCTTGTCAAGCACGTAAGGCGCGTCCGGATCGAAGACGATGAGGTCGGCCGGAGCCCCGATTGTGAGCCGCCCGCCGGGCAACCCTAGGATTTCCGCGGGTTTCGTGGACAGGGCCCGCAAAAGCCGCGGCAGCGAAATACGGTCCGCATGGACGAGGCGCAGCGCCGCCGAGAGCAGCGTCTCGAGCCCCACGGCGCCATTGGCGGCCTCGGCGAACGGCAAACGCTTGTTCTCCACATCCTGTGGATTGTGGTCCGAGACGATCACGTCGATGGTGCCGTCGGCCAGCGCCTCGATCATCGCCTGCCGGTCGTCCTCGTGCCGCAGGGGCGGCGAGAGCTTGAGAAACGTGCGGTAGTCGCCGATGTCGTTCTCGTTGAGCGCCAGGTGATTGATGGAAACGCCGCAGGTCACGGGCAGCCCCCTCGCCTTCGCGGCGCGCACGATCTCCGCCGAATCGGCACAGGAGATCATGGCGGCGTGGTAGCGTCCTCCCGTGAGGCGCACGAGGCGGATGTCACGCTCCAGCATCACCGTCTCCGCCTCGCGGGGGATACCGGGCAGCCCGAGGCGCGAGGAGAACTCGCCCTCGTTCATCACACCCTGACCGACGAGATCGGGATCCTCCACGTGGTGGATGATGAGCGCGTCGAAGTCGCGGGCATAGGTGAGCGCCCGGCGCATGACCTGGGCGTTGGTGACGGAGCGCGCCCCATCCGTGAAGGCGATGGCGCCGGCCTCCTTGAGGCGACCGATCTCCGCCATCTCCACGCCCTGCAATCCCTTGGTCAGGGCGGCCGCCGGGCGGATGTTAACGACCGAGGTGTCCCGCGCGCGGCGTACGATGAAGTCGATCACCGCCGGATCGTCGAGGGCCGGGATCGTATCGGGCATGGACACGACGGTGGTGACGCCACCCGCCGCGGCCGCCTCGCCGGCGCTCTTGAGCGTCTCGCGGTAAGGCCCACCCGGCTCGCCGATGAAGGCGCGCATGTCGATGAGGCCAGGGCTGAGCACCTGGCCCATGCAATCGATCACCCGGGCGTCGGCGGCTTGCGTGACCTGCGGCCCGACGGCTTGGATCACGCCGCCGCGCACCAGCACGCCGCCGCGCTCCTCGCGGTCGCCGGCGGGGTCGATGAGGCGGGCATTTTTCAGCAGAATCGGTCTATCAGCAGGCGTCACAGGTGGTCTCCTTTCCCTCTCCCCTCTGCGGGAGAGGGTGGCCTGCGAAGCAGGTCGGGAGAGGGGCCGTTTCCGGCTTCAATCGCTTGTCGGACGGAGTCAAGAACGAGATTGCCGTTGCCGAGCATCAGATCGTTAGAAAAGCGAAGGACCTGGAAGCCCTGGCTGCGCAGAAAGGCATCGCGCCTCTCGTCAAGGGCACGCTGCTCCGGCGCATCATAGGGAACGCCATCCAATTCCACGATTACTCTCGCCTCCGCGCAGAAAAAGTCGACGATATAAGGCGCAATCGGCACCTGACGCTTGAATTTATAGCCGTGGAACCGGCCGGCCCGCACCTGCTGCCAGAACAAGTCTTCCGCCCGTGTGGGAATCGAGCGCTGCTCCTTGGCGAAGGAGCGGAGTTTTGGGGTGACTTGGTTCTTTCGATTCTGGTCCACGGCCCCCTCTCCTGGCCCGAAGGGCCACCCTCTCCCGCTTCGGGGAGAGGGACTTGGTACGTCACCTGTTCGGCAGATGGCTCGCCAGAGCCTCCAGCACCGCCATGCGCACGGCGACGCCCATCTCGACCTGCTCGCGGATGAGCGACTGCGCGCCGTCCGCCACGTCCGAGGAAATCTCCACGCCGCGGTTCATGGGGCCGGGATGCATCACGAGCGCGTCGGGCTTGGCGAAGGAAAGCTTCTCCTGATCGAGCCCGTAGAAGCGGAAATACTCCTTCAGAGACGGGACGAAGGAGCCGTTCATGCGCTCGTGCTGGAGGCGCAGCATCATGACGATATCGGCATCCTTCAAGCCCTTCTCCATGCTGGTGAATGTCTCGAAGCCCAGCCGCGCGATGCCCGGCGGCAGCAGGGTCGAGGGCGCGACGAGACGCACCCGCGCGCCCATGGCGGCGAGCAGGATCATGTTGGAGCGCGCCACCCGCGAATGCAGGATGTCGCCGCAGATCGCGACCGTGAGACCTTCGATGCGGCCCTTGTTGCGGCGGATGGTGAGCGCATCGAGGAGCGCCTGGGTCGGGTGCTCGTGCGTGCCGTCGCCGGCATTGACAACCGAGCAATCGACCTTCTGCGCCAGCAGATGCACGGCGCCGGCCGCATGATGGCGCACGACGATGATGTCGGGCCGCATGGCGTTGAGGGTGGCCGCCGTGTCGATCAGCGTCTCGCCCTTCTTCACCGAGGACGAGGCCACCTGCATGTTCATCACATCGGCGCCCAGCCGCTTGCCGGCGATCTCGAACGAGGATTGGGTGCGGGTGGAGGGCTCGAAGAAGAGATTGATCTGGGTCCGGCCCCGGAGGGTCGTCTTCCTCTTCTCGATCTGACGGCTCACCTCGACCTGTTCGTCGGCAAGGTCAAGAAGCGCCTGAATGTCCAAGGGAGACAGCCCCTCGATGCCGAGGAGATGCCGGTGGGGAAAAACGGATCGGGGGGCGTCGCTCATCTTAAAGCGATGGCTATAGGCGGTCTGGGAAAAGGCGGCAAGCGAGGGATTTGGCCAGAAGGCAGATTATGCCCAGATGTGACAGGCCGTCTTTCCGTCGCCGCCCTAAAATAGAGAGCGCCGCTTTTGGAGGGTCAGGCCATGTCACCCCATGACACGCACGAGGTCTTCAACCAGACGCCGCCGCTCAGTGACGTGAACCTGATCGCAGGAGACAAGCCACTGCTCGACGCGCTCAAGGTCAGTGGCGTCGACCCGGAGTCGGAAGGTCTCATCGCCTTCGGCGCCGCCTGGGGCTCGGCGGAGCGGCTCGATCTCGGCCGCCTCGCCAACGAGAACCCGCCGCGGCTGCGCACCCACGATGCGCGGGGCTACAGGATCGATGCGGTCGAGTTCCACCCGGCCTATCACGTGCTCATGCGGGCCAGCATGGAGGACGGGCTCCATGCCTCGACCTGGGACGAGCCCAGAAGCGGTCACGCCCATGTGGCACGCGCCGCCCGGATCTATACGGCTGCAGGCGTCGAGAGCGGGCACATCTGCCCGATCACCATGACCCATGCCTCCGTGGCGGCACTGGCCGCCTCCCCGAACCGGCTGAACGACTGGCTGCCGAAGATCCGCTCGCGCACGTACGATTCCCGCTTCATTCCGTTCTGGGAAAAGAGCGCCGTCACCATCGGCATGGGGATGACGGAGAAGCAGGGCGGGACGGATGTCCGCGCCAACTCCACCCGAGCCGACCCGAAGGCCGGGGACGAATATGCCTTGACCGGCCACAAATGGTTCATGTCGGCGCCCATGTGCGATGCCTTCCTGGTGCTGGCCCAGGCGCCGGGCGGGCTCACCTGCTTCCTCGTGCCGCGTTTCAGGCCCGACGGCTCCCTCAACGCCCTTCGCCTGCAGCGGCTGAAGGACAAGCTCGGCAACCGTTCGAACGCCTCCTCCGAGGTCGAATTTCACGAGGCCTTCGCCTGGAGGATCGGCGAGGAAGGCCGCGGGGTGCGCACCATCATCGGGATGGTGCAGCTGACCCGCCTGGACTGCGCCGTGGCCTCGGCCGGACTCGTGCGAATGGGGCTGGCGCTAAGCCTTCACCACGCCCGTCACCGCAGCGTGTTCCAGAAGAAGCTCATCGACCAGCCGGCCATGCGCATGGTCCTGGCCGAGCTGGCCTTGGAAAGCGAGGCCATGACGGCTCTGGCCCTGCGGGCGGCGCACAGCTTCGACCATGAAGCGACGGACGACCATGAGTCCGCCTATGCCCGGCTCGTCACGCCTGCGGCCAAGTTCGGCATCTGCAAGGCGGCTCCGCGTCTCCTTTTCGAGGCCATGGAGTGCCTCGGCGGCAACGGCTATGTGGAGGAGAGCGCCCTGCCCCGGCTCTACCGGGAGGCACCGGTCAATGCGATCTGGGAGGGCTCGGGCAATGTGATCGCCCTCGACATCCTGCGTGCCGAGACCCGGGAACCGGAGGTCGCCACCGCCGTGCTCGAGCGCCTCATGGCCGATGTCCGCGACCTTCCGGGCGCGTCCGACGCGGCGCGGGACATCGTCATGGCGCTCCACTCCCCCGACGCCGAGGCGAAGGCCAGACTCGTGGCCGAGAGGCTTTTTCTCCTCGCTGCCACGGCGGCTCTCGCCCGTTCCGCCCCGCCTCAAATCACCGAGGCCTATGCCCGAACGCGCCTTGCCTCCCCCTCCCGGATGATTGGCGCCAACGATCTGGGAGACGCCGTGCCTCCCTTGCTGGAGCGGGCTTTCGTGGCCATATGAGAAACCTACGGCCAAGTCCGATTTGACTTGTCCGCAATCATCAACCACTTATCCCGCCCTGCGACGGTCAGGGGCTGACCGTCGTGTCCCGCCCTGGCAGCAGGGCGTCCGCCTGCCCCCGCTTTTAGGAAGCCGTCCATGAAAGTCCTCGTCGTCGAGTCGCCTGCCAAGGCCAAGACGATCAACAAATATCTCGGCAAGGATTACGAGGTCCTGGCCTCCTTCGGGCATATCCGCGATCTGCCCGCGAAGGACGGCTCGGTCGACCCAGATGCCGATTTCCGCATGATCTGGACGCTCGAGGACAGGGGCTCGAAGAGGGTCTCCGACATCGCCAAGGCGATCAAGGGGGCCGAGAAGCTCATTCTCGCCACCGACCCGGACCGCGAGGGCGAGGCGATTTCCTGGCACGTGCTGGAGGCCCTGCGCGAGAAGCGCGTTCTGAAGGACCTGCCGGTCGAGCGCGTGACCTTCAACGCCATTACCAAGGACGCGGTGCAGACGGCACTCCGCAACCCGCGCCAGATCGACCAGGCGCTGGTCGATGCCTATCTCGCCCGCCGCGCCCTCGACTACCTCGTCGGCTTCACCCTCTCGCCGGTTCTCTGGCGCAAGCTGCCCGGCGCCCGCTCGGCGGGCCGCGTCCAGTCGGTGGCTCTTCGCCTCGTCTGCGACCGCGAGCTCGAGATCGAGACCTTCAAGCCGCGGGAATACTGGTCCCTCATCGCGACCCTCGCCACCAGGGACGGCGGCGTGTTCGACGCCCGCCTCGTCGGCGCCGACGGTAAGAAGATCCAGCGCCTCGACATCGGCAACGGCAAGGACGCCGAGGCCTTCAAGAAGGACCTGGAGCTCGCGACCTTCTCGGTGGCGAACATCGAGGCCAAGCCCGCCAAGCGCCACCCCTACCCGCCCTTCACCACCTCGACCCTGCAGCAGGAGGCCTCGCGCAAGCTCGGCCTGGCTCCCGCCCAGACCATGCGCATCGCGCAGCGTCTCTATGAGGGTGTCGACATCGGCGGCGAGACGGTCGGCATCATCACCTATATGCGAACCGATGGCGTCGACATGGCGCCGGAAGCCGTGCAGGCCGCCCGTCGGGTGATCGGCAAGGAATACGGCGACCGCTACGTGCCGGGCGTGCCGCGCAAGTACTCGACCAAGGCCAAGAACGCCCAGGAGGCCCACGAGGCCATCCGGCCGACCGACATGAGCCGCCTGCCGAAATACGTGTCCAAGTACCTGGAGCCCGAGCAGGCCCGGCTCTACAACCTGATCTGGACCCGCACGATCGCGAGCCAGATGGAATCGGCCGAGCTGGAGCGGACCACCGCCGACATCAACGCCCAGGTCGGCCCGCGCAAGCTCGACCTTCGCGCTACCGGCCAGGTGATCAAGTTCGACGGCTTCCTCACGCTCTACAACGAGAGCAAGGACGACGAGGCGGACGAGGACGAGGGCCGCCTCCCGCCCATGAAGGCGGGCGACACGCTTGAGCGTCGCCGCATCGCTGCGAGCCAGCATTTCACCGAGCCGCCGCCGCGCTATTCGGAGGCCTCCCTCGTGAAGCGCATGGAGGAGCTCGGCATCGGCCGCCCTTCGACCTATGCCGCCGTGCTGCAGACCCTGCGCGACCGCGAATACGTGAAGATCGAGAAGAAGCGGCTCGTCCCGGAGGACAAGGGACGCATCGTCACGGCCTTCCTGGAGAGCTTCTTCCGCCGCTACGTGGAATATGATTTCACGGCGGATCTGGAGGAGCAGCTCGACCGGGTCTCGAACAACGAGATCGACTGGAAGCAGGTGATGCGCGAGTTCTGGAACCACTTCTCGGCCGCCATCGGCGAGACCAAGGAGCTGCGCACCACGGAGGTCCTCGACGCACTGAACGAGCTGCTCGGGCCGCACATCTTCCCGGACAAGGGCGATGGCTCGAACCCGCGCACCTGCCCGACCTGCGGCACGGGCCAGCTGTCGCTCAAGCTCGGCAAGTTCGGCTCCTTCATCGGCTGCTCGAACTACCCCGAGTGCAAGTACACCCGCCAGCTCGCAGCTACCGGCATCGACGGTGACGGAGAAGGCTCGTCCGAGAACGGCGGCCAGCCTGGCGTGAAGGTGCTGGGCACCGATCCGGACACCGGCCTGGAGGTGACCCTGCGCGATGGCCGCTTCGGCCCGTTCGTGCAGCTCGGCGAGGGCGAGAAGCCCAAGCGCTCGTCCCTGCCGAAGGGCTTGGCGCCCGCGCAGGTCGATCTGGAAAAGGCGCTCAAGCTCCTGTCGCTTCCGCGTCAGGTGGCTGTCCACCCGGAATCGGGCGAGCCGATCCTGGCGAGCATCGGGCGCTATGGACCTTACGTCCAGCACGGCAAGACCTATGCCAATCTGGGCGCAGGCGACGACGTGCTGGAGATCGGCGGCAACCGTGCCATCGACCTGATCGTCGCCAAGGAGAGCGGCGGAGGCGGCGCCCGGCGGGGTGCGGCCGATCCGGGCCGGCCCATCGGCGAAGACCCGGAATCGGGCAAGTCGATCGTGGTCAAGGCCGGGCGGTTCGGACCTTACGTGACCGATGGCGAGACCAACGCGACCCTGCCGCGAACGATTGCCGCCGAAGCTGTGACGCTGGATCAGGCGGTCGATCTTCTCAAGGCGCGCCGGGCGGCCGGTCCGTCGAAGAAGCCCGCTCGTGGCCGCAAGGCCCCGGCCAAGAAGGCTGCGGCCAAGGCGCCTGCAGCGAAGAAAGCGGCTCCCAAAACCGCTGCCAAGAAGAGCACGGCCAAGAAGGCGGCTCCGAAGAAGACGGCCGCCAAGACTGCTGCTGCGAAGAAGACCGCGAAGGCGGGTTGAGCGCGATGAGGGAGTGGGTGTCTTGGCTGCTGGTGGACCATGCCGATCAGGTCGAGATCATGCTCCGGCTCTTCGGAGCGACCCTCGCCGGCATGGTGATCGGCATCAATCGAGACCTTCACAATAAGCCGATCGGGATGCGGACGCTCGGCATCGTGGCTCTCGGCTCCGCCATCGTGATCCTGTCGGGCTCGGTTTATGAGGGGCTACATTTCAACCAGGACGCGGTCAGCCGCGTCATTCAGGGTATCCTGACGGGCTTGGGCTTCCTTGGCGCGGGATCCATCCTGCGCGCCAAGGACGGGACGGAAGTTCAGGGGCTGACGACGGCATCCACCGTATGGATTGCGGCCGCTCTCGGAGTAACCGCAGCCCTGGGGGCGTGGTTCATCACCATCGCCGGAACCCTTGTGACTCTGCTTGTTCTGACCTACGGCACGCGGCTCGAAGCAAGGCTCATCCGCATTTTCGGCAGGAGCCGGAATGCGGACGAAGATACTTTAGAAGACTAGGCTGAGCCCCAACACGGCGACGGCAGCCATCCCGAGCCAGATCAGAGTCGAGCCATAGGAGCGATGCGCCGTAGGCGCGGCGTCGGGTTCGTCGAAGGCGAAGGCCTCCCCCGCATTGCGCGCGGCGCGGTCGAGGTGAAGCTTTTGTGCTGGTCTCAATGTCGTCCGCGTCGTCACGTCCCGATCTCCCGTTAAGCTCATGCTTAACTATTCAACGTGAATGGAATTTAAACAGTTCCTGATGACAGCAGAAAGACAGCCTTTAGAGGGAATTCGTTGGTAACCTTTACAAGGTAGCGTACCCTCACTTTTATCGCTTGCGACCCAAAATCAGCTTCACGTTTCCGTTTTGTTCTCGTATAAAAACGGGATGAGAAATAGTGTAAAGAAGCGCGAATCATCATCCCGGACTAAGGTCCCAATGACAGATAACGACGATCTCTTCGGGGGCGCCGGGCCTAAGCGCGCCGCGCCTGCCACGGCCCGCAATGCCGCCGTCAAGGTCTCCCGCCAGGCGCCTCAACAGGGCACGCCGGACGAGGCCGGGTACGACGCGTCGGCCATCGAGGTGCTGGAGGGGCTCGAGCCCGTCCGCCGCCGGCCGGGCATGTATATCGGCGGCACGGACGAGAAGGCCCTGCACCACCTCTTCGCCGAGGTGATCGACAACTCCATGGACGAAGCGGTCGCCGGCCACGCGAGCTTCATCGAGGTGGAGCTGGAGGAAGGCGGCTGGCTGTCGGTGACCGACAACGGGCGCGGCATTCCGGTCGATCCGCACCCCAAGTTCCCGAAGAAATCGGCCCTTGAAGTCATCATGACCACCCTGCACGCGGGCGGCAAGTTCGACTCGAAGGTCTACGAGACCTCCGGCGGCCTGCACGGCGTCGGCGTGTCGGTGGTGAACGCGCTGTCCGAGATCCTCGAGGTCGAGGTCGCCCGCGGCCAGACCCTCTATCGGCAGATCTTCGCCCGCGGCAACCCGCAGGGCAAGCTCGAGACCGTGGGCCGCGTGCTCAATCGGCGCGGGACCAAGGTGCGCTTCAAGCCCGATTGGCAGATCTTCGGCAAGGAGGCCCATTTCCAGCCTCGCCGCCTGTTCAAGATGGCGCGCTCCAAGGCCTATCTGTTCGGCGGCGTCGAGATCCGCTGGAAATGCGCCCCCTCGCTGGTCGAGGGGATCGACAACGTTCCGGCGGAAGCGACCTTCAAGTTCCCAAACGGCCTGAAGGACTACCTACTCCACGACATCGAGGGCAAGGAGCTGGTCACGGATCAGATCTTCTCCGGCAAGATCACCAAGCCCGGCAGCCACGGCTCCCTGGAATGGGCGGTCGCCTGGATGACGAACGAGGACGGGTTCTCGACCTCGTACTGCAACACGGTGCCCACCCCCGAGGGCGGCACGCACGAGAACGGCCTGCGCATCGCGCTTCTGCGGGCGCTCCGTGAGCACGCCGAGCGTGTGAATCAGGCAAAGCGCATGGCGGCTGTGACCACCGACGACGTGATGGCGACCTGCGCTTCCATGCTGTCGGTCTTCATCCGCGAGCCGGAGTTCCAGGGCCAGACCAAGGACAAGCTGGCGACCGTGGAGGCCGGACGCATCGTCGAGAATGCGATCCGCGACACCTTCGACCACTGGCTCGCCGCCTCGCCGCAGCAGGCCAACAAGCTGCTCGACTGGGTGATAGACCGAGCCGAAGAGCGTCTGCGCCGCCGCCAGGAGAAGGAGGTCGCGCGCAAGACCGCGACCCGCAAGCTGCGCCTGCCCGGCAAGCTGGCGGACTGCTCCAATGCGGGGGCCAAGGGCTCCGAACTCTTCCTCGTCGAGGGCGACTCGGCCGGCGGCTCCGCCAAGCAGGCCCGCGATCGCGCCAGCCAGGCAGTTCTTCCGTTGCGCGGAAAAATCCTCAACGTGGCCTCCGCCGGACGCGACAAGCTACATCAGAACCAGCAGATCTCCGATCTCGTCCAGGCGCTCGGCTGCGGCACTGGCTCCCAATACCGCGAGGCCGATCTTCGCTACGAGAAGGTCGTCATCATGACCGATGCGGACGTGGACGGCGCCCATATCGCCACGCTGCTCATCACCTTCTTCTACCGGCAGATGCCGAAGCTCATCGACGGCGGTCACCTCTACTTGGCGGTTCCGCCGCTCTACCGGCTGACGCAAGGGGCGAAATCGGCCTATGCCCGTGACGATGCCGACCGGGAGCGCCTCCTGAAGACGGTGTTCAAGGGCAGCGGCAAGGTCGAGATCAGCCGCTTCAAGGGCCTTGGCGAGATGTTGCCGGGGCAGCTCAAGGAAACCACCATGGACCCGAAGAAGCGCCTGCTTCTGAAGGTGGTCGTGACGGACGATGAGAGGCTAGACGCCAGCGATGCGGTGGAGCGCCTGATGGGCAACAAGCCCGAGGCCCGCTTCGCCTTCATCCAGGAGCGCGCCGCTTTCGCCGACGAGGCGGACCTGGATATCTGAGCACCTCATCCGTAAAGTTCCGATCCAGAACCGTCAGCAGAAGGCACGGAGATGGGCCGGGACTCGTCACAGGAGCCTGCAGCGCGCCTGACGAAGGGGGCACATTGAAGCAGAGCATCGCTCATATCGCTCTCGTGGTTCGCGACTACAACGAAGCGATCGACTTTTACGTCAGCAAGCTGCGGTTCGAGCTGGTCGAAGACACCTATCAGCCGGAGCAGGATAAGCGCTGGGTGGTCGTCCGCCCGCCGGGAGGCGGTACGACGTCGTTGCTCCTGGCACGGGCATCCTCGCCCCATCAGGAAACCTTTATCGGGAATCAGGCCGGCGGCCGCGTCTTCCTGTTCCTTCAGACCGACGACTTCCAGCGGGATTACGCCGCCATGGTCGAGGCCGGCATCACGTTCGTTCGTGAGCCGAAGCAGGCTCCCTACGGCACCGTGGCCGTCTTCGAGGATCTCTACGGGAATTTATGGGATCTCGTTCAGTTTTCGGGTGGTCGTGAGTGAAGGGTTTCGAGCTGACGGCGCGGAGCCGAAAATCAGGAAAATTCGGGGACCGGAAAAAATTTCAAAAAATCTTGGAACCAAGTCTGCAAGGCAGCGTTCTACAAACTCACCGGCTCATTCTGCCCCCACGGGCCGGTCCCTCAAAGGCTCCGCAAGGGGCCTTATTTTTTGCCTGTATGGCAGCTCCCCTTCGTGGATCTCTTCTCACTCCCGTGCGTCATGCCAATGACGGCCGCCGGACTAGCCGAGGCCAAGCTTGCATGCGACAAGACCCCGTGAACCAAACGAGCTCTACCCTTGGCCAAAACTTCGAAAGCCGACCGATCCGCCGCCCTTCCATCCCGAGAGGAGGTCGTCTCCTTCATCACACAGGCCCAGGGAAAAGTGGGCAAGCGCGAGATCGCGCAGCGCTTCGGCATCAAGGGCAACGACCGCATCTGGCTGAAGCAGATCCTCAAGGATCTGGAGATCGAAGGCGTCGTCGACCGCCGCGGCAAGACCGTCCACAAGGCGGGCCAGCTGCCGCCGGTCGTGCTCGCCGACATCACCAAGCGCGACCGGGACGGCGAGCTGATCGCGGTGCCAACCGAGTGGGACGAGGAGGAGCACGGCACCATCCCGACCATCATCATCGTGGCGCCGCGCAAGCCGCGCCCCGGCATGCCGGTGGCGGGCGTCGGCGACCGGGCGCTCCTGCGCGTCGATCCGCTGAAGCCCGGCGACATTCATCACTATTCCGGGCGCGTGACCAAGATCATTGCCAAGAAGCAGGCGCAGGTGCTCGGCATCTTCCGGAGCCTGCCGGATGGCGGCGGCCGGCTCATTCCTGTCGACAAGAAGGCGCGCGATCAGGAACTGCAGATCAAACCGGGCGACGAGGCCGAGGCCCAGGACGGGGACTTGATTGCGGTCTCCATCGTCAAGCACGGCCGCTTCGGCCTGCCGACCGCCAAGGTGAAGGAGCGGCTCGGCTCGGTGAAGTCCGAGAAGGCGGTGAGCCTAATCGCCATCTTCGCCCACAACATTCCCAACGAATTCCCGAAGGCTGTTCTGGACGAAGCCGAGAGGGCGCAGCCGGCCTCCCTGGAGGGCCTTGAGGACTGGCGCGCCCTGCCCCTTGTCACCATCGACCCGCCGGATGCCAAGGACCATGACGACGCCGTCCATGCCGTGCCGGACGATGACCCGAACAACGCCGGTGGCTACATTCTCACGGTCGCGATCGCCGATGTGGCGGCCTATGTGCGCCCCGGCTCCGCGATGGACCGGGAGGCGCAGGAGCGCGGCAACTCGGTCTACTTCCCCGATCGGGTCGTGCCGATGCTCCCGGAGCGGATCTCGAACGATCTCTGCTCCTTGAGACCGCGGGAGGACCGCCCGGCCCTCGCGGTCCGCATGGTGATCGGCCCAGACGGACGGAAGATCCGCCACAGCTTCCACCGGATCATGATGCGCTCGGCGGAGAAGCTCTCGTACAGCCAAGCCCAGGCCGCGATCGACGGCAGGCCCGACGAGGTCACGAGGCCGATCCTCGACACCATCCTGAAACCCCTCTGGGCCGGGTATGAGCTCGCGAAAAGGGCACGCGACATCCGCGAGCCGCTCTTTCTCGATCTGCCCGAGCGCAAGATCGTGCTCAATCCCGACGGCACGGTGGACCGGGTCTTCGTTCCCGAACGGCTCGAGGCGCACAGGCTCATCGAGGAGTTCATGATCCTGGCCAACGTGGCTGCGGCGGAGGCTCTGGAAAAGGCCGAATCCGACCTGATCTATCGGGTCCACGACGAGCCCTCGCTTGAAAAGATGCGCTCTCTGAGCGAGGTGCTGGCTTCCATCGGCCTCAAGATTCCTGGACAGGGGCCGATCAAGCCGGAGCTGTTCAACCGCATCCTGCGCAGCGTCGACGGCTCCGAGCACCAGCTCTTCATCAACGAGGTGGTCCTGCGCTCGCAGTCCCAGGCCGAATATTCGGCCGAAAACTACGGCCATTTCGGACTGAACCTCCGCCGCTATGCCCATTTCACCTCCCCCATCCGGCGTTATGCGGACCTCATCGTCCACCGGGCGCTGATCGGCGCGCTGAAGCTCGGCAAGGACGGGCTGTCCGACAGCACGAACCGGGCCGAGCTCATCGAGATCAGCGCCAAGATCTCGGCGGCCGAGAGGCGGGCCATGGCGGCGGAGCGTGAGACAATCGACCGCCTGATCGCGCACTTCCTCGCCGACCGGATCGGGGCCACATTCGATGGGCAGATCTCGGGCGTGTCGAAGGCCGGGCTCTTCATCAAGCTGAGCGAGACCGGCGCGGACGGCTTCGTCCCGGCGGCCACCATCGGCAACGATTACTACCGCTATGACGAGACCACGCATTCGATGCGCGGCGAGGATACCGGCGAGACCTACCGGCTTGGCGACAAGGTGGAGGTGAAGCTGGTGGAGGCGGCGCCCGTGGCGGGAGCCCTGCGCTTCGAGCTGCTCACCAAGGGCCGTTTCACCCGCAAAACCGGAGGCGGCAGGAAGGGCGGCAAGCGGCCGGCCCGCCGGGCCAAGGCGGCAGAAGCGTCCGCGCGCTCCCCGACGCGGGTGAAGGTCAAACGGCGCGGGCGCGCCTGACGAAGGACGAAGAATGTCTTTGACGATCAAGAGTGCTGCGGCTGCGGATCCGCATGAGGTGAAGGTCATTCCCGCCATGCGGCGCGGTTTCCTGAACCGCTGCCCGGCCTGCAACCGCGGCCGTCTCTTCGGGCGCTTCCTGAAGGTGGTGGACCATTGCGAATCCTGCGGGACGGAGTTCCACCATCACCGTGCCGATGACCTGCCGCCCTATCTGGTGATCTTCATCGTCGGCCATCTGGTCGGCTACGGCATCCTCATGACGGAGACCAGGCTCGAGGTGCCGATGTGGGTGCACCTGGCGACCTGGCCGGCGCTTACGCTCATCCTGTGCCTTGCGCTGCTTCAGCCCGTGAAAGGCGCTGTCGTGGGGCTGCAATACGCGCTAGGTATGCATGGTTTCGGGGCGGCCCGAACCAAGAAAATTGCCGACGAGGACAACTTAACGTGACGGATATCGAAACCCTGGCGAAGATGGATCGCCTCGTTTCCGCTGAGACCAACCCCAAGGCCCCTGTCCTCCGTCCCGTCGACGCAGCCACGCTCATCATCATCGACCGCAAGGGCAAGAGCCCGAAGGTGCTCATGGGCAAGCGCCATGCGGGGCTCAAGTTCATGCCCGGCAAGTTCGTCTTTCCCGGCGGGCGCATCGAGGCCGGCGACCGCTCCATGACGGTGACCGGTGCCCTCCATCCCCGCGCCGAGCAGGCCCTCATGGCCCGGGTGACGCGCCCGTCCACCCAGCGCTGCAGGGCCCTGGCGCTTGCCGCCATCCGCGAGACCTTCGAGGAGACCGGCCTGCTGCTCGGCACCAAGGAGTACGGCAGCCCGGAGCGCGCACCTTCCGACACCGCCTGGACGGCTTTTCAGGAACGGGGTGTCCATCCCGACCTCGAATCCCTGCATTTCATCGGCAGGGCCATCACGCCCCCGAAGCGCGTCAGGCGATTCGATACCCGCTTCTTCTCCGTGGACCGCACCGCCATCGCCGACGAGGTGAAGGGTGTCATCGGCCCGGAAGCCGAGCTCGTGGAGCTGGCCTGGGTCACTATCGATCAGGCCAAGGCCCTGGACCTGCCGCCGATCACCACCGTGATCCTCGGTGAGCTGGAAGCCCGGATCGCCGCCGGTTTCAGCCACCAGCTCCCCGTCCCCTTCTTCCACCAGCAGCGCGGCCGTTTCGTGCGGGAATTGCTCTAGCCTTCTCTGGTGTCACCCCCGGGCGGACCACAGCGCAGAGGACGGGAATTCACTCATAAGCGCCGAGCTACGAATCTGCTCCCCGGCCAAAACGCCGCCAGGGATGACAGGAAGAACGCCGGAAACGGCCCTCAACCCTTGACTGGCTGCCGATAATCGGGCATGGGAACCCCACGATTTTCCGGCCGGGTTCGCCCGGCCTTTGCGTTTCGGCGCGGCTCCAGGGCCAACCGAGCGCCTGAACCGAACAAGAGGTCCGACCATGGCCAAAGCCGCAACAATCAAAGTGAAGCTCGTATCCACCGCCGACACGGGCTATTTCTACGTGACGAAGAAGAACTCGCGTACGATGACCGAGAAGCTCAACTTGAAGAAGTATGACCCGGTCGCGAAGAAGCACGTCGAGTTCAAAGAAGCCAAGATTAAGTAACCGGCTTCCTGCAAGAACATCTCAGACGAAAAACCGCCCTTCTAAGGGCGGTTTTTTTGTTTGAGCTTCAGAGGTCAGCCCCAGCAGGGTTGCCTCGTGGGGCTTAGCGGTAGGAGTCGATCCGGCGGATCTGCCGGACTCGACGCTCACTGATCGCACCCGTGGTCAGCACGTCCCGGCGAACCGACCGCACGACGGGGCCGCGGTCGCGATAGACGACACGGGTCACCGCACGTGGCTGACGGTAGACGGCGCGGGTGCGGTAACGCGGCTCAGCATAAACAACCCGGTTCACCACCCTCGGCTGCCGATAGACCACGCGGGTCCGGTAGACGGGAGCCGGATCGTAGACGACCTGGGTGGCGGGAGCTGAGTAGTAGCCATAGGCTGCAGGGCTATAGGCCGGGCTGTAAGCGGGTGAGTAGCCATAGCCATAACCGTACTGGTTGCCGTAAGCAGGGTAGCTGCTGGGGTAATAGCCATAGCCAGGATATCCATAGCCCGGATAGGCATAGGCAGGACGAGCCGCAGCGGTGATGAGACCGCCAAGCACCGCACCACCAACTACACCGGCAGCAACAGCCCCGCCGTTCCAGCCGTGGCGATGGCCGTACCAACGCTGAGCCTCAGCCGAGCCGACGCTTCCGGCAGTCATGATGGCAACACTTGCCAGTAATGCTAACTTCTTCATGATCAACCTCTTGAGAAGTGGCAAATACCCTTCAATGCAAATCAATTCATAACTTGAGGTTTGGTTCGCAGCTTGGCTGCCAAGCACTTATGTTTATTTAAAGATTGCGAGCTTTTCTGACAATTTGTTCATTTTTGTTGGAAATTTTAAACGCTCTTAGCTTGAGGAAGCCCTCAAGCCCAAAACTTGGTGGGACTGATCCTGTTAGACGCCTCGCGCCATGCCGCTCCGCGCCGCTTGGCCAGGAAGCAAGCTGCTTTGCCTCACGGGCCGAGGCCGTTGTCGTCCAAAAGTATGCGGCGTGGCCGTATCCACGAGCTTAACCGTTCAATGGGCATAAACTTGCGAACGCGGAAAGATGCTGTTTCCGGCCACCACCTGGGCAATCACGGAGGCGATCTTGTCCCCGCCCTTGGCGGAGGGTTCGATGGGATTGGCATAGTCGTCGGATTGATCGCAGATGAGACGCAGATCGATCAGCGGGAGCCTGCGGATGAAAGCCTCGCGGGTAATGATGTCGTTGAAGATCGACAGGGCCGTCACGACGAAGCGCTGCTCCTGCGGATCGGGGAAACGCGCATCGTAGATCGTGCAGAGCGCCGTTGGCAGGCGCCGGTCCAGAACACTGTCCAGCATGGCCCGGTAGCTGCGCGCGAACTCGTCCTGAACACCCGCGAACCTGCCGATGACCTCGGCGACGGAACGGGCCTGCTCGCGCAAGATCCCGCTGTTGCGCAGAGCGTCATTGCCGCCGGCGCTCACCACCAGATGAGTGGCATCCGGCGGCACGCGCCCCATCTGGCGGTCTATATCCGCAGTCACGGCACCATCGACGGCGCATAAGGTCGCCCTCCAGCCCTGCGGAAGCCTGGCTTGGACCTGCCTCACCACGTCGGGCTCGCCGCGATTCACATAGGCGCCGTTGTCGAAGATGCTGTCACCGAGCAGAACCACATGGGTCATGCTTCTCTCCCGAGCAGTCACGCACGTGCTCCTCGTCTCAAGAAATCAAACCGTTGTGGCGAAAACCTGGGCCAAGCTGCCCTTGTTCCGGCCCGAGCCTGCGGAACGGGCCATCGCAGGCGGACGTTGAACCTAGGCCCGATAATGGGCCGAGGAGAGATCAGATGATCGAGACATTCAAGGCATCCCTGCTGACCCTGATGCTGACCGTCTGGAGCACCATCGTCATAGCCCAGACACCTCCCAGCAGCACCCCATCCCCTTCCGGCCCGGCGACGGGTACCACGCCGGGCGCGGCCGCGGATGCCGGAATGGACTGGATCTGGATCATCGTCGCCGTCGTCGTTGTCGCTGCCCTGCTCTACTATTTCCTCGGGCGCGGCCGCAGCACGCGAGTCTGACCCACACAGGATCGCTATAAGTCAGACTGACGGCGGCTCGCCGTCAGTCTGAAAGAATAACCGAAAATTCTCCAGCCAGGACGCAAGCCAGAACTCGAGAGCCGTTTTGGCCGCCTGCTCGGTGGGTCCATAACCCCAGGCATCCTCCTGCAGAGGCGTCGACCAGATCCAGAACCTGTTGCTGCCGTCATAGGCCACGCTGCCGACCTCAACGGATCCGACCGTGCCGATATGGCGGTTGAGGGGCACGCCAGCCACCTGATCCTGCCGCCACTGAATCCTGCTCATGCGCCGCTTCGGCCTCTTGCTGACGCCTGCGAACTAGAGCGCTCAGCCACTCACACAAGTCCGCGAGCCTCAAGGAACAGGGATCCGCCGCCGACGTTCACGCAGGTGATCGAGAGGACGGGCTCGCATGGAAGGCGGTGCGATTTGGCCGATGACGATCGGCATGATCATCGTGCTTTCCAGCCTCATCCTCTGGATCGCGATCATGCTGCGCCGACGTCGGGGATTCCTCAAATGACAGCGTGCGAAAGGACGAGGCTTTGAAGCTCGAACTCATTCACAAATGGACCTGCCCCTACTCCGCCCGCGTCCGCGACTTCATCGAAGAGCATGGGCTGACGGACCGGATCGCGTTCATGGAAATCAACGAGACCGACGGTGCCAAGGACAGGCTTACCTATTTAACCGGAAAGATCCAGGTGCCCTGCCTCGTCATCGAAGGGCAGCCGAAACTCGAAAGCCGCGACATCATCCAGTGGCTCTACCGGAATCTCGTTCGGGCGCAGGGCGAAGCCCGGACGTGAGACCATCATGCGTTTCCTCCCCACCAGCGTACATGGCGTGATCGACTATCTCTGGGGTCTGGCGCTTCTCGCATCCCCCTGGATTTTCGACTTCGCGGATGTCCCGGCGGCCAAATGGGTCGCGCTCGTGTTCGGGGTTGGGGCGATCCTCTATTACGTCCTCACGGCCTACGAACTGGGTCTCCTGAAGATCCTGCCTATGCCGATGCACCTGATCCTCGACGGGATCGGCGGGATCGTGCTCGCAGCCTCCCCGTTCCTGTTCGGCTTCGCGGATCAGGTGCTGTGGCCGCATCTTCTCTTCGGCCTGTTCTCGGTCGTCGCGTGCTTTGTCACACGTCTCGAACCGATGCTGTCCACCGGCCACCGGGAACCCGCCTGAATAGCCAGAAAGCTTCGTTGACGGAGCCTCATAGCAGGCGCAGCATCGTGGCTCCTCAAGGGAGGCGGCCATGTTCGAGAATGTCGTCCAGGCGAGCGAGGCGTATCGGGAAAGCGCCCATCGGATGCAAGGAACACTTCGGATGGCGATGAAGGGCTGTCCGGAATGCGGCACGGCGCAGATGATCGCCTCGCCCAGCCTCGGCATCTGCGACGATTGCGGCTCCAATCTGGTGGTGCTGCCCCACGAGTAGGCTCTCCGGCAAGGCGTCATTCCCGTAGCCGGTCGGGCGAACCACCCTCTATGCTCCGCGTTCGGAGAATCGCATGGCATGGTCTGGGTGGATCGAAGGGACAGGTGAACGCATTGGGGCGCGCGCGGCCGAGCTGAAACTGGCCTTGCGGGTCACCATCGCCGGGACGCTCGCCTTTGCCGTCACGCGCTTCTTTGACCTGCCCCAAGGTTATTGGGCCGTGATCACGGCCGTCGTCGTGATGCAGGCGAGCGTAGGCGGCTCCCTCAAGGCTGCCGTCGAGCGGTTCACCGGCACGCTCGCAGGGGCCGTCTATGGCGGCGCTATCGCGGCCCTCCTTCCTCACGGCTCGACCCTGAGTCTTGGGATCGCTATCGTCCTGGCCGTGTTCCCTCTGGCGCTCCTCGCTGCGATCAAGCCGGCTTTCCGGGTAGCGCCTATCACTTCCCTCATCATGTTGCTGCCGCCGACCGGACAGGCGATCGGCCCCCTCGCCTCGGTCATCGACCGGGTGCTGGAGATCACGCTCGGCAACATTGTCGGTGTGGTTGTCTCCCTGTTCGTTCTGCCCGCCCGCGCCCATACGCTGATGACGGAAGCCGCCGCCAAGGTCGTCTCGCTCAACGCCGATCTGGTCTCGGTCTTCATCGACGAGCTGACGGATGACCCTACAAGCCGCGCGGCGTTGCAGAAGCTGCATCCGCAGATCCGTTCCGCCCTGAAGAAGGCGGAGGCCGCCGCCGAGGAGGCAGTTCGCGAACGCAGGAGCCATCTCACCGAGGCTCCCGACCCCGAGCCGCTCGTGCGCACCCTCTATCGGGTACGCCATGACCTCGTGATGATCGGCCGCGCGGCTTACAGCCCCCTGCCTGCTCCTGTCCTTGAAAGACTTGGGCCTTCTCTGACCGCGTTGCATCAGGCAACGCGCAAGCTTCTCTTGAACCTGTCCGAAGCTCTCCGGCAGCGCAGAAAGCCTCCTGATCCGAAGGCTTTCCGGGAAGCATTGGATGCCTTCACCAGCGCGGCGGAAGCGTTGAGGGCGGATGCACTCGTGCGGGAACTGCCCGGAAAGACTTTTGGACAGGTCTTCGCCCTGGGCTTTGCCTTCGAGCAGTTCCAGAAGAATCTCGGCGACCTGCTCGCCCGCACCGACGAGTTGGCGTTGGGACGCAAAGAGGCTGCGGGGAGTTGATGTGCCTGTGGTCCGGAAATCCAGGTCGGCACTGATGTGGCTGCTCATCCTCGTCCTCGGCGCGGCGCTTCTCTATGCAGGGTTGGTGCTTGTCACGGTGCTGTTCCAAACGAAGATGCTGTTCCCGGCACAGATGGCAGCCGCCAACCGTCCGCTGCTGCCGCCTTCGACTGAGCGTCTCGAACTGATGCTCCCGGATGGTGACCGTCTCGCCGGAGTGCGGCTTGGACCCTCAGCCGCCCCGAAACCTGTTCTGCTCGGCTTCGGCGGCAATGCCTGGAATGCGGAGGCCATGGCGCTCTACCTGCACGGCCTCTTTCCCGAGCACGAGGTGATCGTCTTCCATTATCGCGGCTATCCGCCGAGCAGCGGCACGCCGAGCGCGGAGGCGCTGTTCGCGGATGCGCTGACGATCTTCGATCACCTGCAGCAGAAGATTCCTCGCACCATCGTCGCCATCGGCTTCAGCATCGGCAGCGGAGTCGCGGCGTATCTGGCGCACCACCGAACGGTCGCAGGCCTGATCCTGGTCACGCCGTTCGACTCCTTGAAAGCCTTGGCGCGCGAACACTTCTCCTGGGCGCCGACGGGTCTGCTCCTGCGCCATCACATGCCGACCATCGATCTGGTGAAGGACCGGCAGACACCGACCGCAATGATTGTGGCGGGGCGCGATACCATCGTTCCGGCACGCCGCACCGAGCCCCTGCGCAACGTCATCCCCAACCTCATCCTCGATCGGACCATTTCGGATGCAGGGCACAACGATCTCTACGATCACCCTGCCTTTGCCGCCGCCATGCAGGAAGCGGTGACACAGTTCGAAGCCAGCGCTTCCCGGTAAGGTCTCATTTCTCGTAGAGCGGCACCAACTCCATCTCCGGCACCAGAACCAGCCCTTTGTCGGTGATCCGGATTTCCGGAATCACGGAGAGCGGAATGAGGTTGAAGCCCATATAGGGGATCTTGCAGCCGGCCTTCTCCCAGGCCGCCTTCAGGGCACGGGTCTCCTCGGCCACTTCCGTCACGCGCTTGTCGGAGAGAAGGCCCGCAATCGGCAGCGCCACCATGGCGACGACCTGGCCCTGATCGACCACGCACACGCCGCCCTGGGCCTCGATGAGCGTCTCGAGAGCCACGCGCATGTCGCTCTCGTTGGTGCCGGCGACGATGACGTTGTGGGAGTCATGGCCCACGCTGCTCGCCACCGCGCCACTCTTCAAGCCGAAATCCTTCAGCAGGCCATGGGCCACGCCCTTGCCGCCCGTGCGGCCATGACGCTCGATGACCGTGACGAAGGTGAGATCGTTCTTCGACAGCAGAGCGTCCCAGCTCTCTTCCTTCTGCAGCTGCACCTTGTCGTGAAAGAGCACGATGCCCGGCAGCGCCACGCGGATCACGTTGGCGGTGCAGGCCTCCTTCGGCAGGTCCGGGATCAGGTACGGAATGCTTGGAATGTGAACCGTCCGGTACGCCGCGTCCGGGTAACGGTAGCGGTTGGAGAGCGCCTGATCGAGCACGGAGGTGATCGTCTTGTTCTCGACGACAAGCTCGCCGCCATACCAGGTGTTCTGCACGTCGAGATCGTCGTTGAGCAGCACCAGATCGGCGCGGCGTCCGCCGCCGAGACCGCCGATCTCGCCCTCCATGCCGAAGCGGGTTGCCGGATGCAGGGAGCCCATGCTCCAGGCCTGCTCGCGACTTAATCCCGCGCGGCGCGCTTCGCGCGTGACCCAGTCCATGCCGAACATCATCAGGTCGTCCGCGTCACGATCATCGGTGCAGACACAGATGCGCTTGTGCGACGAGCCCAGCTCCGTGATCGTCTTGATGGCCTCGGGCAACGAATGCCACGGGGTCGTGGGCGGACCGCCGCGCAGGAAGATCCATACGCCTGCATCGAGCAGGTCGTCCGCAATGTCCCGGTCGATGGCCTCGTGCGTGTCGGTGACGCCGCTTGCCGCATAGGCCGCCACGAACTCGCGCCCGTAGATGTGGCCCGAGACCGGTTTGCCGCGCTCCAGCGCCGCCGCAAGGATCGCGTGGCTGCGCTCGTCGCCCATGGTCACGGGCACGAAGTCCATCTTCTCGCCGAGCGCCGCAGCCTCCGGCCAGCGGTCGAACAGGGCCGCGATCTTCTCAGGCGTGAGATCGCCGCCTGCCGTCTCCAGATCGGGCGTGGTCGCCGGCACGGTGCTCGGCACGGTGAGAAAAATCGAGAGCGGGGCGTGGCGTGCATCCTCCAGCATCATCTCGATGCCGGCCGCATCCATCACGTTGCCGATCTCGTGGCTGTCGCAGAAGATCGTCGTCGTACCATTCAGCAGCGCCGCCTCCGCATAGGCGCAGGCAGTGATCATGCTGCTCTCGATGTGAATGTGCGGATCGACGAGGCCCGGCGCGACGATGCCGCCCTTTGCATCATAGATCCGCCCCGGCCGGCCGTTGACCTGCCGGTAGGAGCCCGCGGGCTTCACCGCAGCGATGCGCCCGCCGGCGATCCAGACCTCCCGCTCCGGTGCGATGCGCTCGCTGTAGGTGGACAACACGCGCGCGCCGGTGATCACGAGATCGGCGGGGGCACGTCCCGAGGCGACGTCGGCCAGGCGCCGGGTCATGGTGGACAGAGGAGCGACGGAAAAGCGGGTCAGAGCTGTCTTGGGCGGCAGCGAAGGCGTACGATGGTCCATGTCCCTCATCCCGTTGAAATCGGCTCTCCCAGCGTAGCAGGGCTGGACGCGGACCGCATCCCGGAATGCCTTGGGCGGACGGCGTTACCCTAACGGCATATTTCCTTAAGGCCAAGCTTGGCTTAAACAGGAATGAAGCTGATTCGCTTGAAGAAACAGGGGGGTTCGACTGAATCCACCCGCGCGGAACGCTGGCCAAAACAAAAGGCGCCTTGCGGCGCCTTGCTAAAAAGTTGGTGGCCAGCCGGGAGCAGCGTTGAGGAGGCAACGATCTGCTACCAGGCTGGCCGAGCCCCCGAAGTCCCAGGAGATGCGGCGGACCTGAGCATCCGTAGGGCATTTCTTCCGCTCTGGGCGGAAACTTTGGCTGAACGTATAGAAAAGAAGCGGCTATGCAAGCGCCCATGTGGCAAAAAAGCGGCATTTTCCCAGAAAATTTAAAGCCAAGTTTTTCCAAGGAGATGAATCGGCTTGCTGAAGCTGTGGATTCGATCCAGCGCCAGATCAGGCAAAGTCACACGGGCTTGCCATCTGCCTCAAGGTAAGTCTTCACGGTGGCGATGAACTTGGTGACCGATATGGGCTTCGACATATAGGCTTCGCAGCCCCCTTCCCGGATCCGCTCCTCGTCACCCTTCATGGCAAAAGCCGTGATCGCGATCACGGGAATCGATTTCAACTCTTCATCGGCCTTGAGCCAGCGGGTGACCTCGAGGCCGGAGACCTCGGGCAGCTGGATGTCCATGAGGATCAGGTCCGGCTTGTGGGCCCGGGCCAGTTCCATGGCCTCGATGCCATGGCTGGTCTTGAGGGTTGCATAGCCATGGGCCTCGAGGAGATCGTTGAAGAGCTTCATGTTGAGTTCGTTATCCTCAACAATGAGCACGGTCTTCTTCATTGGCGTTATCCCGGGGCCCAAAAACGCACTTCACCGGCCCTATATTTCGTCTGATGGTATAGATAGGTCCAAACCTATTGATGAAATGCAAACTGACAGCATGAACACTCCCTTAAAAAGAGTTACCCGCGAGGAGGCTGAAAATGTCGCAGTCGGGGCCTTCTCCTTCATCACGAGCGACGAGGAGCGCCTGAGCCGGTTCCTGGCCGTCTCGGGCCTGCAGCCGGACACTATCCGCTCGGCGGCTGCGTCCCCTGGCTTCTTTGCCGGTATCCTGGATTATGTCGTCTCCGACGAGCCCTTGCTGGTCGCGCTCGCCAAGGAGCTGGACGCCAAGCCGGAGCACATCATGCAGGCCCACTGGACCCTCTCGCCCTCCGAGTTCGAATAACTCTCTTCACCCATGAGCGACGCGCCCTTCTGCCGTGACTGCCTGACGCTCTCCGCCAATCCTCTGGCGGAGCGGTGCAAGGCCTGCGGGTCTCCTCGCCTCCTGCGGCACAAGGAGCGGGATACGCTGTCCATCGCCCATGTGGATTGCGATGCCTTCTTCGCGGCGGTGGAGAAGCGGGACGATCCGAGCCTCGCCGACAAGCCTGTGATCATCGGCGGCGGCAAGCGCGGAGTGGTCTCGACCGCCTGCTATGTGGCGCGCACCTATGGCGTGCGCTCCGCCATGCCCATGTTCCAGGCCCTGAAGCTCTGCCCCCATGCGACCGTGATCAAGCCGAACGGGGAGAAATACAGCAAGGCGGGGCGCGAGGTACGCCAGCTCATGCGGGAGCTGACACCGCTGGTCGAGCCCGTCTCCATCGACGAGGCCTTTCTCGACCTGACCGGAACGGAGCGGCTGCACCACGGCAGCGCGGCCCTGACGCTCGCCCGCTTTGCCCGCAAGGTGGAAAACGAGATCGGAATCTCGATCTCGGTCGGGCTCTCCTACAACAAGTTCCTCGCCAAGATCGCCTCGGACCTTCAGAAGCCGCGAGGCTTCTCCATCATCGGGCGCGAGGAGGCTGCCGATTTCCTGGCCGACAAACCTGTCGGGGTGATCCCTGGGATCGGCGCCTCGGCTCAGAGCCGGCTCGCCAAGGTCGGAGTGACTCAGATCGCCCATCTGCGCGATGTGCCGCTGAAGATCCTTTTCGAGGCGCTCGGCCGGGATTCGCAGCGCCTGTCGCGGCTCGCCTGGGGCGAGGACCGCAGAGCCGTAACGCCGGAGCGGGAGACGAAGAGCATCTCGGCCGAGACGACCTTCGAGACGGATCTGCGTTCCTTCGAAGATCTGGAGCCGATCCTCTGGCGGCTTTCCGAGAAGGTTTCGCGCCGGCTCAAGACCGCGGGTCTGGCCGGACGCAGCGTGACCCTGAAGCTCAAGGACAAGGACTTCAGGCTCCTCACCCGCACCCGCTCGGGCTTCGCGCCCACGCAGCTTGCCGCCCGCCTGTTCGATCCGGCACGGCAACTCCTGAAGGCCTCCTGCGACGGCACCGCCTTTCGACTCATCGGAATCGGAGCGGCCGATCTCTGCGATGCGGCGGATGCGGACAAGGGCGATCTCGCCGACCAGTCCGTGGTGCGTCAGGCCCACATGGAAGCTGCCATCGACAAGATCCGCGAGAAATTCGGTGCGGGGGCCGTGCAGAAGGGCATCGTGCTGCGCAAGCCCTAGAGCATCGGATTCGGAAGCAGACTTGCACCTTTGGAATCCATTCCGATGCTCATCCCCTGAGCTGGCGCATCGTGCGGACCCGATGGCCTATCGCTGACAGGGGCTCGGCTTCTGGACGTCGAGGCTCTTCAGCTCGCCCTTGAGGGCGAAGTCGCCGTAATCGAGCTTCAGGTCGCGGCTGATACCGTTCTCATAGAGTTCGAAGGAGATGGTGTAGACCGGCATTCTGTCGGCCTTGCCCTCCTCGAAGTAGCTGATAGTGATCGGCCAGCGCGCCAGTGTGGCGAGGTTGTCCTTGCGGACGGCATCCTCGAGCGATGCCTGCGCGGCGCCCGGCTCGATCCGGCGGCCGATCAGCCCCAGGGTATCGTAGACCTTGTCGCCCTTGTTGGAGCCGTCATAGACCCTGATGGACAGGGTCGCATCGCCCCGGCGGCCGGCCTCGATCAGGCGCTTGAGGTGCTCTGTCGGAAAAACCGTCTCGCCGTTGGCTTCGAAGGCGGCTCGCTTCGGCTGCTTCAGATCGACGTTGAGGGTGCCCTGCGGCGAGATCTTGGCATCGCCGTCGACCTCGCTGTCCTTGATCAGGCCCTGCCGCAAGGACGTGGACTTGAAGTGCATGGAGCGGCCGTCGCCGGTCTCATAGGTCGCGGTCTGGACGTCCATGGTGTTGGGCCCCGACTCGGAGCCGTTGAGGATCGTGACCTGACGATACTTGAGAGTGTAGCCGTCGCAGGCATCGCCGCCGAATTCCATCGCGATGCGCCCTCTTGCGTTCTCGACCCCGTTGGAGCCGCCCGCCCGCAGCAGGGAGAGGTCGTAGACGGCCCGGTGGGGCGTGAGTTGAACCGGAGGCTTCACGGTCTCGGCAAGTGCCGGCACCAGCGAGGCGAGGATCAGGCCCGAGGCCACAACGAGCAAACGCATATCTTCTCCCGACGCAACGCCAGCTACGATAGGCGTGTCTTGCGGACAGGGCAATGTTCCCGCTTGCGTCCTTCCGGCTCATCCGCCACTACTCCGTCCGGATGATGTCACACATCGAGGCTTCCATGAGCGCAGTCGACAAGAAACTTCAGGAATTGGGGATCACCCTGCCGACCCCAGCGGCGCCGGTGGCGAATTATGTACCGTTCGTTCGAACCGGCAACCTCGTCATCATCTCCGGACAGCTCTGCCTCGGTCTCGACGGCAAGCTCGCCGACGCCCACAAGGGCAAGGTCGGCGCGGAGATCTCGCCCGAGATCGGCCAGCAGGCCGCGCGTCTTTGCGCCATCAATCTGCTCGCCCAGCTCAAGGCTGCCGTCGGCGATCTCGACAAGGTGACCCGCTGCGTCCGTCTCGGCGGCTTTATCAATGCGGTGCCCACCTTCGCGGCCCTTGCTCCCGTCATGAACGGCGCATCGGACCTGATGGTCGAGGTTCTCGGTGACGCCGGCCGTCATGCCCGCTCCACCATCGGCGTCGCCGAGTTGCCGCTCGATGCCTGCGTCGAAGTCGAAGGGATGTTCGAAGTCCAATGAGCACTCCAAGCTGGCTCGTCGCGAAGCCCATCGCCCATCGCGGCCTTCACAACAAATCCGAGGGCGTCATCGAGAATACGGTCTCGGCCGCGGAAGCCGCCATCGCGCACGGCTTTCCCATCGAGCTCGACGTTCAGCTGACCGCCGACAACGAGGCCATCGTCTTCCACGACTTCGAGCTTGAGCGCCTCACAGGCGAGAGCGGAATGGTGGCCGAGCGCAGGCTCTCCGACCTGACCCGGATCGACATCACCGGCGCCAAGGGCGGAGACAAGATTCCCTCGCTCCGGGATTATCTTGGCACCGTCGCCGGGCGCACGCCGCTGGTCATCGAGGTCAAGAGCAAGTTCAACGGCGACATGCGGCTAACGAAGCGGGTCATCGAGATCCTGAAGGACTACAGCGGTCCTTTCGTGGTGAAGTCCTTCGATCCGGATATCGTCGCCCATCTGCGCGAGCATGCGCCGCATATCACGCGCGGTTTCATCGGCGAGCTGGAATATGCGTCGAAGGCCGACAGCTTCCTGACGCCCGAAAAGAAGCACCGGATGGCGAACCTGTTGCATTTCGCGGAAACGCAGCCCCATTTCCTGTCCTGGCGCGTGAAGGACATCCCCTGTGCTTCGACCCATCTCAGCAGGCTCCTGGGAAACCTACCGGTCATGACCTGGACGGTGCGCAATCCCGAGGATCGCGCCCGTGCCGAGAAGCACGCGGATCAGATGGTGTTCGAGGGCTTTCTGCCCTGATCGACTCTTTATGGCATCCCCGCGGCCCCGGGATGACAAGGGCCGGGCCGTCATAGACTGATATTGCAAGGATCCCGCCGAGTGATTAGCTCTTAATCCCTAACGGCGGGATCCCTCCATCCAGTGACCTTCCAAGTCAAAATCGCCCAAGGCCTGAAGGCGGTCCCGGCTGCCGAATGGGATGCGTGCGCGCTCGGTGCGGGCACGGGCGACGACGATCCCTTCAATCCATTCGTCTCCCATGCTTTCCTGTCCGCGCTTGAGGATTCCGGCTGCGTCGGGGCGAAGACCGGGTGGGCGCCGTTGCATGTTCTCGTCGAGGACGAGGCTGAGCAACTTCTGGGCGCGGCTCCCTGCTATCTCAAATCACATTCCATGGGCGAATACGTGTTCGACCATTCCTGGGCCGACGCCTATACGCGGGCCGGAGGACGATATTATCCCAAGCTCCAGGTGGCGGTGCCCTTCACGCCCGTCACCGGCCCTCGCCTCCTCGTGCCGAATGGGGATCGGGCGGAGGAGATCCGGTCCTATCTGGTTGCAGGACTGCGCTCGCTCCGGGACCAGACCGGAGCCTCGTCCATCCACGCGACTTTCCTGCAGCAGAACGATCTCGAAGCCTTCACCGCTGAAAAATTCCTGCGGCGGGACGACCAGCAGTTCCACTGGTTCAACGAAGGCTACGGCAGCTTCGACGACTTCCTGGCTGCCCTCGCCTCGCGCAAGCGCAAGGCGATCCGGCGCGAGCGCCGCGATGCGCTTGGCGCTGGGATCACCATCGAGTGGGTGACCGGAAAGGACATCACGGAGGCCCACTGGGACGCCTTCTTCGCCTTCTATATGGATACGGGTTCCCGCAAATGGGGCCGGCCCTACCTCAACCGCCTCTTCTTCTCGCTCATCGGCGAGCGCATGGCTGATCGGGTGCTGCTCGTCATGGCGAAGCGCGACGGCCGCTACATTGCAGGCGCCATCAACCTCATCGGCGACAAGCGCCTCTATGGGCGCAACTGGGGCTGCATCGAGGATCATCCGTTCCTGCATTTCGAGGTCTGCTATTACCAGGCCATCGCATTCGCCATCGCCCACGGCCTCGACCGGGTCGAAGCGGGCGCCCAGGGCGAGCACAAGCTGGCGCGCGGCTACCGGCCCGTCCTTACCTCATCGGCGCACGACATCGCCGACTCCTCTCTCCGCCGTGCGGTGCAGGCCTATCTCGACCAGGAGCGGCGCTACGTGTCGGAGGCTGCTGAAGAGCTGGAGGAGTCTACCCCGTTCAAGCATCGGGAGGAGGATTGATCTCAGGAGGCGGATGCCTCCTGCCGTAAGGCGTGCGCATGAGCAACGAAGCCTTCGAGGTATTTCCGGAGCTGCTCCTCGATCTTCTGGTCGGCCAGCGTACCGTCCTGATTGAACACCGTCTGCGCGCGCGACACCATCATCCGCCCTCCCGTCCACAGATCGGCTCCCAAGGTGCGGAGCACCGGAAGCCAAGCATTCTGGGACAGGATGGTCCCGAAGCCACCAGGCGAGGCGCCGATCAGAGCAACCGGCCTGCCGCCGAAGACGCGCTTGATGTCGGCTGGCGGGCGGGAGAGCCAGTCGATGGCGTTCTTGAATACGCCGGGAATGGAGTTGTTGTATTCCGGCGTCACGAGCAGCAGCCCGTCCGCAGCGGCAATCGCCTCCTTCAGCTCTGTCACTCGCTCTGGGATCCCTTGAGTCTCTTCAAGGTCGCCATCATAAAGCGGAACGCCGCGTATGGTATCGACAACAAGCTCCGAACCCGCTGGCATCAAGCCCGCGGCGGCCCGCAAGAGTGCGGAGTTGTACGAAGCTTGGCGGAGGCTTCCCGATAGGCCAACCAGTCTCGTCATGATGGCCCGATCCTCCAAGCTCCGCGTCCTCAAGGGAGGTTAGCGTCCCGACAGGTCATGTCAAACCCAAAGCGAGGCTGGCCATCCGACCCGTGCGAGACGCGTCAGCAGGCCTCAAGACAGCCACTAGAAATCACGCGACATCAGTTCATATGTGGACTATGCACCAGCGACCCTCCTGTCGAACTCTCCGACATTCATGAACTGTCCTCTCCCATACCCCTCTCGCGAGTTTGCTTGATGCATCAGCGTTTCAAGCCACAGCCGGATTTTCTCGGCGATGGTGGAGTCATGGGAGAGCGCATCCGCCATCACGATTGGTCGGCAACGCCGGTCGGACCGATCGAGGCATGGCCGCATTCCCTGCGCACGGCCGTGGGTATGATGCTCCATTCCAAGTTCCCCACCTATCTGGTGTGGGGTCGCGACCTGACGAGCTTCTACAACGATGCTTATGTGCCGATTCTGGGGGCAAAGCCGGAGGCGCTGGGTCAGCCCTTCCGTGACGTATGGGGGGAAGCCTGGGATGTGGTCGGGCCGATCGCAGAGAAAGCTCTCCTCGGCCAGGCAAGCTATTTCGAAGACCTGCCGATCATGATCGAGCGCAATGGCTATCCCGAGCAGACCTGGTGGACCTTCTCCTACGGCCCTATCCACAACGAGGCGGGTGATGTCGCCGGCATCATGTGCATCGTTCATGAGACGACCGCGAAGGTTCAGAGTGAGCAGAGGCTTGAATTTCTCGTTCGGTTGAGTGACCGCCTTCGCAGCCTCAACGAGCCGATCGAGGTGATTACCGCCGCTCAGGAAATGCTAGGCGAACATCTCCAGACCAGTCGTGTCGGTTATGGTGAGGTTGAAGAAACGGCCCGCTACTTCACCACAGAGCGGAACTGGACGGACGGCACGGTCGCTCATCACACCGGGACCCATGACCTGGCGGCTTTCGGGCCCGAGATCCACAGCGCTCTAAAGCGGGCAGAGCCTCTGGTCGTCCATGACGTTTCGACCGATCCCCGCACCAATTCACCCGCGCACCTCGCTGCCTTCGCCGCCCTGGAATTCTCTGCGGTCGTCACCGTGAGCCTGATCAAGCGAGGGCACATGGTGGCAGCCCTCTACGTTCATAACCGAACTCCCCGGCTCTGGAATGACAACGAAGTCAAGCTCATTCAGGATGTGGCTGAGCGGACCTGGGATGCGGTCGAGCGGGCTCGCTCCGAAGCAGCCCTGCGCAAGAGCGAGGAGCGGCTGCAGCTCGCTGTCGAAGCGTCCGGCGTCGTCGGCACCTGGGACTGGGACGTGACGTCCAATCTCATCTATGCAGATGAGCGCTTTGCCACCCTTTTCGGAGTCGATCCCGAAACCGCAGCAGCAGGCACTCCGATTGCGAACTTCATGGACGGCGTTCACCCGGACGACCGCGGCAGAATCCGAAAGCAGATCGGCGAGGCGGTCGATACGGGCGGCCACTACGCCGCCGAGTATCGCACCATCGCCAAGGATGGACAGATCCACTGGGTGTCAGCCCAGGGGCGCTGCTATCATGTCGCTGGGCAGCCGGTTCGCTTCCCAGGGGTTATCGTCGACATTACCGAGCGAAAGCGCGCGGAGGAGCACCGGGAGCTTCTGATCCATGAGCTGAACCACCGGGTGAAGAACACGCTGGCTACCGTCCAATCCATCGCTTCCCAGACCCTGCGCAATGCCGGCGCCATGGAGGAAGCCCGCTCCGCCATGGAGTCGCGCCTGCTCGCCCTGTCCCGAGCCCACGACGTGCTCACGCGGGAGAACTGGGAAAGCGCGGGCCTCCTCGAGATCGTCAGGGAAGCCATGGCTCCCTACCGCCACGAGCGTGAGAAGCGCATTCACATGGAAGGCCCGGATGTACGCCTGTCGCCTCGCATGGCGCTGGCCATTGCCATGGCCTTGCAGGAGTTGGCCACCAACGCCGTGAAGTATGGCGCTCTTTCCGACACCGTCGGCGAGGTGCGGATCCTCTGGTCGGTGCGCGAGCAACCGGAAAAGCTTCTGCACCTCACCTGGTCCGAGATCAACGGTCCGAAGGTCGGCGTCCCAAAGCGCCGCGGCTTCGGCAGTCGGCTCATCGAGCGGAGCCTCGCTCACGATCTCAATGGCCGTGCGAAGATCGACTTCGCGCCGACGGGGGTCATCTGCACCGTGGATGCTCCCCTGATCTGAAGCCTAAAGAAAAGGCCGCACCGGAATGTGGTCCCGTGCGGCCTCATGAATTCAGCTGAAAAGACTGTAATCAAAGACTGGCTAGAATAGCCTCGATGCCTTCCATGATCGCCTGCGGCGAGGTCCCGAGCGCGTTCAGGCCGACGTCCAGGGCCCAATAGCAACCAATGAGGATGACCGGAACGAGGACCCAACCCATGACCTCCTCGAACCAGACGCGACGGCGACGGCGCTGGTAGCGCTTTTCGCGCCATGACAGCTTCGCCGCCGGAGCCTCCAGAGTACGAGAGGCCTGCAGGGGCCCCTCGTGGATTTCAGTCGTCATGCTCTCACCAACGGAACTTTCGGAACGGTACGGACGCCACCGCCTCCATTACCATCGGATCCTTTCGGCTTCACCGCTTTTTTCGTCTTCGTCGAAGCGGACTTCGCCTTGGGCTTCTTCTTGGCGTTCGTCACGACCTTCTCGGGCTTCGGCTTCACCGGGCCTTCGACATATTCGAAGCCAAGGCTCTGCAGGCCGATCTCGTCGGTCTTGACGATGACCTTGACCGCCCCGCCCTCCTTGAGGCGGCCGAACAGCACCTCGTCCGCCAGGGGCGTCTTGATAGTCGACTGGATCAGGCGGCCCATGGGGCGGGCGCCCATGGCCTCGTCATAGCCATGCTCGACCAGCCAGTCACGGGCTTCGTCGGTAAGCTCGATCGACACGTTGCGGTCGGCGAGCTGGGCATCCAGCTGCATGACGAACTTGTCGACGACCTTCTGGACCACTTCCTTCGGCAGATGCCCGAAGGAGATGATGGCGTCGAGGCGGTTGCGGAACTCCGGCGTGAACAGCTTGTTCACGGCCTCCGTGTCGTCGCCTTCCCGCTTGGTGCGGGTGAAGCCGTAGGCCGGGCGGGCCATGTCGGCGGCACCCGCATTCGTGGTCATGATGATGATCACGTTGCGGAAATCGACTTGCTTGCCGTTGTGGTCCGTCAGCTTCCCGTGGTCCATGACCTGGAGCAGGATGTTGAACAGGTCCGGATGCGCCTTCTCGATCTCGTCGAGCAGGAGCACGCAGTGCGGATGCTGGTCGATGCCGTCGGTCAGCAGGCCGCCCTGGTCGAAGCCCACATAGCCGGGAGGCGCGCCGATCAGGCGGCTGACCGTGTGGCGCTCCATGTACTCAGACATGTCGAAACGCAGGAGCTCGACGCCCAGGGAAACGGCCAGCTGCTTGGCCACTTCGGTCTTGCCGACGCCCGTGGGACCGGCGAAGAGATAGGAACCGATGGGCTTTTCCGCGTCGCGCAGGCCGGCACGGGCTAGCTTGATGGCCGATGACAGCGCCTCGATGGCCTTGTCCTGCCCATAGACGACCCGCTTGAGGGTCTCCTGCAGGTGCGCGAGCACCTCCGCGTCGTCCTTCGACACGGTCTTGGGCGGAATGCGGGCCATGGTGGCGATGGTCGCTTCGATCTCCTTGATGCCGATGGTCTTCTTGCGACGACCCTCCGGCAGGAGCATCTGCGACGCGCCGGTCTCGTCGATCACGTCGATCGCCTTGTCCGGCAGCTTCCGGTCGTTGATGTAGCGGGCGGACAGCTCCACCGCCGCCTTCACGGCGTCGTTGGTGTACTTGAGCTTGTGGAAGTCCTCGAAATAGGGCTTCAGGCCCTTCACGATCTCGATGGCATCCGGCACGGATGGCTCGTTGACGTCGATCTTCTGGAAGCGACGGACGAGGGCCCGATCCTTCTCGAAATACTGGCGGTACTCCTTGTAGGTGGTCGAGCCGATGCAGCGGAGCGTTCCCTGCGCCAAGGCCGGCTTCAGCAGGTTCGAGGCATCCATCGCGCCGCCCGACGTGGCGCCGGCGCCGATCACCGTATGGATCTCATCGATGAACATGATGGCGTTCGGATGCTGTTCGATCTCCTTCATCACCTGCTTGAGGCGCTCCTCGAAGTCGCCGCGGTAGCGGGTGCCGGCCAGCAGCGTGCCCATGTCGAGGGCAAAGACGGTGGCGCCTTTGAGAACTTCGGGCACCTCGCCCTGGATGATCTTGCGGGCCAAGCCTTCCGCGATGGCGGTCTTGCCGACGCCGGGATCGCCGACGAGGAGCGGGTTGTTCTTCTGCCGGCGGCAGAGGACCTGGATGGTGCGCTGGACTTCCGACTCACGGCCGATCAGCGGATCGATCCGGCCTTCCTTCGCCTTCTTGTTGAGGTTGACGCAGTAAGCCTCGAGCGCATCGCCCTTTTTCTTGGCTCGCGCATCCCCCTCTTCCTGGGTCGGGCGCTCGGTCGACGATTCCTCCTCGGATCCACGCGGAGAGCGGCTCTCCGTGAGGCCCGGGCGCTTGGCAATGCCGTGGCTGATGTAGTTGACCGCGTCGTAGCGGGTCATGTCCTGCTCCTGCAGGAAGTAGGCCGCATGGCTCTCCCGCTCGGCGAAGATGGCCACGAGCACGTTGGCGCCCGTCACTTCATCCCGCCCCGAGGACTGGACATGGATCACCGCACGCTGGATCACGCGCTGGAAGCCGGCCGTCGGCTTGGAATCCTGGCGTCCGTCCGCGACGAGGTTGGCAAGTTCGCTGTCGACATAGTCCACCAGATTGCGGCGGAGGATCTCGAGATCGACATTGCAGGCCCGCATGACGGCCGCTGCATCCTGGTCATCGATCAGGGCCAGGAGAAGGTGTTCGAGGGTTGCATATTCATGGCGGCGCTCGCCGGCAAGAGCGAGGGCTCGGTGAAGGGCTTGTTCAAGACTGCGAGAAAAGCTCGGCAACGGCTTGTCCTTTATGAGCGGGGCTCGGCTAATTCTTTTCCATTACACATTGCAGAGGATGCTGGTGCTTTCGGGCGAAATCCATCACCTGGGTCACCTTGGTCTCGGCAATTTCGTACGTAAAAACTCCACATTCCCCGACACCGTTCTGGTGTACGTGCAGCATGATCCGGGTGGCATCCTCACGGTTCTTGTTGAAGAAGCGCTCCAGCACGTGCACCACGAACTCCATCGGGGTGTAATCATCGTTCAAGAGGAGAACGCGGTAAAGGTTAGGCCGTTTCGTGCGCGGCTTGGTTTTCGTGATGATGGCCGTGTTGGAGCGACCGCCATCATCGCCTCCAGGAGGCTGTGACCCGCCGGCAGCCGAGATCGGACGCTGATCCGACAGAGTCAAAGTACCTTGAGCTAACCGCAGCATCGTCGAACGACCGCCCCTTCTGTTCGCCTTGGCCCTGACCTGTGGCCCGCATCCCGGTTCAAGCCAGAACCCATAGCCCAATCTATAGTCGCTCCATTCGGTTCGCCAGATCAACCAGATGGGTGGTCGCAGCCTTGATGAAAAGAGCGACATCTTAGTCACGCCTTCGCGAGTGCCCCATGTTCGCGAGTGCCCCAACGGAGCGGCCAAGCTTCCGGCGCATGGCAGCCCAACGCGAAACGCCCGGCACGAGGCCAGGCGCTTTATCCCAAAGGGATGCAGAGGCTCTTTGGTTTAGGCCGCCTTGGAGAGGAGCCCCTCGTAAGGCTTCAACGTCTCGGTGGCGAGAGTGGAATAGAGCGAGCCGATCTTGGCCGACTGGCTGACGAGGCTGTCATAAGCGCCCCGCATATAGGCCGTCTGGATCTCGACCGCCTTGTCGAGAGTCTGGACGCCGATCAGCTTCTCGAGCGTGGAGGAGGTCTGCTCGAAGGACTTGCGGGCGAATTCAGCCGTCTCGGTGGCAATCGCCTGGGAGTTGCTGGAGAAAGCGCCGAGCGCCTTCATGGTGGCATCCAGGTTGTCCTGGCCGAATTTCTGAATCTGGGTGAACGGCTGAAGCATTGTGAACCTCGACAATAAGGCGTTAGGATAGGTGTTGGCGCCACTGGAGAGCCGACGGATGGCAATATGTGCACTGCACAATAATTTGTCAAGTTCTATTGTGCACCGCACAATAAGTCCCCTGATTCTGGCAAGGAATCGTCCCCGTTAACCCCCCCGTAACCGCAACCTCTTACCGTCAGAACATGTGTTGCGCCGGCAACGGTTCCTCTCAGAGAGCCGGGCGCGAGGGCCTAAAACCAAACGAAACAGGGATTTTGAGTATGAATTCGGTTTGGATGGGACACCGAAAGGCGTGGACTCTCGTTGGTATCGTTGCGTCATTTGCGATCACGATCACCTCTCCCGCTGAAGCAGCCCGCCGCAGGGCTCCTGCAGGGGGCGGCTACAGCCCCCTCGCCGCGTCGATCGTCGTCGACGCCAAGACGGGTAAGATCCTCCAGGGTGAAAATATCGACGAGCCCCGCATTCCTGCCTCCATCACCAAGGTGATGAGCCTCTACCTGCTGTTCGAGCAGCTCGAGCGCGGCCGGATGCGCCTCGATACTCCCCTGACGGTTTCGTCCTATGCCGCCAGCCAGCCGCCGACCAAGCTCGGTCTGCGGCCTGGCTCGACCATCGAGGTCGACGATGCCATCAAGGCTATGGTCACCCTCTCCGCCAATGACGTCTCGGTCGTGGTGGCCGAGAATATTGCCGGTTCGGAAGATGCCTTTGCGCAGATGATGACCCGCAAAGCCAGGGAGCTCGGCATGAGCTCCAGCGCCTTCTACAACCCGCACGGATTGCCCCATTCTCCCGCAAACATCACGACGGCCCGCGATCTGTCGATCCTCGGTCGGGCGATCCAGGATCGCTTCCCGAAGTACTTCGCCTATTTCCAGACCAGCTCCTTCCAGTATGGCAGCCGCACCATCCGCGGCCATAACCGCCTCCTGGGCAAGGTCGAGGGCGTGGACGGGATCAAGACCGGCTATACCCGCCTGTCGGGCTTCAACCTGCTGACCTCGGTCAACACCGATACGCGCAGCATCGTTGCCGTTGTGCTCGGCGGCCGCTCCGGCGCCTCGCGCGACCAGAAGATGGCAGCTCTCATCGACAATCACCTGCCCCGTGCCTATGCCGGCGCCCGCATCGCCCCGCCGGTAGTCGAAGGCTCCCCACAGCCTTCGATGGTCGCCGAGGCTCCGGCCCCGCGTCCGGTCGAGCCTGCCCCCACTCAGGCTCCCGTGCGCGTGGCTTCCGCCACGCCGCAGGCTCCCGTCGCTCAGGCTACGACCCCTCAGCCTGCGCCTGAGCGCAAGCCGCTCGACCTGAATACCCTGCGTCCGGTGGTGGCATCGGCCACCGGCGCGAGTTCCACCACGACCCCCTCCTCCACCTCCTCGGTGCGCTGGCAGAAAGGTCAGGAGCCGCTGCCCCTGAACGCTCAGGCCTATGCGGCCCTGCCATCCCAGGCCGCTCCGGCACAGATCCCCGCCTCGCAGAAGGCCGCCCTCCAGGCCAAGATCGAGGCAAAGTCTGTCGAGCCGGCTCCGGCCGCATCCGCCCCGGCGGCAACGAAGACCACCTCGCTCAAGGCCGAGGATATGGAGCCAAAGAAGGTCGAACGTCCGGCCATGGCGGGTTGGGTGATCCAGCTCGGCGCCACGGATGACGAGGACAAGGCGAAGGAGATGCTCGACACCGCACGCAGCCGCTTCGGCAAGGTCCTCGGCAAGGCCTCGCCCTTCACGGAGAAGGTCAACGTCGACGGCAGCACCCTCTACCGCGCCCGCTTCTCCGGCTTCTCGGAATCGGATGACGCTGCAAAGGTCTGCAAGCAGATCAAGAAGAGCGGCATGAACTGCTTCGCCGCCCGCGGCTGAGACGGATTTTACAGTCACTGAGACGGTGCGTGTGTGTGCACCGTCTCAGCTTAAGACAACCGGATCGCGCGTGGAGTATCAGCGATGTCGGCCCAGCAAGACTTCTCTAGCCTCGTTGACGCGGGCCGCGAGGTACGCCGTCCCTCCCTGGTCGGGGTGCAGCTTCTTCATCAGCGTGCGGTGCGCTTTCCGGACCTCATCGAGGCCCGCGCCCGGCTGAAGCCCCAGGATCTGATAGGCTTCTTCTTTCGTCATTACGCCCGACTGCGCATGAGTGCGCGTCCGCGTGTCACGATCTCCCTGAGCGTTTTCACGCCAGCCGGCAAACCGGCGATCAAGATAAGCTTCTAGCAGCGGAACGCCCTGTGGATCGTGAGCCATGCACTCGTCGTAGACACGGCGCAGGCTCTGCGGGTCGAGGCTGGACAGGCGCCGGCCCGCGAAGGCTCCGACCAGGATGCTGCCCTCGACGGCACCGGTCGCATGGTCGATTTCCATCTCGATCATCGCTGAGCGGATGCGGGAGTAGCGGCCCGGTTGGGGCTGAAGCCGGCTCCAGGGTCCAGGAAGTTTGAGGACGTTCCATCCGAGCGCCCAGGCTCCAAGCCCGCCAATGAGGAGCGCAAGGCCTAGTTGGCCTTTGGCGCCCACCAACACGGCCGCACCCAACGCGGCAACTCCGCCTATGGTCCTGACAGCCTTCGCCAAAGCCTTCGGGTCGGTACGTGTGTAAGTCTTGCCTAGCCACCACAGAAGAGCGACCGCGGCGATTCCGAAAAGAAGCATCATAGTTCTACGTCCCCACCCCAACATGTGGGCCGGGATGGGGCGGATGTAAATTGCCGGCTTGAAGAATGGATTGCGAGACTCAGGCCGGACGAGCCGGAATGGTGAGACCGCGCTGGACCGCCGGACGGGCCAGCCCCCGCTCCAGCCAGGCAGGAACGCGCTTCAGGCTGTCGAACTCGACCAGCTCGCCCGCATCGTAGAAGCCGACCAGGTTGCGCACCCAGCCCAGCAGGGAAATGTCGGCGATGGTGTATTCGTCGCCCATGATCCAGTCACGGCCGTCGAGCCGGGTTTCGAGCACACCGAGCAGGCGCTTGGATTCGTTGCGGTAGCGCTCCAGCGGCCGCTTGTCCTCGATCTCGCGGCCGGCGAACTTATGGAAGAAGCCGAGCTGCCCGAACATCGGGCCGACGGATGCCATCTGGAAGAACACCCATTGAATGGTCTCGTAGCGGCGCAACGGTTCGGACGGGAGGAGTTGTCCCGTCTTCTCGGCGAGGTAAAGGAGGATGGCGCCCGACTCGAACAGGGCGAACGGCTTTCCGCCGGGACCGTCAGGATCGATGATCGCCGGGATCTTGCCGTTGGGGTTCAGCGCGAGGTACTCGGGAATCCAGGTCTCGTTCTGGCTGATATTGATGAAATGCGGCTCGTAAGGCAGTTCGGTCTCCTCCAGCATGATGGAGACCTTCACTCCGTTGGGCGTCGGGGTGGAATAGAGCTGGATCCTGTCGGGGTGCTGGGCCGGCCAGCGGCTGGTGATCGGGAAGGCGGAGAGATCGGGCATATAAACTCCATCATCGACGTGAGTCGGGGTGGAGCGATGCTAGAGGGATGGCAACGGCTTGCAAACGCGAAGCCGCTGCCTGCCGATCAAGTTTCAGTGCAGCAGGCGCGCCGCGCCGCGCTGGCTTTCGCGCTCCCAGGCCTGGACGACGATGCCGTTGATACCTGAATCGTGCAGCCTGTCGCTCAGATCGATGAAGTGGCGCTCGGTGGCCTCCACGTCGAACTCGATCTGCTCATCCTCCGACTGCTCCAGCTCGCAGGCCGCATAGCGCTCATAGGCCGCGGACATCTCGGCATAGGCGAAGGCGACAGGCAGGGTGCGGAAGATCGTGGAGAATTCCTCATCCAGCTCGCCGGTCGTCAGGTCGCGCATTTGGACGAGGTAGCCATCGTCGTGCTCGCAGACCTCATAACGCCAGTGCCGGCCTTCGGATGCACACATCAGCATCGGAACCTCCACTCAACTTAACTGCTGAGCCAATGCGAATCGCGGCAGCGAGGTTCCAGGGTGATCCCCAGCAAAAAAGTCTAAGGGCGTACGCCCATTTCAGCCCGAACCCGGCCGTCGATCCTCACCTGGGTTCCATTACCGAGATCGATGAATCCCTCATTTGCCCTAAGACGATCCTGGCTTCTGGCCTCCGTGCGTCCCGAGCGGAGGGGGGCCTTGCAGCCGGGCGGCAACTGCACCTGAACACCGGGCGGCAGGTCAGACATGCGGCACTCTTTCGCAAGTGCGGAGCTGACGGAACTGATCAGCAGAACGGCAATAACAATCGGGAGCTTCATCGGAATGCCTCCACAAATTCACATAGGTTATAGAAGCCCCAGCTCGGCCAGCTCCCGACGCATGTCCTCGGGCATCTTGGCGAGGTCGCCCGTCTTTCCATCGATATCACGTGGGGCATCCTTGGCAACGAGGTAGCGCCATCCCTGGAACGGCCGATAGGGCCGCGGCTCCACGGCAACCACTTTGGGCTCCAGCACCAGGTGGCAGCGTCCGATGCCGTCGCCATCCGTGAAGGGATGCACGTCCAGGAGCGTCTGCCGGGCTGCCACCTGACCCTTTATTACCCAGAACAGAGAACCGCCTCCGAGAAGCTCCTCCACGCGCTTGGGAACCATGCGGGTCGTATGCGTCTGCTCATAGTCGCGGCCGAGCCGGCGGTGAAGCGCGCGGTTCTCCTCGATCCATTCCTCGAGATCCGTGATCGAATCGCATCCGACGCAGAGTTTGATCAGGTGAAGGGCCATGTTCGCTTTCAACCATGCGCCTGCGGGATCCGAAATCCGGCGATGCGCCGCAGGTTAATCTTCCATCTTCAGCACGATCAACCGCGCCCCCTCAGCCACCTGAGCACCCGGCTCAGCTGCGATCTCCGCCACCTCGGCGTCGGAGGGCGCCACCAGCACGTGTTCCATCTTCATCGCCTCGACGATGGCAAGGCGCTGTCCCTTCTCGACGCGGTCGCCCGGTTGCACGAAGACGGCGATAAGCTTGCCGTGCATCGGCGCCTTCACCGAACCGCCTTCGTCCATGTGCTCGAGATCGACGTCGAAGGGATCGTACGACTGCACCAGCGTCTGACGCCCGTTGCGCAGGATATAGACGCCATGCGGCGCCTCGACCTCCCGATCGATCTCTTCGTCGGCCCAAGGATCGCTCGTCCCGACAGCGACGGTGCTTGCACCGTGATGCTCGGCACTGAACACCTCCCGCGCGTCGACCCGCTCGCCATCGACGAGAAGCGGCACCCCGACGCTGCGAGTTCCGAGCAGCTGGAAGCCATCCGGGTTCGACCAGGGCGAGGACGGCTCGTCGCTCTTCTGCAGTTCGGCCATGCGCAGCCGCTCGATCTCCCGCGAGATAAGCGCCGCGGCGCCGAACGAGACGGCGACGTCATCGCGTGGCTGAGGTCCGACACCGAGCGCGTCGAGATTGCGGTCGATGAAGCCCGTATCGAACTGTCCTGCCCTGAAGGTTTCCGCCTCGCAGAGTTTTTTCAGGAAGGCCGCATTGGTCTTCGGACCGGCAACGATCGTCTGCCCGAGCGCCTCCGCCAGCATCGCCAAGGCCTCCCCGCGCGTCTCGCCGTGCGCGATGACTTTCGCAATCATCGGGTCATAATAGGGAGTCACGTCAGCTCCGGCCTCGACGCCCGTATCGATGCGGATGCCCTCGCCTTCCGGAAATTCCAACGCCCAGAGCTTGCCTGTCGAAGGCAGGAATTCCTTCTCCGGATCCTCCGCATAGAGCCGCGCCTCGACCGCATGGCCGTTGATCGTGAGATCCGCTTGCGTGAAGGGGAGCGTCTCGCCCGACGCGGCGCGGAACTGCAGTTCCACCAAGTCGAGCCCCGTGATGGCCTCCGTCACCGGATGCTCCACCTGCAGGCGGGTATTCATCTCCATGAAGTAGAACCGATCCGGACGCAGGCCCTCGCGGGCGTCGGCGATGAACTCGACGGTGCCGGCGCCCACATAACCGACCGCGCGGGCAGCCTCGACGGCAGCCCGACCCATCACCTCGCGCATCTCCGGCGTCATGCCGGGAGCCGGCGCCTCCTCGATCACCTTCTGATGGCGGCGCTGGAGTGAGCAGTCGCGTTCGAAGAGATGCACCACATTGCCGTGGCTGTCTGCGAAAACCTGGATCTCGATATGGCGCGGCGAGAGAATGTATTTCTCCACCAGCACGCGGGGATCGCCGAAGGCGCTCGATGCCTCCCGCTGCGCGCTCTCGAGCGCCGCGTCGAAGTCGGCAGCCTTCTCGACCCGCCGCATGCCTTTGCCGCCGCCGCCCGCAACGGCCTTGATAAGAACCGGGTAACCGATCTCGTAGGCCTTCTGGCGCAGGAAGTCCGGATCCTGCTTGGCGCCGTGATAGCCCGGTACAACCGGAACGCCGGCCTGCTGCACGAGGGCCTTGGCCGCATCCTTCAGGCCCATGGCCTTGATGGCGGAGGCAGGCGGGCCGACGAAGACGATGCCGTTCCTGGCGCAGGCCTCGGCAAATTCGGCCCGCTCGGACAGGAAGCCGTAGCCGGGATGGATGGAGGCGGCCTTGGTGCGCTTGGCGACCTCGATGATCCTGTCGATCTGGAGATAGCTCTCACGGGCGGGCGGCGGGCCGATGAGATGGGCCTCGTCCGCCATCTGCACGAAAAGGGCCTCCGCATCCGCTTCCGAATAGACAGCGATGGTGCGCATTCCCAACTGCCTGGCAGTGCGGATGATACGGCACGCGATCTCGCCACGGTTCGCGATCAGGACACTCTCGAGCATATCCATCCCTTATTCGAATGTTCCGTACGGGTTTTGGCCAACCTAGAGCAAACCTCGGGCCTCTTGTCACGCGCGAAGCTGCAAACCAGACCCTGCTCCAACAGGCTCACAGTCCTTTGGAGTTAGAGCCGGGCTTCAAATGAAACTTTGTGCAACTCACCTCTTGCTCCAGCGTTTGTTCCACGCTAGCCTTCTTTTGCAAATAATTTGCAACTGCAGAAAGTGACCATGGATCAGCCGGCTCCCGTCTCCCTCGTGCAGAAGGCCGCATGGCGGCGCTCCTCGGACCTGCCTTCCCTAGCGGAGGTCAATCGCACGATCGCGGTGCGGCCGGGCTCGGCATGGCGCCGGGCGGCGGCCTTCCTCGGGCCGGGCTATCTGGTGGCCGTGGGCTATATGGACCCGGGAAATTGGGCGACCTCCCTCGCCGGCGGCTCGAAATACGGCTACGCGCTGCTCTCGGTGGCGCTGATCTCCAATATCATGGCGATCATCCTGCAATCGCTCTGCGCACGGCTTGCGGTCGCCACCGGCCGCGATCTTGCCCAGGCCTGCCGGGACGCTTACCCGAGGCCCATAGCATGGGGTTTATGGTTGCTGGCGGAACTCGCCATCTGCGCCACGGACCTCGCCGAAGTCATCGGCACGGCCATCGGCCTGAACCTGCTCTTTGGCATCCCGTTGGAGATCGGCGTCATCATCACGGCGCTGGACGTGTTCCTGATCCTCTATCTGCAGAATCTCGGTTTCCGCTGGGTCGAGGCTTTCATCATCACGCTGCTCGGCGTCATTGCGGTCTGTTTCGGCATCCAGATCGCCATGGCCGATCCGGACTGGTCGGGCGTCATCACCGGCTTTGCACCGACCACCGAGATCGTCACCAATCCGGACATGCTCTACCTCGCGCTCGGAATCTTGGGCGCGACGGTGATGCCGCATAACCTCTACCTTCACTCCGGCATCGTGCAGACGCGTGCCTATGGCGATACGGTGAAGGAGCGCCGCGAGGCGCTGCGGTTCGCAACCCTCGATTCCACCATCGCGCTGATGTTCGCGCTCACCATCAACGCATCCCTGCTTATTCTCGCGGCCGCCGCCTTCCACGGTACCGGACGCACGGAGATTGCCGAGCTCGGCGAGGCGCACACCCTTCTCCAGCCGATCCTGGGCAGCGCCATCGCGCCGATGCTCTTCGGACTGTCGCTCTTGTGCTGCGGCCTGAATTCCACGGTGACGGCCACCATGGCGGGACAGATCGTCATGGAGGGCTTCATCAACTTCAGGATGGCGCCGTGGATGCGCCGCCTCATCACCCGCGGCATCGCCATCATTCCGGCCGCCGGCGTCACCATCGCCTATGGCGAGAGCGGCACGGCGAAACTTCTCATCTTGAGCCAGGTGATCCTGAGCCTGCAGCTTCCCTTCGCCGTCATCCCGCTCGTGACGATGACCGCCTCGAAAGCCAAGATGGGAGTGCTTGTCACACCCCGCTGGCTCACTGCCATCGCAGGCATCGTCGCGGCAGTCATCGTGATCCTGAATGTAAAGCTGCTGGTCGATTTCGTGACGGGGTAAGCGGTTCCAAACTTCCCACTCATGTCATGGCCGGGCTTGTCCCGGCCATCGCGATCAGAAGAGCGCTGGGCCTTTCAAAGCGAGATCACCGGCACAAGGCCGGTGATGACGAGCGTATGAACGCACTGCCCTACACGTCTCTCAAACGACCGAGCGCCTCTTCCATCTTGCCCTTGCGGGTCAACGCCTCCTCGCGGCGCTCGCGCTGCTCCTCGACCACCTCTTCCGGCGCCCGCCTGATGAAGTCGGCATTCCCGAGCTTCGCATCGATCTTCGCCACTTCCCCATCGAGCTTCTGGATCTCCTTGGCGAGACGTGCGCGCTCAGCATCGAGGTCGATCACGCCCTCCAGCGGCAGGGCCGCCACCTCGCCGCGGATGAGGAGCTGGATCGAGCTCTTCGGAGCCGAATCCGCGAAGGAGATGTCGGAGATGCGCGCGAGGCGCTTCACGATATCGCCCCAGCGTCCGGCGCGGGCCTGCACGTCGGCTGACGGCGAGACAAGCGCGAGGGGGATCTGCGCTCCGGCCGGCACGTTCGTCTCCGAACGGGCGGAGCGGATCTCGTTGACGAGGTCCACCACCCAGCCGATCTCGGCCTCGGCCTGCTCGTTGATGAGGTGATCCAAGTTCGACCAGGCGCTCAGCGCCAGGATCGTTTCACGCCGCGGACCTTCCTCGCCCTTGATCGCCCACAGCTCTTCCGTGAGGAAGGGCATGAACGGGTGCAGGAGCTTGCAGATCTCGTCGAAGATGAAGGCGATCGTCGCGCGGGTCTCGGTCTTCGCCACCGAATCCGCGCCTTGCAGCACGGGCTTGGCGAGTTCGAGCGTCCAGTCGCAGAACACGTTCCAGACGAAGCGATAGGCCGCGAGCGCTGCCTCGTTGAACTTGTAGGCCTGGATGCCCGCGGAGACCTCGTTGATCGCCTTGGCGCATTCGCTGAGCGCCCACTTGTTGAGCGTCTCCTTGACAGTCTTCGGGTCGAAGCCGTCGACGCGCCGGCACTCGTTCATCTCGGCGAAGCGCGCCGCGTTCCAGATTTTGGTGGCGAAGTTGCGGTAGTTCTCCACGCGCTGGACGGAGAGCTTGATGTCGCGTCCCTGCGCAGCCATCGAGGCCAGGGTCATGCGCAGGGCATCGGCGCCATATTGCTCCACCACGTCGAGCGGGTCGATGACGTTGCCCTTGGACTTCGACATCTTGGCGCCCTTCTCATCGCGGACGAGGGCGTGGATGTAGACCGTGTCGAAGGGCACTTCGTCCATGAAGTGCAGGCCCATCATCATCATGCGGGCAACCCAGAAGAAGATGATGTCGAAGCCCGTGACCAGCGTGTTGGTCGGGTAGTAGCGCTTGAGCTCCGGCGCATCGTCCGGCCAGCCGAGCGTCGAGAACGGCCACAGAGCGGACGAGAACCAGGTGTCGAGCACGTCCTCGTCGCGCTTGAGTGCAACGTCCTTGCCGTGCTTGGCACGTGCCTCAGCCCGTGCCTCCTCTTCGCTCATGGCTACGTAGGCATTGCCCTGATCGTCGTACCATGCCGGGATCTGGTGGCCCCACCAGAGCTGGCGCGAGACGCACCAGGGTTCGATGTTCTCGAGCCACTGGAAATAGGTCTTCTCCCAGTTCTCCGGCACGAACTTTGTCTGGCCCTTGCGCACGACATCGAGAGCACGGTCTGCCAGCGGCTTCACATTCACGTACCACTGGTCCGTGAGATAAGGCTCGATCACCACGTTCGAACGGTCGCCGTGCGGTACCGTGTGGGTATGCGGCTCGATCTGGACGAGGAGTTCGCGCTCTTCGAGCATCGCGACGATCTGCTTGCGCGCCTCGAACCGGCCAAGGCCGTCGAGGGCGAGCACAGCCTTGAGATCATCCGACTGCGCGAGCCCTTCGAGGAAGTCTTCGTTGCCGGCGAGCGCAAGCTGCGCCTCCGTGCCGAAGATGTTGATGAGCGGCAGCTTGTGCCGCTTGCCGACCTCGAAGTCGTTGAAGTCGTGCGCCGGGGTGATCTTCACCGCACCCGTCCCCTTCTCCGGGTCGGAATATTCGTCCGCGACGATCGGGATGCGACGGCCCACCAGCGGCAGAATGGCGAACCGGCCGATGAGGTCCCTGTACCGCTCGTCTTCGGGATGGACCGCGACGGCCACGTCGCCAAGCATGGTCTCCGGGCGGGTCGTCGCCACCGTGATCGAGCGGTCGGGCATGCCTTCGATGGCATAGCGGATGTGCCAGAGATTGCCCTTCACCTCGACCTGCATGACCTCCAGGTCGGAAATGGCGGTCTGGAACTTGGGGTCCCAGTTCACGAGGCGCTTGTCCTTGTAGATCAGGCCCTGCTTGTAGAGGTCAACGAAGACCTTCAGCACGGCGCGGGACAGGCCCTCGTCCATGGTGAAGCGCTCGCGCGACCAGTCGCAGGAGGCGCCGAGGCGCTTGAGCTGTCGCACGATGGTGCCGCCGGATTCCTCTTTCCACTCCCAGACGCGCTTGACGAATTCCTCACGGCCGAGGTCGCGGCGCTGAATCTGGCGCTCGGCGAGCTGGCGCTCCACGACCATCTGGGTGGCAATGCCGGCATGGTCCATGCCCGGCTGCCAGAGCACGTCCTTGCCCCGCATGCGCTCGAAGCGGCAGAGAATGTCCTGGATCGTGTTGTTGAGGGCGTGCCCCATATGGAGCGAGCCGGTGACGTTCGGCGGCGGAATGACGATCGTGTAGGGTACCGCGTCCTTGCGATCCTCGCGGCCGGCCTTGAAGGCTTCGGCCTCCTCCCATCGGGTGGAAATGCGTGCTTCGACAGCGGAGGGATCGAACGTCTTGTCCATCATGATGAATACCGGCCAGTTGGCGCGAGGAGCGCAAGCAAGACGGCTACAAACCGGACGGACAGGCTGAAGTCAACAGAGGGGCGAAAATCTTAGCCCCGGCAACGGGCCACGCGCTCGATTTCAGCCCGGACCAGGCGCTCGACCAAGGAAGGAAGATTGTCGTCGAGCCATGCCTTCAGCATGGGCCGCAGCATCTCCTTCATCAGGTCCTCGACGGTCTGGGGCTGGGCCGGCCTGACCGTCTCGCTCAGCCGGTTGAAGGCGCCGGACACCGAGGCACTGGCCTTGCTCGAGAGAAGCGCATCGGCCGTCGCCGGTTCGACCATGGCCGCGGTTTCCGCCGTTTTCAGAACAGGCTCAGGCACGACGATTGGAGCGCAAGCCGGCTTCTCCGGCTCGCTGAAAGCCTGCACATCCAGGTCGGCTTCATCCTTGGGAGAAGAATCGTCGAACGAGACTTCGCCACGGTTCCATCGCCCAAGAACCGGCTCGTTGGGCATGGTGCCGAGAAGCGGCGACACATGAAGCTCTGCGATGTCGAGCACGTTCTGCAAAGGGGAAGTACTTGGCTCCTGGAACTCGGAGGGCTGCGGCTCCTCCTGATCGTCGGAGATGATACGCCGGATGGAAGCCAATATGTCTTCCATCGATGGCTCATTAACTTTCAGGCTCGTTGAACCCATAGCCGCATCCAAATCAAAAACTCTAAGAATCACATTCTGATGAATGTTCGTTAAGTATTTTACTCACCATTTAAGAAAACAAGCGGGGCCAGAACTAAAAAGTTCTGGCCCCGGATCTTATCAACGACCATCCGGCGTCGACGTTCCGATCCAAAGATCCTTGACCTGATCGTAGTGAATCTTCGGGCTGTAGTGATTCACCTTCAGGGCTAGCGCACGGGAGTTCAGCCGTCCCATGGCGTTGACGAGGCTATAGGAGGCGACCACGCGATCGCGCTGAGCCTGGATGAGATTGACGCGGGCGGTCAGGAGTTCCTGCTGCGCATTCAGAACGTCGAGGGTCGTGCGCTGGCCGACCCGGGCCTCCTCGCGAACACCACTGAGGGCCGTCTCGGCGGCATCGATCTGCGCCTGGGCGGCTTGGATCTGCGCGCGGGCCGCCTCGAGGCGAGCCCAGGAGGATTGTACGGCGGCGCGGACCTGATCGCGCACGGAATCGGCCTCGAGACGGCGCTGGCCTGCCTCTTCCTTGGCCTGCCGTGTGGCCGCATAGGCCTGCCCGCCCTCGTAGATCGGAACGGTCAGCCGGGCGACAACGGAAGCAGACAGCGCAGAGTCCCCTTCCGTCTGGCGGTCATAGCGCTGGTCGACCGCGCCGGCCACGCCCAGTTGCGGCGCAAGCGCCCCCTGGGCGACCTTGACCTGCAGCTCGGCCACATCCACGGCATGCTGCCGGGCCTTAATTGCCGGATGCTCGTTCAAAGCGATCTTCACGGCGGCATCGACGCTGCGTGGGGTCAGGCTGTCCAGAGGCCGTCCCGGTGCCAGCTGCTGCGGGTCGACGCCGACAACCTGGCGATAGACGGCGATGCTGTTACGCAGATTGGCCTCGGCCAGGCTTGCCTCGGACCGGGAGGCGGCCAAGCGGGCCTCAGCCTGGGCGACGTCAGTCCGGGTGACCTCGCCGACATTGAAGCGGTCCCGCGTCTGCCTCAGCTGCTCATCGATCACCTCGACGTTGTTGCGCTGCAGATCGAGAATGGCCGTATCCCGCAGCACATCCATATAGGCGGTCGCGGCATCGAGCAGCACGCCCTGCTCGGTGGTATTCAAGGTTTCGCGGGAGCCGAGCACACCGGACTCGGCGGCGCGGACGCGGTTGCTGGTCTGGAACCCATCGAAAATGGGCTGGGTGATCTCGACGCCGAACCCGCGGGGGGTCAGGCGACTGATGCTGCTTCCTCCGCCGAAAACAGTCCTTGGCCTGCCAGTATCGGCATCCGTAAAGGTCCGGCCGATATCCGCTGTGCCGTTAATTCGGGGCCGGTAGCCCGATTTCGCCTGAGCGACATCCTCGTCCCTGACACGCACGCCAGCCCGCTGGGCATTCAAATCGGGGTTGTTGCCATAGGCGCGCGACAAAGCGCTTTCCAGGGTCTCGGCAGACGAACCGCTGGCGCCCATCAACACGAAGGCCGAGGTCATGGCCCCAAAGAGCAAGCGGTACGTCTTTTTGGAATGCTTTTCGTTCACGCGCACCTGCCTAGCGATCCAAAGCGGTCCCCCCGCCAAAAACGCCACTTTCAGAAACCAGTCCGACTCAAGCGAAACAATACCCAACGGAACCGAGTCGGCAACAAGGCGCAGGCATCGATTCCATTTTAATGCAGGAGTGGCGCAAAAAAGCGACACTCTTAACCGAGGAATTTAAGGATTCAGAAAGGATTAGAACGTGAAGCCGGGAGTCTGAACGAAGGCTGCCAGCAAGGGGGCCGCAGCCTCGAACAGGGCGCGTTCGCCGAAGGCATTGCCCGAGCGGACATAAAGGGTTGCACGGGCAGCGCGCCCCCTGCCTATCACGCAGACCAGACGGCCGCCTTCGGCCAGTTGCTGGAGCAGCGCATCGGGGCGGATCTCCACGGCTCCGTTGACGAGAATGGCATCATAGGGGGCGTTGCCCGCATGCCCCTGATCGAGAGGACCCGCCACGACCACAACATCGCCTGCACCGGCGGCGTTGAGGCTCTGTCGCGCCGCAGCGGCCAAGGTCTCGTCGGATTCGAGCGCCGTCACCTGCGCCCCCAGATCACGGAACACCGCCGAAGCGTAGCCGCGGCCGCAGGCCACATCGAGAACCCGCTCGCCCGCCTTGATCCCGAGGGCCTGGATCATGCGTCCCAGGATCATCGGAGACAGCATGTAGCGGAGCTCGGCGCCGTCGCTGACGAGAATGTCCTGGTCGATATAGGCCAGCTCTTCACGGCCCGGGAGCACGAAATGCTCGCGCGGAACGGTATCCATGGCATCGAGAAGGGGCATGTCATTCACATCGAAAGTGCGCAGCTGGCCATCAACCATGATACGGCGCGCTTGAGCGAAATCGACCATCGACAGTGCCTTTAGAAACTTGTTGGAGGCCTCGCCCGGAATCGAACCGGGGTGCAAGGATTTGCAGTCCTCTGCGTAACCACTCCGCCACGAGGCCATCCGGGGCGTGCCGCGAACGCGACGGGTGCTCCATAGCAAGCGTCCCCCCAAAGAGCAACAGCCCCTTTTCAACTCCCGCGCGTCAACAAGGGGCTTGCAACGGTCGAAACCCGTGCTATATGCCTCCCACCTCGCCGGGGTACGGTCCTTGAAGACACCACGGCGCTCAAGAAGCTCCTGTTTTCAGCTTCTTCGTAAGGTTAGGCTTATTCCGGCGTGGCGCAGCGGTAGCGCAGCGGACTGTTAATCCGTTGGTCGTAGGTTCGAATCCTACCGCCGGAGCCAACCTTTCTTCACTCATCTGATCAAAATCTGTCGATCTGCACGACACATCACGTCGTACTCTTGAAGCGTAGCTGTATGGTGCCGCCATGAGCACCGATTCCCACACCCCCGTTCTCGTCTGGTTCCGCGACGATCATCGTCTGACCGACAACCCTGCCCTTTCGGCTGCCGCGGCAACCGGTTCGCAGGTTCTATGTTTTTACATACTGGATGAAGTCTCGGAGGGAATCCGACCGCTTGGAGGTGCGGCTCGATGGTGGCTTTATGGATCGCTCAAGGCGCTCGGAAACGCCTTGAAGCGGGTTGGCTCCAATCTGCTGATCCTGAGAGGCTCCGCTCCTCTAATCGTCGACAAACTGGTCCAGGCGACCGGCGCCTCCGCGATCTACTGGAACCGCCGCTATGGCGCGTCCGAGATCGCCCTGGACAGCATGATCAAGAAGCACCTGATGGATCGCGGCATCAAGGCTCACAGCTTCAATGGCCGCCTCCTGCACGAACCGTGGGAGATCGTGAACCAAGCCGGGAAGCCGTTTCAGGTCTTCACTCCCTACCTGCGGGCTGTAAGGACAAGGGCCATCAAGGCACCGCTTCCGGCACCTCGGACGTTGCAAGGCGGCATCTGGCCTGAGACATCTCCCGATGAAGTGGCCTCCCTGCACGAACTCGGCCTTGAGCCTTCATCGCCCGACTGGGCCGGAGGGTTAAGGCAGGAATGGCAGCCAGGCGAGCGGGCCGCCCGGGACAAGCTCGCGCGTTTTCTCGAGGCGGGGCTGAAAGGCTACATGGACGACCGTGATCGCCCCGGCCGTGATGGAACATCTCGCCTGTCACCACATCTGCGCTTCGGGGAGATCGGCCCCCGGCAGGTCTGGCATGCGGTCATGGCAGCGGTCGCACGCCGGCCGGATCTGGAACAGGATGCGGAAAAATTCTTAAGCGAGATCGTCTGGAGCGACTTCACCTACCAGCTGCTCCACGAACATCCGCACCTGCCGGACAAGCCGCACAGCAGCAGGTTCGAAAGCTTCCCCTGGATCGATGATCACGTCGCCATCAGAGCCTGGCGGAAGGGGCTCACCGGCTACCCTATCGTGGATGCCGGCATGCGCCAGCTCTGGCAGACGGGCTGGATGCATAATCGGGTGCGGATGATCGTGGCGTCTTTCCTGGTAAAACACCTGCTCACCGACTGGCGGGAGGGTGAGCGCTGGTTCTGGGATACCCTGGTCGATGCGGACGCGGCCAACAATGCCTTCAGCTGGCAGTGGATTGCAGGTTCCGGCCCGGACTCGGCCCCGTTTCACCGGATTTTCAATCCGGTCGCACAGGGCGAGAAATTCGATCCTGACGGGTCCTACGTTCGAACCCATGTGCCCGAGCTGTCAGAACTGCCTGCCGCCTTCATCCACAAGCCATGGGAGGCTCCGCCCAGCATGCTCCGTGAAGCCGGTGTCGGCCTGGGGGATACCTACCCCAGGCCCATCGTTCCGCACGGCCCTGCCCGGGAACGCGCCCTGGAGGCTTTCCGCAGCCTGCGCGGCCTGACGGCTGAGCCCATTGCCTGACATCCGGCGAAGGAAGCGACTTGACCCGCCGAGCCGCTTGCCGTCAGCATCGCCCCTGCCTTTCCGAAAGGGGTTGCCCTGCCCCGACAAACATTGAGACGCTCATGACCGCTACGACGCTTCTGTTCCGCGACGATGCCTATGCCACCTCTTGCGAAGCACGGGTTCTCGGAACCACGCCGGAGGGCGGCGTCATTCTCGACCGGACGGTGTTCTACGCCCAGGGCGGAGGACAGCCGGGAGACGTGGGCGCTCTCGTGAGGGCCGATGGCGAAAGGATCGAGGTCACCAACACCGTTTATGCCGCGGACCGCTCGCAGGTCGCGCATCTGGTCGGGCCAGACGCAGCTTCCCGGTTGGCCGAAGGCGAAGCCGTGACCCTGCATCTCGATTGGCCGCGGCGCCTCAGGCGCATGCGCGTCCACACGGCCCTTCATCTCCTGAGCGTAGTCTTGCCCTACCCTGTCACCGGCGGCTCGATCGGCGACGGCGACGGACGGCTCGATTTCGACATCCCGGATGCGGGCCTCGACAAGGTCGATATCTCGGACAAGCTGAACGACCTGATTGCGCGGGATGCACCGGTCACCGAGCGTTGGATCACCGATGAGGAGCTCGATGCCAATCCCGGACTGGTCAAGACTATGTCGGTGAAACCTCCACGCGGGTCCGGCCGGGTGCGCCTCGTGGAGATCGAGGGCATCGATCTCCAGCCCTGCGGCGGCACCCATGTTCGGCGTACGGCTGAGATCGGATCCGTCGTGATCACCGACATCGAGAAGAAGGGAAAGCAGAACCGCCGCGTTCGCCTGTCCCTCGCTGATTAGATCCATTCATTTCAAGGAAATGCTCATGTCCCAGCCCTTCGTGTCGGCCGCCTGGCTGCAGGAACACCTGAACGATCCGAACCTCGTGGTCGTGGACGGCTCCTGGTATTTGCCCACGCAGAACCGGGATCCGCAGGTCGAGTACCTGTCAGGCCACATTCCCGGCGCAGTGCGCTTCGACCTCGACGCCGTGAAGGACACCTCGTCCTCCCTGCCCCACATGCTGCCCTCGCCGGAGAGCTTCGCGAAGACCGTCGGGTCGATGGGAATCAGCGAAGACATGACCATCGTCGTCTACGATGGCGCGGGTCTGTTCTCGGCACCCCGCGTCCGCTGGACGTTTCAGGTCTTCGGCGCGCGCAACGTATCGATTCTCGAGGGCGGCTTTCCCGCCTGGAAGGCGGAGGGTCGACCCGTCGAGACCGGACCGGAAAGGCCCCGTCCCGCACGAACCTTCAAGCCCTCCTTCGACGCTTCCGTCGTTGCGGATGCCTCAGCCGTGCAGGAGGCGCTCCAATCGAAGGCGGCTCAGGTGGTCGATGCGCGCCCCGCGGAGCGTTTCAGGGGCGAGGCGCCCGAGCCGCGCCCCGGCCTTCGCATGGGGCACATTCCGGGGAGCCTCAACCTGCCCTTCGACCGGATCGTCGAAAACGGCCGGCTGAAGGACAAGGCAGGTCTCGAGAAGGCGCTGACCGACGCAGGGATCGACCCCGACCAGCCGGTGATCACGAGCTGCGGTTCCGGCGTTTCGGCCGCTATCCTCGGTGTGGCCTTCGAGGTGGCCGGGCGGCCGATCAAGGCGATCTATGACGGCTCCTGGGCCGAATGGGGTGCACGGGACGATCTGCCGGTGGAGACGGGACCGGGGAAGACGGGCTAGTCAAGCCGATCTTGGCTGCGAATAGCCTTTCGTCATCACCGACCTTGTGCCGGTGATCCCGATCAGGGAGGCACATTGATTCACCGCATCGGGATGGCCGGGACAAGCCCGGCCATGGCGCGAGGATGAACACCCAACCGAAACAACAATGGCCCCGAGCCAGCTCGGTGCCATTGTTGCATCTCGCGGGATCCGCCTCAGTGGAGGATCTGGGACAGGAAGAGCCGGGTGCGTTCGTGCTGCGGGTTGCGGAAGAACTCGTCGGGCGTGTTCATCTCCACGATCTGCCCGTAATCCATGAAGATCACCCGGTCCGCCACCTGACGGGCAAAGCCCATCTCGTGCGTCACGCACAGCATAGTCATGCCCTCTTCCGCCAGGCCAACCATGGTGTCGAGCACCTCCTTGACCATCTCAGGATCGAGCGCCGAAGTCGGCTCATCGAACAGCATGATCTTCGGGCTCATGCACAGGGAGCGGGCAATCGCCACGCGCTGCTGTTGGCCGCCCGAGAGCTGGCCCGGATACTTGTTGGCCTGCTCCGGGATCTTGACCCGGGTCAGATAGTGCATGGCAACCTCTTCAGCCTCCCTCTTGGGCATCTTCTTCACCCAGATCGGCGCCAGGGTGCAGTTCTCCAGGATCGTCAGATGCGGGAAGAGGTTGAAGTGCTGGAACACCATGCCGACATCCCGGCGCACCTCGTCGATGCGCTTGAGGTCGTCGAGCAGCTCGACACCGTCGACGATGATGCGGCCCTTCTGGTGCTCCTCAAGGCGATTGATGCAGCGGATCATCGTGGACTTGCCCGAGCCCGAAGGGCCGCAGATAACGATACGTTCGCCGCGGCGGACGTTCAGGTTGATGTCCCGCAGCACGTGAAAGTCGCCGTACCACTTGTGAACATCAACCATCTGGATCGCAGGCTGAACCTGAGGATCGACCGAGGCGGGAATTTGTTGAGCTGACATTGTCGTTGCCATGGGTGTTTACCGTTTCTGACCAGCTGCAAGGCGCCGCTCGACCCCGAGCGAATACCGTGACATGCCAAAGCAAAAGATGAAGTAGAACAGGGCTGCGAAGGCATAGCCTGTGATGCCGATGGTGGGGGCAGCCCAGTTCGGATCGATGCGCGAGGCCTCGATGGTCTTGACCAGATCGAAAATGCCGACGATCGCCACCAGCGAAGTATCCTTGAACAGACCGATAAAGGTGTTCACGATGCCTGGGATCACGATCCGCAGGGCCTGCGGCAGAATGATGAGGGTCATCATCTGCGGATAGTTCAAGCCGAGCGACATCGCGCCCTCATACTGACCCTTCGGCATGGCCTGCAGGCCGCCGCGCACGACCTCGGCCATGTAGGCGGAGGCGAAGAGGGCAGTGCCGATGAGCGGCCGCAGCAGGCGGTCCACCGTCATGTCGCCCGGCAGGAACAGCGGCAGCATGGTGTTCGCCATGATCAGCACCGTGATCAGCGGCACGCCGCGCACGAACTCGATGAAAATCACCGACGCCATCCGCACGATCGGCAGCCTTGAGCGGCGTCCGAGGGCCAGCAGGATGCCGAAGGGGAGCGAGACCACGATGCCGACCGTCGCCACCAGCAGGGTCACGAGAATGCCGCCCCACAGAGACGTCGGCACATGAGCAAGGCCGAAATCGACGTCGATGAGCGCCAAGGTGATGCCGATTACCGCGACGATGGCGCCAGCCATGATGAGTGCCGGACGCATTGCGGTCTTGAGCAGCGCGGCGAAGAAGGCAAACAATGCGATCACGAGCGCACCAAGGATCGCAAAGCCGGCCCAGAAGCGGCCGCTGAAACTGGCATTGCCACCCGTCAGCAGGATGTAGGAGACGATCGGGAAGATCCAGAAGAAATAGACTGCTCCCAGATCCCGGCGCGGAGCCCTCAGCCACAGCAGCCAGACGACGCCGATGGCGAGAAGAGCGAAGAAGATGTTCACCCGCCAGCGCTCGGATATCGTGTAGGAGCCGTAGATGAAGTAGTTGAGCTTGTCCCAGATGAAGGCCCAGCAGGCCCCGCTCTCGCTGCCGCCCGTATCGGCGCGGCAGGCTGCCCGGTCGCTGCCGGTCCAGACCGCATCGATGATCAGGAATTTCAGGAGCGGCGGGACGCTGACATACAGGAGGTAGAAGACCACCAGCGTCAGGATCGTGTTGAACGGACCTGAAAACAGGTTCTGCCGAACCCAGGCAATGGGGCCGCGGGCCAGATTGGGCGGAGGCAGCGCCTCCACCTGCTTGGCACGGACGAAACGGGGCATATCGACGGCGGTGCTCATAGGATCTCCTACCGTTCGACGATCGCCACACGGCGGTTGTAGATGTTCATGATGAACGATGTCAGCAGGCTGATCGTGAGATAGACGCCCATGGTGATGACCACGACCTCGATGGCCTGACCCGTCTGGTTGAGCACGGTTCCCATGAAGACCTGAACGAGGTCTGGATAGCCGATGGCGACAGCCAGGGACGAGTTCTTCGTCAGATTCAGATACTGGCTCGTCAGCGGCGGAATGATGACGCGCATGGCCTGCGGGATCACCACGAGGCGCAGGGTCTGGCCCGGGGTGAGTCCGAGGGAGCCCGCGGCTTCCGTCTGCCCCTTCGACACGGCGAGGATGCCGGCGCGGACGACCTCGGCGATGAAAGCCGCCGTATAGGTCACAAGACCGAGAAGCAGCGCCACGAATTCCGGCAGGATCTGCATGCCGCCCGTCAGGTTGAACGTGCCCTTGCGCGGCAACTCGAAGGAGATGGGATTGGCACCGACGAGGGCAAGCACGATCCAGGTCAGGATCGGTAGGCCAAGCACCAGAGCGAGCGTCACCTTGCCGACGGGATATTGCCGGCCGGTCTGTTCCTGCTGCTTCCTGGCCCAACGGCGATAGACGAATGTGCCGACCAGCCCGATCGCGAGGACCGTGAGAAGGATCGAGATATTGGATGCATAGAGCGGCTTGGCCATGAACAGGCCGCGGGAATTCAGATAGAAGCCGGCGCCCATTTCGAGGGAGTTGCGCGGCTGCGGCAGAGCGCCGAGCACCGCGATGTACCAGAACAGGAGCTGGACCAGCAGCGGGATGTTGCGCAGGACCTCGACATAGACCATGGCGACCTTCGCGACCATCCAGTTCTTGGACAGGCGGGAGATGCCGATCAGGAAGCCGAGAAAGGTCGTGAAGAAAATGCCGATGGCTGAAACGATAAGGGTGTTGAGAAGGCCGACGATGAAGGCATCGCCATAGGTGCCGCCGGCCGCACTGAACTGAATCAGGGTCTGGCTGATGTCGAAGCCGGCCGTATTGTTGAGGAAGCCGAAGCCTGAGGCGATCTTGGCGCGCTGCAGGTTCTCGATGGCATTGGTCGCGGCCACATAGAACAGGAAGATGATCGCGGCGACGAGAACGACCTGATAGAAAATTCCGCGAACCTTCGGATCGTATAGAAACGATTTCTTGGGGGGCGATGTCTGGCTGACAGCGGTCTGCACTGAGTTTATCCTCTGACGACGCTTGATTTCCGGCCGTCCTCCCCTGTTCGTGGCCGGGGTCAAGCGGCATGCTTTTTGTTCTTGCACGATTCTTGAAGGGCGCCCGGATCACCGGGCGCCCTGTTCTTGGGTAGGCTTAGCGAACCGGGATGCCGTATTGCAGGCCGCCCTTGGTCCAGAGCGCATTCTGGCCGCGCTTGATCTTCAGGCGCGAGCCTTCGCCGACGTTCTTCTCGAAGGACTCGCCGTAGTTGCCCACGTGCTTGACGATTCGGACGGCCCAGTCATTGGGCAGGCCGATGGCCTCGCCGAACTTGCCCTCGGTGCCGAGCAGGCGCTTGATCTCCGGGTTGTCGGAGGTCTTCATCTGGTCGACATTGGCCTTGGTCACGCCGAGCTCTTCTGCGTTCAGCATGGCCATGTGGGTCCAGCGGACGATGTCGCCCCAGTTGTTGTCGCCGTGGCGCACTGCAGGGCCAAGCGGCTCCTTGGAGATGATCTCGGGCAGAACGATATGGTCGTCCGGAGCCGAGGCGCGCAGACGCTCGGCATAGAGGCCGGAGGCGTCGGTGGTGAAAGCGTCGCAGCGGCCGGCGTCATAGGCCTTGAAGGTTTCGTCCGAGGTCGCGAAGGCCACCACTTCGTACTTCAGGTTGTTGGCACGGAAGTAGTCGGCGAGGTTCAGCTCGGTCGTGGTGCCCTGCTGGGTGCAGATCGAGGCGCCGTTCAGCTCCTTGGCGGAGGAGACGCCGAGCTTCTTGCGGACCATGAAGCCCTGGCCGTCGAAGTAGTTGATGGCCGGGAAGTCGAGGCCGAGCTGCGTGTCGCGCGACATCGTCATGGTCGAGTTGCGGGACAGGACGTCCACCTCGCCCGACTGAAGCGCCGTGAAGCGGTCCTTGGCGGCGAGCGGGATGTAGCGAACCTTGGTCGGATCGTCGAAGATGGCGGCCGCAATGGCGCGGCAGAGATCGACGTCGAGACCGGTCCAGCTACCCTGGGCGTCCGGCTGGCCGAAGCCGGCGAGGCCGGTATTCGAACCGCAGGTCAGAAAGCCCTTCTGCTTGACGCTGTTGAGCGTCGCCTGGGCCGAGGCGCCCGTGGCGAACAGGCTGGCCGTCAGGCCGAAGGCAATCGATACGAGAGCCTTTTTCATGTTTGTATCTTCTCCCAATAGTTCCACATGACTCGACGGATCCTGGATATAGCCCCCAGCCGAGTCCCGGTTAGACCGTTCCGCGCCGCCTCGGTCGAGACGGCATCGAAATCCATCAAATTCAATGATTGATCACTGGTCAAGTCTTGATGGAAGGCATTTCGTGCCTGACTTGACGGCAGAGGCTGCGCGGTTTCAGATCGAGACCTCCTCAGCAAGCCCTTGAAGCGATGTCAAAACTCCCCCCAAAGCCCCACAACGTCTCAGAACGCACCCGCCTCGTCCATGCCGGCCGGGAGCCCTTCGAGCAGCACGGATTCGTGAATACGCCGATCTATCGCGGATCCACGGTCCTCTACCCTACGACCGATGACTTACTTCATCGGCGCGGGCGTTATTCCTACGGAACGAAAGGGACTCCGACCACGAATTCCCTTGAGACGGCCTGGACGGAACTGTCCGGTGCAGCAGGAACGGTGCTGGCGCCGTCGGGCTTGGCTGCCGTTACCGTGGCTCTCATGTCCTGCCTCAAGGCTGGCGACCACCTGCTGATGACGGATTCGGTCTACTTGCCGACGCGGCATTTCTGCAATGGGATGCTCAAGAAATTTGGTGTGGAAACCACCTATTACGATCCCCGGATCGGTGCCGGAATCGAGACTCTGCTCCGTCCGAACACCACAGCCGTGTTCACGGAGGCCCCTGGATCGCAATCTCTGGAGATGCAGGACATTCCTGCCATCGCCGAGGTGGCACACCGGCATGGCGCGGTAGTCCTCATGGACAATACCTGGGCGACACCCCTGCTCTTTCCGCCTCACGAGCGCGGCGTGGACATCGCCATCGAGGCTGGCACCAAGTATCTGAGCGGCGGCTCCGACCTGCTGCTCGGCATGGTCTCGGCCAACGAGCGATGCTTCAAGGCCCTGCGCGACGCTTACGATTCCTTCGCCATGTGTCCAGGGCCGGAAGACGTCTTTCTAGGTTTGAGGGGACTGCGCTCCATGGCGCTGCGCCTTCGGGAACACGAGAAGCAGGCCTTGGATATGGCCCGCTGGCTGCAGGCCCGTCCCGAGGTGGCACAGGTGCTGCACCCGGCGCTCGAGAGCTATCAGGGCCACGAGATCTGGAAGCGGGACTTCAAAGGCTCCTCGGGCCTGTTCTCGATCATTCTCAAGTCATGCTCGGATCAAGCTCTGGCCAATATGCTCGACGGGCTTGCCCTGTTCGGCATGGGTTATTCCTGGGGTGGGTTCGAGAGCCTCGTGATTCCGTTCAACTGCGCCAGCTACCGCACCGCGACCCGCTGGGAGCCTGGCGGCCACTCGTTGCGCTTTCATATCGGGCTGGAGGATCTGGACGATCTAAAGCGGGATCTCGATGCCGGCTTTGCCCGCCTTCGGGAGGCGGATACCCGCGCCGCCTGATCAATATCGAGGCTTCGGCGATCAGCCCGTCGAAGCCTCGGCCTCCGCGCCGGCAATGGCCGAGCCCTGGGTTTTTTTCCTGTCCTTCGAAATCAGCATCAGGTTGCGGACATAGATGAAGATCGAGAAGGCCTGGCCCAAAATGATGACGATGTCGCTGCGGACAAATCCGTAAACGAGGGTCATCAGGCCGCCCGAGATGGACAGGATCCAGAACCCGACCGGGATGACGCTCTTCTCGGCCTTCTCGCTCGCGATCCACTGCACGATGAAGCGCGCTCCGAAGACGAACTGGGCCAGCACGCCGAAAGCCGCCCACAGATCGAACCGCGCAACGACCAGATCGTAGAAATAGAGTCCCAAGTCGTGGGAGAGACGCATCAACATCAGACGATTTCCTGAACAGTGGGAACGCGGCGGCGGCGGCGGATCAACCACCAGACTCCGGCTAAATCAAGGATGCCGACCCACAGGCGGTCGAACATTCCGTAATTGGACCGACCCGCATGGCGCGGCCGATCGACCACGTCCACATGAGCGATCTGATACCCCTCGCGCTTGACCAGAGCCGGCATGAAGCGGTGAAGGGCATCGAAATACGGCAGGCGCAAATAGACGTCGCGCCGGAAGGCCTTGAGGCCGCAGCCCGTATCCCGCGTTCCGTCCTTGAGAATCCGCCCGCGCACGCCGTTGGCGATCCGGGACTGCCACTTCTTGTAGGCTCCGTCCTTGCGGCCCAGCCTCTGCCCGGCCACCAGAGCGACCATTGGATTGTCGAGGGCGGCCACGACTTGGGGGATGAAAGCCGGATCGTTCTGCCCGTCCCCGTCGAGGGTGACCACGATGGGCGCGCGGGTGGCATGGACGCCCGTCCGGACAGCGGCGCTCTGGCCGCAGCTTGCCTCATGCCGGACGAGGCGCAGCCACGGACGCGTTGTCCGGGCGTTCAGAACCTGCTGCCCGGTATCATCGGTCGAGCCGTCATCGACATAGATGACCTCGAAGGGCGCCAGTTGGGCGCAGGCCCGCTCGATCTCCTCCACGAGGGGAAGGACATTGAGCGTTTCGTTCTTGACGGGAACGACGACGCTGATGCGCGGGCTTGAAGAAAGGTCAGTCATCCGTGCAGGGCCATCTTCGGCCACCCCTTCGAAGTGCATGTCCAGGCTCTAGAAGCCTGCCGCATAGGCCGCAATGTCGACCCGTCGCCCGCTGTTGATATTGAATCCCTCGATCCTGGTCGAGAGCACAGGCTGCTGCTGCAGGCGCTCGTTCTCGGCCTGGAACTCACCCTCGAAGCGCTTGTCGACGAAAACGACACGGCAGCCGCCCTGGTGCAGAAACCGGGAGGCCTCGGCTCCGGTATCGACCATGCCCAGGTTCGTGCCCGTAAGGAAGACGAGGCTGGGCTCCCGATAGCCGAGAGTCGCGACCTTCGGGTTTTCACAGGGCACGTTGCGGGCGATCTCCGCCAGGCGATCCGAAATCTTGAGGGACCGCAGATCGAGCTGAGCGAACCCGAACACGCCGATGGCGAGGAAGGCCGAGGATAGGAAGCTCGCCCAGAGGGTCGGAACCATCCGGTTCTTCACGAAGAGCCACCAGGCCCAGAGGGCAAGGAGCGAGGATACGACGAGTGCCGGCAGCGCCCGGAACGGTGGCAGGCCATCGAAAGACCACGCGACCGCAGACAGGCCGATCGTCAGGCCGACCGGAATAAACGGGATCAGCACCGTCGCCAGCTTCGCGGCCGGTCGATGCGGCCCGACGAAGTGCCGCGCGATCGCCATGACCGTGATGATCGCCACCGCGGGAAGCAGCGGCATCGTATAATGTGGCAGCTTCGTCGGGACGATCTCGAAGATGATCCAGGACGGTACGATCCAGGCCAGGGCGAAGGCCACCGGCTCCTCACGGCGATGGATCCAGGCGAAGGGGGCCGCGATGGCAGCCAGGATGGCTCCGGGCCAGAACGTCGCGAAGAACGAGAGCAGATAGAAGCCCGGCGGCGCCCAGTGGTATCTCTGCGCCGTTCCCACCTTGCCCAGCATGTCCTGCCCGACCGAGGCCGCGAAGAAGGCGCCGCTGCTCTTGATGGCGATGGCGACGAACCAGGGGAGAACGACCGCGAGGGTGAAGGCGAGACCCAGCCAGGGCCGCAACGTCAGCAGCCAGCGAGCCGAGCGCTCTTTATAAGAGAGCAGCGCGGCCGCGAGGCCGGCGAACATGAGGATGAGAGGGCCCTTGATCAGGATCCCCAAGGCAAAGCCCACCCAGAAGATCAGCAGCGCCCGCCGGGGCAGGACGCCGGCACCCCGGCTCAGGTAAGCCCGGGCGAGACCGCCCATCACCGCCACGGAGCAGGCGGTGAGCATCGCATCCGTCTTGGCGAGCCGCGCCTCGACCATGAGGATGACGCAGGTCGCCATGAGGCATGCGGTCAGGAAGGCCCCTCGCCTGCCGAAGAAGGCCAGGGCGGCCCAATAGGTCAGCAGGACCGTCGCGATGGCTCCGAACAGGGAGGGCATCCGGTAGAGCGCGATGGTAGTCCGAGCTTCCGGCACCCCGAGCGCCTCGCCGATAGCGACACTGACGCTCTGCATCCAATAGATGCCCACCGGCTTCTTGTGTCGGGCCTCGTCCTGAAACCGGATATCGACGAAATCCCCCGTCTCCAGCATCTGCTTGGAAGCTTGAGCATAACGCGGCTCGTCCCGGTCCATGGGCTGGAGCGTGGTGAAGCCCGGCAGGAAGCAGACGAGCGACAGCAGCACGAGAACGGCGCACAAGCGGGCGTGGCTCCGCTCGACGATGCTCGTCAGCTGGGCCACGGAGAAGTGGCGCAAAGACATCCGCTGCTGGGGGACAGAACCGTCCATCAAACACTCCGGAGGCGGGAAAGCCGTCATGCCGACAGGGATTCCACGGGCACGGGGCCATCAAACCGCGTGATGTCCTCCAAACCCAGCGCGAAGTCAAATTGACGGAAGGTAGCGGGCCGCCCTCAAGGAACAGGGCCGCTCGAGCCGGCATTGCCTGAGAGGTCAGGTCCAACGCGGGAGGTGTCGCCATGAACAGGTCTGCCCATGGATGCGCCATCGTCCTCTTGGTGCTGCTGGCTTGTCCGGCCGCAGCCCTCGATCAGCCCGTCGTCTGGCGGGATGAGGATACCGGATGCGCCTATCTGCTCACCCCGCAGGGCGGCATCGCGCCCCGGCATCGCCGGGACGGGACCCTGGACTGCCCCGATGTGGCGGCCGGTACGGGGATCGTCGAAAGCATGGGGCGGGACATCGCGCGCGGGCTCGATGCCTTGCAACGGGAGGTCGAGCGCCTGCGCGAGCGCTACAACAATCGACCTTGAGCCCAAGGAGTAAACGAGTGCCGGAGAAGACCCGCATTTATGGCGAGCACGACGAAAAAACGGTCAAGCAGCTTAACCGCTGCATGGAGGCGGGAAGCGCCTTCAAGGGTGTGCTCTGCGCCGACGGGCATCTCGGCTACGCCCATCCCATCGGCGGGGTCGTGGCCTATGAGGAGCATATCTCGATCAGCGGCGTCGGGTTCGACATCGCCTGCGGAAATATGGCCGTCCGGCTCGACACCCGCTACGAGGAGATTGCCGGTCAGGCAGGTCGCATCCTCGCGGATATCGGCCGCAGCATCAGCTTCGGGATCGGCCAGAAGAACGCCGTCACCGTCGATCACGAGCTCTTCGATTCTCCGCTCTGGGACGAGGCCGGGGTCCGGGATCTCAAGAAGACGGCTCAGCAGCAGCTGGGAACGGTCGGATCGGGCAACCATTACGTGGATCTATTCGAGGACGAGGAGGGCTTCGTCTGGATCGGGGTTCATTTCGGCTCTCGGGGCCTTGGCCACAAGATCACCACTAAGCATCTGGCGCTGGTCGGCGCCAAGGACGGCATGGAGGTCGAGCCCGCCCTTGTCCATCAGGACAGCGAGGCAGGACAAAGCTACTTGGCGGGTGTGAAGCTTGGCGGTCTCTATGCCTATGCGGGCCGTGAATGGGTGGTGGAACGCGTCCGCCGGGTCATCGGCGGCCATATCACCGATTCCGTCCATAATCACCACAACTTCGTCTGGCGGGAGAGCCATGGCGGAAGGGATTGCTGGGTGGTCCGCAAGGGCGCGACGCCTGCCTTCCCAGGCCAGCGGGGCTTCGTCGGAGGCTCCATGGGCGACAATGCGGTGATCCTGCACGGGGTCGACGGCCCTGAGAGCGCCGACAGTCTCTACTCGACCGTCCACGGCGCAGGCCGCCTCTTCGGCCGCATGGAGGCGAAGGGCAAGAAGAACAAGGCAGGTCAATGGGTTCGCCCTCCCCGCTTTACCCGTGACGAGATGGACGCGTGGCTGCGCGGGAAAGGCATTCTCCTACGCGGCGGCGACGTGGATGAGAGCCCCATGGTCTATCGCCGCCTTGAGGATGTGCTCGCCTATCACCGGGGCACAATCGAGATCGAGCACAGCTTACGGCCCTTCGCCGTCGCCATGGCAGGCCCCGGCGAGTTCGATCCCTACAAGGACTGATCCCAGGCCAGGACTGCCCAATCGTTATCGAAACCAACCGAAGTACAGCGCCCAGAGGCTCGGAGACCGGATGCCCCGCACCCGGCGGGCAGCCTCGTCGGCCCGCATCGATTCACCGCCATGGCATGAGCACAGGACGATATGGGCGTCGTGCTCCGAGATGTCGAAGAAATCGACCGCATCGCCGAACGTGTCGCTGCGCAGCCCGGCCTGCCGGAGCACCGGATCGGAAAAGGCGATGGCCAGGGCGGATCCGTCGGCACGCATGGCGAGGCGCTGGGCCCTGGGTTTCCATTCGATCTCGTCGAGGGTTCTGAGCTCCCGGTCCGGCTCTTGCTCCAGAAGCTCGATCCAGCGGTCCAGGCGGTCCCGTTTCGATAGGACCGGAACTTTCATGTGCTCAGGGATCTTCAGGTCGGCGACGCCACTGAGTTCGGACAGAGGCCTGTGTTCCATGCTCCCCTCCTTGGCGGAAGAGTGGTTGCGAGCCCACCAGCTACAAGCTCAACCTTGAAGAGCATGAAAAAGTTCGAGGAACATGCTGTCCGACGCGCTGATATTTTAGGCAGGCATGCGCCGTCCTGCGCCTCGCCTCCGGGAGAAACGACGGCGAATTTCCCGATATCGGAACATAGATAGGAAAACCCGATGCCTTAACGGCATCGGGGCATGGCCGATCAGGCGGTAGCCGAATGGTCGTGATCGTGCTCGGCCCTTGGCGTACCCATCAGTTCGGCGAGACGATTGCGGGCCCGGTTCACGCGGCTCTTGATCGTTCCGACCTTCACGCCCAGCGCTTCCGCAGCATCCTCGTAGGACATGCCTTCGGCGCCGATTAGGATGATCGCCTCACGCTGTTCCTGGGGCAGCTTCTCGAGCGCCGTCGAAAGATCCTGAAGCGCGAGCTTGTCCTCTTGGTCGGGGATCGCGATCATGCTGGCGGCATGGGTGCCGTCCCCGTCCTCGACCTCACGGCTGGTCTTGCGGTGGGTCGAGTAGAAGCCGTTGCGCAGGATCGTGAAGAGCCAGGCCTGAAGATTCGTGCCGGATTCGAAAGTATCCTGCTTGGTCAGCGCCTTGAGCACCGTATCCTGCACCAGATCCTCCGCCTGATCGACCTTGCCGGTCAGTGAGAGGGCGAAGGCGCGGAGATTCGGCAGGGCGTCCATCACGCCATTGACGAATTCCTGATCGACAGGCTCCGTATGCGCACGGATGACCTGCGCGACGCGATCAGCCAGACGCGCGAGGTCGCGCGGGAGCTTGTCCTCTGCGGGATCGCCGTAGAGGTTACGCAACTGCTTTCCGAGATGCAGCCGGACAGCGGCGCTCAGCGCAGCCGCCGAGGAGGGCCTATCAGAACGGGTCGGGTCAGACGGGTTTTGAGATTTCTCAGGCATGCCGCACTATTTGGGGCATGCCGCTGCCATTTAAATATCCGGGCGACATTTCGACCATGAGATTTTTTCATGGCCTGACCTCTAGATTTCACCGCTGACGTGCCCCATGAGCGAGACTGAGCTATATGCTTGCGCCGCGACGGCCAAGCCGGATGTCGTCACCACCTAGGGAGCATGAGGCGTGCCTCACTATCTCGGCATCGATGTCGGCACGTCGGCGGTGAAATCCATCCTCGTTGACGAACGGCAGGCAACGATCGCGGAGGCGGACATTCCGCTGCAGATCTCGCGGCCATACGATCTCTGGTCGGAACAGCATCCTGATGCATGGTGGCAAGCCGTTCAGGCGGCCATGGATCAACTCCGCATGAAGGTGCCGGGCATTCTCGCGGACGTGCGCGGGATCGGCCTCTCCGGGCAGATGCATGGGGCCGTGCTGCTGGCTTCGGACAATACTCCCCTGCGTCCCGCCATTCTGTGGAATGACGGCCGATCCTTCCGGGAAGCGCAGGAGCTCGGAGCGAGGCATCCGGAGCTCGCGCCCATCACGGGTGTCATCCCGATGCCGGGCTTCACCGCCCCAAAGCTCCTCTGGCTGGCACGGCACGAGCCTGAGACATTCCGCTGCGTCAGCAAGGTGATTTTGCCGAAGGACTACATCCGCCTGAAATTGACGGGCGACCTTGTCACCGACATGTCGGATGCGGCCGGCACCTGGTGGCTCGACGAGGCCAGGCGCGACTGGTCCGACGAGGCGCTGGCAGCGACAGGGCTCAGATGCGATCACATGGCAAGCCTCGTCGAGGGATCGCAGGCTTCCGGCACCGTGCGTGCCGAGATCGCCCGGCGATGGGGTCTGCGGCCTGATGTTGTCGTGGCTGGCGGTGCCGGCGACGCGGCTGCGGGCGCCGTCGGTCTTGGCGCCATCGAAGATGGTTCTGCTTTCATCTCCTTGGGAACTTCCGGGCAATTGTTCGTCACAACGGAAACCTTCAGCCCGACGCCGGAAGCCGTGGTTCACTCCTTCTGCCACGCCGTGCCCGGCCGCTGGTTTCAGATGGCCGCGATGCTGAATGGTGCAAGCTGCCTCTCCTGGGCAGCCCATCTCCTGAAAAGAGATATCGGCGAACTCCTGCGCGAGACGGAGGCCGCTTACAAAGGGCCGTCCTCACTTCTCTTCCTGCCCTATCTTATGGGCGAGCGAACGCCTCACAACGATCCCTATGCGCGCGGAGTCTTCTTCGGCCTTACGCCTGAAACGCGGCAGACGGATCTGGTGCAGGCCGTCCTCGAAGGTGTCGCCTTCAGTTTCGCCGATGCCAAGCGTGCGCTCGCGCAGGCCGGTACAGCCCTGACCCATGCCGGCCTCATCGGAGGAGGCTCGAAGAGCGCCTTCTGGGCCAGGACCTTCGCCAATGCCCTGAACGTGCCCATCGTGCGCTATCGGGGCAGCGACAAGGGACCCGCCTTCGGCGCAGCGCGACTGGCACGCCTCGCGATTACAGGAGAGGCGCCGGACAAGGTTTGCACCCCACCGGACGTTCTCGAAACCATCGCGCCGGAGAATCCGCTCGTCGACCTTTACGAGGCTCAGGTCGAGGCGTTCCGGAACCTCTACCAAGCCCTCAAACCGGAATTTGCGCGGGCCTTGTGAGAATGATCTTGCGGGCAATCGCTATTGGGATATCGAATCCAGGCGGAATCCGAGCCGGCCCATGCTGCTTGAAACGCAGTGCCCTCTTGAGTAACGACACGATCGTGTCGGGAGCCTTCATATGATCTTGGTGACGGGCGAGGCCCTGATCGATCTGTTCATCGGACGACCTGATCCAGCAGGTTTCCCGGCTGAGGCCATCGCTGGCGGATCACCTTTCAATGTGGCTATAGGGATCGGTCGCCTCGGCCGGCCCTCGGCTTTCCTGTCGACCCTGTCCGAGGACGTCTTCGGCTCCTTCCTGACCGACAAGCTCGCCCAGTCCGGTGTGAACACATCCTATATCCGGCGATGCCCGAACTATACGACGCTCAGCGTCGTTGCGACCGATGCTTCGGGGCAGCCGCAATACTCCTTCTATGCTCCGGACAGTGCGGATCGCGCCCTCACGCCCGACGCGCTGCCTGCCCGACTGCCGACGGATGTGAATGCGATCGCCGCAGGCTCCTATGCACTCGGTGTCGAGCCTGTCGCGACGGCCATCGAGATCCTTCTGCGCCGGGAGGCCGGCACGCGCGTGATCTCGCTCGACCCCAATGTGCGGCCGCGCGTCGTCGGTGATCTGAAGGTCTATCGGGAGCGATTCGAGCGCCTGCTGGCCTATGCCACCATCGTGAAGGCGAGCGACGAGGATATCGAGCTGCTCTATTCCACGCATGATCTCGCATCAGCAGCATGCTCCTGGCTGGAGCGCGGCCCCAAGCTCGTCATCATCACGCGCGGCGAGAAGGGATCCCTGGCTGCGCTCGCCGACAGGATTGTGGAGCGCCCTGCCCCCAGGATCGAGGTCGTCGACACCGTCGGTGCGGGCGACACCTTTCACGCCGGCCTGCTCGCCTGGCTCGATGCCAAAGACCTGCTGACGCCTCAGGGCATTGCGGGATTGAGCGAAGCGCAGGTCACGGGCGCAGTCGATTTTGCGGCAGCGGCGGCTGCCATCGTCTGCACCCGCCGCGGCGCCGATCCGCCTTCATGGTCCGAGACGGAGCAATTCATCGCCTCACGTGCTCGATGACAATGGAACGTATCATGACAAACTCTCAGCCCGTCCTTCCTCCCCTCGGCACATCCTGGCGCTCCAACCGCTTTCACCGGCAATGGCTGTTCGAGCAGGCCAACAACCTGTTCGACTTCTTCCAACACAGCGTCATCAATCCCGCCGGCGGCTTCTTCAATCTCGGCGATGCGGGACAACCCATCGGAACCAGAAATACCCTCCGGCAGATTCATAGCACCACCCGCATGGTGCATTGCTTCGCCATCGGCACCCTGCTCGGTCGACCGGGCTCCGATGCGATCGTCGACCATGGCATGAATTACCTTTGGAACGCCCATCGCGATGCACAGAACGGCGGCTATGTCTGGTCGCTGGACGATGACGGGCCTCAGGATGACACCAAGCAGGCCTATGGGCATGCCTTCGTGCTGCTGGCTGCCTCCAGTGCGAAGGTGGTCGGTCACCCCATGGCGGACCGCCTGTTGGAGGATGTCACGCAGGTCCTGGAGGAGCGATTCTGGGAGGAACAGCACGGTGTCGTAAGGGAGGAATTCTCCCGCGACTGGCAGCCTCTGAGCCAGTATCGCGGCCAGAACTCCAACATGCACCTGACGGAAGCCCTGATGGCCGCTTTTGAGGCGACGGGCAGCCGCACCTATCTCGACAAGGCGGAACGTATCGCAAGCCTCATCATCGGTCGTCACGCCGCCGCCCTCGGCTATCGGGTTGCCGAGCACTTCCATGCCGATTGGAGCCTCGACAGGGACTACCGCGGGCACGAAATGTTCCGTCCCTTCGGCACGACCCCCGGCCACTGGCTCGAATGGGCAAGGCTCCTTCTTCAGCTCTGGTCCCTTGGCGGAGAGCGACATGCCTGGATGCCGGAGGCATCCCGCGAACTGTTCAGGCAGGCCATTGAACTCGGCTGGGACAAGGACAAGGGCGGGCTCTTCTACGCCCTCGACTGGGACGACAAGCCGAGATTGCCGCATAAGCTCTGGTGGCCCTGCGCAGAAGCCATCGGCGCGGCGTCGTTCCTGAGCGAGCATAGTCCAAGCGATTTCCACGAGCAGTGGTACCGCACCCTCTGGGGCTTCGCCGACCGCTACCTGATAGATCACAGGCACGGGGGCTGGCGGCCTGAACTGGCGGAAGATCTCAAGCCGAGTGCGACTCTGTTCACTGGCAAGCCCGACCTCTACCACGCTCTGCAGGCCTGCCTGATTCCGCTCTTTCCGGCGACCGGCAGCCTCACCAAGGTCATTCCTGAAGCCGTCGCTCAGGTCTGAGCGAGGTGCCGCTCCAGCGCATCCCTGTGCGGCATTCCCGCCTGGGCACCGGCTGTGAGGCAGGATAGGGACGCGGCCGCGCAGGCTCTTTCCATGCCGGGACCGGTCGCCAGGCCTTCCGCGAGGCTGTTCGCCAGCACGCCGACGAAGGTGTCGCCTGCACCGGTGGTATCGACCGGGATGATCGGATGGACTGCCGCATGTATCTGGGTCCCATCGGCGGCGATGGCGTAAGCCCCCCGCGCGCCTGCCGTCACGATGCTGGTCGGTCCGAATTCATGGGTGAGGATCGTGGCGGCCCTGAGATAATCGTTCCCGACTGGCTCGCCCACGATCTCGGCGATGGCGAGCGCCTCGTGCTCATTGACGACCAGCACATCCGTCGCTTGGAGGAGTTGGGCCATGACCGAACGTTCCTTCACAGGCGGAACCGGAGCGAAGTTCCAGACCACCTTCGCGCCGAACCGGCGCGCCCGTGTAGCGACGTCGAGACTGTCGGTCGGGGACACCTCCATCTGTAGCACCAGGACGGTGGCCTTGGAGAGCAGGCTGTCAGAAAGATCGGTGGAGCGCAGGGCCATGTTCGCGCCATTGGCGACCGTGATAGCGTTCTCCCCCGTGCCGTCGACCGTGATGAACGCACAGCCGGTCGGGTCCTCCGCGATCCGGATGGCCTCGACATCGATGCCGTTCTCTTCGAGGTTCTTCAGGCAGGCCGTTCCAAAGGGATCATTGCCAACGGCTCCCGCCATGGCGACCCGGACCGGCCCGCCTCGACTGATCCGCGCGGCGGCAACCGCCTGGTTGGCTCCCTTGCCTCCGAAGAAGCTGTCGGCCCGACGCGACAGGACGGTTTCGCCTGGCCGGGCGATCCGCGGCACCCTGGCGACCAGATCCATATTGATCGAACCGAAGACGATGATCATGCCGCTGCGCCTCTCTTGAAGCTCTTCCTTACCATCATGCCTCCGGACCGGGCATGGGGCTGCAGATCATCCTCACCTTGCGAGGGGCCATGGCAGCCATCCACAGCTATTTCCCGCCTCTGCACCACAGAGGGATTATGCTCTGGAACTAAGCAGGCTGCCTCAACATTTGACTCGCAGGTAGGCGTAGCAGCGGTAAACTGTCATCAGAATCAAAGATAGTTTGCCACTGGCAGATATAAGACAGGCTTTAATGGGCAGGCAGGCTGATCCTTTCTCTCTGGATCGCGGAAATTCACCGCCCGCAGCGACTCGCTCTCGAATCCCCGTTTCTTCACTCGCAAGTTTCTTCCCCAGGCACCTCTGCGCGGCGCCTGGATAGGTCTCTGTGCGCAGTCTTAAAACCCGGAGTAGGTCATTGAGCAAGCATCATGAGAAGCAGAGACGCAAGACCCGCCGCTCCCAGGAAACAGCGGAAGTCTTCGACCTCACCGGGTCCAAGTTCCAAGCCGAACGCAGCCTTCCGCCCATCAAGCCGCTCAATGCCACCCAGGACGATTATCTCGATGCCTTGAAAAGCAATTCCCAGGTCGTGGTGCTCGGCCCTGCAGGCACCGGCAAGACCTGGATCGCCGCAACCTATGCTGCGGACCTTTTCCGCCAGCGGCGCATCCGCAAGATCATTCTCACCCGGCCCAATGTCCCGAGTGGCCGCTCGCTCGGTTTCTTTCCCGGGTCGCTCGAGGAGAAATTCGGTCCATGGGCTGCTCCCGTGATCGAGGCTGTCAAGGAACGCATCGGCTCCGCAGCCTACGAGATTGCGGTCAAGAACGGCGATATCGAGATGGTGCCCTTCGAGGTGATGCGCGGCCGATCCTGGCGCGACGCCTTCGTCCTTCTGGACGAGGCACAGAATGCCACTCCTGCCGAAATGAAGACCTTCCTCACCCGTATCGGAGAGGATTGCAAAGTGGTGATCAACGGTGATGTGAGCCAGTGCGACCTGCGCGAGACCTCCGGTCTTCGCACGGTCATTCACCTGATCAAGTCGCAGATGCTCCCCGTTCCTATCGTCGAGTTCACCCTCAACGATATCGTGCGGTCTGGCGTCTGCGAAATGTGGGTGCGTGCATTTGAGGAGGTCCACTGCTAACGCAGTGGACCCTGATTATTTCAACAAAACACGAAGGAGGCTGAAAGTCAGGCGAGTTCGATCGCGCCCACTTCGGGGCCCTTACGGCCTTCGACGATGGCGACGCGCACTGCCTGTCCCTGGTCGAGCTGGCCAAGGCCGGCGCGCTCCACGACGGAGATGTGCAGGAACAGGTCCTTGCTCTCGCCCTCGACGGAGACGAAGCCATAGCCCTTAACGGAGTCGAACCACTTCACGGTGGCCGGCACCTCCGGCGGACCGCTCACGGGACGTGGGCTGCTCGGACGGGAGAACCCGCCGGATTGCCCGGGTCCGGGACCACCACCAGCACGCGGTGGCCGAGGCGGCCGAGCACCACGGGGTGGCTCGGGCTCTGCCGTGCTGGTGTCCACGCTGACGATTTCCTGGACCTGCGGACCCTTCTGGCCCGAGCCGACCTTGATGACCAGGGTCGTGCCGGATTCGAGTGCGGAATAGCCCGCCGCCTCGACCTGCCGGATATGCAGGAAGGCCTCGCCCGATCCGTCGGTCATTTCGACGAAGCCAAAGCCCTTCTCAGGATTGAACCACTTCACCCGCGCCCCAGTCTCGGGTCCCGCGGCTGAAGAGCCATAGGATGTCTGCTGCCGCATGGGCCGTTCAAAAGATGTTGGCGGAGCGAAATCGCCCCAGTGATCTTCGGGTTGACCGCCAAATTGACGTCGGCGATCACGGTGATCATTTCCCCGGCCCATCAGGACTGCCTTCTAAAGTCTCAAGTTTCGTAAACGCCATAGGCGTAACGCCCCCAACCATTGAGGGCAAGAAGATAACTACTCATACCTATACGTTTCATGCAAGGTCCCAAAAAGGGGACCAGTGCTGTTTGTGGGGTGTCGGCAGGAGAATTCAGGCCTGAGGCCCGCTTTTTTAAGGACATGCCGACCATCCCGCCTGTCCTATCGTGGCTCGAATGCCGGCCAAGGAGAGCACAGTTATGCCTAGATCGGCCCCAGACCAGCCTCATGATCCCGGATCGGCAGCCCCCCGGCTGACCCTTTCCCGACCGTCTCCAAGATGTGATCCAGCTTGACCGTGACCGTGGATGGCCTCCCATGACCCCATCACCCTCTCCGAAGCCTAAATAGAGCTTGGGTTCTTTGGCCATCGGGACGGATTAGAAAGTAATTGACAAGATCCGTCCCCCGAATGAGCGGTCCGCCCCGCCTGTCATATGACGCAGTACAGTATCGATGCCATGCCGAAAGGGCAGGTCATCACCTCCTTTGAGGTTGTAGGGACGAAAGCTGCACCAGAAATTCGCGCAGGGATTGCATTGCAGACCCTGGCATTATGGAGATGGTCGCAGGTATTTACTTTCGCTCAGTAGCAGAGTTACGATGCCGCTTAAGATCATCCTAACCTATGATAGTGAACGGACCCTAGCTATTCGCATATATTGATTGCCTCTGATTCGTATAACGACGCCAAAAGGCGCATCATGAGGTGGAATCCGGCCAGGAGGGGCTATGCTTGAAGACCGCAGAAAGCGAGTCCTGATTGTCGAAGACGAGGCCATGATCTCGATGCTGATCGAAGACATGGTTCTGGATTTCGGTTGCCAGATTGTGGGACCAGCAGCCCGGCTAGACCACGCTCTTACTCTTGCCCTGCAAACTGAAATCGATATCGGCCTTCTCGACATCAATGTGGACGGATCCGTCGTGTTCCCAGTCGCGGATGTTCTGCGCTTTCGCAAAATTCCCTTCATTTTCTCGACAGGCTACGATTTCCGCTCGCTCCCGGAACGTTTCCGCGACTGCCCGACATTGTCGAAGCCCTTCTCGTACCAGAGTTTCGCCGATACGCTCCGAGTGGCCCTCGCGGCAGCCCCGGGCGCTTCGGAAGTCGTTTAGATTCCGCTGGGTAGAAGACAGCCAGCCTCACTTTCATCATTGACGGGGAGTTGTCGCCCGACTTGGATCGTATCCGGGCCTCCCTGAGCATCACGGCCAGGACAGCGGTTGCCTTCATCCTTCTGAGAAGGCATTGCAACGCAGCGCGCCATTCCCTAACCTTCGAACGGGCATCGCTGCTCATGCAGGCCCGTCTCGATAATACTCACAGCGCGTCCAACATGTACCGGGAGCCGAGAGCGTTCATTCCGCATGGACAACACGCCAAGAGGCAGAGCGTACAATTTGAACTTCAGATCTGGAGAACATCGTCCCGTGACCCATCTTGTTGATCGATAATCCCAGTCCAAACACACAACGCCTCTTGGATGGCGCGGAGCTTATTAAGACTATGAGTAGCAGACGGCCGGATGGCCCCTTTCGTGTCGGACGGGCGGAAACAGGCCTTGGACTTTTCGCGACGGATGTCATCGAAAAGGATGACTTCATCATCGAGTATATCGGGCCTCGGATCACAAGCGAGGAGGTGGAGAGGCGTCGTAACACACGCTACCTGTTCGAGATCAACAGCCGCTGGACAATCGACGGATCGCCGCGCTGGAACACCGCACGCTACATCAACCATTCGTGCCGCCCGAACGCTCAGGCAACCGTGTCACGCGGCAAGATCCGCATCAAGGCGATCAAGCGCATCAAGCCCGGTGACGAGATTACCTACAACTACGGGAAGAACTATTTCGAGACATTCATCAAGCCGAACGGCTGCAAATGCCACTCCTGCGAACGGAAGCGCGCGAAACAGGCCGGTGACTGATTGTCGCGAAGGGGGCCAGAGCTAACCGGCCCTGAACTCCGACACCGTTTGCTTGGCACCGAGTTCATAGAGGCGCACGAGGTTTGCCGTGACCTCGCCCGTAAAGCGAGGATCATTCGGCAGATCATCCCCGAAGATCTCGCGGATGGCAAACAGCTCACGGGCCAGCCCCTCGGGCGATCCCCCTGCCCGCTCCGCAATCTCATTCAGCCGCGCCGCCATGGGGTCGCGTACGTCGATGGGCGCCCCTTTCTCATCAAGGCCGGTCACATAGCGCATCCAGGCGGCGACCCCGAGGGACAGTCGCCTGATCGGTGCATTGCTGCGCAGGCGATCGCGCAAAGTGCCGAGAAGGCGCTGCGGCAGCTTCTGCGATCCATCCATGGCGATCTGCCATGTGCGATGCTTGAGGGCCGGGTTCTTGAACCGGTGGATGAGCGCGTCCTTATAGGAGGTCAGATCGGCGCCCGGCGGCATGTGGAGGGTCGGCGTGACCTCTTCGTCCATAAGCCCCCGGATCAGCCGGACGAACGCCTCGTCGGCCATGGTATCGGCAACGGTCTCATAGCCCGCAAGATAGCCAAGATAGGCGAGCGTGGAATGGCTTCCGTTCAGCAGCCTCAGCTTCATGTGCTCATAGGGCTCCACGTCGTTCACGAACTCCGCTCCGGACGTCTCCCAGGCGGGACGCCCCTGCGGGAACTGATCTTCGATCACCCACTGCGTGAAAGGCTCGGTGACGACCGGCCATGCGTCGTCCATGCCGAGCGACAAGCCGATCCGTTCGCGATCCTGATCGCTCGTGGCGGGAACGATCCGGTCGACCATGGTCGAGGGGCAGGAGACTTCGCCCGCGACGAAGCGGCCGAGTTCGGGATCGACGAGTTCGGCGAAGCGGGTGAGAACGCGCTTCACCGTACGCCCGTTGGAGGGAAGGTTGTCGCATGTCAGCACCGTGAAGGGCGGCACGCCGGCCATGCGGCGCCGGCGTAGCGCCTCGATGATGAAGCCAGGAGCGGATTTGGGCGTCTTCAGGTAGGCCAGATCGTGCACGATGTCGGGGTGAGCCTCGTTCAAGGTGCCGGTTGCGGGATCGTGGCAATAGCCCTTTTCGGTCACCGTAAGGGTGACGATGCGCGTCTGGGGATCGGCCATGACGTCGAGCAGGTCGTCGATCTCCCGAGGAGCGACGATGACCCGGCGGATCGCCCCGATAACCCGCAATGCCTCCCCCTCCTGCGAACGCACCGATAGGGTGTAAAGCCCATCCTGCGGCTGGAGCGCATCGTAGGTGTCGGGACTACGCAGGCTCGCAGCCACGATGCCCCAACTCGCATCGCGGGCCAGAACATCGTCCGTGTAGACGGCCTGGTGAGCCCGGTGGAACGCGCCCACGCCGAGATGGACGATGCCGGTCTTTACGGCTCTCCGGTCATAGGCAGGGCGTCGAACACCTGCCGGAAGATCGGTGAGCGTGTCATTGTTCAGGCGGTCTGACATCGGATCCTCAATGAGCCGGCTGCTGCTTTGCCCGGGTCACGATCTGCGTCGGGTTGACGAAGCGCAGGGCGATGATCAGCCACACCAGGGTTGTCACCATGTAGATCACGGCCATAGCGTCGATGGACTGCACTGCGCGCACGCCGGCCGCGAAGACGGCGTAATAGAGCGCCACCACAAGGGTCTGGCTGGTCGGACCGGCCACGAGGAAGGTCAGCTCGAACATGGCGATGGTGCGCACCAGAACCAGCAGCAGCGCCGCCAGGATGCCGGGCAGGAGCAGCGGCAGGAGCACATAGACGAACAGCTTGAAGGTGTTGGCCCCGAACACGCGCGCCGCCGCCTCGATCTTTGGGTCGATCTGCTCGATGAACGGGATCATGACCAAGATCACGAAGGGCACCGTCGGCACAAGATTGGCCGCGACGACGCCCCAGAAGGTACCCGCGAGGCCGGTCCGATAGAGCACCGTCGCGAGCGGAATGCCGAAGGTCATCGACGGGATCAGGAGCGGCAGCAGGAAAAGCAGCACGAGTAGCCGCTTTCCCGGAAAATCCCGCCGTGCCAGCGCATAGGCTGCCGTCACCCCGAGAGTGCCGGAGATGAGGACCACGGCCCCGATCACCTGGAAGGTGACGATCAGGACGTCCCAGAGCTGGAACTCACTCCAGGCGGATGAATACCAGCGGGTCGTCCAGCCCGCCGGAAGCCACGTGCCGAGCCAGCGGGTGGCGAACGAGCTCGTCACCACGGTAGCGATCATGGCGAACAGGTTGATGACGAAGAAGCCCACCGTGGCCCAGATGGCCGCGGCCCAGAGCTTGGAGCCGAGTGTGGTATCGCGGATCATCGGCTTACCCTTTCGCGCCGGAGGCCGGGCCGCGGTAAAACAACCCGCGGGAGGCGAGCACCGCCACGACGATGGCGAGCTGGACGAAGCCCATGATCATCGCGATCGACGAGGCCATGGAGTAATCGTATTCCTCGAACGCTGCCGTTGCCGCCGCAATCGAGATGACCCGGGTCACACCGGCGGGCTCACCGAGCAGCACCGCCGAAGGAAATACCGAGAAGGCCTGCACAAAGGACAGGCAGAACGTGATGGCAAAGCCCGGCATCAGCAGCGGCAGGTATACATGGCGGAAACGCTGCCACGCACTGGCGCCGAGGGTCGCCGCCGCCTGCTCAAGTGCCGGATCGATGCCCGTGACGTATGAGAGGGTCAACAGGAACGTGAACGGGAAGCCCGTGATCACCAGCGAGGCGAAGACACCCCAGTAATTGTGAACGAGCTTTAAGGGCTGTGAAATTAGGCCGAAAGTGAGCAAGGTGCGGTTAAACCAGCCCTGGGGCCCGAGATAGTTCAACAAGCCTTCGGCTACGAGAACGGTGCCGAGCGTGATTGGCAGAACGAGGATCGTGGTCAGAAGACGCTGGCGCCGCATGAGGCGCACGCGGAACGCGATCGGGACTGCAAGCAGCAGGTTGACGAGGGTGACGGGAATTGCGAGCCAGAGCGTGTTGGCGATCGTCTTATAGAGGAACGGATCCGAGAAGAAGCGCCGGTAATTGGCGAGCCAGTCGCCGCCACCCTTCGGCTCGAAGGACAGGACGAAGCCGAAGGCGAAAGGATAGACGAACAGCAGCAGGCTGAAGATGGCGGCGGGAACAACGAGGAGGGTGACCGCGTCGAAACCACGTGCGGCAAGCCGCTGGCGCAGGTTTGGTCCATGTTCGGCGGCAGGCGCGTGAGCAACAGCGTCCATTACTGCCTCCCTTGAACGGGCTCCGCGAAAACGAGAATACGCTCGTCCTCCGTCCGCAGATGAATCCTTGATCCGGGCTCCACCGACACATGAGAGCGGAACACGAAATCCAGCCCTCCGGTTGAATGGGCAGTGCCGACGAATTCGCGACCACGATACTCGATGGTATCGACAGTCGCGGCAATGGCATTCGGTCCGGCCTCGCCGACCTCGAGATCATCGGAACGGATGGCAGCATAAGCCGTCGAGCCAACGGAAACCCGCTCACGGGCGACGCCGCTGATCCTCGCGCCTTCCACATCGAGAATGGTACGATCACCCTCGATAGCGACCACCTGCCCCTTCAGCTTGTTGCGGAAGCCCATGAAGTCGGCCACATCGAAATGAGCCGGCGCCTCGTAAAGCTCCTTGGGCGAACCGACCTGACGCACGATGCCGTCGCGCAGCACGACGATCCGGTCGGCCAGCGACAACGCCTCGTCCTGATCGTGGGTCACGTAGATGGTCGTTGCCCCAAGCTCGTTGTGAATGCGTCGGATCTCCGCGCGCATCTCGAGGCGCAGCTTGGCATCGAGATTGGAGAGCGGCTCGTCCATCAACACCAGAGGCGGCTCGATGACGATGGCGCGGGCAATCGCCACGCGCTGCTGCTGACCGCCTGAGAGCTGGCCTGGCAGCTTGTTCTCCTGGCCCTTGAGGCGGACGAGGTTGAGCGCCTCTTCGACCTTGCGATCGATTTCCGCCTTCGGCCGCCCGCGCATCTTCAGGCCGAAGCCGATGTTCTGGCGGACGTTGAGATGAGGAAAGAGCGCGTAGTTCTGGAACACCATGCCGAACCCCCGCTCCTCGGGACGCAGGGTGTCGACCCGACTCTTGTCGAGCCAGATCGCTCCACCGGTGACAGGCAGAAGACCCGCGATGCAGTTCAACGTCGTCGACTTCCCGCAGCCAGAAGGTCCGAGCAGGGCGATGAACTCCCCCCGCCGGATGGTGAGGGAGACGTCGCGCAAGGCGTTGAGGGCCCCGAAATCGCGGCTCACACGATCGAGCCGGACTTCGTCGAATTGGGAAAGGGCTATGGTCATCGCGGGTCCTTGGTTTCGATTTACTTGCGCTTGCCGCCGGCGACCTGCTCGTCCCACATGCGGAAGGCGACGACCATCTGCTCGGGCTGAAGCGGCAATTCGATCGGGTTCTCGGCGATCCACTTCTCGTATTCGGGACGGCCGAATTCCTTGATCGCGGCTTGACTCTCGGGCGGCGCCATGTCGAGGGTCACGCCCTTCACGGCCGGCCCCGGATAGAAATAGCCTTCATCGTAGGTGTAGGCCTGCTGCTCCTTGCTGAGCAGGAAGTTCATGAGATCGAGGAGAACCGCGACCTTCTCGTTCGACAGACCCTTGGGCACGCACATGTAGTGAGCATCCGCCACCCAGTGGAAGCCCTTGAGAGCCGCCACCTTGGCCTCCTTAGGCACGACGCCGAGCACGCGCGGGTTGATGTCCCAGCCGGTGGTCGAGACTGTCATGTCGCGCGAGCCTTCGCCGAGTTCCTTCATCACCGCACCGGTGCCCGCCGGATAATACTCGATGTTCTGCCCCAGCTCCTTCAGGTAGGCCCAGGTCTTGTCCCAGCCCTTGGCAGGATCCTGCGGGTTGCTGTCGCCCAGAATGTACGGCAGGCCCATGATGAAGGTACGGCCGGGACCGGAATTGGCCGGACGGGCATAGATGAAGCGTCCCGGATTGGCTTTGGTATAGGCGAGCAGTTCCTCGGCCGTGGTCGGAACGGTCTTCACCTTATCGGGCATGTACTCGAGCAGAGGACCGGACGGGTAATAGGTCACGACTACCCCCTGCCCCTTGGCGAGGCCCTGCATCTTGGCCGCTGCCGGAAGATAGATGTCGTCGAGCTTCGGGAGAGAATTCGCATGCCCAGGGATCAGGTCGACCCAGAGCTTCTGCTCGATGCCTGCAGACATTGCATCGGTGCCCGTGAGCACGAGATCGATGTCCACCCGGCCCGCATCCTGCTGCGCCTTGATCTTGCCGGCGAGCTCGGGAGCCGTCGCCTTGGTGAAGGTGATGCGCGAGACGAGGTTGGGCTTCGCCTTCCGGTAGTTCTCAATGGCCTTCTGGGTCAGCGCGAGGTTGCCGGCCACGTCGATGATGTTGAGCGTCACAGGGCTCGTCGGCAGATTGGCTTGAGCAAAGCTCGTGCCGCCGAGTGCGGCAACGCCTGCGGCGCCGGCGACACTGCCGACGAAGGTCCGCCTGGTGATCAGGTTTGTCATGTTCTTCCTCCCATTCTGTGTGACATGGCCCTTGGGTCCATGTCCCGTATCACAGCTTGTAAGCCTTTTTCGCAAGGCGATAGGCAAGGTCGTAGGCCACCTCATGAGCCTCATCCTCATCGAGGCGGTGAGTGGTCACGAGGTTGGCGAGATAAGCGCAGTCGACCCGGCGGGCCACGTCGTGTCGTGCCGGAATGGACATATAGGCCCGGGTGTCGTCGTTGAAGCCGACCGTGTTGTAGAAGCCGGCGGTTTCCGTCGTGAGTTCGCGGAAACGGCGCATTCCCTCGGGCGCATCGAAGAACCACCAAGCGGGACCGAGCTTCAGAGCCGGATAATGCCCGGCGAGCGGCGCCAGCTCGCGGGAATAGCTCGTCTCGTCCAAGGTGAAGACGATGATCGTCAAGTTCGGCTCGTTGCCGAAGCGGTCGAGAAGCGGCTTGAGCGCACGCACATAGTCGGTCTGCGAGGGAATGTCGGCGCCCATATCGCGCCCGAAGCGGCGGAAGAGCCCTTCGTTGTGGTTGCGGAAGGAACCGGGATGGATCTGCATGACCATGCCGTCCTCCACGCTCATGGCCGCCATCTCGGTTAGCATCTGAGCCCGGAACAGCTCCGCATCCTCTGGACTCGCGCCCTGTGTCGAGACGCGGCGGAACAAGGACTCCGCATCTCCTTGCGAGAGATTGGCCGTCCGGGCCGTAGGATGACCGTGATCGGTGGATGTGGCGCCATATTCCCGGAAAAACGCACGCCGCTTCCGATGCGCCTCAAGGTATCCACTCCACGTGGAGGTATCGCAGCCTGTGATTTCGCCAAATTGCACGAGATTCTGCCGAAAGCCTTCGAATTCGGGATCGACGACAGGATCAGGGCGGTAAGCCGTGACGACGCGCCCTTTCCAGCCCGACTGCCGGATGGTCTCGTGATGCTTCAGCGGGTCGATAGGACTTTCCGTCGTGGCGATGGCTTCAATGCGGAAGCGTTCGAAGAGCGCGCGCGGGCGGAATTCGGGCGTGCGCAGGGCCGCATCGATCCGGTCATAATAGGAATCCGCGTTCGCGGCTGAGAGCCGCTCCGTAAATCCGAACAGAGTTGCGAAGGTGTGATCGAGCCAGGCGCGCGTCGGCGTCCCGCGGAAGAGATGGTAGTGGGCTGCGAAACGTCGCCAGATCTCGCGGGGATCACGCTCGATGGCACTGCCGTCCTTGGTCGGAATGCCAAGCTCCTCAAGCCGCACACCCTGACTATAGAGCATGCGGAAGACATAGTGGTCAGGAATTACGAACAGCGTTGCCGGATCCGGAAACGGCTCGTTCTCCGCATACCAGCGCGGATCCGTGTGGCCATGGGGCGAGATGATGGGCAGGTCCCGGATTCCCGCATAGAGTCTGCGCGCCACATCGCGAGCAGCGGACTCTGTTGGAAAAAGCCGGTCCGGATGGATCAGCATCGCGTACTCCCTTGGCTCACCAACAAGCGCTTTACGCTGGCTTTCGAGCATCTCATTTCCAAAGACCTTAAATCGTTCCAGGGCGCTTTGCAATGGTCTACTAGTATGGTAGTGTGCCACTTATGAATGAGAGAAGCCCCCTTGCAAAGCTCGATGTCAGCCGCGAGCCGATGGCTCGGCAGGTCGCACGCGCCCTTCGGCAGGCCATCGTCAGCATGAGGATTGCTCCCGGTGAAATGCTGTCCGAACAGGATCTTGCCCAAAGATTCGGGGTGAGCCGCTCGCCGGTGCGGGAAGCGTTGATCAAGCTGAGCGAGGCTGGTCTTGTGCGGGTTCTGCCTCAGAGAGGCACCCAAGTAGTCAAGATCTCGCGCGCCGCCGTGGAAGATGCGCGCTTCATCCGCCAGGCTGTCGAATGTGCCGTCGTGCGCGAGGCCGCAGTGAAAGCCACGCCCATCATGCTTGCCGAGTTGAATGCCAGTCTGACCCGGCAGCGTCGCGCCCAGCGCGCCACGTCCTCGGACGATTTCATGGCTCTCGACGAAGAGTTTCACCGCCTTCTGGCGGAAGTAGCAGGTAGACCCGCGGCATGGCGCATGATCGAGGATGTGAAGCCTCAGATGGATCGGGTGAGATACCTGGACGTGACGCAGGCAACACCGCGCCATACCATCGTGGCTCAGCACGCGCTGATCGTCGATGCCATCAAGTCTGCTGACCCTGTCGCGGCGGATCATGCTATGCATCAGCATCTGAGTGAGATCCTTCGCTCGCTGCCCGAACTCGCCGCAAAGTATCCCGACCTGTTCGAACGGGAAGATGACGCTGTGGCGGAGGCACTCAGCGCGTAAGATCGGCAGGCACACAGTTCGCATTCACGCCGTCGATCAAGAGCGGCTCTATTATAAGAGGCAAATCCATGGAACAAGCTTGGCGCTGGTTCGGTCCTGAAGATGTCATCAAGCTGTCCCATGTCCGTCAGACCGGCGCGACCGGAATCGTGACGGCCCTGCATCACATTCCCTATGGCGTCGTCTGGAGCATCGAGGAGATCGAGAAGCGTAAGGCGCTGATCGCGGCCGACCCCTCGCTCGGCCTGCGCTGGAGCGTGGTCGAGAGCCTGCCGATTCATGAAAGCATCAAGATCGGCGAGGGTGATCTGACGCCCCTGTTCGACAATTACCGACAGTCCCTCCGGAATCTTTCACAGTGCGGCATTACCACCGTCTGCTACAATTTCATGCCGGTTGTGGATTGGACACGCACCGAGCTCGCCCACCCTCTTCCCGGCGGCGGCACGGCGCTACGGTTCAACGCGCATGAGTTCGCCGCCTTCGACTGCTTCATGCTGCAGCGCCCCGGTGCAGAGAGGGATCATTCAGTTGAAGTCCTGCAACGTGCAAAGGAATGGCACGACGGCTCGTCGGAAGCGGATCGGCGCCAGCTTCTGTCTAACATCATGGCTGGTCTGCCCGGCGCTTACGACCGCTATGACATTCCCGGTCTTCGGGTAATGCTCGATCGTTACAGGGATATTGACGCAAAAGCTCTCCTTGAGAATCTCGCCCGCTTTCTGCGCGAGGTGATCCCAACAGCGGAAGAAGCCGGCATCCGTATGTGCATCCATCCCGACGATCCCCCGCGCCCGCTCATGGGGCTACCCCGCATCGTTTCCAATGCGGATGATATCGCGTTCATTCTCGAGGCGGTCGACTCGCCTGCGAACGGCCTCACACTCTGCAGCGGCTCCCTCGGCGCCAATCCCGCCAACGACGTTCCGGCGATCGCCAAGCGCTTCGCCGACCGCATCTGGTTCGCCCACCTGCGCAACGTGGCGAAGGAGCCGGACGGCTCCTTCATGGAGGCTGATCATCTCGGGGGCGATACCGACATGGTGGCCCTTGTCACGGTGCTTCTGGAAGAGCAGAGGCGTCGGAAGGATGCAGGTGACGTGCATTGGCGCATCCCCATGCGCCCGGATCACGGACACGAGCTTCTCGATGATGTGGGCAAGCCCACCCATCCGGGCTATCCGGCCATTGGCCGCTTGCGCGGCCTTGCCGAACTTCGTGGCGTGATGAAGGCCGTGTCGGCCCTGCGCAACCTGCCGCTCTGAGGACTGAGACAGCCTTATCCAAGCAGGTTACGCAGTGTCCTCATGAACACGCGGGCGCCGATGGGGATTAGGTCATCGGGAAAGTCGTAGTCGGGATTGTGCAGGCTCGGATGCTTCTCGCCCGCGCCGAGGAAGAACATCGCGGCCGGTGCCTTCTGGCCGAAGCGGCCGAAATCTTCCGAGGCGCTCATCGGCAGATTACCTTGGTCGTAGGGCACACGCTCGGCTTCGAGCGCCTGACGCAGATGCGCAACTGCTTCGGGCGCGTTTTCGCAATGATGAAAGATGTCATCGTAGGCGATCTCGACGCCGAGCCCTTTCTCCCGCGCGGCGCTCAGCACCAACTGCTCGGCGCTCGCACAGAGCTCCTCCATCCCCGCGTCGGTGAGCGTCCGCAAGGTCGCCCAGATCTCTCCATGCGCAGGCGCTACGCCGAAGGCCGGCTCACCGATCCTGGCATGGGTCACGGTCACCATCGAGAAGCCCTCCTCCAGCGGCCCGCCCTTACCCAGCGCTGTGAGCCTGGGCATCAACTCGGCCACGACGTTCACAGGTGAGAGGCCAGTCTCTGGCATGGAGGCGTGGGCGGTCTTGCCGGTGAGCACGATGCGCATACCCCGCGAGGCGCAGTTGACCGGCCCTTCGGAGAGCGCCACCTTGCCAAAGGGCAGTCCCGGTACGTTGTGCAGGGCAAAAGCCAAGTCCGGCGAAATCTGGCGGAAGCGCGGATCGGCCACCACCGCTGCAGCCCCGGATCCATCCTCCTCCGCCGGCTGGAACGGCAGGATGGCCCGACCACGCCGCGGCCGCTGGCGGCCGAGTTCCCGCGCCAGCGCGGCCAGAATGGCCATATGACCGTCATGTCCGCAAAGATGCCCCTTGCCTGGCGCGGCGGAGCGATGAGGAGCCTCGGAGATTTCCTGGATCGGCAGCCCGTCAAGCTCGGCGCGCACCATCACGGTCGGTCCCGGCTCCCGGCCCTCATAGACAGCGGCAATGCCGTGGCCGCCAAGCTCGGTGAGCATCCAATCGGGATGAGTAGACTTGAGAAAGGCTTGGACCTCACGCGCGGTCTCCGCTTCTTGGCGGGAGAGTTCGGGCATCCGGTGGAGCTTGCGCCGGAAAGCCGTCAGCTCGACCATATCTTGGTTGGTCAGGACCATGCATCACCTCCAAGGCCAAGAACTTGAAAGCCAAGCTGAAGGCCTCACGATACCAAGCTTGCTAGGCACAGGTTTATGGCGGGAGTCCAGGACATGATCAACCAAAACAAACGCACCCCTGAAGGATGAGTGCTCACTTCGCGCATCGATTGCTGCGCCGCATCTATGCCGCTAAGTTACCTGCGACTGCTGCAAGGCTCCACGATCTCATGAACCTGTTCGTCTTCGGGCTCGGCTACACCGCCCTCCAGTTTATTCGACTTCACCGTCATAGATTGACGAGTGTCAGCGGCACCGTTCGTTCATTGGAGAAAGCGAAAATCGTCGAGGGCGCGGGAATCCAGGCCTTCCGCTTCGATGGCAAAGACTTCAATCCCACCATTCTCCAGCATCTCGAACGGACGGAGGCCCTCCTGATCTCCGTGCCGCCGGCGGACGGGAGCGACCCTGTCCTGGAGCGGTTTTCCGAAGCCATTGCCGCGGCGCCTTGCCTGCGCTGGGTCGGCTATCTGTCAACCGTCGGTGTTTATGGCGATGCGGGCGGCGCCTGGGTCGATGAGACGACGCCGCCAAATCCAGCAACACCCCGAGCGCGTTATCGGATCGCTGCCGAGCGGCAATGGCTCGAACTTGGCGCCAGTGCGCCGTTTGCCGTGCAGATCTTTCGGCTCGCAGGCATCTACGGTCCTGGCCGCAATGCATTGACGAAGATCGCAGACGGAACCGCCAAGCGCATCGTCAAACCGGGACAGGTTTTCAACAGGATTCATGTGGTGGACATCGCCCAGGTTCTGATGACGTCCATGGAGCATCCGAGCCGGAATGCGATCTACAATGTCGCAGACGATGAGCCGGGACCGCCTCAGGATGTCATCGCCTATGCCGCAGAACTGCTCGGCTCTGAGCCGCCGCCCGAGATCTCTTTCGACGAGGCCGAGCAGACGCCGATGGCTCGCGCCTTTTATGCGGACAACAAGCGTGTCCGGAATACGCGGATCAAGTCGGAGCTTGGCGTGAGACTTCGGTATCCGACTTTTCGTGACGGTCTCCGGGCGCTCCACGAGGCTGGCGAAGGCTCTAAAGCGGGACAAAGCGGACCTGGAGGCTGAAACAGAGCCTGACTCGATCAGTATCTGCGCTTAGCGAGCGATCAGTTCGGCAGATTTATCGTGGATCCTTAATGCTGCGGATACTTTGAGCAATCTGTGTAGGGACTTCATGAGTGTGGCAGCAGGTGTGCATGGTGCCGTGCTCATAGAAAAGTCAGCAGCGACTAACGAACCATCATCGAACCACTTGCAAATTGGTTCAGAATGAGCATAGCCTTATTTCGTTGAGACCTCTATAGGCGCAACAAGCCGTCGTTGCTGGGCATCCAGCAGCAAGATTGGTTCACAGGGAGCTGGATCGCTATGTCCAACCCGGATCCGTCAGCCGACAGCTCCAACTTTGCCCTTGGCCAGTTGCGGGCTCTTCTGGACGACAGTTCCTTCGAGGGGGAGCAGCGGCTCCCGCCGGAGCGCGTTCTGGCGGCCAAGATTGGGATCGGACGCCGTGCCTTGCGGCGGGCGCTCGAGGTGCTGGAGGCAGAGGGACGGATCTGGCGGCACCAGGGCAAGGGAACCTTCCTAGGGTCACGCCCTGCGCAGGCCCCGACCAGTCTTGAGGAACTTTCGAAGCGTACCCATCCCCTCGAAGTCATGGATGTGCGCCTGGAAATCGAGCCGGCCCTCGCCCGACTGGCAGCAATGCGTGCTAAGAACGGCGACATTGAACGCCTCCTGCGCCTCGCCGAGAAGACGGCCTCCTCTTCGGATGCAGATGGGCGAGAGCTTTGGGACAGCGCCCTGCACCGGACCATCGCCGAGGCGGCGGGCAACTCCCTGCTGCTCGCCATTTTCGACATGGTCGACCGCATCCGGCAGGACACCACGTGGCGGCTTCTGCGGGAGCGGGCGCGATCCGGTGAGCGCCAGCAAATCTATGTCGAACAGCACCGCCGCGTTATCGCTGCCATCGCCCAGCGTGAGGCCCATGCCGCCGAACACGCCATGCGCGAGCATCTCGAACTCGTTCGCGAAGGCCTTCTCAAGGTCATGACCAGCCCCCTGCCCGACCCTATGGACGGACAAATTCCGGAAACACCCGTGACAGCAAACACCAAAAAAGAGATACGCCATGGGACATGAGGCAGTCCGACAGCCGAGTGCAGAGGTTCATCGTATCGGCGATGCCGCCGTGGCCTCTGAACCGCCGCTTCTCAACGTTCAAGGACTCTCCGTTCGCTTCGACGGAGCCCCTAAAGGCGTGAACGTTGTCGATGACGTCAGCTTCTCGGTGAGCAAAGGAAAGACCCTCTGCATCGTCGGCGAATCCGGCTGCGGTAAGAGCGTGACGTCGCTGGCGCTCATGGGGCTTCTCCCGACCCCTCCAGCGCGGATCGTCTCGGGCACGGCCATGTTCGACGGGCGGGACCTGCTGACGCTCTCCGAGCGCGAGCGGGCGGATCTGCGTGGCGACCGGATGGCGATGATCTTCCAAGAGCCGATGACCTCTCTCAACCCTGCATTCACCATCGGCGACCAGATCTCGGAGGGCATCGTCCGGCACCGCAAGGTCTCCAAGGCCGAGGCCACGCAGCGGGCGCTCGATATGCTCAAGAAGGTACGCATCCCTGCGCCCGAGAAACGTATGCGCGCCTATCCGCACGAGATGTCAGGCGGCATGCGCCAACGCGTCATGATCGCCATGGCGCTCGCCAACGATCCACAGCTTCTGATCGCCGACGAGCCGACCACAGCGCTCGACGTGACGATCCAGGCGCAGATCCTCACCCTCATCCGTCGCCTGCAGGAGGAGACCGGCACGGCCATGATCCTCATAACGCACGATCTCGGTGTCGTGGCGGAGGTCGCCGACGAGGTTGCGGTTATGTATGCGGGCAAAGTCGTCGAGAGCGGTCCAGTCGAAGCGATTTTCGACGATCCGCAGCATCCCTACACCATCGGCCTCATGGGCTCGGTGCCATCATTGGGCCGTCGTCAGGGGCGGCTTGCCACGATCCGCGGCACCGTTCCGCCGGCGGAGCTGATGCCCAAGGGCTGTCGCTTTACTCCACGCTGCCCCTTCTCCGATGACCATTGCGCGAACGATCCGCCGCCGTTGGCAGAAATCAAGCCCGGCCACCGGGCGCGCTGCTGGTACGCCCCCCTCGAAATTCACCGTGGAGCCGCCTCATGAGCGCGATTCCTGCTGATGACATCATTCTCGAAGGAGTGGGCCTGAAAAAGCACTTCGGCGGTGGCGGTCTGCTGTCTTCGCCCACGATCGTGCGCGCAGTAGATGGTGTGTCCCTCGGCATACGGCGCGGCGAGACCTTTGCGGTCGTGGGTGAATCCGGCTGCGGCAAGTCCACCCTCGGCCGCCTCCTCCTGCGGCTCATCGAGCCGACCGACGGCGATGTGCGCTATGAGGGCCGCTCGATCCTGAAGCTCAACAAGAGCGAGTTGCGGGGGCTGCGACGCGAGCTGCAGATCATTTTCCAGGATCCTTACGCCTCACTCAATCCGCGCATGAATGTCGGTGACATCATCGCGGAACCTATCTGGCTGCATAATCTGGCCAGCGGCGCCGAGAAGCGCGAGCGTGTGGCAGATCTCATGCGCACGGTCGGCCTCCTGCCAACCCATTCGGATCGCTACCCGCACGAATTCTCCGGCGGCCAGCGTCAGCGCATCGGCATCGCCCGGGCGCTGGCGGGCGATCCCAAGCTGATCGTGGGCGACGAGCCGGTTTCGGCTCTCGACGTGTCGATTCAGGCACAGATCATCAACCTGCTCGAGGATCTGAAGGATCGCTTCGGCCTCACTCTCGTCATCGTGGCGCATGACCTCGCCGTCATCCGGCACATGAGCGACCGGGTTGCCGTCATGTATCTCGGTGAGATCATGGAGCTGTCGGATACGAATGCGCTCTTCGACAACCCGCTGCATCCCTATACCCAGGCGCTTTTGGCCGCGATCCCCGTTCCCAGCCCAACGGGCCGGCAACCGAAGGCGCTGCTCCAGGGTGACGTGCCGAGCCCCGCAGCTCCGCCATCTGGCTGCCGCTTTCATACCCGCTGCCCCCATGCACGTGCCCTCTGCAAGGAGCAGCATCCCGCCCTTGAGGCAGCGCCCGATGGGCGACGGGTGGCCTGCCATTTCTGGCGCGAAATCCAAGGAGCGGGCGCTGGTTCCATCAGCGCTCCGCCCCCGAGCGCGGCGCTCGCCAAGCGCCTTGCGCTCTACCAAACTTGGCGTGAACGGCAGGATAAGCCCGTCGCGACGAGCCCCTGAACTCCGAAGACAAATCTAGAGGACTATTGGAGGACGACAGAATGAAGAAACGACTGCTCCTAGCCATGGCCACCGGGCTCCTGATGAGCACCGCGGCCTCCGCGCAGACCCTGCGCATCGGCCTGAACGAAGACCCAGACGTGCTCGATCCTCATCGCGCGCGAACCTTCGTGGGCCGCATCGTGTTCACGTCGCTATGCAACAAGCTCGTCGACATCACGCCGGACCTGAAGTTTACCCCTGAACTCGCCACTGAGTGGCAATGGGGCGATGATGGCAAGTCGCTGACTTTCAAACTACGTCCGGGCGTCAAGTTCCATGACGGCGAGCCCCTGAATGCGGCTGCTGTGAAGGCCAATATCGACCGCGCCCGCACGCTGCCGGACTCTCTCCGCAAGAGCGAGCTGACCTCAGTCGACAATGTCGAAGCCGTTGATGACCTGACCGTGAAGGTCAATCTCTCTCGCGCCGACGCGACCCTGCTCTCGCAGCTCTCCGACCGCGCCGGCATGATCATGTCGCCGAAGGCACTTGCATCCGCCGATTTCGGCCAGAAGCCTGTCTGCTCCGGTCCGTATAAGTTCGTCGAGCGCGTGCAGAACGATCGCATCGTGCTTGAGAAGTTCGCCGACCACTGGGATGCCAAGAACTTCAACTTCGAGCGCATCGTGTTCCAGCCCATTCCGGACACGACCGTCCGCTTGGCCAATCTGCGCTCCGGCAACCTCGACCTGCTTGAGCGGCTTGCCCCGAGCGATGTTCCGGCCGCGAAGGGCGACACGAATCTGGTCTTTGCGCCGGTCTCGGGCATCGGTTACCAGGGCCTGACCATCAACACCAATAACGGTGAGCGCGCCAAGTCTCCGCTCGGCCAAGACAAGCGTGTTCGGCAAGCACTCGAACTCTCCATTGATCGAAACGTGATCAACGAGGTAGTCGGCGCTGGCATCTATCCGCCAGCCGGTCAGCCCTTCCCGGAGGCGAGCCCGTACAACAATCCGAAGTTCAAGGCCAATCAGCGCGACGTTGCTAAGGCAAAGCAGCTTCTCAAGGAAGCCGGGGTCGCCCGGGTGAAGTTGGAGCTGACCTTCGGCACGGGCACCACGGCTCAGCAGATCGCCGAAATCATCCAGGCCATGGCGGCCGAGGCAGGCTTCGATATCTCGCTGCGCCCCACGGAGTTCGCGGCCATGCAGAAGGAAGCTCAGGCTGGCAATTTCGACGTCAACGTGATCGGCTGGTCCGGCCGTGTCGATCCGGACGGCAACATTCATCCCTTCGTCACCTGCAAGGGCGCCCTGAACGACGGCAAGTACTGCAACGAGCAGGTCGACAAGCTGTTGAACGATGCCCGCGTCACCAATGACGAGGCCAAGCGCAAGCAGCTTTACGATCAGGCTCAGGAGATCCTGAAGCAGGATCTGCCGATCATCTACACCTATTACCAGCCCTGGCCCTTCGTTCACACGAAGAAAGTCCAGAACTTCAAGCCCTATCCGGATGGCATGATCCGTCTGAAGGGCGTGAAGTTCGCCTCCTGACCGATTGACAACTACGTGCCCGGCCATGGGCCGGGCACGCCCTCCTTTCTCTGACGCGGGTTCCTTGGGCTGATGCTGCGCTACATCGGACGACGAATACTGATCGCCATCCCGACATTGATCATCGTGTCGGTTCTGGTTTTCGCCCTGCAGAAGCTCCTGCCCGGCGATCCGGTCCTCACCATGGCGGGCGAGGAGCGCGATCCTCAGGTGCTCGCCTTCCTGCGCGAGAAGTACCGCCTGGATGATCCCATCCCGATTCAGTACTTCGCCTGGATCGGCTCCGCATTGACCGGCAATCTCGGAATCTCGCTCCGCACCGACATTCCCGTGCTCGACCTCATCATGAGCAAGCTCCCTGTCACGATCGAGCTCGCCATCATGGCCATGATCGTGGCTCTGGCCATCGGCATTCCTGCCGGGATCATCTCTGCGGTAAAGAAGGGGACGGCCGTCGATTACACAGCCAACGTGATCGCGCTGTCGGGCCTGTCGATCCCGAATTTCTGGCTCGGCATCATGCTCATCATGCTTATCTCCGTGCGCTGGCAGCTCTTGCCCGCTTCCGGCTACGTGCCGCCGACCGAGGATCTGTGGCTCAACATCAAGACCATGCTCATGCCGGCTTTCGTGCTCGGCACAGGGCTCGCCGCCAGCCTCATGCGCCACACCCGTAGCGCCATGCTCGGTGTCATGCGCTCCGACTACATCCGGACTGCCCGCGCCAAGGGCCTCCTGTCCCGGAAGGTCATTCTGAAGCACGCCCTGCGCAATGCGCTGGTTCCCATCGTGACCCTTTCGACCCTGCTCTTCGGTGAACTGCTCGCCGGCGCCGTGCTGACAGAGCAGATCTTCACCATTCCAGGCTTCGGCAAACTCATCGTGGACGCCGTGTTCAACCGTGACTACGCCGTCGTGCAGGGTGTGGTTCTCTGCACCGCCGTCGGGTTCATCTTCATGAACCTCTTGGCCGATGTCCTTTATGTTCTCGTCAATCCCCGCCTGAGGCACTCAGCATGACCGCTACAGCCATTGTCGCCGACGAGGTCGCCCTGCCGAAGAAGCGCAGCCGTGTACTTTCCAAGTTCCTGAAGAACAAGAGTGCCGTTGTCGGGGGAGCAATTGTTCTGTTCTTCATTCTCGCTGCCGTCATCGGGCCCTATCTTGCGCCCTACGATCCAATCAAGCCGAGCTTCACGAGCATTCGGAAACCACCTTCCGAGCTGTTCTGGTTCGGCACAGACGAATTAGGACGTGACGTGCTCTCCCGCATGCTCTGGGGTGCGCGCGCCTCCATCATGGCTGGCGTGATTTCGGTCTTCATCGCTATTGTGCTCGGCGTCCCCTTCGGCCTCATTGCAGGCTATTTCGGCGGCTGGATCGATGCCGCCATATCGCGTGCGACGGACGCCATGCTGGCGATCCCCTTCCTGATCTTCGCCATCGCGCTTGCGGCATTCCTCGGCCCCAGCCTCAGTAATGCGATGATCGCGATCGGTTTGTCGGCCATGCCGATCTTCATCCGCCTCACCCGCGGGCAGGTGCTGACGGTGAAGGCCGAGGATTACGTGGAAGGTGCGCGGGCCATCGGCCTTCCCGATTTCTGGATCATGGCGCGATATATTCTCCCCAACGTCCTGCCGCCGATCCTGGTCCAGGGGACGCTCACCATTGCCACGGCCATCATTGCGGAGGCGAGCCTGTCCTTCTTAGGGTTAGGTCAACAGCCGCCCAACCCCTCCTGGGGTTCCATGCTTAACACCGCTAAGAACTTCATGGATCAGGCTCCTTGGATGTCGGTCTTCCCGGGTTCCGCGATCTTCCTGATCGTGCTCGGCTTCAACCTTCTCGGCGACGGGCTGCGTGACGCACTCGATCCCCGCGAACAGTAAAAACGACAAGCAAACTTCGGATAAAGAACCATGTTTACGACTCGGCCAGAGATTCTCGGCACCTTCGGTATTGTCACCTCGACCCATTGGCTTGCATCTGCCGCCGGTATGGCGATGCTGGAGAAAGGCGGCAACGCCTTCGACGCCTGCGTTGCCTCCGCATTCGTGCTGCAGGTTGTCGAGCCGCATCTGGTCGGCCCATCCGGCGAGGTTCCGGCCGTGTTCTATTCGGCCAAGACAAAAAAGGTCGAGGTGCTCTGCGGTCAGGGCACTGCACCGGCTGGCGCCACCATCGGCCATTATAAGAGCGAGGGTCTCAAGCTCATCCCCGGCAATGGCCTGCTCGCCACCGTCGTGCCCGGCGCCTTCGATGCTTGGATGCTGCTTCTTCGCGACCATGGCCTTCTCTCCTTGAGAGAGGTGCTGGAGCCAGCGATCTACTACGCCGAGCATGGTCATCCACTGCTGCCGCGCGTCTCAGACACCATCAAGGGCTTGAAAGAATTCTTCGAGGCTGAATGGCCGACTACCGCCGCCGTCTTCCTGCCCGGCGGCGAGGTGCCCAAGCCCCGCCAGCTTTTCCGCAACCCGCAGCTCGCCGACACCTGGAAGCGCATCATCCGCGAGGGTGAGGCCAAAGGCAGCGACCGCGAGGCGCAGATCGAAGGCGCGCGGAACGCGTTCTACAAGGGCTTCGTCGCCGAGGCCGTCGATGCCTTCGTGCGCAGGACTGAGGTGATGGACCAGAGCGGTTCACGTCATCGCGGCGTGCTCACTGCCCACGACATGGCGAACTGGCAGGCCTCGTACGACACGCCTCAGACCTACGAGTACCACAACTTCCGGGTCAACAAGATCAGGCCCTGGGGTCAGGGACCAGTTTTCCTGCAGACACTTGCCCTGCTCAAAGGTTTTGACCTCGCCACAATGGGTCCAACCAGCGGCGAGTTCGTTCATACCGTCGTCGAAGCCATGAAGATCGCCTTCGCCGACCGCGAGGCCTATTACGGAGATCCGGACTTTATCGATGTGCCGATCCAGGCTCTGCTGTCGGATGCCTACAACGACGAGCGCCGCAAGCTGATCACCGACAAGGCTTCCTTTGATCTCCGCCCTGGCCGCATCGAAGGCTATGAGGCCCAGGTCGAGCGTACCTTGCAGGCCCTGCGCGATCTTTCCACCACGGATAAGAAGGTCTCAGGCGGGGAGCCAACACTTCAGTCCATGCGCTCGGCACGTCGTGGCGACACGGTGCATATCGACGTGGTCGATCGCTTTGGCAACATGATCGCAGCAATGCCCTCCGGTGGTTGGCTGCAATCCTCGCCCGTCATTCCGGAGCTCGGCTTCATGCTCAACTCCCGCGCCCAGATGTTCTGGTTGGAAGAAAACCTGCCTGCGAGCCTCGCGCCCGGCAAGCGCCCCCGCACCACGCTCACGCCTACACTCGCGGAGAAGGATGGCGAGCCCTACATGGTCTTCGGCTCACCCGGCGGCGATCAGCAAGAGCAGTGGCAGATGCTCCTCTTCCTGCGCCATGCCCATCACGGGCTGAACCTGCAGGAGGCCATCGACCTGCCGATGTCGCATACGGCCCACTTCCCCTCCTCCTTCTATCCTCGCGAGCAGAAACCCGGTCATCTCATGGCCGAAGAGACCTATGGTGCGGCGGTGCTCGACGATCTGCGTGCCCGCGGTCACGAAGTCGAGGTGGCGCCGGCCTGGACGGTCGGTCGTCTCGTGGCGGCAAGTCGCGACAAGGATGGAATGCTGCACGGCGCCGCTACGCCGCGCCTCATGCAGGCTTATGCGGTCGGACGCTGAGGAGCGAAGATCATGACTTGGTCGATTATCGCAAAGGATCCCGAGACAGGCTCGTTCGGGGTCGCCGTTACCACAAAGTTCTTCGCCGTGGGGGCACTCTGCCCCCACGGCGCGGCCAAGATCGGCGCACTCGCGACCCAGGCGCTCGTCAACCCGATTTACGCCACGGACGGCATGAGATTTCTTGCTGAGGGACGAAGCGCCGAGGAGATCGTGGCAGTGCTCACCGCAGGCGATCCCGGCCGTGAGTCCCGCCAGCTTCACGTCATCGACCGCGATGGCAGAACCGCAGCTCATACAGGGCGGGAGTGCATCGACTGGTGCGGGCATCTCACGGATGATGGTGTTTCGGTGGCTGGCAATATGCTGGCAGGGCCGACCGTGATCGAGGCGACCCTTGAAACCTACAAGCGCCGCATGGACCTTCCGCTTGCCGACCGACTTCTGGCCGCGCTCGATGCGGGACAGGGCGAGGGCGGCGACAAGCGCGGCAAGCAATCGGCTGCGCTCAAGATCTGGCGTGACGAGCCCTACCCCATGCTCGACCTGCGTGTCGACGATCATCCCGAACCTCTGGACGAGTTGCGCCGCCTCTATGGCGTCGCCCATGAGCGTTTTCTGGCGTTCATGGATGCCATGGCGACTCGTGCCAACCCGGGCGGAATCACGGATCGAGCCTGGATCGACCAAAGAGCAAGCGAATATCAGGCTCGGCTTGCCGGAAGCGCCTCCTCGTCCTGAGGCGCTCTCATAAAACTCTCGCTTGCCGTGGGGTCGAAAAGATCCTACGGCGATTTTCGTTTCTCTTCCATGGACCTTCCGATGTTTGGAATTCCCCTGTTTGATCTGGCCTGGCTCGTGGTCGCTCTCCTGGCGGCCGGTGCCATCACCGGCCTGCTGGCGGGCGTATTCGGCGTCGGCGGCGGTGCGGTTGCCGTGCCGATCCTCTATGAACTTTTCCGAATTCTGGAGGTGCCGGAGGAGATTCGCATGCCGCTCTGCGTCGGCACGTCGCTCGCCATCATCATCCCCACATCGATCCGATCCTTCAACGCTCACAGGGCCAAAGGTGCGGTCGACATGACGATCCTGCGCGTCTGGGCCGTGCCCGTGGTGCTCGGCGTCTGCATCGGCAGCATCATTGCCCGTTATGCTCCTGCCGATCTGTTCAAGGCTGTCTTCGTGGTGGTGGCCGGTATCTCCGCAATCCGCCTTCTCTTCGGCAAGGACACATGGCGTTTCGGCCTCGACATGCCTGCAAAGCCCATCATGATCGCCTATGGCTGGTTGATCGGCATTCTTTCGGCCCTCATGGGCATTGGCGGCGGCCAGCTCTCCAATCTGTTCATGACCTTTTACAATCGTCCCATTCATCAGGCGGTGGCGACCTCGTCTGGCCTCGGCATTCTCATCTCGATCCCCGGCGCCATCGGCTACATCTATGCCGGCTGGCCTCACATGGCCGAGTATCCCGAGGTGGTCGCTTTCCAGCTGCCGCTGGCGCTGGGCTATGTATCTCTGATCGGCCTCGTTCTGTTCATCCCCACCAGCACTTGGATGGCCCCTGTCGGTGCCCGTCTGGCGCATCGCCTCTCCAAGCGCCGGCTCGAGGTCGCCTTCGGCATCTTCCTGCTGCTCGTCTGCGCCCGTTTCGCCGCGAGCCTCCTTACGTAAGCCATAAACAATCTCCAATCTGCAATGCCGGATAGGAGATGGCATAATGGCTGAGTTAACGGCTGGGCCTCTGCATGCCTTCCTTGCAGGCGTGGGACGGGATGGTCGCGGGCGCCTAGCTCCCGATGTACTCGGCTTTTCCGATGGCGAGCTGGAGACCGTTCACGACTACATTCAGTGGCTGTTCCCCCTGCCGACGCGCAGCGCTGCGCAACCGCATTCACCTTTTCTGACACCGGCCGAGATCGCTGCAATCAGAGCCGATCCGCGTGCTGTCGACACTCTGAAGAAAGCAACCGAACGGATGCTCCGTTTCTACCGTGGGACACGGTGGTGGCTGACCTCACATGACCACAACCATCTACGGATCACACGCATCCTTCGCAGCCTATGTCTGCTCCTCGGCTCTGCGGAGGCCCGAAGCTCTCACCACGCTATTCTCGGGCTGCATACGGCAGCCGGATCTCCCGTCAATTCCCGCAGTCTGCGTTTCTGGGAGGAAGCTGTCGGAGAGTGAAGGCCGGAGCGCCCTGGATGCAGCAGCTCGATTTAGCCCTCGCTGACGAGAGGAGTGCCGACACCGATCAGGGCCTCCCCCTGATTTACGGAAAGGCTGGTCAGGCGATAGAGAATGAACCCATCCTTTTCGGAGCGGATGGTGGCAAGGGCGGTTCCGAACACATCCCTGATTTCCCCAAGGATCTCACCCGCGGCAACAGGCTCAGAGACCTCCTTGCTTGCATACCAGAGCCCGCTGACAGGAGCTGAGGGCACCCACATCGTCACGAAAGCCGGATCGGCCTGAGGAGCAGGCTCGATAGGCCCGGAGATTATGCCGAGATGGTGCATCACGCGCTCGATGCCGGCCAGCATCCGGCCAACGGTCTCCTCGCTCCACAGCCCGTTACCGCTGACCTCCGGAAGAAGGCTCGGCACGCCGAGCTTATAAGCCGCATTGATGGTGTACCCCTCCCCTCCGGCTGCGACGGCGACTGGCAGGCCGAACGCCGTCGCCAGAGCTTTCGACTTCTCGCAGCCATTCGGAAACAGCGTGAAGGGTGCAAGCGACTCATCAAGATCGCCGCCGTGAAGGTCGAGATAGGCATCAGCCAGCGGATAAACGCTCGTGACGAGCCAGTGAGCGAGCTTTTCGCTGACCGTTCCGTCGGGCCGACCGGGGAACATCCGGTTGAGGTTCTTTCCATCCTCCGGCATCACATAAATGCTGCGCTTCAGGAATCCCTGGACATTGAGGATTGGGAAAATGAGAAGTGTGCCCTTGATCCTGCCTGGATCCATTCTCAGCATACGGATAGCCGCCTCGATGGAGCAGTATTCGGAGCCATGCACGCCCGCCGTGATGAGCAGGCACGGTCCCGGCTTGGCCCCCTCGATGATGCCGAAGGGGATTTCAACCCCCTCGATCGGATTGAGGTAGCCGTGCTCCACGCGGGGCTGTCCAGTGCGGAGAGCTGGGAGTGCCTTCATCATTGGAGACCTACCGATGCCGTTACTGTGCGTATTTGCCCTTGAGGTAAGCGAGATAAGGCGCCGGGTCGAGGCGGCGGCCCGTCTCGCGCTCCAGCAGCTCGTCGCGCATGAAGCGGCGTCCGTGCTGCCAGATCCGCGTGCGGAGTTCCCCGGCCAGCATGCTGTAGTCACCTGATTCAATGGCAGCATCGAGAGATGAATTCTGCTTCCGCAGGGTCTCCATGACCTGCGCCCCCATAATGTTGCCGATGGTGTAGGTCGGGAATGAGCCAATATAGCCGGTCGACCAATGAACGTCCTGCAGTACGCCTTTGGCGTCGTTCGGAACAGTCAGGCCGAGGTCACGCTTGATCGCGGCGTTCCAGGCGCCGGGCAGGTCCGAAACTGGGAGCGAGCCGTCCATCAGCGCGCATTCGATATCGACGCGCAGCATGATGTGGAGGTCGTAGGTCAGCTCATCCGCCTCGACGCGAATGAAGCCGGGCTCGACCCGTGTCACGGCTCGGTAGAACTCCTCAGCGCTTACATCGCCGAGCTGTTCAGGGAAGTGCCGCTGCAGCTCAGGGAAATGCCGCTGCCAGAAGGTACGGCTGCGGACGATGTGGTTCTCCCAAAGACGCGACTGGGACTCGTGCGCCCCGAAGCTGGTGCCGCCGACCGCATAAAGCCCGACCAGGTCGGTCGCCAGCGTCGTACGGGTATAGGCTGGATCGACGCCTTGCTCGTAGAGGCCGTGTCCCGTTTCATGGGCCGTGCCGAAGATCGAGGCCGGAAGGTAGTTGCGGTTGTAGCGTGTGGTGATCCGCACATCGTTGCGGGTGAACGACACCTCGAACGGATGCACGGTGGTGTCGAGACGCCCGCGCTGGAGATCATAATCGAGCTTCTCGGCGAGGCTCAGGCCGAAGGCGCGCTGCCCCTCCTCCGGAAAGTCCCTAAACAGGAAATCCGAACGAGGCTGCGGCCGCGAGCGGGCGGCATCGAGGATCGGCAGCAGCCCATTCCGAAGCCTTGAGAAAAGCGCCTTGAGGCTCGCGGCATTTTCGCCCGGCTCGTAGATCGACACCATGGCGTCATAGGGATGCTCGGTCCAACCGATGCAGTCGGCATAGGCACGTGAGAGTTCGACAGTCCTCGCAAGATGGGGCGCAAAGATAGAAAAATCGCTCCTCGAGCGCCCCTCGATCCATGCAGCCTGGGCCACAGTCCGGAGAGCGGCTCGCTCTTGGATCAATGATGCCGGTACACTCCGGTGATGCTCGACCGCGTGGCGTGTCTGCTCGATTATGCGCCGCTCGGCTGAGTCGACAGGCAGACCTTCAATCGCTTGCTCGGCCTGTTCCAACGCTCTTTCAGTCTCGGGGGCAAGCAGAAGGTCACGGGCGATCCGCGTCAGGGTCGCGATCTGCTGTCCACGGGTTTCCGCGCCGCCTGCCGGCATCATGGTGCGTGAGTCCCACGTCAGCAGCGAGGTCGCGTTCAGCACGTCGTTGACGGCGGCAATGCGCTCCTGGAGCGCCGCTAAGGAGGATGGCTGGGTCATGTCTTGAGGCTTTCAGTTCAATCCGTGCCGCCGGTGTTGAGATGGCAGGCGGAAAAGCGGCCCGGTCCGATCGCTTCCAGAGGCGGCGCCTCACGTTTGCAACGCGGGCCTGCGAAGGGACACCTAGGATGAAAGTGGCATCCGCTCGGCGGGTTGAGCGGCGACGGAATTTCGCCCGCGATGGGGCGAAAGTTCTTTCGACCGACGCCGACCCGTGGAACGCTCTCGAAAAGCGCGCGTGTATAGGGATGGTTCGGCTTGGCATAGAGTTCAGCCGTCGGCGCAAGTTCGACGATGCGTCCGAGATACATTATCGCGACCCGATCTGAGACGTGCCGCACCACACCGAGATCGTGGCTGATGAAGATGCCTGTCAGGTCGAGATCGCTGCGCAGGTCCATGAAAAGGTTGAGCACCTGAGCCTGGATCGAGACGTCGAGGGAAGCCACCGGCTCGTCGAGCACCAGCAGATCCGGCTTCATGGCCAAAGCGCGGGCGATGGCGATGCGCTGCCTTTGACCTCCGGAGAACTGATGAGGGAACCGTCGGCGGTAGCTCGGATCGAGTCCCACGCGTCCGAGCAGATCGGCCACATAGGAGTCGGCCTCGCGGGCTTTGACGATATTGTGGGCCACCGGGCCCTCGGACACCGTGTCGCCGATGCGAATGCGGGGATTGAGGCTGGCAAAGGGATCCTGATGGATCATCTGAACGCGTGTGGTCAGCTTATGGGTACGCCTTCCCTGCTCCTTGGCAACTGGTGCATTGCCGAACAGGATCTTGCCGTCGCTCGGCGTATAGATGCCCGCAACCATGCGCCCGAGAGTCGATTTCCCGCAGCCGGACTCGCCGACAAGGCCGACGACCTCGCCTTTGGCAACCGTGAGGCTCACATCGGATACCGCGCGCACGATCTCGGTCTTGCGACCTGCGCCGAGAAGGCCTGCGATCTGCTCCCCGAGATTGGGGCGCTTTACGAAGCGCTTCGATACGTGGTCGATGTCAAGGAGAGCGGCTGGCATGAAACGGGCTCTATCGGATAATGGCAGAGGGCGGTGCGCCCGCCCTCGAATTGCTGAAGAGGCGGCGTGGTGGTGCAGGCGGGTCCCGCTTTGGCGCAGCGTGGCGCGAAGGCGCAGCCCGGCGGAAGATTGGCGAGGGAAGGCGTCGACCCAGGAACCTGCGGCAGCTTCGTGCCGGGCTCGTGCTCGGCTGGGACGGACGCGAGAAGTCCGGCTGTGTAAGGATGGCGAGGGGATCCGATGACGTCCGCGGCCGGTCCGCTTTCTACGACACGCCCCGCATACATGACGCAGATGTCGTCGGCGAGGCTCGACACCACGGCGAGATCGTGCGTCACCCAGACGAAGGCCGTGCCTGTCTCGTCCGCGAGGCGTCGCACCTCGGCAAGGATCTGTCCCTGGATCGACACATCGAGCGCGGTGGTCGGCTCATCGGCGATGATGACGGCAGGACTGTGCAAAAGCGCGATCGCAATGGCTACTCTCTGGCGCATGCCGCCGGAGAGCTGGTGCGGGTAAGCCTCGAGACGCTCCTCGGGGCTCGGAATGCCGACCTTCGCCAGCGCGTCGCGAGCCCTTGACCGGGCTGCCCGGCGTGAGACCCTGGCATGGGCCCGCACGGCCGCGATCATCTGGGTTCCGATCTTGAGAACCGGATTGAGCGTCATCATCGGGTCCTGGAAGACCATGGCGATCTGAGCACCCCTGACCTGCCGCATGGCATCACCCTTCAAGCGGGTAATGTCCTTGCCGTTCAGAAGAACCTCGCCGCCTGCGATCCTGCCGGGCGGCTCGACGAGGCCGAGGATCGAGTAGCCGGTCACGCTCTTGCCGGAACCGGATTCGCCGACGAGTCCCAGGATCCGGCCGCGGCCGACCTCGAAGCTGACGCCATCCACAGCCTTGAGCGCTCCGGCACGGGTCTGGAACTGAGTTTGCAGGTTTTTGACGCGAAGAACGACTTCATTCATCGGCTGCGCCTCGGATTCAGAACATTGCGGACCTGATCGCCGACAAGATTGATGGCGACCACAGTCAGCATCAGCGCGATACCGGGATAGATCGAGATCCAGTAGCGACCCGACAGCAGGAACTGGAAACCGTTGGAGATCAGGGAGCCGAGCGAAGGCTGGGTGATCGGCAGGCCGAGCCCAAGGAAGGACAGAGTTGCCTCGAGAGCAATGGAGTTCGCCACCTGCACCGTTGCGACAACGATCAAGGGAGGCAGGGCATTGGGCAGAAGGTGCCGGAACAGAACGTGGCGCGCGGGCAAGGGAGTCGACAGCGCCGCCTCGATATAATCCTTGCGCCGCTCGGCACTGGCAGCGCCATGGGTGGTGCGGGCGAAATAGGCATATTGCGCGGCAACCAGGGCGGCTACCAGCTGCATTAGCCCCTGCCCCAGCAGCGCAACCAGAACCAGCGCCAGGAGAATCGCCGGCAGGGAGAGCTGCAGATCGATAATGCGCATGATCAGCGCCTCGATGCGGCCACCGTAATAGGCGGCGACGAGGCCCACCGTTGTGCCGAGGATCAAAGCCAGGGTACCGGCCATGACGCCGACGATCAGACTTGTGCGCAGGCCATAGAGGATCGCGGAGAAAATGTCGCGGCCAGCGGCATCGGTGCCGAGCCAATGGACATAGCCCCCGGAGCCGACCTCGCCCGGTTCGAGCCGGGCGTCGAACAGATCGAGGGCCTCCTGGTTATAGGGATCCTGCGGTGCCACGAGCGGTGCAAGGACCGCCATGAGAACCACCACGACGACCACGATCAGAGCCGCGACAGCCACGGGGCTCTGACGGAAATCGGACCAGAAGTTCGAGAGCCGGGTCCAGCTCGTTTCAGCTGGCAGGGTAAGGGCAGGAGAGCTGCTCATGACGCGGCCTTTACGCGAATACGCGGGTCAAGCTGGCCGTAGATGAGATCGACCACGAGATTGATCATGACGAAGAGGAATACCACGAGGATGAGATAGGCGACCATGACAGGGCGGTCGAGCACGGTGATCGAATCGATGATCAGCTTGCCCATGCCGGGCCAGTTGAAGACCGTCTCCGTCACAACTGCGAAGGCCAGGGTTGAGCCGAGCTCGAGGCCGAAGACCGTCACGATCGGGATCGAGATGTTCTTCAGCACATGCAAGCCGACGACCTTGCCTTCGGAGAGTCCCTGGGCGCGGGCAAAGCGCACATAGTCGGAACTCATCACCTCAATCGTGCCGGCCCGCGTCAGGCGGATCAGCAAGCCTAGCTTGAACAGGGCGAGGTTAAGTGCTGGCAGAAGGATATGACTCCACCCTTCAAACGAGGTGATCGACAAGTTCATGCCGAGCACTTGCGTCGTCGGGCCGCGTCCGCCTGAGGGCAGCCAGCCCAGTTCGACGGCGAAGACCATGATCAGGAGAAGCCCAACCCAGAAGCTCGGCACGCTGAAGCCGAGCACAGAGAAGCCCATGATAGCCTTTGCGGAGAGCGAGTCCGGCTTATAACCGGCCCACAGACCGAGAGGAATTCCCAGACAGGTGGCGATCAGCATCGCCGTCAGCGCGAGCTCCAGCGTTGCCGGCAGGCGCGACAGGATCAGGTTGAGCACGGGCAGGCGGTAGATGAAGGACTCGCCCAGATCGCCGTGGAGCATGTTGTTCATGAAAATGAAGTACTGCTCGATCAGGGGACGATCGAAGCCGTAGCGCTGGATAAGCGCCGCGCGCAGCGCCTGGTCGGAGGCCGGATCGATCATGACATCGATCGGATTTCCAATGGCGTAGACACCCAGGAACACGATGATCGACATGGCGATCACGACCATGAGCGCCTGCAGTACGCGTTGAATGAGAAAACCGATCATGCTGTCTCGTGAATGGTCTTCGGAACAGGAGAGCCAAGCGGCAGCCGCTCGGCATTCTACGAATATCATCAAGTAGAAAGCCGGAGGGGAAGAGTGTCCCCTCCGGAAGAGATCAGCCGGGTCTCCCCGGCTGACTGTATCAGGATCAATTCTTCGGCTTGATCTCGTAAGCCAGGGTTTCCTGATCGACCCGCGGCGGGATGGTCACCGTGCCCTTCTTCGCAGCCCAGACTGTCTGGATCTGCACGGTCGGGATCAGCGCACGGTCGTTCATGGAGACTTCCGTCACCTTCTCGAACAGGGCGCGCCGCTTTGCGTCATCCATCGTGCGTGAGCCTTCCTGCAGAAGCTTGTCCACCTCCGGATTGGAGTAGCCCTGCTTGTTGAAGGCGCCGAGGCCGATCTGAGGATCCGCGGTATGCACTAAGGAGCCGTAGGTGTAGCTCGCCTCGCCGGTCAGCGTGCCCCAGCCGCTCATCCAGAGGGAGTATTCGCCCTTCTGCTGAGCCGGGAAGAACACGGTACCGTTGAGGGCGTTGGCATTCACCTTCAGGCCTGCGCGAGCCCACATCTGCGAGAGCGCCTCGCACACCGCAGCATCGCCCGGCAGGCGGTTGTTGGTGCAGTGGAAGTCGATCTCGAAGCCCTTCGGGTAACCCGCATCGGCAAGCAGCTGCTTGGCCTTTGCCAGATCGTATGGACGCTCGGGAAGGTTCTTGTTGCCGCCGAAGAAGCTGGCGGGCATCAGCTGGTTGGCCGGGCGACCGAGGCCTTCGAGCACGACGCGCACGAGCGTCTTGCGGTCGATGGCGAGGTCCATGGCCTCACGCACCTTCGGGTCGCGCAGCGGGTTGGCGTCGATCTCCTTGCCGTCGACCTTGACCTTCTTCGGCAGGGTCTCCTTCACGTTCGGCGTGAGATTCAGGAAGTAGACCGAGTCGGCCACGAAGGTGTCGACCGACGTGTCCTTCTGCATGGCTGCATAGTCGGTGGCCGGCACGTAGTTGACGAGGTCCACCTGACCGGACTTGAGCGCCGCCATGCGGGCCGGATCGCTCGGAATCTCCTTGCGGATCACCTTCTGCCAGGGCTGTTTTGCGCCCCAGTAGTTGTCGTTGCGCGCAAGGACGAGATCGCCCTTCGGCTCCCACGAGACGAACTTGTACGGACCGGTGCCGATGGCAGCCTTGCCCGAGTTGAACTGCTCGTTGCGAGCCTCCATGCCGACGTTCTTCGACACGACGAAGAGACGGATGAAGTCGTTCGGCAGGGTCGGTGCCGGAGCCTTCGTCTTCACGTGCAGGGTATACTTGTCGGCGACCTTCGTTTCCGCAACCTGCTTCGTATAGATCGTCATGCTCATCGGGCCGGTGACGACCGGAATGCGGTCGATCGAGAACTTCACGTCCTCCGCAGTGAGCTCGGATCCATCGTGAAATTTCACGCCCTCCCGGATCTTGAACTCCCAGGTCGTATCGTCGATCGGCTTCCACGAGGTCGCGAGACCCGGCTTCAGGCCCAGGTTCTCGTCCGACATGACAACCGTATCGAAGATGTGGCGCAGGGCCTCGGCCTGGCTGCCCAGGGTCGACCAATGCGGGTCGATGGAGTCGGGTCCGGCCCGCAGCCCCATGGTCAAAGTTTGCGCCAATACGCCACCGCTGAGGACGGTGCCGAGGACGAGAGCCGCTATGAGTGATCCACCCAGCTTGAAGTTTTGTTTCAATTCACTTCCCCTCTTGCTAAGACCCTGGCTTTTCGTCCAAGGTGTTCTTATCGATTAGAACGGTAGGTCACTCTAACAAGAAAAGTCAACAGCCCCTTGCCTAAACCTCAACCAGCAGCTGACGCTTACGAAGGCATCCGTTATGGTGGCTCGGAACAGAGCCAAGACGAGCGCATCCTTGCCAACTTGGCGGGCTCCCTCGACCGGTCTCTTCCCGTGCCGCTCGGAACGCAGCTGCGCGGGCTGATCGAGTTCGGGATTGCCTTGGGCGAACTGCCGACCGGTCAGCGCCTGCCCTCGGTGCGGGAACTGGCCGAGCGCGCCGGCATAGCGCACATGACGGTCGCAACCGTCTACAGGGAATTGCGCGAGACAGGCCTCATCGAAGCGAAGCCAGGGGCAGGCACTTATGTGGGCGATGGGCACAACAGCGACGGCCTTCGCTCCCATGCGATCCGAAAGATCCAGCGCCGCATCGAAACGCTCTTCAACGAAGCCGGGCAGCTGGGCCTTGCACCATCTGTCGTTTCCTCGCTCGTGAATGCCCGCGCCGCACGTGGTCCAACTCCGACGCGGCCGCTCCGTCTCGTGATGGTGGGCAATTTCATCGAAACGACTCAGCAATACGCCAATCGCATTCAGGACCACCTCGGCTCCGACGACACCATCGTGGTGACGACCGTGGACGCCCTCCATGCAGGCGAGACTTTCCCCATGCCCTGCGACATCTGCGTGACGCTGGCGCATCGCCGCGGTGAGGTCGAGCATCTCGTGCCCAGTGGCATCCCTGTCCTCGGCCTGAGCTTCATCCCTGCGGAAGAGACGCGGGCCAAGCTTGCGATGATCGACCCCATGGCACGCATCGGCATCGTGTCGATCTTTCCCGAGTTCACAGCTCTGATGAAGCCCGGGGTTCTGCGGTTTGCACCTCATGTCTCGGAGGTCGATGTACGCCTGATCACGGCACCCGACCTCTCGGCCTTTCTCGCTCAGGTCGACGTGGCGGTTTATGCGAGCGGTGCCGAGGCGACCGTCAGGAAGCTGCTGCCGCCGGAACGTCAGGCCATGGAATTCCGCTATGTACCGGATCCGCATGCGATTCGTGCCACGCTCCTGCCCATCATCGAGCGCCTGCGCTCATCCATCGTTTCTCAAGAGGAAGAGGCTTCATGAAGATCAGTGAGATGAACTGGCTTCAGGTGGAAGAATACCTGAAGACGGATGATCGCGCCGTTGTCCCGCTCGGCTGCACGGAGCAGCATGCTTACCTGAGCCTGTCCGTCGACAGCATCTTGGCAGAACGTGTCGCTGCGGAAGCCGCTGCGCCCACCGGCGTTCCTGTCTTCCCAGTTCAGGCCTATGGCATCACACCCTATTTCATGGCCTATCCCGGCACGGTCTCGCTGAAGGCGGACACCTATCTGCGCATCATCACGGACATCCTCGATTCGCTGAAACGCACGGGCTTCCGCCGCATTCTCTTCGTCAACGGGCATGGCGGCAACACTCCGGGCCATACGGCAGCCATCGAATGGATGGGCGCCAATCCTGAGTGCCGCGTGAAGTTCCACAATTGGTGGAACGCTCCGCGCACTTTCGAGAAGGTGAAGGAGATTGACCCCGTCGCATCGCATGCATCCTGGATGGAGAACTTCCCCTGGACGCGCCTACCCGGCATCGAGCAGCCGTCCCACCAGAAGCCCATGGTCGATCTGGAGTGCATGCGGACCTTCGGTCCGGAAGGCGTGCGTGAGATCCTGCAGGACGGCAATTTCGGCGGCTACTTCCAGCGCTCCGACGAAGACATGCATGCCATCTGGTCGGTCGCCATCGACGAGACCCGCGCCCTGATCGAGAACTGGTGATGAACGAGAACACGATCCTGATCTGGGGTGCGGGCGCTATCGGCGGCACCCTCGGCGCCTATCTGGCCCGCGCTGGCGAGGATGTTCTGCTCGTCGACATCGTCGAGCCGCATGTGGAAGCCATGAAGCGCGAGGGCCTTCTTATCGAAGGTCCTGTGGAAACCTTCCGTCAGCCCGTGAAGGCCGCCTTGCCCGGCGCGGTGACAGGAAAGTTCAAGCGCATCATCCTCGCGGTCAAGGCTCATCACACCCGCGATGCCGTCCGTGCGGTGAAACCGCATTTGGAGGAGGATGGCACGATTCTTTCCGCTCAAAACGGCCTCAACGAGATCACCATCGCCGAGGAAGTCGGCGCCGAGCGTACGGTCGGCTGCTTTGTCAACTTCGGTGCTGATTGGCTGGAGCCCGGCCGCATTCTCTTCGGCAACCGGGCTGCGGTGGCAGTCGGCGGGCTCGACGGGCAGGCGAGCGAGGCAGTGCGCGACTATCACCGCCTGCTTTCGATCTTCGAGCCCGAAGCCGTGCTTACCGAGAACATCTGGGGTTATCTCTGGGGCAAGCTCGGTTACGGCTCCCTGCTCTTTGCCACGGCGCTGACGAATGCCTCCATGTCGGAGAATCTCGCCTCCGAGCGCCACTTCCCGGTCTATCATCGCCTCGGACAGGAAGTGATGGCAGTCGCCAAGGCTCGTGGCGTAAAGCCGCTGGGTTTCAACGGCTTCAATCCCGACGCCTTCATGCCCGGAGCCGACGAGGCGGCCGCGCGGAGCTCCGTCGCCGACATGGCGGAGTTCAACCGGCACACGGCCAAGACCCATTCGGGCATCTGGCGCGATCTCGCTGTGCGCAAGCGGAAGACGGAGGTCGACGCCCAGATCGCCATCATCGCGACCCTCGGCCGGGATGCCGGTATCCCGACACCTGCCATCAGCAAGCTGGTCGGCCTGATCCATGACATCGAAGACGGACGGCGTGAGCAATCCTGGGCCACTCTCGACGAGATGCTGAAGCTATGAAACTCGATTTCGCCAATCGCCGTGTCGCCGTCACCGGGGCAGCGCAGGGCATCGGACGCAGCATTGTCCAGTCGCTCGCGGCTGAAGGCGCCCATGTCTGGGCGCTCGATCTGGACGAAGCCGGTCTGCGCATCGCTGCTGAGTCCGGCGCCAACGCGACCCGCACCCTCGACCTTGCGGATCGTGGCGCAGTCGCCGCCGTTTTCGCCGATATGGCTGCGTCCCTCGGCGGCATCGATATCCTCGTCAATTGCGCTGGCGGCGTTCGCGGGCAGGTGGCCAAGCCTATCGAGGAGGTACGCGAGGAGGATTGGCTCGTTCTGTTCGAAGCCAATGTGCATGGTGCATTCTGGTGCTCGCAGGCGGCAGCTCCACATATGAAGCGCGGGAAGTTCGGACGCATCGTCAACATTTCGTCCGGAGCCGGTCTGCGCCCGAGCCTCACCGGCATCCAGGCTTATACCGCTTCCAAGCATGCACTTGTCGGACTGACCAAGCAGCTCAGCTTCGAACTCGGACCGTTCGGCATTACCGTGAACAGCGTCGCGCCCGGCTTCGTCCTGTCAAATCCGGCAACGCAACGCCAATGGGAGAGCTATGGTCCTGAAGGTCAGGCGCGTCTCGTCGAGGGCATTCACACTCGTCGCCTTGGGTATCCCCGGGACATCGCCAATGCCGTGATGTTCCTGGCCTCGGATGCAGCAGCCTGGATCTCTGGGCAGATCATCTCGGTCGATGGCGGTCGCTCCTGACGCCGTAGCCAATCTTACGGATCATTTCAGACAAGGAATTGAGAGCACCATGGACGATATGAACAGCCAGCCCTGGGCTTGGGATGAACAGACCTGGCGCGGCAAGGTGGATTATGTGCGAGCCGGTCGCTCTCTGAAGCCTGCCCGTTGGAAGGGCGGCGCCCGCTGCGCCGTCGCCCTCTCTTTCGATTCCGACCATGAGACGAACGAGCTGCGGGACGGCGGCAAGTCCATCGGCCGCATGTCGCAGGGCCAGTACGGGAATCGTCAGGGTGTGCCGCGCATTTTGAACGCCCTCGCCAAATACGATGCCAAGGCAACCTTCTTCGTCCCTGCCGTGGCCGCCCTCCTCTACGAAGACGAGCAGCGGCGGGTCGTTGCGGAAGGCCATGAGGTCGGCATCCATGGCTGGATTCATGAGCTCAACAGCCAGCTTCCCTACGAGATCGAACGCGACCTGATGTTCCGCGCCGCCGATACCCTGGAGCGGATCACCGGGATGCGCCCTGTGGGGTTGCGTACGCCGTCCTGGGATTTCAGCCCGAGCACGCTCCGCATCGAGCGCGAGCTCGGCCTGCTCTACGATTCCTCGCTCATGGCCGATGACGATCCCTACGAATTGCTGGAGCAGGGCGAACCTACGGGCATCGTCGAACTGCCGGTGGAGTGGATCCGTGACGACGCCGTCTACTTCAACATGCACCGCTTCAACGGTCTGCGCCCGCACACCCCGCCGACCGCCGTCTATGATATCTTCCTCCGCGAGTTCGAGCGAGCCTATGAGGAAGGCGGGCTGTTCCTTCTGACCATGCATCCGCATGTGACCGGCTACCGCTCGCGCATCTGGATTCTCGAAAAGCTTCTGGAGGAGATCACACGGCGCTCGGATGTATGGGTGGCGACCCATGCGGAGATCGCGGCTTTCGTGAAGGAGCAAGGCTCCTGATGAAGTCCCATCCTCGTGCCCGCGATGCTGGTCTTGCCTGCGGCGCCCTGCCGATGGGTGAGTTGAACAGTATTGCGGACGTGCCGGGCGTCCGTGTCGGCCATTGCACTCTCGTCGAAGGGGAAATCCGTACAGGGGTGACAGCAGTTATTCCACACGGCGGCAATCTCTATCGCGAGAAGCCCATGGCGGCGGTTCATGTGCTCAACGGGTTTGGCAAGAGCGCTGGTCTGGTGCAGGTGGAGGAACTGGGTACCATCGAGACCCCGATCCTTCTCACCAATACTCTCTCGGTCGGCACCTGCTGCACGGCGCTGGTGCGCCACGCCATTGAGCACAATCCGGACATCGGCCGCGAGACCGCCACCGTGAACCCGGTCGTCTTCGAGTGCAACGACGGCTATCTGAACGACATCCAGGCCCTTGCCGTCACGGAGGAGCATGCGCGCGCTGCTCTGGCACGCGCGTCATCCCATTTCGAGGTCGGCTCCGTAGGCGCCGGTTGCGGCATGAGCACCTTCGGCTTCAAGGGCGGCATCGGCAGCTCATCCCGACGCATCGATCTCGACGGCCGAAGCTATCACCTGGGTATTCTCGTCCTATCCAACTTCGGGCGTTCCGGGGACCTGCGCCTTCCCGACGGCAGGATCATCGCTCCCCCCAAGGGGCACATGGAGAAGCGTGCCCCGGAGAAGGGCTCGATCATCATCATCGCAGCCACGGATGCTCCATTGAGCGACCGGCAACTCAAGCGAATCATCCGCCGCTCCGGCGTCGGTCTTGCTCGGCTCGGTTCCTTCTGGGGTCACGGCAGTGGCGACATTGCGCTTGGCTTCACGACGGCCAATGTTCTTTTGCATGACGAAAAGTCGGACTTGGTCGACATCCGCATCCTCAATGAGAACCGCATCGACCTGCTCTTCGAGGCGATGGCCGATGCCACGCAGGAGGCCGTTCTGGATGCGCTGGTCGCCGCCGGCTCCATGACCGGCCGCTCCTGGCATTACCGCCCTGCCCTGGTCGACGCACTTTCACTCTCTTCATCGGACGCATGACCCATGACCAGCAGCACGATACCAGGCAACGATTTCGCGCTCGCCATACACGGCGGTGCAGGCACGATTTTGCGCAGCAAGATGACGCCGGAACGGGAGGCCGCCTATCACGCAGGCCTACGCCGCGCTCTCGAAGCGGGACGTATCGTTCTCGCCGATGGCGGCAGCGCGCTTGACGCAGCCACCGCCGCTGTGATGGCTCTCGAAGACGAGCCCCTTTTCAATGCCGGGCGCGGCGCAGTCTACACGTCGGCCGGCAAGCAGGAAATGGACGCGGCCGTCATGGATGGCCGCGATCGTGCCGCCGGTGCTGTTGCCGGAATCTGCGGCCCACGCAATCCGATCCTCGCCGCGCGAGCCGTGATGGAGCATTCCGGACACGTCCTCCTCATCGGCGAGAGCGCCATGGAGTTCTGCCGCCGGCAGGGTTTAGCCTTCGAAGAGCCCTCCTACTTCTTCACCGAACAACGCTGGCAAGCCCTGCAGGAGACGCTTGCCATGCGCAGGAGCGGCGCTGAGGACCTGGACGAGTCGCGCAAGCACGGCACGGTCGGCGCAGTGGCACGCGATCGCAACGGGAATCTTGCGGCAGCCACATCCACGGGTGGCATGACGGCGAAAGCTCCCGGGCGGGTGGGCGATAGCCCTGTGTTCGGTGCCGGAACATGGGCCGATAACGAGACCTGCGCCATCTCTGCGACTGGACATGGCGAGATCTTCATCCGCTATGCGGCGGCCCACGAGATCGCCTCCCGCATGCGCTATGCGGGTCAGTCCCTGGACCAGGCAGCGCATGCGGTCGTGATCGATATGCTCGCCCCGGCAGGTGGCTCGGGCGGCATCATCGCCGTGGATCGCGCCGGCAACGTATCCCTCCCCTTCAACTGCTCCGGCATGTATCGCGGTGTCGTCAAAGGGAACGGCAGGCTCCTCACCGGGATCTACGACGAGCCTCTTGTCGACTTTCAGATTGTCGGAAAATGAAGACGGAGGAGCCGGTTCACGGCCATAGATCCGACCCTATATGCCCCTCCCGCACTCGTTTGGCAGAGGAGATCGCACATGCCGCTCAATGACAATCCCGTCTGGTTCATCACGGGCTGTTCAACCGGATTCGGCCGGGAGTTCGCCCAAAAGGTGCTCCGCAGGGGCTGGCGCGCCGTCGTGACGGCTCGGGATGCGAGCCGGGTTCAGGATCTGGTCGACGGTCATGGGGATCAGGCTCTCGCCCTGTCCCTCGACGTCACGAAGCCTGACCAGATCGCCGCTGCAGTCCAGGAAGCGGAGGGCCGCTTCGGTGCCATCGACGTGCTGGTGAACAATGCCGGCTACGGCTACCAGTCCTCCATCGAAGAAGGCGACGATGCCGAGATCCGCGCCCAGTTCGAGGCCAATGTGTTCGGCCTCGCGGCCATGACGCGCGCGGTTCTGCCCGGCATGCGCGCTCGCCGACGCGGCCATATCGTCAACATCTCTTCCCAGGCAGGCTTCATCGGCTTCGAGGGCTCCGGCTATTATGCAGCGACCAAACATGCGGTGGAGGGCCTGTCGGATTCGCTCTTCAGGGAGGTGGCTCCGCTTGGCATCAAGGTGACTTGCGTCGAGCCGGGTCCGTTCCGCACCGATTGGGCGGGGCGCTCCCTGCAGCAGCGGCGTCCGACGATCGCCGATTATCAGAACACGGTGGGAGCCCGCCTCGCATCGACGGCCAGTATCAGCGGCAAGCAGCCCGGCGACCCCGTCCGCGCCGTGGAGGCGATCATCAAGATGGTCGAAGCGGACAACCCGCCCAGGCATCTTGTGCTGGGCTCCATCGCCCTCGACGGAATCCGGAATAAGCTGAACGAAACTCTGGCCGAGATCGACGGCTGGGCCGAGACGAGCCGTAGCGCAGATTATCCGGAAAGCGAACGCTAGATCGGGATTTGCACATCCTTCGAGACGGCACTTATCATGGGAATATTGCGACCCCGTGTGATGGGCGTTCGTCGCTTTGGCGCAGCCCTCACTTCTCACATCTTTTCGAAAGGAGGCCTTCGGCCATGAGCCTTGAATCCGTTCGCGCCTTTCTCGCCCAGAACGCACCGGAAATCGAGATCATCGAAATGGGGACGAGCACCGCCACGGTCACCCAGGCGGCGGAAGCGCACGGCGTTGGGCCGGAGAAAATCGCCAAGACCCTGTCCCTCCGCGTCGGAGGGAAGAGCTTCCTCGTGGTCACGAGCGGCGTTGCGCGACTGGACAACAAGAAGGTGAAGGCGACATTCGGCGGCAAGGCGTCGATGCTGGATGCGGAGCAGGTCCAGGCCCTGACCGGTCATCCTGTCGGAGGGGTCTGCCCTTTTGGATTGGCAACGCCCCTCCCCGTCTATTGCGACATCTCGTTGAAGGCTTTCGACGAAGTCGTCCCGGCTGCAGGTTCCATCCATACGGCCGTGCGAATCAACCCGCAGCGCATGGCCGACCTCGTCGGTGCCGATTGGGTGGATGTGTGCCAGTAAGGACCTCCACCGGCGGAAGAACCCGGCATCGGGGGCGATGCCGGGCGTTTCGACTGGAAGTCTGTAAGATCAGCGCGCCTTCACGGCAGTGTCCGGGAAATCGCTGAAGAGCCCGTCGATGCCGAGAGCATAGAACGCCTTGTACTCGGCCGACGGATCGCCCTTGAAGGTCGATGCCAGGCGCTTCGGCTCGTTTCGGAAGGTCCAGGTGAAGACTTGGAGTCCTGCAGCATGAGCGTCCTTCACGACACTCGTCGGTGAAGCAAGAACACGGTCCTGCTCATCGGCCTTTCCGTCACCGTTAAGATCGTCCGCCTTGCCGTCGTTGTTCAGGTCAACCTGGTTGGTGGGGAGGATGTAAGGTTTCCATGGCGCGAGGATGTCGGCATAGGATTTGACCTCGGCCAAGCCATCCTTCGTCAGCAGGTCCTTGTAGGTGCGCTTGTCGCCGACCACCACGAAATCATAGGGCTGAGCATAGGGCGCGCTGAGGACGATGCTGCCGTCCTTGTCCACGTCCTCCGCATCAAGCAGTTGCGCCAGTTTCACATCGATCCGGGTGTTGAGATATTTCAGGTTCGCCACCTCGAAGCTCTGGATCACGACCGGCGCCGAAGCATCGCCCCAGCCGGCCTCCTTCAGGACGTTGACCAACCTGTCCTCGATCGGAAGCCCCAGGGCCGCATGGAAGGTTGGATGCTTTGTCTCAGGAGCAATGCCGATGGCCTTGCCTCTCGCGGAGCCCTCTTTCTTGGCAAGGTCGATCACCTCCTGAAGCGTCGGAACCTGGAACTGCCCGTTCTTCGACTGGTCGCGGTCGGCCATGGCCTGCTTGGCACGAAGCTGCTTGATTTCAGCCAGGGTGAAGTCGCTCGCGAACCAATCGGAGGTATCAACGCCATCAACCTTGCGGGTTGTCTTGCGGGAGGCGAACTCGGGCCGGTTTGCGACATCGGTCGTGCCGCTCAGCATCGGTTCGTGCCGGGCGATCAGAACACCATCCTTGGTCACGACGAGATCGGGCTCGATGAAATCCGCTCCCATCTCGATGGCCATCTTGTAGCCTTCGAGCGTGTGCTCGGGCAGATAGCCGCTTGCGCCGCGGTGAGCGACGACAAGGGTCGGTGCGCCTGTGAGGGTCTTCTCCTGAGCAAGGGATGACCCGATCATCACCGGCAGAAGGGCGGTCACGGATCCGAGCAGTGCGAGATAGTTCATGGGCTTTCCTCCTGGGGAGGTCTCTAGCGACGCTTCTGTGACGCCGTGATGACCATTCCGTCCCTAGGAATTATCCCAGTTGTTTCCTGGAGCAAGCGTTGTCGGGTCAGTTATCCGATGAAAAGGTTGATCTGACAAATTCCCATGCAGCGACAAGGTGCCGGCGCATGGCCTCCTCGGCATTGTCCGGATCGCGAGCGACAATGGCCTCGAACACAGCCTCGTGCCCGGCATAGTTCATCTGGTCGATGCCGGAGCCGCGCTTCATCGAGCGCCAGTGCTCGGTCAGCCATTCCACATAGGCCTTGTGAATGGCCGGATAGATCGGATTTCCCGGGATGCTGTACAGAACCGCATGAAAGGCCACATCGGTCTCATCGAACAGGACCGAGTTTCCGATTGCTGCGCGGTTGGTCTCAAGCGCCGCACGGAGTTCATCAAGATCATCGCGTCGCGCATGTTTGGCCGCCCAACGGGCCAGCGCGGCTTCCATGAAGATGCGCGTCTCGAAGAGATTCCAGACCCCCTTCCGGTCGACCATAAGATGGCCGACGAGATTTCCGACCTTGTCGACAGCGATTTCGTAATCGGGTTTTCGCACGACGGGCCGGTGCCCGAGGCGGGTTTCGATCAAACCGCGGTTGGCCAGGGAGACGATGGCCTCTCGAATGGCGGCTCGGCTCACGCCGTATCGCTGCATCAGATCGCGCTCGGCCGGAAGGCGCTCTCCCTCCTGAAGCCCGCCCGACTGGATTATCCGCACCAGCTCGGCTGCCACCGCATCCGACCGACGCGCCCCTGCCCCCATCGTTGCGTGCCCATGCAGCTTTTCGCTCTGGTCCATGGTCACCTCGTTCCTGCCATTCAGCTCCTGGCTTCCATGCCGGATAAGCCAAAGCTGATCTACGGGCAAAGTAAAACTACCATATGGTCCGACCAAAATCTATCATGGCACGACAAGATCAGCCCAAGATCCGCCTGAATTCACCTCAATCCAGAACTTCTGAAGCTTAGAATCCCTAGACCATGGCCCTTGACAGCTATTGGCTGTCTGACCATTTTATTTTCGGTCGAACCAAATAGTCCATAAACTGGGGTTTGGTTTGACGTTGCTCCGCTTGAGCACACAGGGAGAGAGACTGGTGACGCCATCACACGGCACCCTTCCGTCGACCTCTGACAGGCAACTTCCTTGCCCGGAATTTTGCGAGGGACGGCTATGACCGGCTCTTCTCTCACCGGTCGCGCGGAGACCGTGACCCACTACCAGATGTATATCGACGGCGCCTGGACGGATGGTCGTTCCTCGGGGCGTTCCGATGTCGAGAATCCCGCCAATGAAATTGTCTTCGCCACCGTCCCTGCCGGATCGGTCGATGATGCAACGGCGGCCTTGGAGGCAGCGCGGCGTGCACAGCCTGCGTGGGCGGCCCTCCCGCCCATCGTTCGCGCCGGCTATGTCAGCGACCTTGCCGCAGCGGTGAAACGGGAAAAGGCGCATCTCGCCCGCATCGTCGTGCTTGAGCAGGGCAAACCCCTGAATCAAGCCGCAGGCGAGATCGACGCGGTCATCACGTTTCTGACCTTCGCGGCGGAGAGCGCACGCCGCATCGAAGGCGATATCCTTCCGTCCGATTTCCAGAATGAGGAAGTCTGGATCCGCCGCGTTCCCTTCGGCGTGGTCGTTGGCCTCACGGCCTGGAACTATCCGGCAGCCCTGGCGGCGCGCAAGATCGGCCCTGCCCTCGTCGCCGGCAACACCATGGTGGTCAAGGGGCACGAATCCACCCCCCTGTCGGCGCTCGAGATTGCCCGCCTCGCCCATGAGGTCGGAATTCCAAAGGGTGTGCTCAATGTGGTTACGGGTGACGGCCGCACGGTGGGCGATGCGCTGGTGCGCTCGCCCATCAGCGCCATGATCACCATGACGGGCAGCGTCCGCGCCGGGCGGGAGATCTATGCGGCGGGCGCTCAGGAACTCAAGGTTGTCCGTCTCGAACTCGGCGGCAAGGCACCTTTCATTGTTCTCGACGACGCGGACATCGACGCGGCCGTGGAGGCGGCCATCGTTTCGCGCTTCACCAATTGCGGCCAGATCTGCACCTGCAACGAGCGCATGTACCTGCATCGGGCCATTGCGGAGCCCTTCCTCGACAAGTTCGTGTCCCGCGTGAAGCAGATGCGGCTCGCCGATCCGATGACCAATCCCGATATGGGACCGAAAGTAAACCGGCCCGAGGTCGACAAGGTCGAGGAGATGGTGAACGACGCCATCGCGGCCGGCGCTGAGGTTCTTGCCGGAGGACGCCGCCTGACGGAAGGCGACTTCTCCCGCGGCCACTGGTTCGAGCCGACGGTCCTTCGCGTCGACACCAACGAGGCATCCGTCATGCAGCGGGAGATCTTCGGCCCGGTTGCTCCGGTCATGACGGTCGACAGCTTCGAGCAGGCGCTGAGCTTCGCCAACGATAGCAGCTACGGCCTATCGGCCTATGTCTACACGAATGATCTTCGCCGGGTGATGCGGCTCTCGCGGGAGCTCTCCTTCGGCGAACTCTATGTCAATCGCCCCTGCGGCGAGCTTGTGCAAGGCTTCCACACCGGCTGGAAGCATTCGGGTCTCGGCGGTGAGGACGGCAAGTACGGTTTCGACGGATACCTGCGGAAGCAGACCGCTTATGTCCGCTGGTGACGACCCGCAGCCATAGACAGCGGCGGCAACACCTCAAGAACCCCGACAACGGGGCATAAATAACTTGATGGAGGAAAATGATGCTGAGAAGGACATTCCTTGCCCTCGCGACGGGTGTCGCTGCCATTGGTCTGGGACTTGGCGGCGCATCGGCGCAGGAGCTGCCCAAGCTGAAACAGAAAGATAAGTACAAGGTCGGCTTCGCGCAGACCGAGTCGAACAATCCTTGGCGCATCGCGCAGACGGAGAGCATGAAGGCCGAGGCCGCCAAGCTCGGGTATCAGCTCGTCTACACCGATGCGGCGGGTTCTGCCGCCAAGCAGGTGGCCGACGTCAACTCCATGATCGCTCAGGGCGTCGATCTGATCTTCCTCGCGCCTCGCGAGGAGAAGCCCCTGATCCCGGCTGTCATGGCCGCCAAGAAGGCTGGCATTCCGGTCGTTCTCCTCGACCGCAACGTGGACCAGAGCCTCGCCAAGGCAGGCCGTGATTATGTGACGTTCATCGGCTCTGACTTCGTGGATGAAGGCAAGCGCGCAGCCGAGGCCTTGACCAAGGCCATGAACGGCAACGCCAAGATCATCCAGCTCGAGGGCACTACCGGATCCTCGCCGGCCAATGACCGTCGCAAAGGCTTCGAGGATTACATCAAGGCCCATAGCGTAATGAAGATCGTCGCATCCCAATCAGGTGACTTCGCCCGCGACAAGGGCCGCCAGGTGGCTGAGACCCTGCTGCAGGCGCATCCAGACGCAACGGCCATCTATGCCCATAACGACGAGATGGCGATCGGTGCGATCGCAGCGCTCGAAGCGGCGGGCAAGAAGCCGGGCAAGGACGTGATCGTCGTCTCCGTCGACGGCACCCGAGATGCGCTGCAGGCCATCATCGACGGCAAGATGCTCGCCACCGTCGAGTGCAATCCGAAGTTCGGGCCGAAGGCTTTCGAGACCCTGGCTCGCTACGCCAAGGGCGAGCAGATCGAGCCGTGGGTGGTGAACACCGACCGCTTCTTCGACAAGGCGAACGCGGCGCAGCTCATCGCCGACGCCTATTGAACGCAAAGGCGCTGCCTGTACCATCAGGCAGCGCCTTCTCGTCTGGCCGGACCCTTGAACGGAGCTTCCATGGTGCCGCTTCTTTCCATGCAAGGCATCGACAAGCGCTTCGCCGGCATACCGGCCCTGCGCACGGCCGAGCTCGTGGTGGAGAAGGGCGAGGTTCACGCGCTGATCGGCCAGAACGGTGCCGGCAAGTCGACCATGATCAAGATCCTGACGGGCTATTACCGGAAGGATGCGGGCGAGATCCTGTTCGATGGCAGGCCGGTGGAATTCTCTTCACCTCAGGAAGCGCAGCGCTCCGGCATCAGCACGATCTACCAGGAAATCAACCTGGTTCCCTTCAGGTCCGTGACGGAAAACATCTGCCTCGGCCGGGAGAAGCGCCGCTTCGGTCTGCTCGACTGGTCCGCCATGCATGAGGAGGCGCGCACCCTCCTCGCCCGCTTCAGTATCGACATCGACGTACGCCGCCCGCTCATGGCTTACCCGACCGCCGTACAGCAGATGGTTGCCATTGCCCGCGCGATCGGGTTCGACGCCAAGCTCGTCATCATGGACGAGCCGACTTCCTCCCTCGACGAGCGCGAGGTCGAGGTGCTGTTCGGCGTAATCCGTCAGCTTAAGGCTTCCGGCGTTTCGGTCATCTTCGTGAGCCATAAGCTCGACGAGCTCTACGCCGTCTGCGACCGTGTCACCATCATGCGTGACGGCCGCACCGTGCCGGTCGCACCGATGGCCCAGCTGTCGCGGCTCGACCTCGTCACCTCCATGCTCGGGCGCGAACTCACACAGGTCCTTCACGAAGGTCATGATGCGGGCAATGCACGGGATGATGTCCGCGAGCCGGTTCTGAAGGTCAGTCATCTCGCCATCGGCCGCAAAGTCCGCGACGTCAGTTTCGACGTGCACCCCAGCGAGATCGTGGGCCTCGCCGGCCTTCTCGGTGCAGGCCGGACGGAATCCGTGCGCGCCGTCTTCGGAGCCGATAAGCCGGATGCGGGAACCATCGGTTTCGCGGGGACGGAGAACACGATTTCCGCTCCTCTGGACGCCATTCGAGCCGGCATGGGTTTTTGCTCGGAGGATCGAAAGCTCGAGGGCATCATTCCCGATATGTCGGTGCGCGAGAACCTGACGCTGGCGCTCATGCCGCAGCTGGCGCGGCGCGGCATCGTGGATGAGGCACGAAGCCGGGAGGTTGTCGACCGTTTCATCAGGCGTCTCGGGATCCGCTGCACTGGGCCCGAACAGCGCATCCGGGAACTCTCCGGCGGCAATCAGCAGAAAGTGCTCCTGGCCCGCTGGCTCTGCATGAGTCCCAAGCTGCTCATCCTCGATGAGCCGACCCGCGGCATCGATGTCGGCGCCAAGGCCGAGATCCTCAGCCTGATCAGGGAGCTTGCCGGTCAGGGTCTTGCTGTTCTGATGATCTCCTCCGAGCTGGAGGAGGTGGTGGAGGCGGCAAGCCGCATCTTCGTCCTCCGCGATGGCCACACGGCTGCGGAGTTGAAGGGCGATGCCGTGAATGAACAGACGGTCATGGCAGCCATGGCGCATGGGCATGAGGAAGCCCAGGAGGCCGCCCATGGCTGAATCCGCGACCACGCTGCCTCCCGCGCATAGGACGTCCCGCCTGGACATCGGGAGCCTGCTCACGCGCCATGGAGCCTGGATCGCCCTGGCGCTGTTGATCCTGGTCAACCTCGCCATCACGCCGAACTTCGCGACCTGGCAGACCCTCAACGTCAACCTCACGCAGGTCTGCGCCATCGTGATCGTCGGCGTCGGGATGACCCTGGTCATCGCCACCGGCGGCATCGATCTCTCGGTCGGTGCGCTCATGGCGATTGCCGGGTCGCTGGCGCCGCTGATTTTCCTCGGGAAGCTCTTTCCACTGCCTCATCCGGCCGTCGGCATCGCCCTGGCTTTCGTGGTGCCTGTTGTCGTTGCGGCAGCATTCGGCTGGTTCAACGGCTGGCTGGTGACGCGCCTGCGGATCCAGCCGATCATCGCAACCTTGGTGCTCTTCATCGCAGGGCGGGGCATCGCGCAGGTCCTCACGAATGGCAATCTGCAGGTATTCAACCTGCCGAACTTCCAATTCATCGGTCTCGGGCGTGTCTTCGGCATTCCCTTCCAGGCTGTTCTGATGATCGTCATCGTCGCTGCGGCGGCCTGGATGCTGAGGCGCACCGTATTTGGCCGGCAGATCCTCGCTATCGGCGGCAACGAGAAAGCGGCCCGGCTCTCCGGTATTCCCGTGACTTCCGTGAAGCAGCGCGTCTACCTGATCAGCGGGCTTCTCTCCGGCATCGCGGGGCTCATCGTCATCGCCCGCAATTCCGCCGCCGACGCCAATCTCGTCGGCCTCGGGATGGAGCTCGACGCCATTGCTGCGGTGGCCGTCGGCGGCACCCTTCTGACCGGAGGCCGGGCCACGGTGATCGGCACATTGGTCGGCGCCCTCATCATTCAGCTTGTCCGCTATACGCTGCTGGCCAACGGGGTCCCGGATGCGGCCGCCCTCGTGGCCAAGGCCGGCATCATCGTGCTGGCCGTCTGGCTGCAGCGGCAGAGCCATCGCTGAGGTCGCCGATGAACAATACCACGCTCAAACTGTTTCAGGGCATCGGGCGCTACGGCGTGCTCCTCGCGCTTCTTGCCCTGATCCTGTTCGGCTGGCTGCGCTACGAGAACTTCCTTGGCACGTTCAACGTGCTCTCGGTGCTTCGCTACAACAGCATGTTCGCGCTGGTGGCGCTCGGGATGTGCTTCGTCATCATCACCGGCGGCATCGATCTCTCGGTAGGGTCGACGGCAGCCCTCGGCAGTGTCGTCGCCGCCCTGCTCTCCCCCTATGGCGTCGTGCCCGGACTGCTCGGAGGGCTGGCGGCGGGGCTGGCGGTCGGCGCCTGCAATGCCTTCATCATCACACGTCTCAACATCCTGCCCTTCATCGCCACCCTGGCGACGATGCTGGCGGCGAGCGGCTGCGCGCTGCTTCTGGCCGGAAACCAGTCCGTCTCCGTGTCGTATGAATCGGGCTTCGTCGAACTCGGTCAGGGCGATTTCCTAGGCTTTCCCATTCCGGCGTGGATTGCCCTGATCGCCTATCTTCTCGGCTCTCTTGTCCTCAACTTGACCTCGTTCGGGCGCACCGTGCTTGCAATCGGCGGCAACGAGGATGCGACCCGCCTCATGGGGTTGCCGGCTCAGCGGGTGAAGGCGCTTGTATACTTGGCGAGCGGCGGACTCGCCGGCCTTGCAGGCGTGATCCTCGCCGCGCAGTTCGGCGCAGGGCAGCCCATCGAGGGTGTCGGCTGGGAGTTGTTTGCCATCGCGGCTGTGGTCGTCGGCGGCACGCTCCTGACCGGCGGCGTCGGCTCCGTCGGCTCGACACTCGCCGGCGTGCTCCTCCTCGGCCTGATCTTCAACATCCTGAATTTCGAGAACGGCCTCGGCTGGATCAGCCTCTCAGCCTATTGGCAGTCGGTCATCCGCGGTGCTTTCCTGCTGCTCGTCGTCGCCATTCAGGCCCGGCTGAGCATGCGCGCGGAAGAGGCTGCCTGACGGCGACGCATTCCATCATCGAGAAGGACAATCATGCCCCGGATCACCTCCATCGAACCCGGCTTCTACCGCATCCCGCTGCCGACCGTCCTGACCGATTCCATGCATGGCGAGATGCGAGCCTTCGAGCTCAACACGGTGCGCATCCGCGATGCCGATGGTGCCGAGGGCGTCGGCTACACCTTCACGGTCGGTCGCAACGGTGCCGCCATCGACACGATCCTCGCCCGCGAACTGCCCGAGATCATGGACGGCGAAGAGGCCGACGAGATCGAGCGTCTCTGGCACAAGGCCTGGTGGGCTCTCCATTACGGTGGGCGCGGCGGGCCGACGGTCCTGGCGCTTTCCGCCTTCGACATGGCCCTGTGGGATCTCAAGGCCAAGCGCGCCAACCTCCCGCTCTGGAAGGCTCTCGGGGGCTTCGATTCCAAAGTGCCCTGCTATGCGGGCGGGATCGATCTCGAACTCCCCCTCGACAAGCTTCTGCGCCAGACCGACGACAATCTCGGAAAAGGGTTTCGCGCCATCAAGATGAAGGTCGGCCGCGCCAACCTGTTCGAGGATGTGGAGCGGGTGAAGGCCATGCGCGAGCACCTCGGCGCCAGCTTCCCCTTGATGGTCGACGCCAACATGAAGTGGAGCGTCGATGGCGCCATTCGTGCGGCGCGTGCTCTTCAGCCCTTCGACCTCACCTGGCTCGAGGAGCCAACCATCCCCGACGATCCGGCGGGTCATGCCCGCATCGTGCGGGAGGGTGGGCTGCCGATCGCGGCCGGCGAGAACCTGCGGACGCTCTGGGAGTTCAAGCTTTATGTGGCCGGCGGCGCGGTAACCTATCCGGAGCCCGACGTCACCAATTGCGGCGGGGTCACCCCCTTCATGAAGATCGCCCATCTGGCGGAGGCGTTCAATCTTCCGGTCACCAGCCATGGCGCCCACGACGTCACCGTGCATCTTCTCGCCGCCTGCCCGAACCGCTCCTACCTCGAAGCCCACGGCTTCGGTCTTGAGCGCTACATTGCCGAGCCCCTCACGATTCAGGATGGCTTCGCATTGGCGCCGGACCGTCCCGGTCACGGCATCGCCTTCGACTGGAAGGGCCTCGAAAAGATAAGGGCCTGAGGTATCGAAGTTCCTCCAGTGCACTTGAAGCAGGATGCAGGCATGAAAGAGCGTTTTGACCACATCGTCGTCGGCGGCGGCTCCTCGGGATCCGTGGCCGCCGCACGGCTCGTCAACGAAGGCAGGCGTGTGCTGCTGCTCGAGGGCGGCTATTCCCATCGCCATCCGCTTCTCGACATGCCGCCGGGCATCTTCAAGATGATCAATGGCAGCAAGTACATGCGGTATCATCATACGGTGCCGCAGGAGCACCTGGACGGCCGCGTGCACGACATCCCCCAGGCCAATGTCCTGGGTGGAGGCTCCTCGGTCAACGCGCAGGTCTACATGCGCGGCCGACCGTCCGATTACGACGAGTGGCACGAGATGCTGCATGGGGATAACGACTATCCGGGCTGGAGCTGGCCGGATGTTCTGCCCCACTTTCGCACCATGGAGGGCAACAACAGGTTCTACAACGAGCTGCACGGCGCGGACGGACCGCTCCTGGTGTCGGACCCAGGCCACATCAACGACATGTCGCGATGGTTCGTTCAGGCCATCCAGGCTCTTGGCGAACCCTTCAATCCGGACTTCAACGGCCCCAAGCAAAGGGGCGTCGGCTTCTATCAGTTCATGAACCGCCGTGGCCGACGCAGCAGCGCGGCCTATGCCTTTCTCGCCCCGCTCGCGGACAATCCGAACCTCGTCATCCGCCTCCAGTCGCGGGTACGAAAGATCGAGATCGAAAACGGACGCGCTATTGGTGTCACCTATCGGGACGCGAAGGGCATGGACCATCAGGTTTACGCGGATGGCGAGGTGATCATCGCATCCGGAGCCCTCGTCACGCCGCAGCTTCTCATGCTCTCGGGGATAGGCCCTGCCGACCAGCTGCGGAAGCACGGCATCGCCTGCATCGCCGACCTTCCCGGCATCGGCGAAAACCTGATCGACCACCCGGAGGTGCCGATCATTGCAAAGGCCAACGGGCCCTACGGCTACTACAAGCAGGGCGTCGGCTGGCGGATGCTCCTCAACGGCATCCATTTCCGCCTCTTCGGCTCAGGCCCGATCCTCTCGGCGGGTGTCGAGGCCGGCGCTTTCGTCAACCCGACCGACCCTGACGGCGAGCCGACGATCCAGGCGTTCTGTGTGCCGATCGTCTATCTGGACCGGGATACGCTCAACCTCGTCGAGGACACTTATGGCCTGACGATCACGACGGTCGTGGTCAAGCCCAAATCCCGCGGGTACGTTCGCCTGCGCTCCGCAGATCCGGATGACATGCCGCTGGTCTCACCCAATCTGCTGAGTCATCCCGACGACGCCCGGTCGATGATCGATGGTCAGCGCTTCTTCATCCGGGCCTTCCAGACCACGCCCCTGGCCGAGCGGATCGAGCGCGTCTCGATTCCTGATCCGAACGACCTCAGCGACGAGGCGATCATGAAGCATTGCCGCCGCTTCGTGAAAACGAACTATCACCCGAGCGGAACCTGCCGGATGGGCAGGGCGAGCGATCCCATGGCGGTTCTCGACTCGAGGCTTCGCCTCCGCGGCATCGAGAACCTGCGGGTCTGCGATCTCTCGGCCATGCCCAACATCAATGCGGGCAACACCAATGCGCCCGCCATGATGCTCGGAAGCCGTTGCGCGGAACTCATCACCGGCCGCCCGACCATCAGCACGTCCCAGTTCGGACCGCGCCTGTCCGAACACGGGGACATGAGCATCGCCACGATCAGCTGAGACAACAAGAACCGGGCCTTCGGCGCCCCGATCCTTTTCGGCGGCCACTCACCGCGGACAGCCTTGGCCATATTGTCGGCGACCGGTTTCCTCAGGTTCGAGAACACCGTGCGGCAGCCCGTTTTGGATCAGCCCCTCCACGGGCATGCCCGGGACCAGCTTGAGATCGCCGAGACGCTCCCGCTCTCGTCGCCGACCGTGAAAGCGGCACGCACCGAATGATGCTGCACGCCCGGGCGCCGATCCTTCAGCAGATCGGCCGCGATCATGCTCACCGTCCTTCTGTTCCGGCGTGGTCCGCTGGGTGAAGGCCGACAGGCGCAGAACTGGCCTCATAGGGCTCGCTGCCTTCCAGAGATGGACTATTGGCCTCTCGCACCTTTGCCGCCTCTTCATCATAGAGGAAAGGCAGGAAGGCATAACGCTGTCCAACGGTGACCTTCGATACGGCGTGCAGAAGCGGGCACGAGAACACCACGGCTCCGCCAACCGGCGCCTTGTAGCTGCGCGGGCCGTATTCCGGGAAGCTCACCTCGCCGCCTTCGAAATCGCTGTTCAGGTTGATCGAGACCGCGAAGCGGCGATGGGCCGTGCCCTTGGTGGTGTTGTCCCGGTGCGCCCGGAAATGCCCGCCGTCCTCCGCCGCATAGCAGGAGACGATGTAGCGCTCCATGCGGGTCGGCCTGAAGAAGTGCACCTTCTCGATCTCCGGGTTCACGCGCCGGATGATGCGCTGCTGGATCTGGCGCATCAGCGCCAGATCCTCGATGCTGTAGTCCTTGCGCCGCTTATGGTTCGGGTCGTGGGCTGTAACGGTCCTGCCGTCGACCTCGCGCATGAAGCCCGACTCCCGGCCGCCATGTTGTTCGTACAGGCCGATCAGGCGGCGGCAGAATTCAGGCTCGAACACGTTCGGGATGATCAGGATCGGGGCCGGGATCTCGAACCCGGCAAACCGCTCCGGCGGCGGCAGGCTGCCCAGGCAGGCGAACACCTGATCCATATCGCTGCCATCCGGCCGGAAGGGGAATACCGCCCGCACCCGCAGCGTCGGGTCGAGCACCATCCAAAGCCGCTGCACGGCGACGGGACCGCTTCCGGGCTGTGCGTTGACAGGCAATGCGCCATAGAGCCGCCCGACCGTGCCGTCGAAGTCCCAGAAGAAGCGCAGCCCCGGCAGGCTCTCGCGCACCCGCCCCGCGCTTTCGTCCTTGGGATCCATGCTGACCCCGAAGAAGGAGGCATGCTTATCGTCGAACAAGGCACGATGCCTCACGACAGCATCCAAGGCCGCCCGGCTGCGAGGATCGGCGCTGCTGGCGAAGAAGCAGAGCACCACGTAGCGGCCCGCCACCATGTCGAAGGAATACCGCGGGTTGCTGGGGGATCGTTGCTTGAACCAGGGGGCCGGATCGCCCGGCCCGAGATTGACGTAGGTCTCAGGCGTGCTGGTTATCTGGTTCATGAACGGTTGCCCCATCTATGATTGACAGATTGTTAGCCCGGTCGAGGGAGCTTCTGAAAGGGACGAAAGTCTGACACCAATTTGGAAATTAGCCGCGCAATTCCGCGTAGCGCCCGGTCTGGAACCGCTCCGGAGCCGCTAGGGAAGGTCCCCCTCGCCGTTCCAGGGTACCTGTACCGGGCGCGTCGCGTATCAGCCGATCATCACCATCGCCGCCACGCGTGGAGATCGCCTTGGCTGAGAGCCCCTACCTCTCGGCTGGGGGGTTTTATTATGGCCGCAGGCAGACGTGCGAGCGATCTCTGACCGAGCCAAGCCTCACGCCAGCTTCGATGCCTAAAGGGATGAGGTCGAAGCGCCGCGACCTTTGCTGCCCTGCAGGGCTCCGCGAGCGCCCAGGCTTCTAACTCTAGGCCACTGGACGCAGTGGCCTTTTTCTTTGGAGTCCCACGGGAGCCTCACGCGAAACCGGCCCCACGATTTCCCATCGGCCGTTGGATGGAATTCATCATCAGCGACGAGGCGCCAAGACTGCCGGAGGCAGAGGGAGCTGCCTCCGGCGGTCCGACCGCACATACAAGGATCAACACGCAGCGGTCATCCCCACAGTAGGGGGCAGCAAAAAGGTTGAGATCTGTCTTTGGTCCGACAATCGCCCCAACCTTGGTCCATGGTGCCTGATTGCGGCGCAGGTTCGCGCAACAGCCAGTGCGGAATGAGGTGAACGTCGATCCTCTGCGCTGCCTCAGATCGCCATGATCAACACGGCATGGAACACAAAGCCGACGAGCAAGCCATCCAGGGCAAGCTTGAACATGGTACGCCTCTTCGATCCGACAGGCTCTTCGGCCATTTGACAACCTGGACCCAGGGTCCTGGTGTTATAACTAACGGGAAGCTACAACCTGCGGGAAGTTGCCATCCGGATACTGACGCTCAGCAATAGTATTAGGCATTTGGTCCATGCCATAGGAGCCATCTGGCGATATGATCCGGTGTCCGCGAACGCCGCAGATGTGGAATGTTCTGCCATCCTCAGCATGGAACGCCCTGTTTCAGCGGGGAGCAATCTCACGCCATCGGTGGATCACATGGCGTGTCGCAACGTCGAATGCCCAGAAATGTCCCTGGAAGGGTTGATCCGCGATCCGACTGATCGGCACTCCGAAGATACTTGCAGATCAGCAGCGTCCCAACCCCGCCATGCGCGACAACCGCGATGCCCTCACCTGAAAAATCCTGAAGGACCTCATCCACGGCGGCTGCCACTCTGGCTTGGGCGTCAACCGCGCGCTCCCATCCCTGCACGCTCTCTTCCGGTCTCGCGAAGAATGCATCCGCCATTCGGTCAAAGTCGGAGGGCGGAAGAAACCCGGTGGCACTGCGGTCATTCTCGTGCAGCCCATGATGAACGCCGACAGGAAGTCCGAAGTGGCCCGCCAGGATCCCGGCCGCTTCGATCGCCTTGGTTTCGGCGCTCGCCCAGACGGCAGAGGGTTGGCCTCCATCGTACAAAGCAGCAAAAGCCCGCATGCGATGGATACCCCCATCCGACAGGTGCCACCGGGGAACGGGTGTGCTGGGGTCAACCACAACTTCAGGGTGGGTGAGCAGCACCACAATGCGGAGGCGGTGTTTCGGATAGCCAAGGCAAAACGCGGCTCCCATAGCGGCAAAGGCGGTAAACCGCTCCAGACTGACCGGTGCCGCAGTGACGGGCCGAAACTCGATCGGCGCAATTGTAAACACCGCAACGGGAGGACGAGCAGCCAGGCCACCCAGCGGAAGAAGACTTTCAGTGTCATGGTGAGCGGTTTAGCGGATTGCGCCAGACCTATGTATGGCTCTTTTGGGCTTCCGGTGCCCGTATAAGGGCGACGAATTCCTCATAAAGCCGCTTTATGGGATGGGCCGAAAGCGTTCCGCAGGTGCAAGTTCCTCTCCAACATCCCTTGCAAAATCAGTGAAGGCGCCCGGAAATCCTATGACTCATAGGCCGGTCTCAATTGAGACGCCGTTGCAATGCGTTTGCGACCGTCCTGAGGGGCTTGGATGCGGGACTGGCATCTGCCCTCCGATGGCTGTAGCTTGAATACAACCTCCCAGACCTCGCCCGTCGTGTCATCGCATACTGTGATGAGGCTGAAGAAACCCAAGTCGCTGGGTCTGGCCTCAGGATTGAAGAGAACGCGGTCACCTGGGTTGAACGTGTGCGGCATCGCTCGATCCCATTCCATGGACGTTCGGAGAAGGGGTGTTGCCGGAACGGGAGCTTTTCGTGGACAGGGGGCGAGAACCGCAGCTTCTCGCCCCCTGTGCGCCTGTTCAGAGCGATGGGGGCAGCGCACCGCCAGGCCAAGGAACCATAGCTGGCTCCGGATTTCTCTGCACCAGGGCAAGGGCCGTACCCCGGCGGAGCATGGCTGCTCTCCTCAGAGCGGCTACGCAGAGGACTGTCGATTCGCTGGCTCGCCTTCGTATGTTTGAGGGATTTCAAGCGCCTTGAGTCTATGGCTGGGCGGATCACAGAGCCCGCGGCCGAAGGACTGGATTGCCTCATCAACACCAGGGTAGCCATTCCAGCCCTGGACAAGTCCGTACAGCGGGGCGCAGGCTCCAAGCCTCCGTGTCTGCCTTGATGGAAAGACGCCGCTCTTGGGCTGCCGCAGGCCGGTCACCACCCGAATTCGCAGCAAGGTTCACTCTGGCAGAGCAGGCGGTTCTGGTCGTGGTGGCGGTCGAGGTGAGCGAACGGGCGCAGCAGCCCGACCGTCGCCGACCTCGCCGCGCTCGCGAGCGTCTCCGGGACCACGGTCAGAAACGCGCTCCGGGAGTGTGGAGCGCTTGGACTGGTCCGCTTTGATCGGAGGCGGCGGAGCCCTTGGATCAACCAACCAAACGAGATCCGGATCCTGTCAAAGGAATGCCGGTCATGGCTCCGGCCGCGAACGGGTGCAGATTCGCACATCGCACGGATCGAAAGGCTAGGAGAGGAAGGGAAAGCGGCATTCTCCCGTTGGCCTTTGAGCCTGAATCAAGATCCCAAAACGCTCGAAAGAGACCGGAAGGGGCTTTTCGGCAGGGCCGGCATGGGAGACGCTGGGACGAGACCAACAAGATTCGCGGGGCAGGGAATGACAGCGACCCGAGACCACGACGTCGAAGCGTTGGCGCGTGAGATGCTGCGCCAGACGATCCTCAAGTCAGGCTGGGACCCGGCCTTAAAGGGCGAGGAACGCCAGAGGCGCATCAACCGGGACGTGGATCTCCATTGGCACCTGATGCTGTCGGAGGCGCAAAAGCGGCTGGGGCAGCGCCAGGAGTTGGATGCCTGACGTTCTCCGATCTCCCATCAAGCACCACCTGGTTATGCACCGGATCAATCCGGAGCGGAGCATTCAGTACTTCCATAGCCTCATGATTGAACGGGATCTGTTTGGGACCATCCGCCTCGTGCGCCGCTGCGGCCCGATCGGCGCCGACGGTCAGGAGGAGGTTGAGGAGTTCGCAGCCAAGGTCGAGGCGGGCCATGCCCCCGTTTGCGCCAGCGCTAAGCGACGGCAGGGCCATCGGGATTTGTGAGGCAGTTTAACAGCCTGGCGTTCACACTTTTGCCTTAAAACGCCAGCCGTTGTGAGTAGTACTTTAGGTTGCATGCTGGCTCGAAGGGGAGTCCCATGGGTGCAAATCCTGACCGTATGACCGACCACAAGGAAGCGGTGCGCCTCTCGCGGGCACACTGGCGCCTCCCTGTCGGGGTGATCTTCCTGGGCTCGCTGCTCCTGACCGGCGTGGCTTCAGCCGGGTCGATGATATGGAGCCTCGGCCCAGTCCATCTGATCCCCTAGCGGTCGCCCCCTTCAGCAGGTGCCGTTCACTCTCTCGTGCCGAGCGAGCGCCCTTCTTGGACGTACCCGAAAGCAAGCCTCGCAGTTTTCCGGTGCGGGTGAGAGGAACGACCAAGCCGGGCAGAAGCAGTTGCCGTTCCGCTATCGCGGGCCATAAAGGGCTCCGCTTTACGGGGGGCGCCTCAATCGGGAAAACCGCAGCCGAATACAGAAAACACGCCGAGGAATGCCGGGTCCTCGCCAAGCAGGTCCCGGAGGGGGAGCATCGCGAACAGCTTCTGGAGATGGCGAGAACCTGGGACAACCTGGCCAGGGACCGGGAGCAGCTGGTCCGGAACCATCCCGAACTCGACAGCTCGAAAAACCCGACCAGGGCTCAGGCGCCATCGAAGGAGCGGAAGCGGCCGCAGGGAACGATGAGCAGCTGGTGCTCAGTCGTGGCCGAGGAGGAGATAGGCCAGCAGGGCGAGGAGCACCACATTCAGCAGGACGACCAGGAGCAGAGTAACCAGCATGGTCCGGTCATGCCGGGCGAGCCGGTCGTTGATCGCCTCCAGCTTCTGGTGTTTGGCGAGCCCGTCGCGGTTTTGGGGCTTCACGGGGTCTCCTTCAGGTGAACCCCGCCATCCAGCCTCGCGTCTTGAATAACATTCGGCCGGATGGCCTATGCTGCCGCACCAGCGCACGTCGAACTGACCGCACAATTTCACATAAGCCTCAGTATCGAACCTGTTCCGAACTGTTCGGAGTGTATTCGCGGCGACTTTTGAAACGCTGTCGCGTCTATCCAGTAAAACTGCCCTCCGGCAGGCCCTGGAAGAGGCGTGAATACGGGCGAACGCTTTGGCCAAAAAAGGGGGAGAGGATGGGGTTCGGGGGATGTTGAACATCCTCTCCCCGCTCAGCTCAGTTCAAGGGGCAACATTGGAATTTAAAGCCAAGCTTGAAGACCATAGCCCGGTTCGGGCCACCTGTGTTCAGAGCAATGGCCGTACCCCACGGGAGATCACTTTATTCCTAAAGTGCCGCGACTTTTCAGCTCGGCCCGAGAAAAGCCCCTCACGGTGGGGTGTGAGGGGCTCGGAAGGGGCGAAGACCAAGGGGCAACTGGGGTCTTCGTACCGGGTCAATGCAGCCTGCCCCGCTTCGTTCCCGGCAACACGTCTGGATGGTTTGCAAAGGCCGAATGGTGCGTAGCCGGTCGCCGCCTAAAAGGGTTGTTCGTAAGGATGCGGAGGAAGGCTGGGAACTGAGCTCGTCCCCGGCCTCCCCATCTGGTCCCGAACGCCAGTTGAAGCCGCCGTATCCCCAGGCAGGCATAGCTGGCTCTGCATGGTCCTAAATCAGGATCGTGCCCTACCCTTTGGGCGAATTATTCTCCTGCCCACCCGAGCGGTTCCGCGGAGGAGTACAAACCCTCGCATGGACAGGCCAACGAGCGGGCTGTAAATCCGCAGGTCATGCTTCATCGGTGATGACGGCACGGAGGGGCAAGTCAAAGCTTCCCGTGGAGGCGACGACCGCCGTTCGGGGTTTGGCTCCTTATTCCGCCTTCTTCGGGGATGGTTCGGAGAGGAGTTGCAGGTTGTCCAATCCGACCCAGCCGATGCCCGGCTGGGAGCATGGCACCAGATAGGCCCGATCCTCCCGCAGTTCCTTGATCCGGCAGTGGATTGCGCGTCTGTCCCCGGGCGGGCGGTACACCACGGTTGCTTCGACCCGGAGGGTGTCCCTGGAAGGCAGGTCTGGTCTCTCGCCAGCTAAGGGAGCTTCCGAGGCTGATCCTTTAGATGGGTTGGCCCCCTCCCTCCGGGCTCTCAGGCGCTCCAAGGCGGCAATCGCCACCCGGGCACGATCCCTGTAGCGTTCGCCCACTCCCCTCAGCAGCGATCCCTGTGTGCGTCCCGGATACCACGCTACGCCACCAACCTTTGCAAGCTCTGCTGCAACGGCCTCGATCTCCTCGTCCGTCATGCTGTCCCCCAACAGCCCGATGCCGGGAATCACTATCGCCTAAGATTAGCTCACTGAGCTATCACAAATTCGGCATTCGGGAGGCACCGGTATCGACGGCAACGTTTATACTTAAAGATCCTTTAGGGCGCCGCGCCGCTTGGGTCTCAAAGCCGGACCTTGGTTCTTGCGGATCAGAGGGAATCAGGACACCAAATGGTGCGACACCGTCGTGGTCCCTCCGTGGCAGAACGTCATGCGGCTCGGTGAATTCGACCGGAGGAGCAGGGTGCACAGAGGTGTCCTGATCCGTGTAGCCTGCGATCCCCGCCCGTGCGCCTGCCTGATCAAGGCCTCCGGCGGGGTGAGGCTGGTGTCGGCCATGGCACGCGCTACAGCAAGGCAGAACGCCTCCCCCACGGCCATCGAACACCGGACGCGAAGGGGCGCAAGCCCGGCCGAACGGCTTCTCGCGCCCTCGCCACCAGGGCGCCATGCGGACCTCACCATCCCGCCAGCGTACCCATCCGGCAGTGCCTTTTGGTGTGCGGATCCCTGCGGGGAGGACATGCGGCCGGTCGCGTGATCAGCGTCCAGGCCGTGGATCCGCTCACTCCTGCCGGACGAAGCGGGGCAGCGGGGGCGATGCCGGGGTCTTCGGCCTGCTGAACTGGCGCGGATCGACCACCTCATAAGCTTGCGCGCCTGGGTCCGGGCGCGGCGCGAACAGCCCGGCGTCCGGCCCGGCCGTCCGGTGGCCGCGTGCCGGGAGCGCACCACAGAACCGGCGGCACCAGTCCATGAGCCCAAGGGCCAGGGCCGGATGCGCCGGCACAGATGCTTCCTGGTCCGGAGGATCCACGCGGCCCCGCAGCACCCATGTCGGTTCCTCCGATGGCCGCTGCACCGCCGCCCAGCCCACTTGGACGTCCTGCCGTTTGACCGGCGAGCGGTCATCCTGACGCTCCATGACGGTTCGCCGGCTGAAGCTGACGGCGGGATGGCTGCCGTCGAGGACCGGAACGGCCGTGCGGTCACGCGCGGAGGTCACGCTCACCTGCACGCCTTTCATCACCGGAGCATACCGAAGCGCCTTCGGGTCCGGGGGCTCGGCGAAGCTGATGACACAGCGGCGGAACAGCTTTTCGCACTCGTCCTGCCGGTTGAACACCGGCGCGCCGTCGAAATACTCGGCCTCGGCGTTGGCGAAGGCGTTGAGGCACTCTTCCACAGACAGAAGGCCGCTGGCTTGGCAGCTCCGGCTCGTGACATAGAACGCGGTGCGTGGTTCAGCCTGGAGCGGGGGCGGGAGGAGCATGAGCCCGGACAGCGCGGCAACCGCCTGGAGGACGCAAGCCGGCGAGCGTCGCATGATGATCCTCCTCACCAGGGCCTGGGCAAAGATCATGGCGAAAGGCTGACCCGTCCACCGGGTCGCTCACGCCGCACGCCCGGACCCTCTTCCCTGTCCTCAGGAGATCTGTGCAACGTCGATCTGACCTGTGTCAAGCTGATCGCCTGGCGGTGCAAGGCTCCATCGGGGACGCCATCATCCGCAACGAAAGCGTTGCTCCGCTTGGCCAGGGAGGGTCGCTGTCGTTAACGAAGTCATCGTCCCGTTTCTCGCCCGGCTCGTCGGGTTCTCCTCCCGGGAAGGAGCGCCCATCAGACTGAACATAGGTTCCCGCGCCGCCTCCGCTTCCGCCGCCATAGCGGCATCATCGGGAGGGTCGATTTCATCATCCGCGATGTCGGGGATGTACCCTCCGCCTGCGGCGTTCACTCCAACATTCGGCAGGAGATGATCCGCTCGCTGTCCTCCGCGGCGCGGATGAACCGCTCCGGGTTTTCGTCTGCCTGGATGTCGGACACCATTCCCGCCTGGCACAGCGGGTTAAAAGGAGAAGCGGCAGGGCCCATTCGCAATCGTCCCAGTCACGACCACGATCTTGGGCGGACGCTTCTTTAGGCCGCGCCTGCCGTGGCGCGACCGCATCTGCCCGATCATGGCCAAAGCGCCCCGGCCCGAAGCCGGAATGCCGACCCGATCCGACGAAGCCCACGCCTCGTCGGGATCCTACGTCGTGAGCAGGATGGTCGTGCCCCTGATCCGCAGATCCCGCAGCGTTCGATGAAGCGGGAGGTGAGCCTCCGCATCGACCCTGACCAAGCGCTCGTCGAGTAGGGCCGCCGCAGTATACCCTCCCCGCTGTGGTCACCGCCGGCGTGATGGCGGACGAGACCGGTCCGCACCTCGATCCGGGCCGCAGCCATGACCCTCAGCACCCTGCCGGGGATCCCAGCTCTGTCGGAGACCTGCGATCCTGCCCATGAACCCCAGGTTTTCCCGAACCGAGAGGCGTGGGCGGAGGACGATCTCTCTCGGGCAATCGGCACCGGATGATCGATCCGCCTGGACTCCATGCCACCCCATCCGACCATCGGCACCACTTGAATATTATCCTAGTAACGGACGAGGGGGGCCTCTGTCCCCCCGTTACTCCTAGACTTTGAAACGTTTTTCCAAGCGAGCCTAAAGCTTTTCCGAGCTTGGCTGGTAACGCTTTTCCAAGGGTCTGAATCGCTTTTCCGAGGTTATGAATCGTTTTTCCGGCCTGCGAAACGGCAGGTTGACGGCTGGCTCCCGGTGCCTCGGCTGCCCCCGGAAGCAGCCAGCCCGACACCGGGGACTGCTGCCATTCCGACTTTGCCGGCATAAAGACTTCCCACTTTGCGGCGTACCGCCATGGCGTGTCATACCCCGCCCTCGCGTCCCAGGAACCGGTGGCCTCGTGCCCAAAGCCCTCCATGCAGGCAAGTCCGGATTGGAACCTGGAGGCTCGCCGGACCGGAACCTGCGGCGACGCGGCGCGAAGAACGCGCTCTCAAATCGCGTTCGGCTATATCAGGAGGATCGGCGCGATGCTTGACGACCGGCCGACAGGGAAAGCCTGCGCCGGATGGGTCGCAACGGGCGGCTGGTGACACATGCGAGCGTGGGGCAATCGCAAGGTCAAGATGACCCGGGCCCGGCGGCGGAACAGCACCCGGAGCGGCGGTGCCACATCTTCAAGCCAGGGTGGCATCTGCCGCGGCCGGTGGCTCCGCATATGACGTGACATCCGCGCGGGAAGCGGCCGGATCGGAACAGCTGCGGCCCATCCGGCAGAAACCACGTGCGTTCGCCAGACCCGGTTGGCGCATTGAACAGCCGGTGGAGATCCACCTGAGAGTGAGCGCTCCGCGGCGGCAACGGCCGCGCCGCGTACGACGGGGGCACGATGGCGCTCCCCATCGGGGCCGTGGCTCAGGCCCTCCTCGGACCCATTTGGCTGATCCTTCGAGGAGGATCCGCTCCGCCGGCGAGACTCGCCCCCGGCAATTCCATGCCCAGCGATAGGCTGACAGGCCAAGAGGAAGGAATCCGCCCTGCTCCATTATCCTCGGGATTGTCCTTCTTCGTCGGGCTTCGGGACCATCCCGCTCGTGGTAGCCATGACGGGCCAAGCCACAGCTTACGGATCAATCCGGCCCGGGCGGGAACGGCGACGGGCTGCCGCGACCGGCCTGCGTCACCGACCGGGTCCCGCGTCCACTTCCTGCCAGGCGTCAGGCCCCGAATTGTTCCCAAGCACCAGCCGGCTCGCATTCGTCAGCGACGGCACGGCGATGTCGGCCGTGAGCGTGAAAGGATCCCGCTCGGTCCTCCCTGACACAAGAATTCCCTCCGCTGTCAGCGCCTTGCGCTTCTCGGCCAGACCGACCTGGTAGGATTCGATCGGGTTGGGCCGCAGGGTCGAGCCCCGGTGCAGGATCGTCCAAGGCCCGACGCGGGAGCACTCGGCGCGGATGCCGTCCCGCTCGATCCGGTAACGCTGGACATTCGATCCGTCGAGCAGCTCATGCGGGACAGCCACCGAAAAGCCCGTCGTCGGACCGGATCGGCAGAGTTCCGCGGCGCTCACCGGCTCCAGGCCATGGAAGCCGCAGCCGATCAGGAGCAGGCGCAGGTCGGCCATCCAGCGGCGCAGCAGCGCGCGCTGGCCCGGTTGAACCGGCACGGAGGGATGGCCCGTCCCCTGGATGACGGTGCAACGCCCGGCAGCGGCGATGCCAGCCGCCAGGGCAGATTGCAACAACATCACCTCATCTTTTCCGAAGTAAGGATCCTGGGAGCGGATGATAATTACCTGTTCGACCCCTTCGAACGGCGGGGCGCCATCATGAGCCAGGAGTCGCCTGGGCGCAAAGACGGTCTCGCCTGCCCTGGCGGTGTCGGGATCGACGTGGAGGTAGGCTGCCGGCCCGTGCATCTCCGACAGGCCGACAAGGCTCCTCACGTTGTCGACGAGGCAGGTGCCCAGGACCAGCGGGGTCACCGGCGAGGTGACGATGCGCACGTCGAACGGCAGACCGGCCGGATGCCGGATGTTGCTGCAGAAGCCCTCGGAGATGGCGGGGTGGGATGAGGTCGGGATGATCATCGGGTTAAGTCCTGAACTGGCTGGGTGAACGGGTGCGGGAAGCGGGATGGGGCGACCGGGATCTCATCCCGGTGGCCTACGGCCGGCGGGCACCCGGTAGCGGGGACGGTGGCGCTCCGCCGTCACAAGGATGGCGACCGCGTCGACGACCCTGTCCCGCAGGAGCTCATCCGCCAGGGCCGTGATGGCGGCGCGGTCGGCCGCAACCATGGTGTGGGCGACCTGCATCAGCGCCTGGAGATGGTCCTCGACCGTTGCGGACAGGACGGGATCCGCAATCCAGCCCTGGTCCCCGCCCTTTGACGGAATGCGGCTGGCCAGAGTCCTGCCGAGACCGAAGGTGCCGTGCAGCGTCGCCACGAGATCCGTCGCCTGGCGCAGGTCAGTGGCGGCTCCCGTGTCAGGCCCGTCGCCGAACATCATGTCGGCGGCGCGGCCCGCCAGGAGTGCAACGGCATGCGCCTCCAGCTGTGCCCGGGTGGGGGTGCGGCTCGGCATGCGCAGCTGCGTCCAGCCGGCCTGCTGTCCTTCGGCGAGGATCGAGGCCGCGGTCACATGGATGCCCAGACGCGTGGCCACGATGGCATGCGCCGCCTCATGCCGGGCCGTGGCCTGCTGTTCCGGCCAGGGGCGCCGGTCGGGGGGCGCGACTTCGGCCATGAGATCGTCAAGGCGGAGCGCCCGCCTCGCCTGCCGGGCCCGCCGGCGGGCGCCGCGCACCCAGCCGGCCACCTCTGCTCCGGTGGCGCCAAGTCCCAGGCGCGCCACCGTGCCGAGATCGTCGCCGGCCAGATCGGTGCCGAGATGCACACGGAGGATCCCGATCAGATCCTTTGGATCGGAGGGTGGCATGATCGTGAAGTGGCGGTCGAATCGGCCCGGACGCGTCAGCGCGGGATCAAGCGCTTGCGCGTGATTGGTTGTGGCCATGAGGAGAATCGGCAGCCCGGACGCGCGCACCTCGTCGATGAGCAGAAGCCATGCCGTGATGACTGGGGCCCAGAAGTCGGCGTGCGCTCCGTCCCCGCTGGAACGGCTCGGCAGGGCATCCGCTTCCTCGAACAGCGCGAGGACCGGCCCATACGCCGCCGCATGCATCAACTCGTCCCGAAAGAGATTGAGCCGCTGCAGGACGGTCCCAAGATGGCCGCTGCCCGACGTGAACAGCTGGCTGATCGAAATCTGGAGCAGCGGAACATTGGCTGTGCGCGCAGTGGCCATCGCCAACTGGGACTTGCCGGTTCCGGGTGGCCCCGACACCAGGGCCCATTCGAGCACTTCGGGCTTGGCCTGCCCGTTGCGCACGCGCTCGACGTCATCGGCCATCGCCATGGCCCAGGCGTGTGCGGCCCCGTAACCCGTGAGCTCATGCAGGTACGGACCGGTGGCCGGAACCAGGGGAGTCCGGCGGGTGGCGACGGCACGCCGGATCCGTTCAAGGGACTGCTCGTAAGTCGATGCCGGCCTCAGGGCCGCGGCAAAGTCGACGATGGTCAAGCCTGCGACGTCGCCGTTCTTGAGATCGGACGGGCCCGGGCCCTTGCACCAGCGCCGGATGACCCGTCCGGCGAACCGGCTCGTGAGCGGTGGGATCACGACGGTCAGGTCGGCCGCGCCCCGTAGGCTTGATGGCAGGAGCCGGCCGGGATCCGGCGAGATCGCCACCAGCGGCCGGCCGTAGCGGATCGCCTGGGCCAGCGTGTGCTCCATCTCCTCGTCGCGCCTTGCGATGCTCTTGGCGTTCACAACATGGGCGCGACTACGGGTCAGCCGGTTTGCGGCGCCCGAGATCGGATCGATCCAGGCCGTGTCCGGCACCTGGATGATCACCACCGGAGCGCTGTCCGAGCGCAGCAGCCGCACGCCCTCGCGGCCGAGAGCCTGATGCAAGGCGAGGTCGGCGATCAGGTCGATGGAGGAGGCGAAGGTCTTATGCGCCGGTACGGCCGCGGCCGGCTTGGGCTTGCGGCCCTTGCGGGTGGTGCGCTTCGCAGGACCGTTATCCAGAGGCGGGATATCGTGCCGTTCGAGTTCGATGCCGAACAGATCGGGAAGGTCGTCGGCGGGCTGGGTCTTGGAGGCTTCGGAAGCTGACATGGACGGGTGAACTCCATGGGGCGCGCAGGCACGGGCCCGCAGGCGCCGGCGCGCAAGCGTTAGGGGAAGGATGTCGGAAGAAGCGGCCGCCGGCGGGCCTTACGCCCGCCGGCTCGGGCCTGACCTCACAGGGCCGTGCGCCACAGGCGCAGGTCGCCGCCGAAGGGAGCGGCGGTGTCCAGCGCCAGCACGCCGGCATCGACGAGGCTGAGGATCGCGCTTAACGGCTGCGGATGGTCCGGGATGGCGGCGACGAGACGGTCGAGATCCACAACCCCGCCGTTCTGGTCGGCGGCGGAAAGCAGCGCGGCCTGCACCTCCGGCGTGGCATGTCCGGAGGCGGCGAGATCCCGCGGCAGGTCCGCCGGCGTCGGGTCCGTCCGGACCGGCGCGCCGGTGTCCTCGGAAATCATGTGGGTGGAGTTGTGCGCGTCGCGAGCACACTTGCGCGGGCAGCCGCCCGCGGCGTAGAAGGCGTCAACCATCTATCTGATCCTTGTCGATTAAGGAGACGACTGATGGCCAGGCTTGCGGCGCGGCACCACCCGCGTCGCCAGCCGACTTGATCAGCCATCGGAGGATTGTCCCTCCGACAAGGCTAACTTGATATATGGCCGAGCTTCTGGCAAGTCCCTAAGGCAGGCCATCCTTAACCAAACCTTAACAGCCGCCGAGATTCCCCTGCCCCGGCGGAGCATCTGAAATCTTGGTTACCGATTCTCGTTAGGCGTCGCTTGGCCACGCGATCGATCATGTCCGCCGGATCGCGATCTGGCCCCGGCGACAGGTTCAGGTGTTGGACGTAGCTGCCTTCAGCCGGAACGACCCTGATGGTGCGCCGGTCGCGTCAGAACCCTTCTGTGCCATCGGCCGACATGAGCTCGGAGGGGGCGGCTGCTCCCGCAAGAATCCCGTGCTCGCTCCAGGCCGGCAGCGTCGCGTCGGGAGCATCGGTCCCTCCGATCACGGGAGACGGACGCAGGAAACGCGCGGGAGGCAGCCTCGGGAGAAAGGAGGCGATGGCCTGATCCCTGTGCTCTTCCCTGCCCGGGCTTTCGGCAGCCCGGCTCGAATTCGCCTGCGGGTCGGAGACGACGCCCTCGACAGCGGGCGGCATCGGGCCCGCATCCGAACGCTCGCCTTCCACCTCGGACATGGACTTCTCCTCCGGCGCCACCGCCGAGGCCTTCGCGGCTTCGGGCGAGACCGAAGCCACGTTGGCCGGCTCCGCCTGAACCCCGGTTAGGCCGAGGCTGGCGGGGAAGGCCTCCCGCTCATCGGAATTTTTCCGCGCCGGCGGCAGGCCGGCAGGAAGCCGGGCCGGCGGACGGTATGACGAGATCTCGCAGGCCTCACCGTCGACAGCCAGCTTGAGGCTGCGCGGATCGCTCCGGCCGACGAAATGCGGCGCCTGCTCCGGCGCGCTGATGCGCACGAACCCCAGATCGTCCAGGGCCGCCTCGGTCGCCGCGGCCGGCTCCGTCCCGAAGGCAACCAGCAAACCCCGGGCCCGCGGGGCCGCCGGCGCTGCGTCAGCCAGCAGCGCCGCGATCTCACCCTCCAGGCCGGCCCGGATGAGCATCTTCCGCTGCGGCGCGAGAGCCTCGATCTGCGCGAGGACCTGCCTGACTGCCCACAGGAGCATCTCGGGCTGCCCCTTGCACGCGCTGACCAGGCCTTCCCGGCGCGCGAAGGCCCCGAAGGCCTTGGCACCGGCCCTCTCGCGCTTCGAGGCCTCCTTGGTCGCTTGGCGGGCGACCGCCTCAAGGCGGTCGAGGTCGAAGTCGGAGACCTCGATCTCCTCGCTGGACTGCATCTGCATGGTTGTGCCTCCTGTCGTGCTTAACCGTCATGGTTAAGAAAAGGTTAATCGATTCGGTACATCATTCCCTAGAATTCTTTTCAGCCCTCCCTCCTCGCCGGCTGACGGGTTCATGGCAGCCGGGGCCGGTCATGCTCATGGGCGGGGCGGACGCGGCTTGCGGATCGAGCCCTGGGGTCGCCGCGCCCGCACCGCAGGGCTGGACAGCGAACCTGACCGCTGGCTGCTGACCGAAATGCCAAAGCGCAGGCCCCGGCCCCAGCTTGAGGCAAGCCTCGCGCGTAGGATCCGGGCCGTCCTTTCAGGAGTGTCAGATGAGTCTCTATGGAGTTTTGCGCAGCGGCGTTTCGGGCATGAACGCCCAGTCCAGCAAGCTCGGCACGGTTGCCGAAAACATCCAGAATTCAGGCACGACCGGATACAAGCGTGCCACGACCGAGTTCTCGTCCCTGCTCCTGCCGCCAATGAGGGAAGTTACAACTCAGGCTCCGTGCTCTCCACAGTCCGGTACAACATTGCGGATCAAGGCCCGATTGCCTTTACGACATCGCAATCGGATCTCGCCATCTCGGGAAATGGCTTCTTCGTTGTCGCGGATCCGAAAGGCTCGCCCTATCTGACGCGCGCCGGCAATTTCGTCATCGACGGCCGCAGCGGGGATTTGGTCAATGCGGCCGGCTTCACGCTCATGGGCTACAGCCTCGCCAATGGGCCGGCCGACCCTGCCCTGAACAGCTTCGACAACATCGTCCCGATCAACCTTTCATCCCTCGGCATGCGCGCGAGCGCATCGACGGAGGGCGTGTTCACGGGCAACCTTCCCTTCGGCGCGCAGCCTGTCGTGTCCGTTGGCACGCCGACACCGGCACTCCTCGGGCAGGCCGGCTTCGTCAATCAGCCGGTTGCGGGCTTCACGGTGGGCGATCAACTCCGCTTCAGCGTTGGTGGCGCGGCCGAGCAGACCTTCGCCGTCACAACGCAGACGAGCGTCGACGACCTGGTGACCGCAATCAACACCGCGGTTGCCGGCGGCACCCTCAGCGGCCTTCAGGCCAGCAAGGATCCCGGTTCCGACACTCTCGTGCTGACCTCGACCGACATCACGGGAAACACCAACATCACGAGCTCGTTCTACGACTTGGACGGTGGTGGAGTTCTCACAAAGGGCGCCGCCATACCTGGGGTCCCGGCCGTTCGGGGACAGGTGAACCTTCCGGTGGCGAACCTCACAACCGGCGATGAGATCAGGTTTTCTGTCGGTGGCGGGGAAGAGCAGATCTTCAAGGTCACTGCGGAAACAACGGTCGACGCCCTGATCGTTTCCCTCAATGCGGCAACGGTCGCGGGGAGCCTGACCGGGATTGAGGCATCGAAAGATCCGGTGACCGGCCGTTTGGCCCTGATCTCGACGGATCTGAACGGCGGGACGGATGTGACGGGCACCTTCACCGATATCATGCCCGTCAGCAAACAATCCTCGCTTCAGGTGTTCGATAACGTCGGCAATCCTGTGAGGCTCGATCTTGCCCTCTCCAAGACCGGAGTGAACACGTGGAGCATCGCGGTCAGTCACGACGCAACCCTCCTGGCTGGCCCCCACACTCTGACCTTCGATGCCAACGGTCAGGTCATTGGCGAGCCCTCGATCACCTTCCCCCTTCCGAATGGCGGCCCGTTTACCCTCGACATGACGGGCATGACCCAGCTTGCCGGGGACTATACCGTCACCGGCTCGGCCAATGGCAACCCGCCATCCAATGTGAAGGACGTCGAGTTTTCAGCCGACGGCACCGTGTATGCGGTCTACGAGGACGGAACCCGGGTCGGCGTTTACGCACTTGCTCTCGCCACCGTGCCGAGCCCGGACAATCTCGCGGTGCGGGCCGGCAACGTCTATGAGGCGACAGGCGCCTCGGGCACCTATCAGGTGGGCCTGGCGCAAACGAGCGGTTTCGGGTCCGTGCAGTCGGGCGCCCTTGAGGGGTCGAATGTTGACCTCGGTGCCGAACTCACGGCCATGATCGAAGCGCAAACCAGCTACACGGCCAACTCGAAGGTTTTCCAGACGGGCTCTGAACTACTTGATGTGCTGATGAACCTCAGTCGCTGACGGGCGTTGAGGTCGTTCATGGAGGCCGCCACCGACAGGTCGGACGCGGGCCGGCAATCATAGGCTGAGAGGGGGCGTGTTTCCGGATCACATGGTGAGCGAGTTAGGCCCCCTCCATGCTTTTCGCTCAAACGATGCGGACGGACTTCGGGCGTCCAAGCTCAAGCATGCGGTTGAGGACATGAACAGCAATGGCGATCTCGGTCGCGCGATGCCGATCGGCCCGTGAGCGCGGCGCTTCACAGACCACTCGTTCAAGCCGCCTGATGACGGTCTCCACCAAAGCCTGTCGAGTGTATCCGGACCTCTTCTGCCGGCCGATTCGTCAGACCATGGTCGGATCGGGGATCAGACTTGATGCCCAAAGCCGTCGGACTGGCGCCAAATCCGGTTTTGTGGTCCGCTGATCGGGTTGATTGGGGATACTGCCGTGAACGGTCGCGCCATCACTGCCGCAATTTTGATCAGTGGGACCGTCATTTATTTCAGCAGCACGCCGGTTTACGCCCATTCCAACCCGGATACCCCAGAGCCTCCATCTAGGTCATCTGAACAGCACGAGCCTGATCCACGTCCGAACAATTCAATCCACTGGTGGATTGAGGAAGTTGAAGAAAAGAAGACGAAGAGATTGGGCCCACAGCACTCGCCCCGGAATCTAGGCACCATACTGGATTCTGTTCCGTGGGGGGTTCTGGTCGTCGACGGTTACGCCAAGATTGTCTTTGCCAACAGGCCTGCCCGTAGCTTCCTGGATGCAGGCTGTGGGATCGAAGAGCGTCAAGGATACCTGCACATTCACCGATCGAGCGTGGGGCGAAAACTGCAGGTTCTGATCCACTCCGTCACGACTCGGGATGATGAGGATCAAAGCCCAGACCAACGGCCACGCGAAATAGGAATTCCGGACCAGAGGGGTTGCATCAGGTATGCGGCTCAAGTGCTTCCGGCACAAGCATACATCGCTCAACCGCTCGCCTTGATTCTGGTGTCCGACCTGGTCGAGCAGATTCCTATCCGGCGAGAAGCCATTGCGGCCGTGTTCAACCTGTCAGGACGCGAAGCAGAACTGGCAGAACTCTTCGCAGGGGGACTTTGCATTAACGAGATCGCACAGCGAATGACCGTGTCGGTGAACACGATCCGCGCTCATCTTCGACATGTATTTCGAAAGACCGGTTGCTCCAGCCAAGTCCAGCTTGCACGGATGTTCGCCCGCATGCTGTAAAAGGCACATCTTACCTCGTTCGGCACGCCGGGATGTATTCTCCGGGCAGACGGTGCTCAACAACGCGCACAATACCGCAAAAAGGCAGCCGGGTAACCATTCCAGAGAGGAAAGCACGAAGGTGGGGCGCGAGCCAGAACAGGTGGTCCGTCCTTGGTGGAAGGACATCCCACGAGTGACGAAAAAACCTCTCATCACGGCCCATTCTGCGCCAACTTCCGTCCACTCCGCATGAGGACTTACAGAGAGATTAACACTGACGTGACCAAGAGAGCGTGGCCGAGCAGGCTAAGTTCGTGGTCAGTTCAGTTGAGTGAGTGATCTCAATGGACGTGCACATGCTCATGCGCGGTCCGGCTCTTGTTATCGGCTGCAGCCGCGTAGGACATCGCCTCCATATAGGCGATCAGGTCGGTTGCATCATTCGTTGAGAGGCCGAGATTGGGCATGCGCACACTTGGATAATGTTCCGCAAGACGAAGAGCCGCCCGATCCTTCTGGGACCGCATTTTGTCTGGGGTCATGATGTAGCTCACGATCCACTCGCGAGCCCTACGGGTGGTAAGACCGCTAAGATCGGGACCGACTTTGGCGCCCTGGCCGATCGTGTGACAGGAGGCACAGGTTTTGATGAACAATGCTTGGCCTGGCAGATCGGTTAACATTCCACCCGCTACCGTTCCGGGACTATGCGGGATTCCGGCCGCTCCGCCGGGTTGCTCGGTCTTGCCCATTTGACTGCGTTGAGACGGATCCATCGCGCTGATGGTCATCGCCAACGAGTCGATATCGCCGAACACGGAGTCTCTCGCCCAGTCCCCCGTCGCATCGTTCGCTAGCCAGATCTCATTGCGATGTTCGGAGAGTTTCCGGCTTCGGTCGCCGAGCTTGTAACGGATGAGGTCAATGTCCTCTGGCTTGCCGGTCAGGAAGAGCCAACCAGGCCCAGCTTGAAACGCGTCCGCATATTCCTTGAGCTTGCCAGGAGTGTCGTTGAGGGGATCTATGCTGATCGAGACGAAGAAAATGTCGCGACCCACCGCGGCACCTAGTTTCTCTTCCACCTGGGCCAGCCGCGCCGTGACCACAGGGCAGATGTCCCTGCAACTCGTATAAATGAAGCTGATGACGACGATCTTGCCCTTGATGGCATCATCATAGAACAGCAACCGCTCGCCGTTCTGGGACATCACTGGAACGTTGGGGAGATAGTCCTTTCCCCACACAGAGGTTTGCGCCTTTGCCGAGACAAGGCCCGCGACTGCCAGGCTCACGAGAACCACGCCCATAAATAAATGATGACGTCGCATGTTCGAATCCCTTCAGTCATTCGCCCTACGTGGGTACCATTGCAAGAGGGGCGGTGGCTCCACCCTTCTGGTTGGATACTCTAAGCCTTGGTGGCTGGTTGCGCGAAGAATTGGCGATTCTTGGGATCTGCTTCGGGCAGGATCTCCGGCTGCTTCCAGACCACTCCGTTTGGCGTCGGAATAGGAGTTTTCGAGACCTCATAATGGGGCCGGCTTCCTGTCTTGGCGAAATCCGGATCGCCTGGCGGAGGAGTCAGCAGCTGGTAGCGCATCAGCATCGCGAAATCCTCGTGCGTGGTGTTATGGCAGTGGTTCACATAGGCTCCACCGAACTCCCCGAACCGCACCTGAAACTTCACGCGTCCGGATGGCCGCAAACGCCACACATCTTTCCTGACGAGTTTCTCCGTTACCGGAATGAAGGCCCCACCCCGGTCCATGGTGACTCCCTCCTCGAAGTGGAGGTGGATCGGATGATCCCATCCGCCGCCGCCGTTGATCAGGGTCCAATGCTCGACTTCTCCTGGTTTGGGAATCAGAGCCGAGATGCGATTGGCGTTGAGCGAGTGTGCTGCCTGGCCGTTCACTTTGATTGACCACGGAAAGGCTTCGATGTCACCGCAGTCGGGCGTGCACTGCCCTGTGAACTTGTCACGCGAGTCACCGCCCCCGGACCGCGTAAACTCGATGATGCGTTCCCGCACAGGCGCGACTAGTGAAATCTGAGAGGTCAGACTCTTTCTGCCTGAGGCCCAATCGGGATTGCTGAAATCCGTGCTTCGGTCCTTATCGAGCGCATTGCTGGCATTGTAGGTCTTGGTTGGATCATCCACACTCTGAACGGAATTGACGATCCTGAACTCCAGGATGGCACCGACGCAGGGATCGTTGCCGGTTCCCTTGAGAGCCTCGCCGACAGACAGAGCCTTGTCGGGCTTGCGACCATCCGTCTGCTGCAGCAGGTTTACAAGGTAGATGCTGTCGCCAGGTTTGAAGGCCGCAAAGTCAACAACAATATCATACCGCTCTGCCACCCCCTGCTCGTCGAGCTCTGTCAGGGCGATGGGGTTCACGACGAAATTGCCGTCGTTCGCAATAAAGTGGAACGGCACCTTCGTGCCTTGTCCAAAGCGCGAGCTCTTGTTCACTGCAAGGGCCAGCTTGATGAACCGCGACATTGCGGCATTCAAGATTCGGAAGCGGTACCGCCGTGGCAGAACTTCGAAATAGGGGTAATAGGCGCCGTTCACGCAGAGCATGTCGCCCAAGAAGCCCTCCATGTCGAAGATATCGAAGTATAGCTGTCCCTCGTGGGAGAACGCGGGATTTGTGATGGCGAGGTTCACATCGAAATCGGTGTTGCCCCATCCGAGTTGTGTGCCGCTTGGCAGCTGCAGATTGATCCCGTCACCGAGGTCCTCACGGCCCCGGTCCGGACCGCTATAGAGATTACACAAAGCGAAGTTGCCCTTGTGCACATTCTCGGCCGTGAAGAAGAAGCGGTGATCATGGAACCACAGCGTGCCCTGGAGCTCACGGAAGTCGCCCGGAACCTTGACGAGTCCCTCGCCATCATCGGGCCCTGAGGCCTTTCGAGCGTAGTCCCGGTCAGTGGTTAGCCAGACGTTCGGCATATCGCGCCGCGCGAGCGTCAGCCCCCAGTGGTAGTCGTAGAAGGTCCCCGGAAAATGATAGGCATTGCAGGCCCCATCGCTCTCGGCTCCGTTATGCGCATTGTGGAAATGAGTTGAAATCTCATTGCGCCCGAAGCCGTTATTGGCAGCCCGGTCGACCGGTAAATCGTTGTAGATCCGGGCAAGGATGGGCTCGCCGTATCGGGCCTTGATCAGGCATGGCGCCCCGTACCCGGTCCGTGAGCCAGATGCCTTGCTGACCATTCCCGGTGGTCGTGTGCCGAACGACCAAACTGAGTTCGCGTCTTGCTCCGGCATCTCATCACAATATCTCGAATGCGCCTCGATTTGCCCCAGTGACATGCAGTAGCCGACTTTCGGGTGGAGTTCGTTCCACCGCTGGTGAGCAAAGTACTCACCTGGAGGACGACCTTCCATGGGGCCCATCCCGGTCACGGGGTTACGGTAAGCCATGCCGCCTGAGTTTGAGAAATCCGTGTGATAGGACCAGTTCTTTGCAGGCGGCTCGCTGTCATAGCCCGCCCAAGCAGCATCGCCATTCGGCTGTCTCAAGAGAGGGATCGGCTTCTGCACAATCGGGCGGGGCATGCGCGTGTGGAATTTGTGAGCCCCAAACAGTGGACTGCGGGGTGTCCCAGTCGGGACCGCCGCAAAGGCGCTTGGTGCAAAGGGGCTGAGCCCATTCTTGCTGGCCAGCAAGCCCCCGGCGGTCAACAGCCCCCACCTGAAGAGATCACGGCGCGAGATGTCCCCGTGGGACAGAGCCTTCACGATCTCCAACCGGTTCTGCCGGGCTGCCTCAGCTTCGGCCAGGCGAATCCGGGATGCTTTGCTCGACAGGTACATGATAGCCCCTGTATTGATGGTAATGATGGCCGTTCCAACAGACTTCCCGGAACTAGGGCAAGCTTATGCGTTGAACTCCTGAACGAAAACAGCCTGGACTAATCGATCTCGATTAGGACCAGAGTGCAATGATGCTCCGACGAAGGTCCTAACTCTTGCGGATTGAGGCGGCCCTCGTGTTCGATCTCACTCTGCATCGAAAAGCAATTTGCGCGGCTGCACCGTTCCGATGCAGTCTCTGAGCCGCTGTGCACCGTGAAGAATGGGCCGAGGCGATCTGGGAACGCCAGCTGGGCATCTGACCGAGGTCGGAGCGACCATCAGACCTGAGTCCCAACCCATCCTCCCGAGAGGTGTGCCGCGGCCGGTCAGCCAAGTGTCGCAAGCGCCGGGAACGTCTCCAAAAGCCAGAAGGACATGGTGGTGATCCAGCCGGTGAGAAAGGCGATGCCGGTGAGGACGAGGAGGACGCCCATGGTCTTCTCGATCAGCCCGAAACGGGAGCGCACGCGCTTGAGAAGAGCCACGAAGGGCTTCATGGCGAAGGCGGCGAGCAGGAAGGGAATGCCGAGGCCCGCCGAGTAGGCGGCGAGCAGCAGGGCCCCCTGGGACACGCTGTTCTCCGAGCCCGCGACGGTGAGGATCGCCGCCAGCACCGGGCCGATGCACGGCGTCCACCCGAAGGCGAAGGCCAGCCCCATCACATAGGCGCCCCAGAGACCGACCGGCCTGGACACGCTGAAGCGCGCCTCGCGGTAGAACAGGCCGATTCGGAAGACGCCGAGAAAGTGCAGGCCCATGATGATGATCGCGATCCCCGCCACGGTGCTCAAGACGTCGAGATACTGCCGGATCACCTGACCGAGCGCCGAGGCCGTTGCGCCGAGCAGCACGAAGACGGTCGAGAAGCCCGCCACGAACAGGAGCGCCGCCAGGACCGCCCTCCTCCGGACGGCTTGGTCGTCGCCCGCGCTCAGCCGGTCGAAGGTGGTGCCGGCCAGGAAGGACAGATAGGGCGGCACCAGCGGCAGGACGCAGGGGCTCAAGAAACTGATGAGGCCGTCAACGGCCGCGGCCGGGAAGGAAACGATGAGCATGGGACCTGTGATCCATCCTGCCGCCCAGCACTTCGGCGGCGGTCATCATGAATTTGACCCGCCCCCATGGAGTGGTCCGGGGAGTGGTCCGGTTGGAATATTAATGGAGGGATGGCTTTGGACCTGCCCCGAACGCTGGACCACGCTCCGGGCCATTCTGTTCAGGAAACGACGACTACCTCTCGCGCTCGATGATGCGGTACTCGACGTCGATGATCTCCCCAGTTCGGGGCGCTTGCGCCATCCTGCGGCGAAGCCGCCACCGCATGATCATGCCGGTGATGATGGCCGCAGGAATGAGGATCAGCGCGACCCCGGCGGCCAGGACCATCAGCAAAAGGCCCAGCGAGACGGCAGCAATCAGCACCAGAACGGCGGCCCAGCGAGGCATCCGGATCAATCTGATGCCCGGATGGGGCGGATAGCGCGGGTCCATACCCCCTCTTTGCAAAGCTCTGCTTCAATCGTGCTTCATATGCCGACGCTGAGAGCAAGATACAAGATCGACATGGAACCGGACATCTCAGCGCATCGCACTCCGCGCCATGATCGCCGGAGTGTCAGGTGGTGGAGGCCTCGCCCGGAATCGAACCGGGGTGCAAGGATTTGCAGTCCTCTGCGTAACCACTCCGCCACGAGGCCATCCGGGACGTATGGTGGATAGTGGAGGGCCTCCCGAAGAGCAACCGCCCTCTCAGACGGGTGCTTTCCCGGCAGGCGGTCAAGCGCGTGGGACGGATCCGAACACTCCGGTGGCAGCCCTGGACGTCCGTGTGGGCGCATTCGTCCGGAGCAATCGCCACTGTGGTTCGCGCGAAGGCGGCGACCTTCGTGACCGCCATTGATGCGGCCTCGGCTGATGGTCCCTAGCCTGAGACAATCCGGATCCCTTGTCGGGCCCCAAGCGGCAACCTCCAGGCGCGGATCCCGCATTCGACTCTGATGCCGCTGTTGCGGCGCCTCTCATTGCCTCTGTCCGGTCCGCTCGGCGGCACCGGCAAGCCTGTGCTGAAGCCGAAAGCCTGCGTCACGCAGCAGGCGGAGCTTTCGCGCCATCGGTTGAGAGTTGCTGTTTCGGTCGATCACCACGGCCGCCGCCGCAGCGAACAGGTCATCGGCAGCCATCTCGATGCCAGGATCCCGCCTGCTCCCTCCTGTCACATTAACAAGAAGTGTCTGCAGGTCGTGCAGGTCGACTTCGGTGCTTCCCCGCTCAATCCGGGACACGACAGCCTGAATGGCCTCTTGCCGCGTCTCAATCCCTTCGGCGACTGCCGTCCCCACCATCTGTCTTATTCTCCTGAACAAGTTGACCGGCGAGCGCTCTGCCAGCAGCGGGAAAACACTGCGCCCACACGGTTAATCAACAGTTACAGAGATTGGAGCAATCGGGCGTTTTCAGACACAATGCCGTCAAGGGCAATCAGCCCTTGTCCGGCGTCAATCCTTGCTCACGGATTGAGACCCATCCTGCATCTGCGCCTCGGTCATTCCCGAACCGGATTGCTCATGAAGCATGGTTGCGAGCCCCTCAAGAAAGCGAACGGATTCCGGCGGATAGGCCTCGCGTTGCGCCACTTGGATGATGTTGTGAAGAATGGCGGCGATGTCCTCCAGCTTCGCGACACGCTTGGCCGCAAGAACATGAAAGAAGGTCGTGAAAGCGACCATGATTGCCTGGTCATGCTCCTCGAGTTGTTGACACCGCATTTTAAGCGCTTTGATGTCCTTCTCCTGAGCCGAGACGACCTCGACCAGACTGAACATCTGCTCGGCCAGGATATCGAGGGAGGCGTCCATGCCGGCAGCACGGCTCGCAGATTCAGTCGGAGTGAGTGGCTGGAGGCTCGCGGCGCCCACGTCGTCCTCTTGGGCCACCAGTGTAAGCGATGAGGCTTCCGCCCTGAGGAAACCAGGTATGCTTCGGTCGTTCATACCTAAACGCATTCCCTGTTGGTCTTTTTGCAAAGGCGGCGGTGCGCGCATGCCTGAGTCCTGAGCTGCCCCTGGCACGATCCGCTGGATCAGAGCCCACATTTTCTGAATGTACTGGACTTGATTCACATTTCCGCTCTTTAGCGTGATCTCGGATCGACACGGCGATGGCGCTCAGGATCCGCAGCGTCGAAGTCAATTTGAGTAGGAGGTCTTTTTAAAACGAAAAGCCGCCCCGAAGCGGAGCGGCTCAGGGTGAAAGGCAAGAGTGATCCTGCGCCCCTTTTCATTAAGCAGTTCTGAGATCGACCGCAGACTCTTTGCCGGTCCGGCGGTCCGCCTGGACCTCGTACGTGATCTTCTGGCCTTCAGCAAAGCCGCGAAGACCTGCGCGCTCGACGGCGCTGATGTGCACGAACACATCCTTGCCTCCGCTATCTGGCTGGATGAAGCCATAGCCCTTTTGTTCGTTGAACCACTTCACAGTTCCTGTCGCCACGAATGTCTTCCCTCTGTCTTGCTACCGGGTAGGAGCATGCAACCAATCACGTTCCCGGTCGATCCTGGCCTGGAGAAGGAGCCTACACCCGGTCGTCCCACGCATGGTCGCTCCGTCGTTCGGTCAGGATCAACCTCACAAGCGTAGATTCAGGCTCGTGTGGTGGCAAGCATCCTGCGCCTGATATGTCCAAGCCAGACCTAAGTTCCTATTTCCGCAGTGTCATGGGAAATCAGACACGGGTGACGCCTACGATGTTGCCTGCGTCAAGCCGAGTTCGAGTTTGACATACCCGTGGCCGAACAGAGCGCCTCTTGGCTCCACCATCAATGCAGGAGCAATTCTCGCGCAGGCTCTGAATGATTCAGCCGCCGATGAACCCATGCTGGTGAGATCTTCAATCTCATGGGTTTGACCAAAGTCACTGCCATCAGCAGGCGCCCTGTCATGATACGTTTGCGGCTCCGCAAACCCCTGTTTTAACCGACAGGTAACCATACCATTATCAAGCGCCTCCGTTCGTTCGTCGTCTCCTTCAATCCGGCAGGTTGGGCCATCTTCCGACCACAGTCTCGACCATCCTCGTTCGCGGCGAGGAATCGCTCCTGTGTCCCATTCCGATGTGTGAAGAGTTGCTGATGTTTCGTAGAGAGTTGCCGCACTGGCTCGAAATCCACCGCGCCGCAAACGTTGTTCTGGCTCTTATTGCCGTCTCGGGATGGGGCGCGTTTGTCCTCGTCAACCAATCCTCAGCCAGCATCGAGAGCCAGTTGCGTGAACAAGTAGCCAGTCTCAGCCAGATCCAAATGGACCTACTGTCGGAGCAGACTCGGGCCCAGGCGACAATGGGCGACTGGAAGCAGTTGCAGGCTCAGCTTCCTGCCGTCCGTGAAGAACTCAGCCAGCTCACGGATGCCCGTGATCAGGTTCAGTCCGAACTTGTCCTTGCACAGCTGGGACTGAGCGATGCGATCAACCGTGCGTCACAAGCGCATGAGGATGTTTCCACCACGGGGTCGGTGGGGAGCAAGGCCCCTGATCCCAAACAGGCAGTTGCGGCCACGGCACAAAAAGCGTTGTCAAAGCTCGGTTATGGAAAGTTGACGGCTGACGGGGTCGTTGGGCCGGGCACGCGGCGTGCCATCGAAGCATTTCAGCGGGACAAGGGACTGACTGTGACAAGCGAGCTTGATGCTCCGACGCTGAAGCAACTGACCCAATCCCTCAAGGTCGCCGCCCGTTAGAAGGCAGCGCCACACGTCGAAATGACGATGAGTTGAGGTGGATCACGGAGGAAGCCTGCATTTCACCTCGACGCCGAATGAGATCACCTTGCGGGCTGTCCCAAGAATATGGATGGGCCACTGTCACCCTGAGGGACCTCAGGCCCTTTTGTGGAGTTCCTCCGAATACCGGCATCAGGTTGCCGGCAACCGCCAGGACGGATCGGCACTTGGCGGACCCAGGGCTCTAAACAAGGCGCCTCCACCGGGCACACCCGCATTAACGATCTGGCGACCTGCATCCCGCTAGTTTGCTCCGCCAGGCTCATGCGTGAGCCTGGCCCATCGGCGGGGCGGAAGGTGCGGGAATGCGAGGCCAGGCTGATCTTTTCTTCGACTACGACGCACCGCCGGGTCCCATCGAGACCAGACCCGCTGATGAGATTGTCATCAAGGTCAGGCAACGCAGCGAGTCGTTCAAAGCTCCCGACCATGAGACCGCCGCCCGGATGCTGGAGGCCACCGGCGACTATCGTGTCCTCCGCCGCTTGCAGCCCCGTCCGATCGTGGTCTCGGGTGCGCCTCGTCAGGGTGAGAAGATTGGCGTTATCGTCGACACCGAAACCACTGGCCTGGATCACACCCGCGACGAGGTGATCGAACTCGGCATGGTCGCCTTTCTGTACGATGAGGAAGGCCGGATCGGCGATGTGATCGGGACGTTCAATGGCTTACGCGAGCCGGGCGTGTCGATCAGCCCTGAGATCACCCGCCTGACCGGCATCACGCCTGAGATGGTGGCTGGCCAAGCGCTTGATCTTGCGGCGGTCGAGCGGTTCATTGACGCGGCAGATCTCATCATCGCGCACAATGCCCGCTTCGATCGCCCCTTCTGTGAGCGCCTGTCCAGGAGCTTCCAGGTCAAAGCCTGGGCCTGCTCCCATTCCGAGATCGCCTGGAGCGGGTTTGGCTTTGAAGGATCGAAGCTCGGGTACCTTCTGACTCAATGCGGCTGGTTCCACCAAGGCCACCGGGCTGTTGAGGACTGCCATGCCTTGCTTGAGGTGCTGGCATCCCCTCTGCCCTCTGGAGGCCAAGCCCCCTTTGGACATCTGCTGGTCTCGGCCCGGAAGGCTTTGGTGCGGATCTGGGCCGAAGGCAGCCCCTTCGACATGAAGGACGAACTTAAGAAGCGGGGCTACCGGTGGAACGACGGCAGGGATGGTCGCCCTAAGGCCTGGTTTATCGAGATCGCCGAGGATCTCTACGAGGCGGAGCTGAGGTTTCTTCGGCAGGAAATCTACCGCCGTGAGGTGGAGCCATTCACGCAACAGATCACGGCGTTTGAGCGTTTTCGAGCCGCTTGATAGCCATACGACACATCATGAAGTCGGTTTATGATACCCACACCGAACTTAGAACGCGTACTCCGCTCAATCAAATCCCGGTGCTGTCGTGTTGCGTGTTCCCTACCATCCGATAGCACCTGTGGATCATCGCGCCGACGGCGGAAACCTGCGGGATCAGACCTCGCGTTGGTGCTCGCGTCCGTCGTGCTTTCGAGCGATTGCAGAATTTGGCCGACGGGTGAACGGCAAGCCAGCTTGGTGATCTCGCACGACCGGGCTAACGCTTCCATCGTCGTAAGCAATGCTGCGTATACCCCGTCCGACCCAGCCTTGGCGCGGAGCACAGGCGTCTGCGCGGCCTCCTGTGGTCCCACCAGCGTGGACAGACCCGCCCTTGAGCACATTGGCAGGCATGTCCGGCTCGGTTGAGGCACCGGTCCAGGGTGCATCCGGGCGTTCCATCCAACTCCCGCGCGGCACCTACGATCCGCACACGCACCGACCCGTCTTCCCCTGAGGACATCATACGGTCGCTCGTCCCAATAACCCGGTGTTTACCGGCCTCATCCAGAGTGTGTGGGTTACAGACGGCCCCACCTTCGCGTTCACGAGCTTTGTTAGCGTCCATGCGTAAAACCTTCATGTCGAATGATTATCTTCCATCCGCTCTCAGGGTCGAGGATGCCGCCGCTGAGAGAATGCATGAGGGTGGGGCGACGCCTTTCCCAAGTTCGAACAACAGCCCCGACCCCAACTGGGAGGAGCCGTGGCTGGCCACGGGCCAAGCCGAACCTGGCTGGTGGCAGGCTTTCGCGATCGACCACGGCGTGCGGTCAACGCGTACGCCCGACAAGTTCATCAGAAAGCCGCAGGAAACGAACGTGTTCGATTTGCCAACGGGCGATCTGATGCAGGAAGACCGCTTGGCCGAATTGGCGATGAACAAGCCCGAGGACGAGATCCACAAGCGGATCGAGAGACTCCGCGCCGCCATGGAGGCTCCTCAGGTCAAGACGTTCACCCAGAAGACCCAGGCGGTCGTTCAACCGCCCCCGGCTTCCTCAGCGGAGCAGCCCAAGGCGGCAGATGGGCCCGGGCACGGCGAGCCGCCTCTCGCACATGAGGCGCATGATGTTGAGATCCCGGTATCCGAGATCGTCGAAACGGTTTCCCAGCCCTTGCCAGAGACGTTGATGACCTTCCTCCCGATGCCAGCGATGATGTTTGTTCCGTCGGCCTTTCAGTCGGCGCTGTACCGCATCGACGTCTCGCTGAAGCACCCCTTACTCACGCTGGCTGGCGCGGTCGCTGACAAGCGGGAACTCCCCGAGGCGCCCCTGGCCGCAACCACCGCGGAGAAATGCGACTCCGATGCCATGGAGAGGGATGTCATTGTCCCCGACGGGGATCCGGAACCGGGCGTGTATGAGAGCACCGCAGCCGAGTTCATGGAGTCGCAATACTGCGACGGGTGCATGGCTGCGTCGCAGGAGCTGGACCAGGATCACGGGGAAACCGAAGATCGAACCGACTCCGGCATGGATGACCAATCCGAGGCCGCTGAACCCGCACGGATTGAGGATCGAAGCCTGGGGGTTGTGACCTCCGGACACGCCGAAGAGGCTACAGAACTCATGCAGGTCGTCGAAGGTGTGGCGCCAGAGGCGACGGATGTTCAAGAGGAAGTCGACCTTGGATTCCTCGCCCTGTACGGGGAGACCATCACTCCCATCCAGAGTGCGCTAAAAGCCGAGGTGAAGGTCGCTCTGCAACGCGCGCCGGATGCCCCAGCAATCGAGGAAGCCGCTGTCGTGGAGGAGCCAGCCTCCATCCCGCAGATTGCCTCGTCTGAGGATAAGCTTGTCCCTGCAGACGACTCGCCGGAGCACGTGCTGGAGGAGCACGCTGAATTGGATGCTGCCGCTCCTGTCGAGGTGATCGAGGCCGCGCCGGCAATCGGGCTCGGGGAGGAAATGATCCCGGCCCAGGATGCAGAGATGGTCGCGTCCACGATGGAGACCGTCACCGGGGCGCAGGTCATTATGCTACCTCCTCCCGTAGCGCCCCAGCGTGCGAGGTTCGCCTGTTACCAGCTTCCGTCGATTGATCTGCTTGCCGAGCCGCCGATGCGTGAAGGACAGGAACTGACTGAAGACATTCTCGAGGAGAGAGCCGGACGGGTGGAAAAGGTCATCCGCGACTTCGGCGTGAAAGGTGAGGTCATTCATGTCCATCCCGGCCCGGTGGTCACACTCTACGAGCTCGAGCCGGCGCCTGGCGTCAAATCCTCACGCGTCATTGCGCTTTCCGAGGATATCGCCCGCTCCATGAGCGCGGTCTCGGCCCGCGTGGCCGTGATCCCGGGCCGTAATGCGATCGGCATCGAGCTGCCGAATGAGAACCGCGAGACCGTGTATCTGCGGGAAATGCTCGAGACGGCAGATTTCACGGCCTCAGCTCAAAAGCTCCCGATCTGCTTAGGAAAAACCATCGGCGGCGAGCCGGTGATCGCCGATCTGGCCCGCATGCCGCACCTGCTGGTCGCCGGCACCACCGGCTCGGGCAAGTCGGTGGCGATCAACACCATGATCCTCTCGCTGCTGTATCGCTTCACGCCCGAGCAGTGCCGGCTGATCATGGTCGATCCCAAGATGCTGGAGCTGTCCGTCTATGACGGCATCCCCCATCTGCTCACGCCTGTCGTCACCGATCCAAAGAAGGCGATCATCGCCTTGCGCTGGGCGGTGCGCGAGATGGAGGATCGCTACAAGAAGATGGCCCGGCTCGGTGTGCGCAACATCGACGGCTTCAACGCCCGCGTCTCCGAGGCCCAGGCGAAGGGGGAAGTCATCACGCGGACGGTTCAGACCGGCTTCGACAAGGCCACGGGGGAACTGACCTATACGGAAGAGGTTATGGACCTCACGTCGCTGCCGTACATCGTGGTGATCGTCGACGAGATGGCCGACCTGATGATGGTGGCCGGCAAGGAGATCGAAGGGGCGATCCAGCGCTTGGCCCAGATGGCACGCGCCGCCGGCATCCATGTGATCCTGGCGACCCAGCGACCGTCTGTCGACGTGATCACCGGCACGATCAAGGCGAACTTTCCGACCCGGATCTCGTTCCAGGTGACCTCGAAGATCGACAGCCGCACGATCCTGGGCGAGATGGGCGCCGAGCAGCTCTTAGGGCAGGGCGACATGCTGTACATGGCCGGCGGCGGGCGGATCACGCGCGTGCACGGGCCGTTCTGCTCGGATGGGGAAGTCGAAAAGGTGGTAGCCCACCTCAAGCGCCAGGGCGAGCCGGTCTACCTCGACGAGGTGACGGCGGACGATGAAGACGGGGAGGACGTCGAGGCGCCGGAACTGTTCGATGAGGAGGACGTCGGATTTGCTTCATCGGACAGTTATCAGCAGGCCGTCAGCATCGTCCTTCGGCATAAGAAAGCCTCGACGTCTTACATCCAGCGCCGGTTGCAGATCGGCTACAATCGGGCTGCCTCGATCATGGAGCGCATGGAGAAGGAAGGCGTCGTCGGACCTGCCAACCATGCGGGCAAGCGCGAGATCCTGCGTGGGGAGTTCGAAGATTAGGATGAACGGGTTTCTGCCTGGCACGAAATAAAGGCGGGGGCTCCCTCTACGGTTTCAACTCGTCAGTGATGGCGGAGTGCAGGCCTTGGAGCCACCCGGCTATATCGGATGAGTAGTTCGCCACCTCCATCACGAGCAACGCAAGTTCCTCATCGGTCGGGCCCCGGGCTCCCTTCAACCCTGACAGGAGCCTCATGACCTCTTTGTCGCGTATGGATTCCGGAGGGTCTGCGGCCCAGCCAATGCTGGCCTTGTTGATGGCCAGTTTGAATCGCTCCCCGTTCTGGAAGCGGGCATCGACAAACCACCCGTTTCCGCTCGGGCTCAGGTCCACAACAGTGAAGGATGGAGTTCTGATCCCGACCTCGGGCGTCGGGCGCCTGTCGGACACCTCCAGCACCTCCCGCAATCCCTCGACGAACTGTTCCACGCTCATTGCAGACCGGGCCAGCGTCTCCATGCCGTAGATGACCTGGTTGAGGCTGGTAAACGGATAGCCTGGTTCCCCGACCTTGTCGGTGCTCCAGTGGAAAATCGACGACAGCCTCTCGGCGATCCTCCCGTCATCGGGAACCACGCTGACGCTCTTGCCGTCCCGGCCGGCTGTCACCGTTGCTGTCGTGCCATCCGGGAACACGATCCGGAGCATGAGAAGGTCGCCATCGATGACCTTGGTTGTGTGTGCCACCGAATACCTCCTTTCCGATCAGCGTTTCGACAGCGGCGGTATACCAATCAGGCGGAACCTTCGACAACACGGCCTCGGCTTGGGCCCCGCAACCTGCCTCGCGATGGGCTGGGACGACGCCATCCTCAGAGTTCCACCTGCCAGAGCGGCTTCGCAGCCGCGAATTGGGTGAGGCAAAGCGAGCAGGCCTCGATCATCGTGCGCGGTGCGACTATCGTGGCCTCACTCTGCGCACCCACCGAGGTCCCGCTATCGACGCCGCGCCCGTCACAGGAGGAGCGCGTACGGCTCTCGGCCGCCGCCAACGCTCCTATCACATCGCTGCCCGCATGAAAGCCGTCATGACCGATGATCGCATCCCACGAGGGGGCTGCGCCGAAGATGCCCACCGCTCTTCTCGTGATCCGCCATGTGGCCCCGGAGGTCCACCAAGCTGCGAAGAGTTCGATTCGCCCGCGCCTGCGGGAGGCTCTTCTCCTCTCCCTCCCTGTGTCTGCTTGTACCGAGATGTGCAACAGCCACACACTTTTTCGCCAAAAACGAAATCGTTTTCGGGTCATAAGGAAGTATCTGAATCGATTCAGATTCAGCAAGATTATGAGTCAGGTATATGCGAGGGCCGAAACCTCCGGAACTTCATGAACTTAGACCTCATCAACGTATTGAACTCTGCGTTGCCGTGCATTGAGGTCTGCGCAGCAGCGTATCGGAGTCAGCGGGCAAACGGGCGCCTAGGGTATCGAACTCTGCGCATGAACGTATCGGACTCAGCGCCCTTACTAAGATAAGCACTTGGAGAAAAAGGAATAATTTTCGACGCATCCGCATTGGACTCTGCGTTGTCAGAATCTGCCCGTTCTGATGTCAGACACGCGACCCTCCTGAGACACGATGATCGCCGGCTGCGTATCGAACTCAGCGTATTCTTGGTTCGCCCGATGTGACACGCAGGGACACTCTGGCATCGTCTGTTGCGTATTGAACTCTGCGCAATCACGCACCGGCTATCCCGCGGGTTAGCCGCAACCCGTGATGGCAGTGACAAGGCAGCGTTCGGTCCGATCTCACCAGCAGCGCCTCACCGACGAAAGCTCTGGATAACTCCGAACGGACAGTGGTCAGGACGGACCCGAATCCGGTTTGGGGACGTTGCGAGTCCGCGAGCCCAAATCCGCGCCGTCGAATGTAAGGACGATCATGAGCGTCGATGAACAGATTGCGGTGATCCGTGATGCCGATCTCCTGACGGAGGTTGAGCGGGCGCGTGGTCACTTCATGTTCAAAACCATCATCGAACATATTGCTCACAAGCAGACCTTGCGTGATGCTGAGCACGCGAAGCGGATAGCGGTCGATGCGCGACGTGCTGCGATGAGCCGTGACCAGCGGCGCCGTGATGCCGTGCGCGAGGTGATTGAAACCACGCCGAGTACCCCGGAGAACATCCAACACATTCATAGCGTTCTTGCTCTCTGCGGCCTGCCCTATCGCGAGCCTAAGGGCGAACGCGAGTTCTTCCGCGAGTATGGGCGGAACACCCTCAGCATCATGGCCGGGCGCCTCAAGAACCCAAAGACCGGCCAGATGGAAGTCCAAGGTCTTCCGTATGGGCCCAAAGCTCGATTGGTCCTGCTTCACCTGTGCACAGAGGCGGTGCGTCAGCGCAGCGCCCGCATCGAGGTTGCCGACAGCTTGTCCGGCTTCATCAAGCAAATGGGGTTTCCCGTCACCGGAGGCGAGCGCGGTACGCTGCGCCAGTTCAAGGAACAGTTGAACCGCCTCGCGGCCTGCACCATGCAGATCGGTTTATGGGACGGGGCCTCAAGGTCGAGCACGTTGAATGTCCCGCCTTTTCGCCAACTCGACATCTGGCTGACCGGCAATTCCGACCAGGGGCTGCTTTGGTCCAATACCGTGCAGTTTCACGCCGATTTTTATGAGAACCTGATCCAGCATGCCCTTCCGGTCGACATCCGGGCGGCGCGGGCCTTTGCCGGTTCGGCGCGGAAACTGGATATGCTGTTCTGGATGGGATACCGGTTGCGGACCGTGCAGCGGCCCTTGAGGCTGTCCTGGGACAATCTGCACCAGCAGTTTGGCTCGGATAACGCCAGCATCCGAAGCTTCAAGCAGGCCTTCAAGGGAGATCTGGCCCATATCAAGGAGGTCTTCCCCCGATTGCGGGTGTCGCTTGACGATGGCGGCATGCTCCTGCTCCCGACCGATCCCAGCGAGTTGCTTGTTCCTCCCAAGCGTCCTAAATCCGAAAAACCTGCGGCATCAGCAGCTTAGGTGCGCAGAGTTCGATTCGCGCCATGTCTCGCTGTCGAGCGAACTCCATGGACACCTCCGCCACCCGCGTAGGGGGCCGAGGCAACGACGCCAGGGATCGTCCATCAGGATCAGGCAACGTCCGGGATGAGCGTTCGGCGCCGAGGGAGGCACTTGGCGCTCTCAGCCCGGCTCCCGCTTCCGCTGATCTAGTTCCACCTCTAAGAGGAGACCGGCGTTGGTGGCATGTCGTGGTCGAAGCCAATCCTGGTGCAGTTCCGGCCCGCGGCCTTGGCAGCGTACAAGGCTCGATCCGCGCGATAGAGGATCGAGCTGCGGTTGCCATGCGGCAGTGCTTCAGTCACGCCTGCGCTAAAGGTGTACGACACCGCGACCGAGTCGCTCCTGGGCCGAACCGCAGGAAAGCCGTCTCGGATCCGTTCGACGATGCGCACGGCCTCGTTGAACCTGACCTCCGGCAGCAACAGCAGGAGCTCCTCCCCGCCCATCCGGCCCAGGTGATCCCGTACCCGCAGCCACTCGCGGCAGACGCGGGTGAAATGCTGAAGAACGGCGTCGCCGGCCTCGTGGCCATGCGTGTCATTGATGCCTTTGAATTTGTCGATATCGATGACGGCCACGCACAAATTGGAGCTGGTGGCCGTGCCTGCCGCCAGTGCGGCATTGAGAAGGTCCAGAATATGGCGGCGGTTCGGCAGCCCGGTGAGCTGGTCGGTGCGGGCGGCTGCGAGGGCCTCCTCATGGGCCTGGCGCAGAGTCTTCTCGTTGTGCTTCAACCCCGTGATGTCAGCCGCGACGGTGAGCACCCAGCCGTTCGGCAGGATCGTGTGATCCATCCAGAACCAGCGGCTGTCACGGAAGTCCGTCTCGAAGGATTTGCGAGGCTGGCTCCGGCACCGCGGCAAGGTTCGGGCGATCAGGGCCTCGACGTCGCCCTCATCGATCCTCACGCCGATCCCATTCCTGGCGCCGTGGCGGAGGATCTCGATGAACGTGAAGGGGCCCTCACCCCCCTGCAGGAAGATGCCTTGGTAGGTCTCGTTGGCATAGCGCAGGCGATCCTCGGCGTCATAGAAGGAAATCGCCTGACCGCTCTTGGTGAGCGCCTCCACGAGGCAGCGGAGGGTTTCATCATCGAGATCCGGGCAAAACGCAGTCATTGGGGTCTGCAGGTCAGCGAACACACAGGCTTTCCGGCCATACCATGCCGTAGACGGCTGGTCTGTCCCGGAATGCCCCGTCCCCGGCTTTGTTCCTGGGCTGCCTCTTGGTCTTGCACTTGCGCAAAGGCAGGGCATGACAGGCTCTCTTCTGAATGACAGCCACAAAGCACCGAACGCAAATGACGTCACGGCGCTTGCGAACCTGGACCATGGTCCGCGGCATGCGCCGAAGTGACACGGACTTTGTTCTGACATTCTCTCAATCTTAAGTGGAGCAGAACCCACCGCTGGAAGTAGCCCAGCAGTATCCATCCCCGAAGTTTGACCGCAGACGAGCGCTCGCAGTAACGATACGCTGCCAGCCCTCTCGCCCATGAAGCTCAGGCCAAAGGTCAGAGCTTGATCATGCGGGTATCAATCTTGGATCAAACCGGATTGGCGAAGTTCGGCGCGTGTCGCCCCAATCGCGCCGTCGAGGTCCGCCATCAGGTGTTCACTCTCACGAGCACTGGGTACCGTGGCCTCGATCTCCGCTGCAATCCGACTGATCCTGGCGAACCCGAAGGTGCCGGCAGAACCCTTCAAGCTGTGCGCTTTTCTCGTCCGCTCATCTGGGTTCGCGGACGGAACCGCCATGTGCTCATAGAACCTCTCCGCGTCCTCAATGCCGCGACTGAGCCAGGACGCCAGTTGCTCGCCGGACATGTAGGGGCTGAACCGGTCAAGGATCTGGTGATCCACGAGAGGGACGTCATCAGCCTCGTCGTCGAATGGTTCGCCCGATGAGGCAACCGCCAGCCCTTTACCGCAATGCCGCGCAATGGCGGCGGCCAACTGGACCCAATCAATCGGCTTCATCAGGCACTCGGTCATGCCGGCTGCAAGATACTGTTCCCGTTCCTTCGCCATCACATTCGCCGTCAGCGCCAGGATCGGGATACTGCGGGCGGGTGCATCGAGTTTGCGGATCCGGCGCGTCGCCTCGATGCCGTCCATGACCGGCATCTGCACATCCATCAGGATCAGGTCGAAAGTCTCCTTCCCGACCCAGGCCAAAGCCTCCGCTCCGTTTTCCGCAAAGATCACCCGGTGCCCCTGCCGGGTGAGCACGTCCTTGAGAAGATCCCGATTGATCGCCACGTCCTCTGCAACCAGAATCCGACATGGCGAGGCCTGGGGGAAATGAACGTGGGCCGCCTTCATCAGATCGGCCGGGTCACCGAGCGCGAATGGAACCTCGATCCAAAAGACGCTGCCGACACCCGGGAGGCTGTTGACGCCGATCTCCCCACCCATCGCGTTGACGAGCCGTTTGCTGATCGCCAGACCGAGACCGCTGCCGCCGAACCGGCGCGCTGTCGAGCGGTCCGCCTGAGTAAACGCCGTAAAGAGCTCGGCCTGCTGGTCCGGGGCGATGCCAATCCCAGTATCGCGCACCTCGAAGCGGAAGCGCAGCCCATTTTCGGTTTCAGGCCGGTGGGCGACGTGGAGCGTGACACTGCCTTGCTCGGTGAACTTGATCGCATTGCCGACCAGGTTGAGGAGGACCTGTGTGAGACGGTTCGGGTCTCCCCTGAGAACAGGGGGCGAGTGCTCGGACAGCTCGAAGCGAAGCTCCAAGCCCCGATCAACCGCCAGCGGACAGGTCAGCGAGCGCAGGCGCTCGAGCCACTCGGGAAGCGAGAAGTCAATGTGCTCCAGTTCGAGCTTGCCCGTCTCGATCCGGGAGAAGTCGAGGATGTCGTTGATGATGCTCATGAGGTGCCGCCCGGAGGCCCGGATGGCATCCACATAGCCTTTCTGCCGCCGGGTCAGATCCTCTGCTCCCAGGAGATCCGCCATGCCGAGCACGCCGGTCAGGGGCGTGCGGATTTCGTGGCTCATGGCGGCAAGGAAGTCCGACTTGGTGTTGGCCGCCAGATCGGCGGCCTGCCGGGCGGTCAGGAGCTCAATGTTGGCGGTCAGGAGCGCGCGAGACGACCTGAACAGGACAGAGGTCATGGCCGCGATCGCGATCACTGACGACAGAGCAAGAAAACCGAGCGCAGTCCAGAAAGCCGACCGACCGTTGTCCCGCATTTGGTTGGCAATGCCCATCAACTGGCGGGAGATCTCGGCAAGGGGAGCCTCCAGGGCCTGCCATTGCGCCTCAATGGTATGGATATCCGCATCATCGACGGGAAGGTCGCGCTGGACCTGATCGATCAGATGGCTCGATGCCGCCATGTAACGCTGAAGATCAGGCCGGATGCGGGTCACCGCCTGTGTGATCTCGCCCGGCAAGGGCAGGGTCTCGAGCCTTGCCAGGCTCTCGGTCATGTGTTCGATGTCCTCCTTCAGCTGAGACGTGACGGATGTGCGGTCGCGCCGATGAGCAAACAACAGGACGTCGGCTGCGATGGCGTCATGAAGGATGTCGATTTGACCCTGGACCCGAAGGGCACGAGCCATCAGGTGGGTCTCTTCAAGATGGTCATAGATATACTTGGTGGAAGCGAGACCAACCAAGGCAATGACAGCCGATGCAATAATAGAACAGGCAATCAGGACATTGATGTTCCTTCGAATGTGGTGAACGGCCAAATTCAATTCCCCTTGAGCGCGCCTGGAACAGGGATGCAGTGCCTTGTTGTGTGACCGATGAGATGTCTCAATCGGTGTTCGTCAATGATCGTTTGGCACCGGCATAATTGACCGAAGCTCCAAGATCAAACTCCTCAACGTAGCCTGAGCAAGGCTAAACAGCGGGGGCAGAGAGGTGAGCGGCGGCGGGGAGCTGAGCTGATCGAGGATGAAACCGTCTCGAGCGGCTACGAACCGATGGTGCCGCCAAACTTGTAGCCGTATCCCCGTACGGACAGGATCAAGGTCGGCCTTCGGCCGTCAACCTCGATCTTGCCGCGGAGCTGTGAGATGAAGACGTCGATCATTCGAGGTGACGGAGGATCGTCCCCATTGGCAATCGCATCCAGCAGCTGATTGCGCGACAGTGCCCAGCCGGGCCGTTTGAGAAGCGCGGACAGAAGACTGAACTCGCCCGGGGTCAGGGCGACCTCGCTCTTGTCAGGCGCGAGCAGGTTGCGCGCCCGGAGGTCGAGCGTCCAGCCGTCGAATGAGATCAGCGTCGGCTCATGCGACGTCAACGACTGCGGGGAGACACCGGAGCGGGCGAGTACGCTCCTGATCCTGAGAGTCAGTTCGCGTGGATCGAAAGGCTTTCGAAGATAGTCGCTCGTGCCCAACTGGAGTGCCGACACCAACGTCTCCTGGTCCTGGTTGCCGGTCAGGACGATGATCGGGATCTCTGATCGGGTGCGTAACTGTCGCGCCAGCACCAGGCCGTCCTCATCGGGCAGCCCGAGATCGAGCAGGACGACATCATGATCCTGGCTCTCCAGATGGGCATGCGCCTCCTTGGCCGAGCCGGCGCAGGAGACCCTGTAGCCCTCCTGTTCGAGGCAGAACGCCAACAGCCTCTGGAGTGTTTCATCGTCCTCGACCACGAGGATATGATGTTTCATAGATGCTCGTCTCAGGGATTCCTAACATACCCTAACAATTCCCTGACGAAACTCTACCGCAAATCGTCAGGCTGCGTCGGAAAGCCGACAGAAGACGCACCATCTGCCGGACTACTCTTTAGGGGCTAAGGGCGAATTCGGGGACAGACAATGGCCGAATGCGATGTCCATATCGGAAATATCAGGGATAAGGAGGTCTCTTCGAATGAGCCTCTTCCTGGCCGTCAGGAGCCTCAGGGTACGGTCCAAGCGACTGTGATCGAGGTCGATTTTGCGTATGAGTGTAAGCGTCGAGAGGCCGATCGAAGCTCAGTCGGTGCCGGTGCGGAGGTTTGGGCGCAGGACAAGCTTCGGGATCCGCGCCGAGCGGGAACACATCCCCACCGTCAAGAGCCGTCTCTCCTGCCGGGACTAGCTCCAACCGTGAATAGACTCAAAACCTCTAACATGTCCACCCTGTCTCCAGGAGAGACCGACACACTATGGCTGCTGATGGCAGGCGCACAGACGCAGGAAGTTGCCTCCCAGCTCGGCCTCGACGAGGTGGCCGTAAAGGATCACGTCAAATCAATCCTGCGAAAGCTCCAGGCCAAGCGCTCGGGATGCTCGTCAGAGGCCGTTTGCTAAGCTTGTAGAGCACCACCCACGGGGAAGTGCCTTGTCAGTTGCTCGGGACAACGCCACACCAAAGGTGCGCGAGTACGCGTATTCTCTCTTTCGCAACAAGCAGCGGCCGCAACTAATCTGTGCCGTGGCTGAACATCGCCCCCCTGCCAAGCTTCCTGTCCTCAGAACAGTGGCTTGCTGGAGTCCCGCTCGGCACCTCGGACAGGGCGCCACCGGGTTTCCGTGAGAAGGCCGCCGCTGTTGGCGTTCAGTTGAACGGCTTTTACCTGTTCCAGGCCCTGTTCCCCGACCGCAAGGCTGGCCATGATTCCAGCCGCGCCGCCAGACGAGCAGCATGACTGACGAGGAGGTGGAAGTCGTCGCCGAGGAACTAACGAAAATAGGCGGTAGAGCCTGGTATAGCAGGCGCAGGCAGGGCTCTCTGCCGAGGGCCGTCGCAAACCGCTATCAGCAACAACACCGCCCTGTCTTGCAGCCCTCGACCCCATGAGAACGGGCGCTATGCCTGCGGCCTCTGCAAGTACTCGGAATCAGGCCTAGAGCGGACCTGACAGACGCGACGGGATGCCCACATCCGTGGCGAGCCATGCCATACAACCTGACGCGATGGTGATCTACTGGCCTCCGAGAGATCCGAGAGCCTACCGCACAGGATCGTGGAGATCAGAGGCAGCCAAGCCTACCTGTCGCCGATCCTCATACCCTGTTTGGTCCACCAGCGTTGGGGTACAGTCGAGAAGGAACAACATGCAGGCTCGTGTTCATGTTCGGGTTTGCCCCACCCGGGGATAAAGCCACGATGCCCACCATGACGACGGCCTAGGCTGCGTCACCTCGCGTACAGGACAAAGTCGTGCCTGAGACGACACCAGTCTGCAGATCCCTGTTAACCATGGTATATTGATCAGCGGTTTCGTTGGCCGTGGGCTGCTATTGCAAGAAAGATGAAATCCCGGCCTCCGTTCTCGTGACAGCAGGCCACTTCATTGTCATCGGCATCTCATTGACTATCATTTTGTGGTACCGACTGGCTCCAGCCAGTTACAAATCCCTGTACCCCGCTTCGCTCTCGCGACCGCCTCGAGCGTTTGGCCGGCCTCGATCTCATCGGCGAAGACCTCATCCTTTCCTGCCCGGTGGTGCCGACCGGGCCCTAGTTGCGCACCAAGCACACGGTCCCGAACCGATCCCGCTCAATCATGGGGCTGTAGAAGCGCCGGATACCCTGCTCAGGCCTGGTCCGGCGTACCTGCGGCCCTTACCTTCTCTCGGCTAACGACGTCCTCTGGCTTTTTCCCCATCCCTGCGCACACTCGCGCAGAGGCGTGACCGTGAGGTGCCAGATGAAACACCGTGATCTGATCGCTCTCTATGGACGCCGCGGGCTGATTGCAACGACCTTTGCGCTAATCACCCGCATCATTGCATCGCCGGTCCTGACCCGGATTTGGAGCCCGGCGGCCGCTGTGGCCCAACAGTAAGCGTCCGCGGACGAGCCGCTACCCATAGCTTTCCTTCTGCTCCGCGTCCGTTCTCCTTATGGATCGGCAGATGGAATAACTGTTGGTCTTAAACCGTTAATTATCCCGAAGGCCTCGCAACCCTTAGCCTTCGCCTAACTTCAAGCCCCTCACGCCGCACCGTGAGGGACTTTTTGTTTCGGCAAGTCCACGAGAAGTTCCTCTCCGGGCGCCCCGCTTCCTTCAATCCGGGATGACGGATCTAGGCTGCGCTCGAGATCTCAACCTGACCTTTGGGGATTGCAACAGAGCAGAACGCCTCCATCAGGCTTCGCTCTTGGTGTTGATGAAGAAGATCTATAGCTTCACTAGCGAAAGCGCGGAATTCTTCCTTGATAATTTCGAACTCTAAATCCCATAACTTCCCGTCGTGCACAGTATCATAGAATGCACGAGCGACATGCTCGATCTGATAAACCATTCTTGCCCCCGCAGAGATGGATATTTTACTTTATGGACTTGCTTTATTCTGAAAATTATATCGCAGTATAGTCATTTTGATATTGCGATATACACCCAGACGTAAAGTAAAAGCACGCTAAGGCCAAGGTTCCTGATTTGGCTATATATCAAAAGTGGCACTCCATAATACTTATTTGTTGGGGAGCTGACTTTGCTCTCTTGTTGTGTTGCGCTTGCAGCGTCCCTGGTATTTGCGAGCACGCCTGGGTCTTGTCCGGAGCTCGCTTTACTGAATAGCCAGCGCGGCGTTCCATACTGAACCTTATGAAAACGGGAATCCGCATTGTCACGCATGCGCATGGCGGCTAGGCCATCCGGTCGGATGTTATCGAAGACGCAGGGCTGGCATCGGCTGGGCTCACCTAAAGGAAGGCCAAAGAGCTCGCCAAGCGGCGGAAGCTGGGGGCGATCAACGCGGAACTGACCCAGCATGACCGGAAAGTTCAAATCACTCTGCTGCTATTCGCCGTCCTGAACGCCTTGGGGCTAGCCGTGCTGGCCTACCATCTTCTGAGCCACGACTGAGCACCGAACCACGTCCGCACGAGCAGAAGAGGTTCCGGAGAATCGCGCCAGCGATAAACAGGCTGATGCCTGTCAGCATACCAGTGGCCAGTCCGCCCATGACATGAGAAGGTATGTTGTGGGGAATGTTCTCTGTCAGGCACGATGAAGATAGTGGATGGTGGTGACAGCAAGCCCGAGCAAGCTGCCGTGGAGGGCACTGCTTGTCATGTTTCAGGGTGGGTGATCGATCCAGACCACAATGCTAAGGCGATTGAAAATGCTCCAGCCGAGGGGGGGTGCAGGCCCCACAGCCGGGGCGCTTGCAGAGGGAAAGTGCCCCGCACGAACGGGGCTGATACGTCAAGCGCCCGGTGCAGGCATCCTGCTCCAGCCACCGTGAACAAACCGTCGATGTCGGACTTGCGTTGTATGGGTGCTACGGAATGCGAAGCACGCCATCAATGGCATCGATTACGAGCCCCGCATAACAACCAACGCACGGCCCTTGCTGGTGAGAACCGCCATATCCCTATCGCTGTCGCAAATCGTGGCATGTCCGCTGCAAAACAGCTTGTGCAGTGTTGCGGTGAGCGGGACATGAGCATCGTCATGGATCCAGCTGTAATCATCCGGTCGCTTAGAGCGATAGATGCGGCGCGCTGCCGTCTTATGGAGCAGCTTGAGTGTACGAAGCTGTGCCTCGCTGATCTTCATTGGTAATGCCCCTGATTCTAAGCAGGTTTCAGCGGGGTGGCCAACGGATGCTGGCCATGATTCCATAGCGTGATTGGATGCGGGAGGCGGATCATGGCAGGCAGGTCCCCTGTTGTGGCGAGTAGCGAGCAACGGCGCGAACTGGAGGAGCTCAGCCGGTCGCGGGATCGTGGCGAGGCTGATCGGGCTCGGGCGATCCTCCTGACCCTGATGGGCTGGACCAGCCT
>NZ_JAFEMD010000050.1 GCF_016892765.1 Microvirga arvi
CCGTCGGCCAGGAGCCTCTGCACCACGTGAAAGCCGATGAACCCGGCGGCACCGGTGACGAGAATGGGAGACGACATGAAACGGCGCTCGGTTAGACGGCGGGCACCTTAGCGGTCTCTGGCCGATCCGCAACCATCTCATCGTCGGCGGGCTCGAAGGCGATGAACTGGCGTTCGCGGGCCATGAAGGCAGTGGGCATCACCGCCTGCATTTCGGCCTCGGCCTTCTTCAGGAAAGCGTCGTCGTGACCGGGATAGAGGTGGAAGATCGCCAGCGCCTTCACGCCGGCGGCCTTCGAGAGCTCCACGCCCTTCTGCCAGGTGGAATGGCCCCAGCCGCGGCAATACGAGTATTCGGCATCCGAGAACATGCCGTCGAAGATCATGAGATCCGCGTTGCGGACGAAGGCGGCAAGGCCCGGATCGGGCCAGGGATCGCTGTGCTCCACGTCGCTGATGTAGCAGATGCTGCGGCCCCGGTGGCTCAGGCGAAACCCGGTGGCGCCACCCGGATGGTTCAGGAGATGGGTCTCGATCCGTGTCCCGTCGTCGAACGTGATCGGCTCGCCCGCCCTGAAGCCGTGATACTCGAAACGGGCCGGAAGCTGGCCGAGGCGGACCGGAAACAGTGGTGGTGCGAAAAGGCGGCCCAAGGGCTCCATGGCGCTCTCGCCGTCCAGATGGCCGCAATAGGTGCGGATCACACGCTCCTTGGCGAGCAGGGCCGGCTTGAAGAAGGGAAGACCGCTGATGTGGTCGAGGTGGAGGTGGCTGAGGAGGATATCGATCTTTTCGGGGGCATCCTGCCCGAGTTCCATCCCTAAGGCGGAGAGGCCGGTTCCCGCATCGAGGATGAAGAGACGCTCGCCGCATCGCACCTCGACGCAGGGCGTGTGCGATCCGAATTCGACGAACTGAGGACCGGATGCGCAGGTCGAGCCCCGTATGCCCCAAAACCGGACCTGCAACGCCTCAGAGGATGCAACACGCCTTATCATGTCAGGATCATGATTGATCGAAAACCCCGCTCATGTGCGCCAGCGCACATCAATAAGCTGCTCCCGGGAAGGCTGGCGGGTCAAGAGCATCGGACCTAAAAGTGGAAACCACTTTTGGGATCAATCCGATGCTCCCGGGCCGAACCGGCGCATTGTGCGGAAAGGCGGATCGCCTTTCCGCACAATGCGCCGGGTGAATGATGTCACGCACTCAGGGCCTCCAGGCGCCTGGAGCGGCGGTCCATCACCGGCTCGCCCCGCTCGAAATGGATAACAGCGTCGAAGGGCGGTTGATCCATGGTCGGTGTGATCGCAGGCGTCACGAGGATCAGGCCGCGGCCCACGAGGGCGCGTCGCAGGTTCGTCACCAGCTTGTTGGCGGCCGCCTCCGGCAGACCGTCGAGCGCCCGCTGAACCACCAGGATGCTCGGCCGGCGCACGAGGCCGCGCACGAGATCGATGGCGGCCGCCTCGGTCAGGGTGAGGTCGTCCCCCTGCGGGTCGACGGGCGTGTCGAGCCCGATGCGGGACACCTCGCCGTCGAGGCCGCGCTGGGTCAGCACGCGGCGGGTCACCTCCTGCACCGCCTCGAGGGCTCCCGCCTGATCGGCGGCGATACGGCCGAAGAGCAGATTGTCCTGGATGCTCGCCGCCGCGCAGAACCGGGCCTCGTCGTAGAACTCGATGGCCGATTTCAGGCTCACCGGCAGCATGCGGGCGAAGTCGGCGCGGGCCACCAGGATGCGCTCCTCCAGGCCGGGTTCGAGCAGCCCCAGGCGGTGCCGGCTCTCGTTGTAGCGCAGGGCCAGGCCGATCAGGCGCTCCTGGTCGCGGGCGGTCTGGTCGCTGCGCCGCTGCTCGTTGCGCCGGTCCACGAGATCCTGGAAATACGGCCGGTCCGCCGCGGAGAAGAAAGAGAAGCGATCGAAGAGCGGGGACCCGTCCGGGATCTCCGAAAAGATCTCGATCATGCTCGTTGCGATCGACAGTCCCATGCGGGCCAGCGGCTTGGTGAGCTCGTTGGCCTCCAGGATCGCCCGCACGAAGGGATGGTTCGCCAGGCGATCCTCCTGGAAGGAATCGCCGATCGGCTTTCCGAAGAGCAGGTTCTCGCCGAGGGTGGCGTAGCGGTTGTAGCGGGTGGCACTGAAGGGATCGACGAAGCGGTCGAGCTTCTCGGCGGCAAGCGCCGCCTGGGTGGCCCGGCGCGCCTCCACGATGGCGGCGGCGAATTTCGGCTCCCGCCCCGGATCGATGATGCCGGACAGGCCGCGCGCATGGGTCAGGCGGTCGAGCCCGGCGATGGCGATCGCTTCCGAGAGGCGGTGGCCGAGTTCGCCCGCAGGCGCCGAGCAGCCGTAGAGCAGGTTGTCCTTGAGGCTGCCTTCGATCAGCACGGCCGATCCCGTGAAGGCGATGCGCTGGCTGCGCTCCACCGGATCGGCGGCGGCAAGATCCACGCCGCCATAGGTCAGGCGTCCCACCGAGGGTGGCAGCTGACCGCTCATGAGGGCTGCCAGGAGCCGCGGGCCCGCATCGCCGTCACCCACCAGGGCCACATGCGACGGGAAGGCGAGGGTGAGATTGACCGAGGCGATGCGGGCGCCGCTGGCCGGATCGTAGGCCGAGACCCCCTGGGCCACGAGGGCGCCGTTCTCGGGCAGGCTGACCTTTCCTTTGAGAGCCGCGCGCAGCTTCAGCGGCGCCAGGCTCCGGCCGAGGTCGATGAGCAGCGCCCGCGCCCGCATGATCAGCCGGTGCCACTGCACCACCTCGCGGGTGCCGTAGGCGGCCAGCGCCGCGGCGAGCACGCAGGACGCAACCGTCCCAGGCGTCAGGGGGCGCGTCTGGGAGAACCAGGCTCCCAGGGCGAGGACCGCCAGGGGGGCGAGCATGAGCACGGCGGCGGCGGCCGCCTCGGTGAAGGCCAGACGGTACTCCTCCCGCATCACCGGTCGGTGGCCGCCGATGAGGGCCTGGCGCACTCGGTCCCGCTCGTAGGGGGCGGTGCCATGGGCGCGCAGGGCGGGGAGACGGTGCTCCAGAGCTGAGAAGACTCCCTCGGCCTCGTCGCCTTCCCGGTGACGGGCAGCCGCAGCGTCGAAGCGCAGAAGCGACCGCCTTGCGCTGACGACGATCCCCAGGGCGAGCACCACGGCCAGGACGGCGCCCAGATGCCAGTCCATGACGAACGTATAGGCGCAGGCGAGCCCGATCATCCCACCGAGCTTCACCGGGATCAGGAGGCTCGATCCCAGCACGCCGTTCTCGCGGGCCAGCCCCCGGGCGGCGAGCGCCGTGACCATGGCGATCTCGTCATGAGAGGCGGAAGGCAGTTTCAGGATGACGTCGAGGGCCGCCGACTGGGTCCGCGCCAGCATCCTGAGACCGATGCCGATGGCCATCCATTCGAACGCGACCAGGATCAGGCCGATGAGAACGGGAATGAGCAGCACGCCGGCGATGGCGGCGAGCGCGAAGGCCTCGGGGCTCAAGGCGAAGCCGGGGAACAGAACCAGGGAATCCGGCCACAGGTCGGCCGGCGGGCTGAGGGCGATCCTCAGGAAGGAAGCCGGCGCATTCCAGGCGTCGGCGCCGCCGGTCGCCCGGTCGACGATCACGCGGACAAGGTCGAGGCCTGCCAGGATGAGAAAGCCTGCCAGCGCCAGAAGGCCAAAGCCGACAAGATGGCGGGCAGGCGACGTTTTCCAGGCCAAGCGAAGCGGGTCGCGCTCGATGACGGCTCCCAAGGACAGCTCCAACGATCATTCAATTTCCGTCACGTTAGCGGAGCCCGGAGCATTTTTCGACGAAGAAGATCCGGTTAATGGCGAAAAAGTGCGTTCCAGCACAGGACGGCAATCCGACGGCCCGATGGGGCCGAGGCTCATTTGCCCTCTCGCCATGCCGCGCTTCAACGCTATGTCCCATCCCTTGTTTGCCTGCCACGGAGGATCGGTGAGCCCGCCCATGACGTCCCCTCTGCCGATCGACCCGGTGTTCCAACTCGTTCTCGAGCTTCCGGCCCGTTCGCCGGGCCCGGACCTGCCGCGCCGCCTGACCGACCTCTTCCAGGAACTCGCCATGGACGAGCCGCCCCGGTCGGTGGAGGAGATCGAGGATCAGATCTGGGCACTCTGGAGTTCGCATGAGGACCGGATCGCCGAGGAGACCATGGCGGCGGCCGTGGAGGCCCTGGGCTCGGGCTCGCTCAAGAAGGCCAGACCGCTGCTCGACCATCTGGTCGCCCAGCACCCGGACTGGCCGGAAGCCTGGAACAAGCGGGCGATGCTCGCCTCCATCGAGAAGCGCGATGCCGACAGCCTCCTCGACATCGCGCAGACCCTGCGCCTCGAACCGCGCCATTTCGGCGCCATCGCCGGTTTCGGCAACATCTGCCTGCGCCACGGCCACCTGAACGAGGCCCGCGCCGCCTTCCAGATCGCGCTTGTCGTCAATCCGCATATGGAGGACCTTCGGGACATGCTGGAGAACCTGTCGCCGCATCACCTGATGCTGCACTAGCGCATCGGACCCAAAAGTAAATTTGCACTTTTGGGATCCGCATGACGCGCTAGGTTTCGCGGCCGGCTCTGCTACTATATCCGCCTGCCACGTCTTGCCGTGCACCGGCAAGGCTGCTCCCCGCCCTTCCGGATAAGCGTCGATGCACGGTAACTTGAGAACGGCACCTGCCGACTTCCTCGCCGGCGGCGGGGAGATGTCGGCCCTGATGGAAGCCTTCGACTGGGGCTCCACCTCCATCGGTCCGATGGAAAGGTGGCCCCAGAGCCTGCGGACCACCATCAGCATCATGCTCCGTTCCCCGATCCCGATGGTCCTCCTCTGGGGGCCGGACGGGATCATGATCTACAACGATGCCTACACCGTCTTCGCCGGCGGGCGGCATCCGCGCCTGCTCGGCTCCAAGGTCCTGGAAGGCTGGGCGGAAGTGGCCGACTTCAACGCCAACGTGATGCGGGTCGGAATGGCGGGCGGCACGCTCTCCTACCGCGATCAGGAGCTTACGCTCCACCGCAACGGAGGCCCCGAACAGGTCTGGATGAACCTCGATTACAGCCCCGTCATCGACGAGACAGGCAGGCCGGGCGGCGTCCTGGCGATCGTGGTGGAGACAACCGAGCGTGTTCAGGCGGAGCGCAGGGTCGTTGCCGAGAAGGACCGCCTGCGCGAGCTCTTCCATCAGGCGCCCGGATTCATGGTGATCTACAGCGGGCCCGACCATGTGTTCGAGCTCGTGAACGAGGCCTATTACCAGCTGGTCGGCCGGCGCGAGGTCATCGGCAGGCCGCTGCTGAAGGCGCTGCCGGAGGTCGCGGGCCAGGGCTTCGACCGGCTGCTCGACAAGGTCTACGAGACGCGGGAGCCCTTCGTTGGCCGCGGCCTGTCCGTCTACCTGCGGCGCGATCCGTCCAAGGAGCCGGAGCAGCGTTTCGTCGACTTCGTCTACCAGCCGATCCGGGATGCGGACGGGCAGGTCACAGGCATATTCGCCGAGGGCAGCGACGTGACCGAGCGCGTCCGCTCGGAAGAGCATCAGCGGCTGCTGCTCAACGAGCTGAACCATCGGGTGAAGAATACCCTGGCGACGGTCCAGTCCATCGCATCCCAGACCCTGCGGGCGGCAGGCTCGACGGCGGCGGCGCGGGAGGCGATCGAGTCCCGTCTGTTCGCGCTTTCGCGGGCCCATGACGTGCTGACGCGGGAGAACTGGGAAGGAGCCTGGATCGAAGAGGTCGTCACGCAGGCGATCTCGCCCTTCCAGACGAATGGCGCAAGCCGCATCCATTGTCGCGGCGCCGAGGTCAGGCTGCCGCCCAGCGTGGCGCTCGCCCTTGCCATGGCGCTTCAGGAACTGGCGACCAATGCGGTCAAATACGGAGCCCTGTCGAACGAGACGGGCGAAGTCGGAATCTCCTGGCAGGTGGATCGGACACGGGAGGCTCCTCATCTCTCCGTGCGCTGGGAGGAAAAAGGCGGGCCTGCCGTCACACCGCCCACGCGCCGGGGATTCGGGACGCGGCTCGTCGAGCGCAGTCTCGCGCAAGGCCGTTTCAGCGGCGAGGCGAGGATCGATTTCGCACCGGAAGGCGTCGTGTGCACGATCGATGCGCTGCTCACGATCGACGACGGCGGAACCTCTCTCCGGGCCTGACGCCCGAAGCAGCGCAGGCATTGTCCATGTCGGGACAAGCATGCCAGCCCTACGCTGCGGGCATTTGAATTGCCCCCGAACCCACGCTATCCAGCACCATGGCTCTGCGCGATCTCTTCCTGATGGTTCTCGTCTGCTTCCTGTGGGCGGCGCACACCATCGTCAGCAAGATCGTCGTGTCGGGCATGGAGATCCCGCCGCTCTTCTATGCCGCCGTGCGCTTCGGCATCGTCGCCCTGCTGGCCGTTCCCTGGCTCCTGCCCGCGCCGCGACCGCGATGGCGCATCCTTCTGGTCGGGTTCCTGATGGGTGGCGGCGGCTTCGCCCTATTCTTTCTCGGCATCAGGACGGCCAGCCCCTCCAGTGCCGCGGTCGTGAGCCAGCTCGGGCTGCCGATCACGACGCTCCTGTCCGTCGCCATGCTGGGCGAGCGCATCTACTGGCGGCGGGGCTTGGGCATCGCGCTGACCTTCGTCGGCGGCATGCTCGTGATGTGGGATCCCAGCGCCGGGTTTCCGCTCTCGGGCGGGCTCGTCCTGATCCTGGCATCCGCCGCCGTCGGATCCCTCGCCGCCGTGCTGATGAAGCAGGCCAAGGGCGTGAAGCCGCTGCAGTTCCAGGCCTGGATCGGCCTCGCGTCGGTGGCGCCCATGATCCTCCTGACGACAAGTCTCGAAACCGGTCAGGTGGACAGGGCGATGGAGGCCGGCTGGGGATTCGTGGCGGCCCTGCTGTTTTCCGCCCTGGTCGTGTCGCTGCTCGCTCACACGATCTATTATGGCCTGATCGGGAAATACCCCGCCAACCTGATCGCGCCCCTGACCATCATGAATCCGCTGTTCACGGTGGCGCTGGGCATCCTCGTGACGGGCGACGAGTTCGATGGGCGGATGGCGCTTGGAACGGGCCTTGCGCTGTGCGGCGTTCTGATCATCGCGCTCCGGCGCAATCACGTCATGCCGCTGGCCTCCGTGCTGTGGGGCCGCTTTCGCTAGAGCATCATGCGGAAAAGTGGATCCGGTTTTCCGCCTCAGCGATGCTCTCTTCCAAAGAGGAAGCATCGGATGGATCCCAAAAGTGCAAATCCACTTTTGGGTCCGATGCTTTAGAAACGCGACAACGCAGCCGTTGCAGGCAGATTGCCGGTGCGTAGGCTAGCCACCATGTCCGATTCGCCTGCCACCTTCTCCCGTCCCATCATCCTGCCCGTCGATGGGCGCCAGTCGCCTGTGGCGGCCGGCGTTCAGCGTGGCGTCCGCCGCCTGTTCTCGCAGCTCGGCCACGTCACCCTGCCGGAATTCACCCTCGCCAACGGCCGGCGCGCCGACCTCATCGCGCTCGCGCCCGACGGCGCGCTCACCATCATCGAGATCAAGTCGAGCGTGGCCGATTTCCGGGCCGACCGGAAATGGCCCGATTACGAGGATTTCTGCGACCGGTTCTACTTCGCGGTGCCGGAGACGGTGCCCTTCGACATCCTGCCCGGGGATCGCGGCCTGATCATCGCCGACAGCTTCGGCGCGGCGGTCCTGCGCGAGGCGGCCCATCATCCGCTGGCGGGGGCGCGCCGCAAGGCCGTGACCCTGCGCTTTGCGCACGCGGCCGCATCCCTGCTGCATGCGCTCGCCGATCCCGACAGGATCGCGGACGGACGGCTATAGGAGCGTTCAGCGCGGCGCGCGCTTGGCGAGGATGCGCTGCAGGGTCCTGCGGTGCATGTTGAGGCGCCGCGCCGTTTCCGAGACGTTGCGGCCGCACAGCTCGTAGACCCGCTGGATGTGCTCCCAGCGCACCCGATCCGCCGACATGGGGTTTTCCGGCGGCAGCGCCCGTTCGCCGGGCTGGGCCATGAGGGCGGCGTGGATCTCGTCCGCATCGGCGGGCTTGGCGAGATAATCGAAGGCGCCCATCTTCACCGCCGTCACGGCGGTGGCGATGTTGCCATAACCGGTGAGGATGACGCCGCGGGCGTCGGGGCGGCGGTTCTTCAGGCGCTCGATCACGTCGAGCCCATTGCCGTCGCCGAGCCGCATGTCGATCACGGCAAAGGCGGGCGGTTCGCTTTCGATGGCCGCAATGCCGTCCGCCACGCTCTCAGCCACGCGAACCAGGTAGCCGCGGCCTTCCATGGCGCGGGCGAGGCGGGTCGAGAACGGCCGATCGTCGTCGACGATCAAGAGACTCTTGTCGGCGCGATCCTCGAATGCGGCAGGCGCATCGGCCATCAGAATATCTCCTTGCATCTTCAGGACATTTCCTAATTGAGGCGAGCCCGTCAGGCTCCTTCCTCATATGGGAATTGTTCCCCTATTCTTTGAGAGCTTCGAGCGAACCTCCCTGCGGCGAAATTGCCGCACCTCGTTCAAACGCATGACGCGACCAAACGATCCGCGCAATGGCACCGGAGGCCGGCGGAGCGGCGTTCGTCAGGGTCAGCTCGGCCCCCGAACGCTCGATCAGGGTCTTGGCGATGAAGAGGCCCAGACCCAATCCACCGCCTTCCTCGCTGTCTTCCGTCCGCTCGGCGGCACTGCGTGTGGTCACGTAGGGTTCGCCGACCCTGAGCAGGATATCGGGCGCGTAACCGGGGCCGTCATCCCGGATCTCGATGAAAACCTCGTGAGGCGACCAGCACGCTTCGACGGTCACCTTGCTCTCGGCAAAGTCCGTGGCGTTGTCGAGGATGTTGGACAGGCCGTAGACCACGCCCGGATTGCGGCGGCACAGGGGCTCGGGACCGTCGCCTCTCGCCATCACCTTGACGTCGTAGCCGACCGCCCGCTGCGGCTCGACGATATCCTGCACGAGATGGCTCAAGGAGACGGTCTCCAGGAACTCCGCCTCGTCCTCCTCGCCCATGGAGGTGAGCTTCGTCAGGATCGTGCGGCAGCGCTCCACTTGGTCCTGCAGAAGCCTCAGGTCCTCGCCCACGGGGCCGTCCTTGGGCATGGAATGGCTGAGTTCCTTGGTGACCAGGGCAATGGTGGCAAGCGGCGTTCCCAGCTCGTGGGCGGCGGCGGCCGCCAAGCCGTCGAGCTGGGACAAGTGTTGTTCGCGGGCGAGCACCAGCTCCGTGGCGGCAAGCGCCTGGGCGAGCTGCCGGGCCTCCTCCGCCACGCGCCAGGCATAGATGCCGGTAAACGCCGTGCCGAGCAGGATCGCCGTCCAGATCCCGGTCACATAAAGGAAGGGCAGGGAAAAGGCCTGCCCCGGGAACCAGGGCAGGGGCCTATGGGCGAGCACGAGGAAGGTGGCGCAGCCCACGGCGAGAAGCCCGAGCCCCAGGGTCCGCTCCGGCGTCAGGGCCGTGGCCGAGATCAGCACGGGGGCCAGGAACAGCATGGAGAAGGGGTTTTCGAGGCCGCCGGTCAGATAGAGAAGCCCCGCCAGCTGCAGGATGTCGAAGGCGAGCAGGGCCGTGGCGATGGCGTCGCTGAGGCGGTGGCTTGCCGGGTATTGGATGCGCAGCAGCAGGTTGACCCAGACCGAGGCGACGATCACCAGAAGGCATAAGGCGAAGGGCAGGGGAAAGCCGAGGCCGAACCGGACCCCGATGACGGCCGCAGCCTGGCCTGCGATCGCCAGCCAGCGCAGGCGGACAAGGGTGTCGAGCCGCAGGTGCCGGGCGTGGTGCGTCAGGTTCTTGGAATCGGTGACGGACATCCCCGAACAGAATAGGGCTGCCCCCCTGTTCGCCAAGCGGCAGGCTTCAGCCTATTTTCCTACCGTCGACTTCGGAAGTACCGCGCAACCTTCGGGCAATGCTCCAAAACCAAAGTATGATTCCCGTTTTTGCGGTGGATGGACAAGTTTGTTGCAATAGGCTCAAGGAACTTTAATCTTAAAATTACGGTTGAGGATAAAGCCTACCGCATTGTGCGAGAACCAGGCACCCGGCCTTTGGGGATACAGATGAACTTTTCTTATGTTTGGTATGATACCGCACATTGGCTTTTGAGCCCGGCCCGCGCGGCCTCCGATTTGACTAAGCATTTCTTCGACAATCCCGGTAATCCGCTCACCCACACCCCCTATGGCCGGACCGTGTCCGCCGCCTGCGAATTGTTCGAGCGCACCACCCGCCGCTACGGCAAGCCTGCCTTCGACCTGCCCACCACCGTGATCGGCAACGAGGAGGTGGCGGTCACCGAGCGGATCGTCTGGGAGCGCCCCTTCTGCCGGGTGATCTCCTTCGAGCGGGATCACCGCAGCGCCAAGGATCAGCCCAAGCTCCTCATCGTGGCGCCCATGTCCGGTCATTACGCCACGCTTCTGCGCGGCACGGTCGAGACCTTCCTGCCGACCCACCAGGTCATGATCACCGACTGGACCGATGCCCGCATGGTCCCCTTAGGCGAGGGGCGCTTCGACCTCGACGACTACATCGACTATCTCAAGGCCATGTGCCGGGAGTTCGGGCCGGATCTGCACCTGATGGCCGTCTGCCAGCCGGCGGTGCCGGTGATCGCGGCGGTCGCCCGCCTGGAAGCCGAGAACGATCCCTCCATCCCGCGCTCCATGACCCTCATGGGCGGTCCCATCGACACCCGCCGCTCGCCCACCTCCGTCAACCGGCTGGCGGAGGAGCGCGGCATCGAGTGGTTCCGGCAGCACTGCATTACCAAGGTGCCGCCGTCCCATCCCGGTTTCTGGCGCGACGTCTATCCGGGCTTCCAGCAGCTTTCCGGCTTCATGGCCATGAACATCGACCGGCACCTAAGCGCCCATTGGGAGATGTTCAACCATCTCGTGGAAGGCGACGGTGATTCGGCCGAGAAGCACCGGGATTTCTACGACGAATACCTTGCCGTCATGGACCTGACCGCCGAGTTCTACCTCCAGACGGTCGAGAAGGTCTTCGTGAACCACGAGCTGCCCAAGGGCGAGATGATGCACCGCGACCAGCCGGTGGACCTGATGTCGATCCGGCGTTGCGCCATCATGGCGGTCGAAGGCGAGCGGGACGACATTTCGGGCGTGGGCCAGACCCTGGCCGCCCTCGACTTGACCCCCAACCTGTCCTCCGACAAGAAGCTCTATCACCTGCAGGCCGGGGTCGGTCACTATGGCGTCTTCAACGGTTCTCGGTTCAGGTCTCAGATCGCTCCTCGAATCGTTGAATTCATTGAGAAGCACGATCGAGAACCAGTCCGGAAGAAGGCGTCAAGAGCCTAATCCCGTTCTTGATACGTTCCTAGGAGCGGCAAACGGCTGCGCTGACAGAATCAGCGTGACAGGGCAGATTGCGGGCATGAAATCCGCCCTGTTCCGCCGCGTTCCTGCGGACCCGCCACACCTCAAGGTTTTCCACGAGGGCCAATCCTTCAAGGTGGCCCTCAAACGCCGTCCGACCGCCAAGCGGATCACGCTGCGCGTCTCCAACGCGACCGGCGAGGTCGTGCTCAGCATCCCCGAGCGCACCGATGTGGGCTTGGCCCAGAAATTCGCCGACAGCCACAGCCAGTGGATCGCCACCCGCCTCGCCAAGGTGCCGGAGCAGGTGCTCTTCGAGCCCGGCGCCCTCGTGCCCTTTCGCGGCGTTCCTCACCGGATCGTCCACTGGTCCTCGATTCGCGGTGTGACCCAGGCGGCCCGCGGCAGCGCGGGCGAGCCGATCATCGCGGTCGCGGGGGAAACGGGCCATGTGGCCCGTCGCGTGCGCGATTTCCTCGAGGCGGAGGCCAAGAAGGACTTTGCGGCGGCCGTGAAGAAGCATACGGCCCAGCTTGGGCTGTCGGCCAAGCGCATCACCGTGCGCGACACCAAGAGCCGCTGGGGCTCGTGCTCGGCGAACGGCGCCCTGAACTTCTCCTGGCGCCTCATCATGGCCCCGCCCTTCGTGCTCGACTACCTCGCCGCCCACGAGGTGGCGCACCTGCGCGAGCTCAACCATTCCCACCGCTTCTGGAAGCTCACGCACCAGCTCTGCCCGCGCACGGACGAGGCGGAGGCCTGGCTCAAGACCTACGGCAGCGCCCTGCACCGGATCGGGTGAAATCCCACATCATCCCCTTTTCGAACCACCAATCTCATCCTGAGGAGCAGACGCAATCTGCGTCTCGAAGGAGGCTTCAGTGGTCTCTGGATCCTCCTTCGAGACGGCGCTGGCGCGCCTCCTCAGGATGAGGTCGGAGAGAGACGAGACGGAGTATAGGGGCGAGGCAGGTGATGACGTGATGGGCCTCTTAGTGAGTGACAGGTGTTGCGTTTCGGCTTAGTCGAAACCTTCCGTCATCGCTGCTGTCCCCGGTAAAATGCTCAAGCCCGATACCCTGGCTCTCACCGTCGTTCTGGCGCTGCTCACCGCGCTGGGGCCGCTCTCGACGGATATGTACCTGCCCTCGCTGCCGGCGATTGCGGCGGGCCTCAAGGCAACCACGGGCCAGACGCAGCTCACGCTGTCCGCCTTCCTCCTCGGCTTTGCGGCCGGCCAGTTCTTCTACGGGCCGATCTCCGACCGGATCGGGAGAAAACCCGTGCTGCTGTTCGGGCTCGGGCTGTTTACGTTGGCCAGCCTCATCTGCGCGCTTGCGCCCAACATCGAGACCCTGATCGGCGCGCGCTTTCTTCAGGCGCTGGGCGCCTCCGGTCCCATCGTGCTCGGGCGCGCCATCGTGCGCGATTTCTACGAGGGCCCGCGCGCCGGCCGGGAATTGTCGCGCATGGGCACGATCATGGGCGTGGTGCCGGCCGCTGCACCCATCCTCGGCGGCGTCATCGAGCGATTCAGCGGATGGCGCGTGACCTTCGGGATCACGATCCTGTTCGGCATCGCCATGGCGGTCATCATTGGCTTTCGCATGCCTGAGAGCATCCGAAAGAAATCGGAGGTGCCGATCTCCTTCGGGTCGATCCTGCGCGGCTTCAAGGTTCTGCTCGGCCACGCGGGCTACCGCACCTATGTGGGACTCTCCATGCTCACCTATGGCGGACTCTTCGCCTTCATCTCCGGCTCGTCCTTCGTGCTGCAGAAGATCTACGGCCTCGATGAGCTGTCCTACGCGTTCTCCTTCACCTTCGTGGTGGTGGGCTTCATCAGCGGAACCTACCTTGCGCAGCATCTGGTGGGCCGGCGCGGGCTCGACGGCACCATCCGGCTCGGCGTGATGTGCCTCGCGCTTGGCGGAGCCACCATGCTGATCCTGGTGATGTCAGGGGTGCCGTCCTCGTTCGGCATCAGCGCGCCGATGGCAGTCTATGGAATCGGCGTCGGTCTCACCATGCCGCAATCCATGGCCTCGGCGCTGATGCCCTTCCCGGAGCGGGCCGGCGCGGCCTCGTCGCTGCTCGGCATCTGCCAGATGACGTTTGCCGCCATCGTGGGCATTCTGCTCGGGCGCAATCTGGATGCGTCCGCAATCCCGCTTCCCGCCACCATCGCCACGACCGGCGTGCTGGCGCTCGGCCTCTTCCTGGCGACGGGACGGGCGCGGGGGCATCAGCACAAGGCCTGAACCTTAATGGCCGGTGAGAACATCTGTGGCCTTATGGTCGGCGGAGACTCCATCGACGAAGAAGACGTCGCCGCGGGAGTTTTCAATGCGCAGAGGCAGGATCCGCTGATAGGCCGGGGAGGCATACCAGGCGCGGGCGCTTGCCTTGTCCGGAAACGCGATCACGATCAGATCTCCCGACCACGAGCCTTCCATCACCATCGCAGGCCCGCCGTGGATGATGAACCGGCCGCCGAAGGGCTCGAGGGTTGCATCGATGCGCCCGAGATATTCGACGATATCGGGGCCGACATTCACATCGTGCAGTTGACCGATGGCATAGGTGGACATGGCAGGCTCCTTCATTCGATGGGGGAGCATGCCGTGCCGAGAGAGTGCTGGCGATTACGTGCGGGGTAATGCTCTGCGGGTTTTGGCGAACCACGCCGCTGTCATTCCGGGGCGAGCGTCAGCGAGAGCCCGACCCGAAGGGCCGCGCTGAAAGCGTGGAAATCCATAAACACGACGTCTCAAACAAGGGCGAGCAGCGTTGCGCCTTTTTCTGCGCTGTTAGCGGCTATGGATTCCGGGCTCGGCCCTTGGCCGCCCCGGAATGACAGATGAGAGATTGGCGAGCGGGGGCTTAAAGTCCGAACAGCTTCTCGAAGAAATTCTTCTCGCGGCTGGCGCGCCGCTGAGGCGCAGGTGGGACCCAGCTTCGGTCGCCCGCATTGGCGTAGCGCGGATCGCCCCCGGCATTGGCCACGGGCACGTCGGACGGGGTGCGGAAGCGCTCGCTGCCGGGCAGCGCCACGGGCTGCTGGTCCTTGAGGGCGATCGTCATGAAATTGTGCCAGACCTCCGTCGGCAGGTTGCCGCCGGTGACGCGCTTGGTGAGCGTGCCGTCGTCGTTGCCGAGCCAGACGCCTGCCACGAGATTGCCGGTGAAGCCCACGAACCAGGCATCCTTGTAATCGTCGGTGGTGCCGGTCTTGCCGGCCATGGGCCAGCCGGGCACTTGCGCCTTCTGGGCCGTGCCGATGACGAAGGTGTTGTGCATCATGTCGTTCATCTGGGCCACGACGCCAGGGTCGATGACGCGGCCGAGACCGCCCGAATTCGGGCGCTTGTAGACGAGCTTGCCGTCCGTGGTCTTCACCTGGGTGATCACGTAAGGCACGACGCCGATGCCGCCATTGGCGAAGGCGGCATAGGCGCTCACCAGCTCGAGCGGCGTCACCTCGGAGGTGCCGAGCGCCAGCGAGCCGTTGGCCTGCAGGGGCGACGAGATGCCGAGCCGCTGCGCCGTCTGCACCACGGCCTTCGGCCCGACCTCCATGTTGAGCTTCACGGCGATGGTGTTGAGCGAGAGCGCGAGGGCATCGCGCAGGGCGATCGGGCCCCGGTACTTGCGGTCGTAGTTCTTGGGAGCCCAGCCCTTGTAGCTGACGGGGGCGTCATCCACGACCGTCTCCGGCGTATAGCCCCGCTCGATGGCGGTGAGATAGACGAAGGGCTTGAAGGACGAGCCCGGCTGGCGGCGGGCGGCGATGGCCCGGTTGAACTGGCTCGTCTCGTAATTGCGGCCGCCCACCAGCGCCTTGACGGCGCCGTCCGGCTGCAGGGCCACGAGGGCGCCCTGGCTCACGTTGAACTTCTCGCCCTTGGCGTTCAGCTCGTCCACGAGCACGCGCTCGGCTGCGGTCTGCATCGAGGGCTCGATGCTGGTCGAGACCACAATGTCGGATTCGACCGTGCCGACGAAATCGTCGAGCACGTCCATCACGTAGTCGGCGGCATAATTGGCGGAGCCGGCGCCGGCCGGGCGCACGGGCTCGGCGGGAGCGCCCAGTGCCGTCTTGGTCATGCCCGGCGTGATGAAGCCGAGCTCGTTCATGGCGGCGATCACAAGCTCGGCGCGGGCCTGGGCGCGGTCCGGGTAGCGGTTGGGAGCCAGACGCGACGGCGACTGGACGAGGCCCGCGAGCACGGCGGCCTCCGAGAGGGAGACGTTGCGCGCCGACTTGCCGTAATAGCGCTGGGAGGCGGCCTCGACCCCGTAGGCGCCGGCGCCGAAATAGACCCGGTTGAGATAGAGCTCGAGGAGCTGGTCCTTCGAATAGTTGCGCTCGAGCCAGAGCGCCAGGATCGCCTCCTGGATCTTGCGCGAGGCGGTGCGCTCCTGGGTCAGGAAGAGGTTCTTGGCGAGCTGCTGGGTCAGGGTCGAGCCGCCCTGCAGGCCGCCGCTGTTGCTTAAGTTACGGTAGACCGCGCGGGCGATGCCAACGGGATCGATGCCGAAATGGTCGTAGAAGCGCCGGTCCTCGATGGCCACGAAAGCCTTCGGCAGGTAGGGCGGAAGCTCCTTCAGGGTGACGGTGCGTCCGCCGGTCTCGCCGCGATTGGCGAGCAGCGAGCCGTCGCTCGCCATGATGGCGATGTTCGGCGGCCTTTTCGGCACCGCCAGCTGGTCGATGGGCGGCAGCTGCGAGGCATAATAGGCGACGACGCCCCCTAAGCCAATCACACCCCACAGGCACAGCACGAGCCCGGCATAGACCAGCTTGCTGAAGAAGGAGCGTCCGCTGCGGCGCTTGGCTTTCTTCGGACGCGAAGGGCGGCGCGGCCTGTCGTCGTCGTTCCGAGAAGCTCGCCTGCGCGCCATCGTTCCCCCTGCCCGATCCTCGGGCGAGAGGCGAAATTCCAGCTCCCCCGCTTGCCCAGCGGGCGCATCGAACACCGGCTCGCGCCGGTCACGTCCGTTCGCCACGTCTTTTATGACCCCGCATTCCCGCGACCAGTGCGATCTGGCCTTTGATGCTCTGGAGCACCCTAATTGTGGCGGTTTAAGGGGCAGTTAACGGGGATTAACCCAACCTCCTCCGGAACTGCCGAGTCTGGCCGGCGTTCGCTGCCTTATGAACGCTTACATCGTCGTCCTGGCGGGGTTTGGGATCGTCGTGCTGCTGACCGCGTGGCTTCCCATGGTCCTGAAGGAGCTGCCCCTCTCCCTGCCGATCTTCTGCGTGGCCTTGGGCGCGCTCATTTTCGCCTTTCCCGATCTTCCGGGCGTCATGCCCCATCCCAACGAGCAACTCGCCATCGTCGAGCGCTTGAGCGAGTTCGTCGTCATCATCTCGCTCATGGGCGCCGGATTGAAAATCGACCGGCCCTTCGGCTGGAGGCGCTGGCGGCTCACCTGGCGGCTCCTCGGCATCTCCATGCCGCTCACGATCCTCGGCCTTGCATGGCTCGGCACCAGCCTTTTGGGCTTGAGCCTCGCCGCTGCCGTGCTGCTCGCTGCAGCCTTGGCTCCCACTGATCCGGTGCTCGCCAGCGACGTGCAGGTAGGGCCGCCGGGGGACGAGGAGGAGGACGAGGTGCGCTTCACCCTCACCTCGGAGGCGGGTCTCAACGATGGCCTTGCCTTCCCTTTCGTTCTCCTCGCCATCGCCCTCGCGCATGAGGTGAGCCTCACGAGCATGGCCGAATGGTTCGTCTATGCGGTGATCTGGAAGATCGTGGCCGGCATCGGCATGGGTTTTGTGATCGGGCGGGCGCTCGGCTGGCTGACCTTCCATCTGCCGAACCGGGCCAAGCTCTCCCGCACGGGCGCCGGCTTCGTGGCGCTCGGCATCACTTGCATCGCCTATGGCGCGACCGAGATGGTGAAGGGCTACGGCTTCCTGGCGGTCTTCGTCGCAGCTTTGTCCCTCCGCGCCACGAAGCCGGAGCACGCCTATCACCAGAAGCTGCATGATTTCGCGGAAGAACTCGAGCGCCTCATGATGATGGTGCTTCTCGTCCTTCTCGGCGGCGCCATGACGGGCGGAGACCTGTTTGCCTCCCTCACCTGGGAGGCCGCTGCTTTTGCGCTCCTGGCGATCTTTCTGGTGCGGCCTCTCGCCGGCTGGATCGGGCTCATCGGCACCGATCCGCCTCCCGGAGAGAAGGCGGCCATCAGCTTCTTCGGCATCCGCGGGCTCGGCTCGATCTATTATCTCGCTTATGCCCTGCATCACGCGAAGTTCGACAATGCCCACCTTCTCTGGAGCACGACGGGATTCATCATCCTTGTCTCCATCGTGCTCCATGGCATCAGCGTAACGCCGGCCATGCGCCACCTCGACCACCGCCGAAAGCTTGCAACGCGAGCCTCAGGCGTGACGGCGCGCGCGAAAACGGCCGCATAAAAGGTGGCTGATGGCGAGTCCAGCCTACTCGGCTGTCGTGGGGTTTATGACCGAGCGAACCCGCGCAACAGAATCCGCCGGGAGCCCCGCTTTCTGGGCATGATCGCGAATCATCCCCTCATCCGGTGCGCGGTAAACGCAGTAGATTTTGTCGTCCGTGACGTAGCTGTGGACCCACTGAATGTTGGGACCCAGTTCACGCAGCACGTCGCACGAAGTCATTGAGGCCTGCTTGATATCCTGGGATGAGGCATTGCCAACTCCCGGCATGTTTCGCTCGATAACGAATTCCGGCATGACCGTCGCGCCGGCTTCCCGACGCCTCCCTGACCGGGCCAGCTCGGCTCCGGCTCAGGCTAGCCTCTGCTCATCCTCGCGGACTGGCAATGACCCGAAAGAGGCAGCCGATTCGCCCTGTGTGACGGCGCACCTACTCCGCTGCCAGGGGTAACTCACCAGTGTCGAGGTCAGCCTGGGCAAGGTCGTGGATGCGGCGCAGGTCGTTGAGAAAAGCTTCATACGCCTCCCGCTTCGTCGCCTCGTCGGGCAGGCGCAGCAGGTAGGAGGGGTGCACGGTGATGTAGCCCTCGTAGGCACCGAACCGGGCCCGTCCGCGTGAGCGCGTGATCGGTGTCGCCTTGCCCGAGAGCGCGAGAACGGCGGTCGCGCCGAGCGCCACCACGAGCTTAGGCCGCACCAGCTCCAGCTCCTTCATCAGCCAGGGCCGGTAATGCTTCACCTCTCCGGCCGTGGGCTTGGAGTGGATGCGGCGGTGGCCGCGCTGCTCGAACTTGAAATGTTTCACCGCATTGGTGAGATAAGCCTGTTCGCGCTCGATGCCGGCTTCCCTCATGGCCTTGCTCAGAAGCTTGCCCGCGGGACCAACGAAGGGCCGCCCCTGCAGGTCCTCCTGATCGCCCGGCTGTTCGCCGACGAAGACGATCTCCGCATGGGCAGGGCCTTCGCCGAACACGGCCTGCGTGGCGCCGGGCACCAGCGGTCCTGCCTTGGCAATGATGGCGTTGAGCTCCTTCAGGCTCTTCGGTTCCTGGTCCCACATCGCCTCGAGGGCGCGCTCCGGGGTCCGTTTGGCGGGCATGGTCGCCTCCTGTTCGATCATCCTTTCAACGCGCTGGGCGGCGGTTTGGATCAGCCCCGGGATCGCAGCCGTCTCCGGCAGGTTGCGCCAGTACTTCTTCGGCATCTCGGCACGCATGGCAGTGGGGTTCACCCTGGCCGGGTTGAACACGCTCTCGTAATAGCCGCGCCAGCCTTCTTCGAAGCTGTCCTCACCGGGCGCATCCTCGCGGGATGCAGGCGGGCCGAAGATCAGCATTGCACGGTCCCAACGCATGGAGCCGATGGGAGTGAGAATCGCCCAATCCATCGAGCGGAAGCGGTCGATGAAGAAGGAGGCCGCTGCCTCGAGGATGAAATGCTCCGGCTCGAACCAGGCGGCGAAGCGCTCGAGATTGTCGCCTTTCAACCGGCGAAAGCGCACGAAGGCGTGCATCTTGTGCAGGTCGCGCCGCACGGAGCGGGCCGTCAGGTCGATGCGGTGGACCAGCGGATCGCTCGCGACCTCCAGCAGATCGCGCTCGCCGTTCAACACGCGCCAGACGAGCTGGTAGAGCAGGGCATAGCGCTCTGGATCGTGGTGGCAGACCACCTGCTCGATGAGCCGCGCCACGCCCTTCGGGAGCGAGACCGGCGCTGCATCGCCTGCCTGCTCATCGCCAAAAAGCCCGGGTGCGTCATCGATGGCGAACACCACATGCTGCGGCGCCAGCTCCTCCGCAATCAGCCAGCGCACGGCTTTGCGAAAACCATCGAGATCGGCGCCGTTCTTGAGCGTAATGCGGCGGAGGTTCATGCGAACAAGCTCAGCTGTTCCGGCTTCTCGATCAGCCGCTCGCGCAGGTTCAGTTGATCGAGCCGCGCCTTCGGATGATGGTCGGCCGTGATGAGGAAGGGCTTGGCACGCTTCAGCCCCGAGGTGAGGCGGGCGACGTCCTCGAGCCGTAAGGTCGTGTGCTTTCGCGCCACCACGATCTTGTCCACCGCCCGCGCGCCGAGGCCCGGCACGCGCAGCAGCATCTCGCGCTCCGCCCGGTTCACGTCGACCGGGAAGCGGTGCCGGTTCTTGAGCGCCCAGGCGAGCTTCGGATCGATGTCGAGATCGAGCATGCCCCTCTCGCCGCTCGCTGCGATCTCGTCCACGTCGAAGCCGTAATAGCGCAGCAGCCAGTCGGCCTGATAGAGCCTGCTCTCGCGCATGAGCGGCGGCGACTTCAGGGGCAGGATCGCACTCGAATCCGGGATCGGGCTGAAGGCGGAGTAGTAGACCCGCTTCATGGCGTAATGGCCATAGAGCTTGGCGGAGGTGCGCAACACATCCGCATCGGTGGTCTCGTCCGCGCCGACGATCATCTGCGTGGTCTGGCCGGCGGGCGAGAAATGGCGCCGCTCCTCGCGTGCCTCCTCGATGCGCTCGAACATCTGCGCCATGGCGGTTTCGATCGAGGCGCCGTCCTTCTCCGGTGCCAGCCGCTCCAGGCTCTGCTCCGTCGGCAGCTCGAGATTGATCGACAGGCGATCGGCCCACAGGCCCGCCTCCTCGATCAGCCAGGGGCTCGCTTCGGGGATCGTCTTCAGGTGGATGTAGCCGCGAAAGCCGTGGTCGCGCCGCAGCTTCTTCGCCACCAGGATCATCTGCTCCATGGTGTAGTCGGGCGAGCGGATGATGCCTGAGGACAGGAACAAGCCCTCGATATAGTTGCGCTTGTAGAACTCGATGGTGAGTGTCACCACCTCGTCCACGGAGAACTTTGCCCGCTTCACGTTGGACGAGCGCCGGTTCACGCAATAGGCGCAATCGAACAGGCAGTAATTGGTGAGAAGGATCTTGAGCAGCGACACGCAGCGCCCGTCCGGCGTGTAAGCGTGGCAGATGCCGGTTCCCACCGTCGAGCCGAGGCCATCCACATCCGCCTTGCGCTTGGGGGCACCGGAAGAGGAGCAGGAGGCATCGTACTTGGCCGCGTCCGCCAGGATGCGCAGCTTCTTCGAAAGCTTTTCGTCCATGGATCTTCCGCAGAGTTGTTCGTGTTTTGTTCTAGCATGAAGATAGGGCGCTGGCGAGAGCTGCAGGAGAGGGCGGGAGGTCGCATGACAAGAGCCTTTTTCCGTTCGGGAGAGGGAGGTCGCGCTGGTTTCATGCCCAGTATCCGCAGGCCTCGAAGGGATCCCGGAACGGCAGCCACATGCTGCCTGGACGACCGAAAGGCGGACAAGCTGAACTGAATGTATGGGAAAAGGGTTGTTCATGCGCGAAAACGGGTTTTCCAGCAGCCACTTCGGCCAAGCGTGTCCCGTAAAACAGAGGAGAAGTTCGATGCGTCTGTCCTATATCGGAGCTCTTGCCACGCTCGGCCTGTTGCTGGCCTCTCCGGCTCCCGCTCAGACAACGGCACCAACCACGACGACGCGGCCGCCTGCGGCCAGCGCAGCGCCCGCTGCGAAACCCATGCCTGCCCCGGCATCGTCCCAGGAAGCCCTCATCGACATCAATACCGCCTCCAAGGACGTGCTCGACAAGCTGCCACAGATCGGATCGGTTCGGGCCGATGCCATCATCAAGGGCCGTCCCTACAGAGGCAAAAACGAGCTGGTCGACAAAGGGATCATCCCGCAGAACGCTTATGACGCGATCAAGGACAAGATCATCGCCCATCAAAAATCATAAAGTATAACCGCAGGGGGCCTCCGGGCTCCCCTGCGTGTTCACCCCGTCATCCACTGCGGTGGAGGGCATGCCTATCATACGGGCACATGGCTATGAACGATGCCGGTTTATTCTTCTTCCTAGGATAAGAACCGCTTGCTCCTGCCGTCTGGACACTTAGACTTGGCTGTCGTTCCCGTCGCGACACAACCCAAGCGGCCTGTATGATCCGAACCCTGCTCGATGGTCTCTATCTCGCTGCCGGCTACCTCGCAGGCCTGTTCCTCATCGTGATCTTCCTGCTCATGATGGGTCTCTCCCTCGGGCGCGGCATCGGCATCAATATCCCTGCAGGCGACGACCTCGCCTCCTGGTCCATGGCCGCGATGGCGTTCCTGGGGCTGGCTCACACCTTCCGGTCCGGCGAGATGATCCGGGTCGGCCTCGTGACGGATCGCCTGCAGGGGCGCACCCGCTGGTGGTTCGAAATCTTCTCCCTCACGATCGGGCTCGGCTTCGTGGGCTTCTTCGCCTGGCATGCGGTGCAGCTGACCTATGACAGCTGGCGCTTCAACGACATGGCGCAGGGGGTGCTCGCGATTCCGCTCTGGATCCCCCAGATCGGCTATGCCGCCGGACTTGTGATCCTGTTCATCGCCTTCCTCGACGAGTTCATCCACGTGCTGCGCGGCGGCGATCCGCGCTACGAGAAGCCGCCCGCCACCACCGCCGAAGAGGTGGTGGAGCGCGCGATCCAGAGCGGAGTGTAGGGCGTCATGGAGCTCATCGAGATCTCGGGGCTTCTGCTCCTGCTGCTCGCGGTGCTTCTGGCCGGTGGCGTGTGGATCGCCATCGCGCTCATGGCCTGCGGCTGGGTCGGCATGCAGTTCGTGGGCGGCGGCATTCCGGCAGGATCGGTGCTCGCCACCACGATCTGGGGCAATTCCGCCTCCTGGACGCTCGCGGCGCTGCCGCTGTTCATCTGGATGGGCGAGATCCTGTTCCGCACCAGGCTGTCGGAGGAGATGTTCCGCGGCCTTGCGCCCTGGCTCAACTGGCTTCCCGGCCGGCTGATGCATGTGAACGTGCTCGCCTGCGGCCTCTTCGGCTCCGTGTCCGGCTCATCCGCCGCCACCTGCGCGACGGTGGCCAAGATCGCCCTGCCCGAACTGAAGAAGCGCGGCTACGACGACATGGTGAGCTTAGGCTCGCTCGCCGGCGCCGGCACGCTCGGCATCCTGATTCCGCCCTCGATCACGATGGTGGTCTATGCGGTGGCCGCGAACGTCTCGATCATCCAGATCTTTCTGGCAGGCTTCCTGCCCGGCCTCCTCGTGATGGCGCTCTATTCCGGCTACATCGCCGTATGGTCGCTGCTCAACCCGAAGAAGTCGCCCCCGCCCGAGCCGGAGATGAGCTTTCGCGAGAAGCTTAAGGAATCGACCAACCTCATTCCCGTCGCGCTGCTGATCACGCTCGTATTTCTCACCCTGCTGCTCGGATGGGCCACAGCCACCGAATGCGCCGCCTGGGGCGTGCTCGGCTCGCTCGCGATCGCCTGGTGGTCGGGCTCGCTGTCGTGGGATTCGTTCTGGAAGAGCGTCATGGGCACGACGCGCATCACCTGCATGATCATGCTGATCCTGGCGGGCGCCTCGTTCATGTCGACGTCGATGGCCTATACCGGAATCCCCCAGGCGCTCGCATCGTGGGTCGACGGCCTGCATCTCTCGCCCTACGCGCTCATCGCGGCGCTGACGATCATGTATATCCTGCTCGGCACGGCGCTCGACGGCATCTCGATGATCGTGCTCACCACGGCGGTGGTGATCCCGATGGTGAAGACGGCGGGCTTCGACCTGATCTGGTTCGGCATCTTTCTCATTCTCGTGGTCGAGATGGCGGAGGTCTCGCCCCCGGTCGGCTTCAACCTCTTCGTGCTGCAGACCATGTCGGGCAAGGATTCGAACACGGTGGCGCTCGCCTCGCTGCCGTTCTTCTTCCTGCTCGTCGTGGCAGTGGCCATCATCACGGTGTTCCCGAACATCGTCATGGTACTGCCGCAGATGGCCTTCCCGGATTAAGCCCGTTCACAAAAGCAAAAGGGAGACGAACCAATGAAACTGATGACCCGCGTTTCTTTAAGCCTTGCCGGTGCGCTGCTGATGGCAGCGCCCGCCATGGCGCAGACCAAGTGGAACCTGCCCGCGGCCTATCCGCCGGACAACTTCCACACCGAAAACCTGAACGCCTTCGCCAAGGACGTGGCGGACGCCACCGGCGGCAAACTGCAGATCACGGTTCACGGCAACGCCTCGCTGTTCAAGGCGCCGGAGATCAAGCGCGCCGTGCAGACCGGCCAAGCCCAGGCCGGCGAGGTGCTGATGTCGCTGCACGAGAACGAGGACCCGGTCTACGGGCTCGACGTGGTGCCCTTCCTCGCCACCTCCTTCGACCAGGCGAAGAAGCTCTGGGACGTGCAGCGTCCCGCGCTCGAGAAGAAGCTTTCAAGCCAGGGGCTGATGCTGCTCTTTGCCGTGCCGTGGCCGCCGCAGGGCATCTTCGCCAAGAAGGACATCAACACCGTCGAGGATCTGAAAGGGGTGAAGTGGCGCTCCTACAATCCCGGCACCGCGCGCATCGCCGAGCTCGTCGGCGCGCAGCCGGTCACCGTCCAGGCCGCCGACCTGCCGCAGGCGCTCGCCACCGGCGTGGTCAACACCTTCATGACGTCGGGCGCGACCGGCTACGATTCGAAGGTATGGGAGTCGCTCACCCACTTCTACGATACGCAGGCCTGGATCCCGAAGAACATCACCTTCGTGAACAAGGCCGCGTTCGACGCCCTCGACAAGCCGACGCAGGAGGCCGTGCTGAAGACCGCCAAGACGGCCGAGGAGCGGGGCTGGAAGACCGCGCAGGAAAAGACCAAGTGGTATGTGGAGCAGATGGCCGCGAAGGGCATGAAGGTGCAGCCCCCCGGCCCCGAGCTGAAGGCAGGCCTCCTGAAGGTCGGCGAGCAGCTGACGGCCGATTGGCTGAAGAAGGCCGGCTCCGACGGCCAGGCGATCGTCGATGCCTACAAGAAGTCGGGGTCGTAATCCCGCTCCTTCGCTCACCCGTCATGCCCGCACTTGTTGCGGCCATCCACGTCTCTGCAAGCAGTTGAAAACGTGGATGGCCGGGACAAGCCCGGCCATGACGAGGGAGTGACGAGAAGCCTTACGCCAGCGTGAAGTCCATCGTGATCTCGGCGTTGAGCACCTTGGAGACGGGGCAGTTCTTCTCCGCTGCGCGGGCGAGTTCCTCGAACTTGGCCCGGTCGATGCCCGGCACGTTGGCGTTGAGGGTCAGCGCCGATTTCTTGATGGCGAAGCCGCTGCCCTCCTGTTCGAGAGAGACGACCGCTTCGGTGGCGAGTTCGGTGGGCGTGAAGCCTGCGCCCTGGAGCTGGAAGGCGAGCGCCATGGTGAAGCAGCCCGCGTGGGCAGCGGCGATCAGCTCCTCAGGGTTCGTGCCCTTCTCGTTCTCGAAGCGGGTCTTGAAGGAATAGGGCGTCGAGGACAGGACGCCGGAATCCGAGGTGAGATGGCCGGTGCCCTCCTTGCCTGTGCCCTGCCAGACGGCTCTTGCCTTGCGGTTCATCCTGATCTCCTTTTGTGCGGTGACGCGTGGTCATCTAGAACAGGGAGCGATAGGCTCCAGGGGCCGCATGCCATTTGCGTGAAGAGTTGAGCCATGATGAACCTCAAGGCCCGCCTGCGTCCGCGGCTTCTCGGCTCGGCTCTCGCGGCCTGCCTGGTCTTTGCCGTCCTGCCATCGTCTTGGGCAGTGAACTCGCGTCTGCTCGTCGCCTGGGACATTGGGGTCGTGTGCTATCTGGGGCTCGCCTGTATCATGGCTTTGCGCTCCTCCACGGCGAAGATGCAGGAGCGAGCGGCGCAAGAGGACGAGAGCGCCGTCGTGGTCCTTGCCCTGACGCTGGGGGCCTCCGTCGCGAGCCTTGCAGCCATTGCCGTCGAACTCGCTAGCAATCGCGATACTCAGAGCGGGCAGCAGGCCTTCAGCCTCGGGATGGCTGCCGTCACCATCCTATGCTCCTGGTTCTTCGTGCATACCATCTACGCGATCCATTATGCGCACGAATATTACGGCGATGCGGGAGAGAGGCGAGGCCTGGCTTTCCCGCACGAGGGCTGGCCCGATTACTGGGATTTCCTTTACTTCGCCTTCAACCTGGGCGCTGCGGCGCAGACCTCCGACGTGGCGATCGTCTCCAAGCGCATGCGCCGTCTGGCGCTCGCCCACACGATCCTGGCATTCCTCTTCAATACGACGATCCTGGCCCTCGCCGTCAATGTCGGTGCAGGTTTGCTGTAGCCCTGGAACGGCCATACCTTGCGAAACCGAATGCGTCGTGCCTGATGCCTCCATCCGAGACACGTGATTCGAATTGCAAGGCAGGACCGATGCTTTCTGGCCCCTCCATTGCCGTCCCGACCATCGAAACCGAGCGCCTCCACTTACGCGGGCACAGCCTCGACGATTTCGCCGATTATCTCGCCCTCTGGACCGATCCGGCCGTCACCCGCTTCATCGGCGGCAAGCCCTCGTCCCGGGAAGAGGTGTGGGGGCGGCTGCTGCGCAATATCGGGCATTGGGCGTCACTCGGATTCGGCTACTGGGCGATCATCGAGAAAGACACCGGCCGCTTCATCGGCGAGGTCGGATTCGCCGATTTCCGGCGCGAGATCGAGCCGTCTCTCGACGACGTACCGGAGATCGGCTGGGCTCTGGCCCCTCATGCGCACGGGAAGGGCTATGCCACGGAAGCCGTGCGCGCCGTCGTCACCTGGGGGCACGCGCATTTCGGTCCCCGGCGCACCGCCTGCATTGTTGCGCCCGAGAACGAGCCGTCCATCCGTGTGGCCGAGAAATGCGGCTACCGGGAGTTCTGCCGCACGACCTACAAGGACAAGCCGACGATCATGTTCGTGCGGGAGGGGGGTTAGCCGTCCTCGTCGTCGATCTCGCTATCGATGACCCCGCGCGCCACGTCGAAGCGGAACCCGGCGCGGGCCATGGCGGCCAAGTCCTTGTCGCGGTAGGGCGCCCGCTCGCCGGGCCTGAAGGGTCCCAGCTTGCGACGCCGGGCAAAGGCGCGGGCGGCCTGTTCCTCGTCACCCTCCTTGCCTTCGAGCGCGGCTGCGATGGTGCTGCGATCGATGCCCTTGGCGGAGAGCTTCGCCTGGATGGCGCGCGCCGAGCCGCCCCGGCGGCGCAAGGTGGCGACACGCGCCTCCGCATAGCGCGTATCGTCGATGAGGCCGATCCTCAGGCTCTTGGCCACCACCTCGTCGATCGCGTCGTGGAATTCGGCGGGATCCTCGCCGCGCAGGCGACAGCGCTTGTCCACCTTCCGCCGCAGCACGCGGCGCAGGTTCTCGGCCGAGGATGAATAGCGCTCAAGATAGGCCATCGCCGCCCGCTGCAGGTAGGCGGGCGTGACCTTGCGCGGCGGCTTGCGGACCGGTTTGCTGGTCTCGTCCGTCATTCGGGCTTGACGTCGGATGGAGGCGAGGTCTCACCAGGTTTTTCCACCTGCCCGCGCCGCTGCAGCTGCAGCGCCACGAACCAGCACAAAGCCGCCCAGGCCGCACCGACCGACCAGCCGGCGACCACATCGCTCGGCCAGTGGACGCCGAGATAGACCCGGCTCATGCCGATGAGCAGGGTTATGATGATGGCAAGCCCCATGAAGAAAGCGCTGACGCGCCGGCTCTTCTCCACACGGGCGAGGAGAGCCCCCAGGGTGAGGTAGGTGATCGCCGAGAGCATGGCATGGCCGCTCGGAAAGCTTGCCGTGTAAACCCGGGTCGCATGGGGTACGAGGTCCGGCCGCGGCCGCTCGAAACCCATCTTGAGCCCGGTGGAGATCAGCATGCCGCCGACGATGGCAACGAGCACCAGAAGCGCTGCCCCCTGCCTTCGGGTCATGAGCAGATAAGCCCATGTGGCCAGGGTGATGAGGGACAGAATGGCGTAGCCGCCGAGTCCCGTGATGTCCCGCGCCGATTCTTCGAGCCAGGAGGGCCCGAGGGGATTGGCCGGGTTCTGCGGATCGCGCAGGGCGAGCAGAAGCTCACTGTCGAGGCCATGGATTTCACCTTCCTGCACCTCGTCGGCGAGCTCGATGAAGGCCCAGGCGAAGAAACCGCAGGCGGAGAGCGACAGCAGCGGACCGATCTCGTTGAGCCGCAGGCGGAGCCAAAGGCGGGTGGCAGGGGCGAGTAGCGTTTTCATGACCTTATGACATAGGAAGATTCGGACGTGTGACGAGCCTCAACTCTTGCAGCCTGTGCTCACAGGGCTGTCATGGTCGTGCAATGGGGCTCAAACTTGGGGGCTCAAACTTGCAGCCGCTTTCGCCACTCCTTCGGCGTGGTGATGGAGCCGAGATTGAGCCACTCGGCCATGAGACGCAGCTCGTCTCCCAGAGCGGGGGCGATCTCCTCAGGTTTCACGGAAGCCTCCGGGTGGATGGAGTGGACGATGAGATTGCCCCCTGCACGATCAGCCTTCAGGTCGACGCGCGCGACGATCTTTTCGCCCAGCACGAAGGGCAGGCAGTAATAGCCGAACTCCCGTTTCTCGGCCGGGGTGTAGATCTCGATGCGGTAGCGGAAATCGAACAGGCGCTCCGTGCGCGTGCGCTCCCAGACGATCGGATCGAAGGGCGACACCAGAGCCCGCGCCTCGACCCGGCGGGGAAACTTCGCCTGCGGATCGAGATAGACCGGCCCATTCCAGCCCTCGACGGTCACCGGGGTGAGGTCACCCGCTTCCACCAGCTCGGGGATTCGTGCCTTGGCATCCTGTGCTTCCAGGCGGAAATAATCGCGCAGGCAGCGCTCGGAGGCGATGCCGAGCGCCCTGATGGAGAGCCGAAGCAATTCGCGCTGCGCCTCCTCCGCCGAGGGCGTCGGCGCATTCAGGATTTCGGACGGCAGCACCCGCTCCGGCAGGTCGTAGACGCGCTCGAATCCGCGCCGCGTGGCGGTGGTGACCTCGCCGGCCCAGAACAGCCATTCGAGCGCCCGCTTGCCGTCGCTCCAACCCCACCAGGAGCCCTGCCCCTTGCCGCCGATCGAGAGCTCGCCCGCAGCGATCGGCCCACGCGCTTCGATCTCGTCCCGCACCGCTTCGATGAAGGCGCGCTTCTCGCGCCCGAACCTGGCCAAGCCGCCATAGATGCCCTGGCCCCGCTTGGCGCTCTCCATGCGCCAGCGGAAGAGAGGCTGCAGATCGAGGCGGATCAGCGAGGCCTCGTGTCCCCAGTACTCGAAGACCTCGCGCCTCTTTGGATGATAGGCGGTCTTTTCGAGGAGCCCGCGGTCATAGGCGCCGATGCGCGAGAACAGCGGCATGTAATGGGCCCGCACCAGCACGTTGACCGAATCGATCTGGAGCAGATGCGAGCGCTGCAGCGTGCGGCTCAGGTGACGCCTGGTGGCTGAGGCTGGGCGACCCTCATGAAAGCCCTGGGCTGCCAGCGCGATGCGCCGGGCCTGGGCGAGCGTGATTTGGATGCGTGACGGCATGGCGCGAACAATAGAGGAACACCCTAGAGCGATACCAGAGACGAGACCTCAACGCAGGGAGTGAAGCGGGCGGAACCTGTGGATGGGGCCGATGCTTAGCTCAGTCTTGACGGCAAACGCATGGCAGCCCTGCAATGCGGGGTTCGACACGCCTGCGGCTCGTCTCCTAGATGAGCCTGCCGGAACGCGATGGACACGATGGATCAGTCACCCTCAGCACAGCCCCACAGCAGCCAGGCCACGACCCTGACCCACACCGAGATTCGCACGATCATCTCCGGCGTCATGCTGGCCATGTTCCTGGCAGCCCTGGACCAGACCATCATCGCGACGGCGCTCCCGACCATCGGCCACGAACTTGGCGACCTGGAACACCTGTCCTGGATCGTGACCGTCTATCTCCTCACATCCACCGCAGTGACGCCGCTCTACGGCAAGCTCAGCGATTCCTACGGCCGGCGCGTCATCATGCTGGTCGGCATCGTGATCTTCATCATCGGCTCCATCGCCTGCGCGCTGGCACCCAGCATGGTCTTCCTCATCCTGGCCCGCGGCCTGCAGGGCATCGGCGGCGGCGGACTGATCGCGGTCGCGCAGACCATCATCGCCGACATCGTTCCGCCGAGGGAGCGCGGGCGTTATCAGGTCTATTTCGCCAGCGTCTTCATGAGCTCGAGCCTCCTGGGGCCGGTGCTCGGCGGCTTCTTTGCCGAGAAGCTGCATTGGTCGGTGATCTTCTGGATCAACATCCCGCTTGGCCTCCTCGCCTTCGCGATCGCCTTTCGCAGCCTGAAGAGCCTGCCCCGGTTCGAGCGTCCGCACCGGCTCGATCTTCTTGGCGCTGCCCTGCTCGTGACGGCCACCGTCGTCCTGCTCCTGGCCCTGAGCTGGGGCGGCATCCGCTACCCTTGGGGTTCCCTGCCGATCGTGGGGCTCATCGCGGGTTCCCTCGCGCTCTGGGTCCTGTTCGCCCTTCGCATGCGCCTGGCGCCCGAGCCCCTAATCCCGCCGGGCGTTCTGCACAATCCGGTGGTGCGCATGGCGACCCTCTCCGCCTGCTTCGGCATGGGCACCTATATCGGCCTGACCATCTATCTGCCGGTCTATTTCGAGACGGTGCGCGGCCTCTCGGCGAGCCTGTCGGGCCTGGCCCTCATTCCCCTCATGGCCGGCACCGTGGTCGGGGCGACGCTTTCGGGCCGCACCATGGCAAAGGTGAAGCACTACAAGCGGCTTCCCACCGGCGGCCTTCTGGTGGCCATAGTCGCCACCGGCGTGCTCGTTCTCCACGGGCAATCCCTGTCGATCACCGCCGTCGAGATCGTTCTCGGCATCATCAGCATCGGCTTGGGAACGGTCCTGCCCGTGACCATGGTCACGACCCAGAACGCGGTGGCGCCCCACCAGATGGGAACCGCCACGGGTACGGCCAATTTCTTCCGCTCGCTCGGCGGCGCCTTCATCGTGGCGATCTTCGGCGCCATCGTGCTCAGCGGCTCAGGGGTGACGGGGGCTGCGAGCTTCGAGGCCCTGGGCGAAGCGGCGGCCAAAAGCGGCATCAATCTCGCCGATGTCTTCAGCCATGTATTCCTGGCGGCCATCGTCGGCTTTGCCCTGTCCCTCGCGTTCCTGCTCGCCCTGGAGGAGCGGCCCCTGCGCGGCGCCGCAGCGAAGGCCGCAGAGGCGGCCGTGGCGGATTGATCAACGTCGGTTCCGCGAGCGCATAAAGAGCAGCACGATGGCGAAGACGATGATCAGGCCCGAGATCATCATTCCGAAGATGCCGAAAGCCCCTTCCGTCTCGGCTGCGCCGGGCGGCGTGGTCTGCGATCCCGGCGTCTCCGTGCCGGGGGTCGTGCCCTGGGCTTGGACAATCAGGGCATCCTCAGCGATTCGATAAGCAGGCATCGTCATCGTTCATCCTAAGGGTCTGCCTCATAAAAGGTGCCATATGTTTCCCTCCCCCTTGCGGGGAGGGATGAAGGGTGGGGGCGTAAACCCGAGGCGCGCGCTCGATCCAGAAGGCATGAAGGTTGCCACTGCCTCCCCTCTCCCGTGTGGGAGAGGGGCAGGGGTGAGGGCATGACGGTCAACCAGCCCGGCGCCGTCATCGCCGCTGCGGCACAGATCCCGTTTCGCTTTGTCCGGCATCGTCCCTCCCTCACCCCAACCCTCTCCCGCACGGGAGAGGGAGATGTGCTAGCTGGTTTTTTGCTGCTCTAAGGATTTGTAGCCGGGATCAATGATCCTCAGGGTCAAGAGTTTCCCGCTCCTGCGGCGTCGTGGCTGGGGACAGTCAATCTCGCCTGTGGAGAGCGTCAGATCGGTCGGCACATCCTTAAGCCCTGCCGTGTTAGGACCGTGCCGGGTTTTGAAGACGATCACATGAGGGAGGCTGATGAAGGCTGGCATCGACATGGGACAGGTCTCTTCGGGAGCGGCATCCCCCGCCTCGGGAGGACCATCGGCGCTGCTCGATCTGGAAGAGCTCCTTGCGACGCGTCTGCTCGTCCAGGGCAATTCCGGCTCGGGCAAGTCGCATCTCCTGCGCCGCCTTCTCGAGCAGAGCGCCAATCTCGTCCAGCAGGCCATCATCGACCCCGAGGGCGATTTCGTCACCCTGGCCGACAAGTTCGGCCACGTGGTGGTGGATGCCTCCCGTTCCGAGGGCGACCTGCAGCGGATCGCCGCCCGCGTGCGCCAGCACCGGGTCTCGGTGGTCTTAAGTCTCGAAGGACTCGACACCGAGGCGCAGATGCGCTGCGCGGCGGCCTTCCTCGGCGGCCTCTTCGACGCGGAGCGCGACTACTGGTACCCGATGCTCGTGGTGGTGGACGAGGCGCAGCTCTTTGCGCCTGCCGCCGCAGGCGAGGTATCCGACGAGGCGAGAAAAGTGTCGCTCGGCGCCATGACCAACCTCATGTGCCGCGGCCGCAAGCGCGGCCTCGCCGGCATCATCGCGACGCAGCGCCTCGCCAAGCTCGCCAAGAACGTGGCGGCGGAAGCCTCGAACTTCCTCATGGGCCGCACCTTCCTCGACATCGACATGGCTCGCGCCGCTGACCTGTTGGGCATGGAGCGCCGCCAGGCCGAGATGTTCCGCGACCTCGAGCGCGGCCATTTCGTGGCGCTGGGCCCCGCCCTGTCGCGCCGCCCGCTGCCGATCCGGATCGGCACGGTCGAGACCTCCACCCGCACGGGCACCTTCAAGCTCATGCCGCTGCCCGAGCAACCCAAGGAAGACGCCCGCGACCTCATCTTCAAGGCAGGCGAGGACGAGGTGGCCGCCCGCCCGGTCATGCCGCGCCGTGCGCCCCCGCCGCCTCCGGCCCCGTCCACCAACGACCTTCTGGCCCAGCTCGCCCGCACAAGGCCTGCGGCCGCGCCGGAGCCTCAGGCGGAGGAGACCGCGCAGTCCAAGGCCGAGCGCGAGGCTAGCCTCGACGCGATCCTGCGCGAGATCCTCGCCGACCCGGAGGCGGCCTTCCGCTCCGTGGCCGTTCTGTATCAGGATTTTCTCGTCCGCTGCCGCATCCGCCGCGTGGCCGGCGAGCCCCTCAACCTCAACGCCTTCCGCCGCCGTCTCGCGGTCGCCCGCGCCGGTGTCGACACGGCCATGGCCGAGGGCACCGAATGGGACCGCGCCGTCGCCTTCGCGGCGGATCTGGCGGAAGACATCCAGGGCATCTACCTGCTCATCGCCCGCGCCGCCATGGAGGCCTCGCCCTGCCCGCCGGACGGCGAGATCGCGCGCGCCTGCGGCAGCCGCTCGCCGGGCCGGGCGCGACGCCTCATCGCCTACATGGAAAGCCGCAACATCGTCGTGACCCGCAACGACCCGCGCGGCCTGCGCATCATCGCGCTTCCCGATCTCGGCTGGGAAACCGGCCCCGGCGACCCGAACGCCTTCGAGGACCCGCAAGGGCCGGAGGCACGGGATCTGTTTGCGGTGGGGTAGGTCTTGCGCCCTCTACAATTCACTGAAAATATTCGGTGTTCAGAGGTTTAGCTAATTTAGCAACGGTGTGATCAGCCCAGCCTATGTATCCTAGGCTATGCTTTTGAGTTCATTTGAAGAAAGATAAGTACGTATGCGGTTCTCAGAGAGGTATGGCCACAAACCTGTCCGCGCTGTTCTTCAAGTCGACTCGATGGACAGTGATCTTCGAACTTCTCTTTGGAATGTATTGCATTCATGGTTCCTCCCAAAAAAAGAGGGGCGTCTTCGAGAGCATGTTATTTTCTATGGCGTCGTACTTAACCTACAGCTGAATTTCTTCAAAAGAAGAATAGATGCCATTCCAGAATGGCAGGGGCGTTATGTCGAGTCGCTCCAGAAGTGGTTCTTTAGTTGTGAATGGTTCGAGGTATATGATTTCATGGAGTTTATGAGAACAGTCAGAAAAAACGATGATTGGAGGCCTGGTAGAACCGCATATGATATGTCTCTTTCTTTTGGAGATGCCATAAACTCGGTCTTAGAAAGAGAAGAGTCCAGTTACCGTTTTGTAGGAGAGCAACTTACAAAGATTATTGATGAAGCTGAAATTGATTCACTTGAACAGGCTCTACAATCCAATGATCGATTTTCAGGAGCCCGAGAGCACATGCGGGCTGCATTACAACTTTATTCAAATCGTAAAGACCCAGATTACCGAAATTCGATTAAGGAGGCCATTTCTGCAATAGAGTCCGCTGCATGCGTGATAGCTGAAGATCCAAAAGCAACGTTGGGCCAAGCATTGAAGGTAGCTGGAAAGAGTCATGATATTCACCCAGCTATGAGCAAAGCATTCGAACAATTGTACGGCTACACAAGCGATTCTGGTGGCATACGTCACGCAATGCTTGAGGAGAAGAACATCGATGAGCATGAGGCGCGCTTTATGCTCATAGCCTGTAGCGCATTCTTGAATTATCTAACTAGCCTATCGAAGAATTAGGTAGCGGAAGCTTCAATTCACCGCGATTGTCACCCTCAAGCCAAAGAGTGTTGCATCATTCCGGCCGCTGGCCCGTTTGATTCGGGTCGAAACGCACGCAGGCCCTGATGTTCCGCTTTTTCGAGACCCGCATCGATTTCCGAAAAAGGCCGCCGGAGGCGTCGCCGCCGGATACGCTCTGGGGCTTCTACTGGCACTTCATCGCCCAGGCGAAGGGCCTGTTCATCGCCCTGTTCGCGCTGGGCTTCGTGCTCGCCGTCGTCGAGGCGCTGATCCCCTGGCTCATCGGCCGCCTGGTCAATGCCCTCTCGACCACCTCGCCGGAAGCCGTCTTCGACCAGGCCGGGCCGCTGCTAATCGCCATGGCGGCCATCATTCTCCTGATCCGGCCGGTGGGCACGATCCTGTTCCGGCTGCTGGTCAACCATTCGCTCGCGGTCTCCTTCACCACCATGGTGCACTGGCAGAACTACTGGCACGTGGTGCGCCAGCCGCTCGGCTTCTTCCAGGAGGATTTTGCCGGGCGCATCGCCAACCGGGTGCTGCAGACAGGGCGTCCCTTGCGCGAAACGGTTCTCTCCGTCGCCCGCGCCGTCTGGCAGATCCTGATCTTCGGGGCGGCTTCCATCGGGTTGATGGGAACGCAGGACTGGCGCCTCGCCGTGCCCATGGCCGGATGGTTCGTGCTCTATGCCGCGCTGCTCGGCTTTTCCGTGCCGCGCATCCAGAAGCGCTCGCGCGTGTCGAGCGAGGCGCGCTCCGCCGTCACGGGAAAAGTGGTGGACAGCTTTACCAACATCATGACGGTCAAGCTGTTCGGGCGCCGCAAGGACGAGGACGAGTACATCAGCGAGGGCTACAGCCGGCTCAACGACGCCTTCATGAGCCAGCAGCGCATCAACACGCTCTACGTGGCAGGGCTCACGTTTCTGAACGCCGTCTTCCTGGTCGCGACCGGCGCCGTGGCCGTGTGGCTCTTCAGCGCCAAAAGGGTCGATGCCGGCACCATGACCACGGCGCTGCTGCTCTCCACCCAGATCGTCTCCATGTCCGGCTGGGTCGCCTTCGAGGTCATGGGCATCTTCGAGAACCTGGGCACGGTGCAGGAAGGCATGAAGACGATCTCGCGTCCGCTCACCATGCAGGACAAGCCGACGGCCAGGCCTCTCGCGGTAACGCGCGGCGAAATCCGCTTCGATGATGTCAGCTTCTCCTACGGCGAGGGCGACCAGGTGATCGACCGGCTCGACCTCACCATCCGGCCGGGCGAGAAGATCGGGCTTGTGGGCCGTTCCGGCGTCGGCAAGACCACGCTGGTCAACCTGCTGCTGCGGTTCTTCGTGCCGCAAGGCGGCCGCATCCTCATCGACGGGCAGGACATCGCCGATGCGATGGAGGAAAGCCTGCGCTCCCAGATCTCGGTGGTGACGCAGGACACCTCCCTCCTGCATCGCTCGATCCGCGAGAACATCCTCTACGGGCGGCCGGAGGCGAGTGAGGAGGCCATGCGCGAGGCCGCCCGCCAGGCCCATGCGAGCGACTTCATCGAGCGCCTCGTCGACGGACGCGGACGGCGCGGCTTCGACGCGCATGTGGGCGAGCGCGGCGTCAAGCTCTCCGGCGGCCAGCGTCAGCGCATCGCCATCGCCCGCGTGATCCTGAAGGACGCGCCGATCCTGATCCTGGACGAGGCCACCTCGGCCCTCGATTCCGAGGTCGAGGCGGCGATCCAGGAATCGCTTGCCACCCTCATGGAGGGCAAGACGGTGATCGCCATCGCCCACCGCCTCTCGACCCTGCAGCTCATGGACCGCCTGATCGTCATGGACGAGGCGCGCATCGTGGAGGAGGGCACGCATGAGGAGCTTCTGGAGAACGGCGGGCTGTATGCCGGCCTCTGGTCGCGCCAGTCCGGCGGGTTTCTCGTCTCGCGCCGCGGCGTGCGGGACGAGAGGGTTTGAGCAATGGCTGGCTTGCATTCTTCCCTCCCCCTTGCGGGGAGGGTGGGCGCGTCAGCGCTCGGGTGGGGGTGGTCCGATTGAGTGAGACCAGAAGCCAGTATAGCGCTTCTCCCTCTCCCGATTGGGAGAGGGTTGGGGTGAGGGCAGGCCGGTGCCGGATAAGGTGCTACGGGTTTC
>NZ_JAFEMD010000051.1 GCF_016892765.1 Microvirga arvi
GCCGTGAAGCTGTTGCGGCGGCTGCGCGAGACCGGCTCGATGGTGCCAGAGCGGATCGGCGGCCATCGTCGTCCGGTCCTCGAGGCGCATCAGGATCTGCTGCGATCCCTGGTGGACGCCAAGTCCGGCATCACGCTGGCCGAGATCCAAGCCGAACTGCGCACCCGCGGGATCGAGGTGCAGGCGCTCTCGACCATTCATCTCATGCTCAAGCGAATGGGCCTGACGCACAAAAAAAGACACTCTGGGCGGCCGAGCAGGACCGGCCGGATGTAGCCCAGGAGCGCCACCGCTTTCGCGTCTGGCAACGCTTTATGGATGCAAGCCGCTTTGTGTTCCTGGACGAGACCGGCACGGCCACCAACATGACGGGCCGTTACGGCAGGGCGCCGCGGGGACAGCGGGTGATCGATGCGGTGCCGCACGGGCACTGGCTGACCACCACCTTTGTGGCAGGCCTGCGCGAGGACAGGATCATCGCACCGCTCGTCGTAGATGGCCCGATGCGAGGCGAGATCTTCCGGGCCTATGTCGAGCAAATGCTGGCGCCGGCTCTCTCGTCCGGCGATGTCGTCGTGCTCGACAACCTTGCAACTCACAAGGTGGCCGGTGTCGAGGAGGCGATCCGAGCCGTCGGGGCAAGCCTGCTGTATCTGCCACCCTACAGCCCCGATCTCAATCCGATCGAGCAACTTTTCGCCAAGCTCAAGGCGCTCCTGCGCAAAGCGGGCGCACGCACCAAGGAAGCGCTTTGGGAAACCATCGGTGAACTGCTCAATGCGTTCTCGCCCGAGGAGTGTCGCAACTACCTCAGGAACTGCGGATATGAGCCCGTCTAAATCGAATCTGCTCTAGGAGGCTCAAGCCTTCGCGATGACGTTGGCCCTGTACGAGCAGGGCCTGTTTACCTGGACGGAATGGGCCGCAGCACTGTCGGCCGCGATCAAGCGCGCCCAGGCGGCGGGGGAGTGCGACGACGGTTCGACCTACTATCAGCACTGGCTGGCTGCAATCGAGCAGTTGGTCAGGGACAAGGGGATTGCAAGTGAACAGGCCCTGGCGGAACGGCGGGACGCTTGGGATCGGGCGGCACACGCGACCCCGCATGGTCAACCGATTTTGCTCGCGAACGATCCACTCCGGTAGTTTGTGAGCCAGGACCGCGTGCAAGGCGATGCTGCTGTGCGTCGTGGGCTGACCTCAACGTGCGAGGGATGCACCCACTCCCCAAAGAGCGTCGAGTGTACCCTGCTCCCAACTTCCATATCACAACGCCACATCTATCTCAGTTGCTGCTGATAGCCTTCAGCAACCATGCTCCCACCGTCAGTGACGCATAGCAGGGTTTCCGCTTTCGCGAGCAAAGCCGACATCCAGGTAATCACGGCTCAGTTTGACCCCGAGCTGACCCTCGACGCATGGCTTCTCTACGGGTATGCGCCAGCAATCATGCGGAAGTCTGGGAGGGCTCGATCCCAAACCCATTCTCTTCGGGTTGATCAGGGTCGAAGCCCCATCCTGTCGGAACGACGCCTCAGAGGCTGCGTTGGTCGGGCGAAGAGGAGACATGACATGTCCTGGGACAAAGCCGAACAGGTGAACATCGCGGCCAAGGAGATGCGCCAGGCCGCGGATGAACCAACACTCGAACCTTCGTTCGATCCACTCGTGAACATGACGCACGCGGCCGCGAAGGAAGACCACGATCTCGAAGACCTCGGACCCATGTCCCCGGGGCATGGCCGAGAGGATCAAGCGGGAGCGAAGCAACAAGACGTGATCCTGAAGATCCCGGCGATTTCCATGGGGCGGGTGTCGTTCCGTCCTCACCGCTATTACGCGTGCGATGCCCCTCGCTTCGCCAACAGGTGACGAGCGATGTAGAGATCCTGGATCGACAGCCCCGAGCTGTCGAAGACCGTGATCTCCTGTTCGGAGTGGCGACCAGGGTGCCGCCCCGCCAGGACTTCGCCGATGGCAATGAGATCAGCCCCATCCAGGGCATGCTGGAACTCGCCGATCACGCGGGATCGACCTGGCAGGTCTTAGAACAAGGTCGCACTGGCAAGAAGGCGCCAGTTCGACACGGTGGCGGGACAGACCTGCAAGCGGCGGGCGATCTCGACCTGAGGAAGGTCGCCGTGCGCGCAGGCACCAAGAACACGCTCACGCAGATCAGGAGAATAGAGCTGCGGCATGGCTTGCCTCCCGGGCCATATCCCAGTCAACGCACAGATCACCCGGATGGGTTCAAGCTCAGATCAAAAGCGCTTTAATGTGACGATGCTCGTCCGTGCAAGCGTCCTATACTCTAGTACCGCACCATTGATGACGGCGTGCAATGCCATTGCTAAGTGAGGGCACGAGCTTTTTTGCTGGACCCAAGGGGTGTACATCTCCTGCCGTGAGGCCCGCTCACGGCAGGAGATCATTTCAGGCGGGAAGCTTCCCAGCTCACGCCCGTTAAAGCACGAACCATCCCTTGCTGAAGTCCATGGCCCCTTTGAGCTTAATCACGCCTTCCGCCGTCTTGTCGCTGTCGGTGTTGAGGTAGACATAGGTGTCCTTGCCGGACTTCTCGTAGCGCACCTGACCGGCCTTGGTGAAAGCGTCCTTGCCGATGAAGCTGAAGGCCTGATCGCCCTTCTTCTTCGTGTCGGTATCGATCAGCTTCAGGTCGATCTTATCTCCTCCCTTACCGGAGAAGTCCGTGATGTAGTCCGCCGTGCTCTTGCTCGTGCCCGTGTCCTTGCTGGCAAACATGAACACGTCCTTGCCGGTACCGCCGGTCAGCGTATCCTGACCGGTGCCGCCAATGATCCTGTCGTTGCCGGTGCCGCCGTTGATCTTGTCCTTGCCGCCGCCGCCATCCAGGCTGTCGTTGCCGGCGCCGCCAGAGAGATTATCGGTACCGGATCCGCCCGAGACCGTGTCGTTGCCAGCAGTGCCGGTCGTGGTCTCTTTCACGATGTCCTGGAGCACGATGGTCAGGGCCTTACTATAGCTGACACCGGTTGCATCGGTGGCTTGCACGACAACTTGGTGGCTCGTGGCCTGCTCGTAATCCAGGAGAGATCCGTTCTTGATTACAATGGACTTGCTGTCAGCTCCTAGCATGAAGCGACCGCCGGCATCGTCGAGGAGGCCGAAGATGAAGGCGGCATCCCCATCGGGATCGAAGGCAGCCAGCGAGCCGACAGCCGTTCCTGAACTCGCGTTTTCGGCTACGGCGGCATTCGACAGGATGATGTCTGATGGAGCGTCATTGACCGGGGTGAGATTCAAGGTGAAGGCCTTCGCCTCACTCTTGTCCCCAACAGCGTCCACCACTTCGTACTCGAATGCGACCGTGCCATGGAAATTTGCGGCTGGAGTATACGTGAAGGTGCCGTCTGGGTTGAAATCCAAGCCCGCCACAGGCGAGACCAGCTGATAGGTCAGGTCGTCCCCATCCACATCTGTTCCCGCTGGCACTTGGCCGGTGATGATTCTATCTTCAACTCCCGAGGCGCTGTTGCCCGATGCCCCCGCAAGCGGCGCGTCGTTGACAGCTTCCACTGCCAGCCTGAGGCTCGATAGGGCAACAAGAACGTCGTTGCGGGCTACTATTGTCAGATCGATTACACCGTTGAAGTTCAGCGGCGGGGTGCCTGAGAAGGTTCTCGTCTCAGTATCGAACGTGAGCCATCCTGGCAAAACCGTTCCGCCCGCCAGGGAAATTGAGTAGTCAAGTCCTTCTGCCTGGTTAGGATCGAAACCTTCAGGGATTTGGAACGACCAATGCTCGTCTTCACCGATGCTCTGGTCTTCAAGCTTGATGGTATTCAGCCGGGCTGTCCCGTCCCAGAATTGAAGTAGTTCAATCCCTTCGATTGTATCCTGGCCGTCTCCACCCTCCCGCTGATCCGTGATGAGGATGGTACCGTCGCGATGAATTTCGAATATGTAATCGGCTCGAGAGCCCCTGAAGACTGCAGTATCGCCGTCGCCGTCGCCGCCCTGAAGCGTGTCGTTTCCGGCACTGCCCTCCAGTCGGTCGTTGCCATCACCTCCCGACAAACTATCGTCGCCCGCACCTCCCCACATACTGTCGTTGCCCGCCCCGGTGGCGACCACGTCGTCGGCAGTCCCGACCTCGACCAGGTCGGCACCTGCGCCCGTGGTGACGGTGAAGCGCTCCACGCCCGAGTGATACAGACGGCTCGAGTTGTCGATGTAGGAGGTGCCGTAGTAGCCGTCGGTGCCCTGGCCGGAGCTGCCGGCAAAGTGCGCTCCCACCGTCAGATCCGACCAGTCCACGATCAGGTGGTCGTCCGTGCCGGTGCCCATGTAGACGGCATCGGAGGCGGTATCCCCTTGCGTCGTGCCGGCAAAGACAGACACCGTGTCAGAGCCATCGTGGGTGTAGACCGTGTCCGCCCCGATGCTGGCGTCACCGTGCAGGGTGATCACATCGTTAAAGGCACCCGTGCCCGTCCGGAACTCTTCCAGACGCTCGACGCTCTTCACATAGCGCCCATCCGCCAGCACCGTGTTGCTGGCGTTGAGATCAAGCACGATCGCCTGCGTCACATCTGACCAGTCCGCCTTCCAGGTGTCTGTGCCCGTGCCACCGTCCACCTGGTCCTTGCCCGTGCCCGAGCGGATGGTGTCGTTGCCCGCCCCGGTGGCGACCACGTCGTCGGCAGTCCCGACCTCGACCAGGTCGGCACCTGCGCCCGTGGTGACGGTGAAGCGCTCCACGCCCGAGTGATACAGACGGCTCGAGTTGTCGATGTAGGAGGTGCCGTAGTAGCCGTCGGTGCCCTGGCCGGAGCTGCCGGCAAAGTGCGCTCCCACCGTCAGATCCGACCAGTCCACGATCAGGTGGTCGAAGCCCTCGCCGCCATATGCCTGATCGGAAAGTGTATCGTCCTTTGTCGCACCGCTGTGGCCCGATACGATTGTGTCGTCTCCAGCCAGACCGCTTAAGAAGTTGGCGCCCCTATTGCCGACCAGCACATTGTCGAGGCTGTTGCCGGTAAGGTTGACGCCGTGCACGTCATCCGCGAGCGTCACGTTCTCAACCTGAGCGCCCCACTCAGTGTCGAGCGAGAAGGTCGAGCCGGTCGAAAGCCCACCCGTCAACAGATGGATCTCGTCCGTTCCATTGTCGGCCACCTCCAGGACGCGATCGCCCAGGCTGTCGAACACATAGGTATCGTTGCCGGCACCTCCCCCGAGCGTATCAGCGCCACCACTGCCGTTGAGGGTATCTGCGCCGTCCGTGCCTATGATCAGGTTTTTATCCGAATTTCCTGTTCCGACCCGGGCCGGGCCCGTCAGCACGAGTTCCTCGATCCCGCTGCCCTCCGCCAGGGTGGTGTTGACGGATGAGATGACACGGTCATAGCCGCCTGCATCCGCTCCATCATGATCATGAACGGAATCGCCCTGATGATTGACGAGGTACAGATCGTCTCCCGCTCCCCCTTTGAGAACATCGGCACCCTCGCCGCCGTCGAGCGTATCGTTGCCGCCACCCCCGTAGAGCGTGTCTTCGTCGAGGCCGCCAAGAAGGTTGTCCACGCCCTCGCCGCCGAGAAGGACATCGTTTCCGGCGCGCCCCTCCAGACGGTCATCTCCCAGCAAGCCGAGGAAGATGTCCGATCCGGCGCTCCCGAGCATGGTGTCATTGCCGATGTTCGAGCCTTCGAACACCTCGACGTTCAAGTAGGCGTCGCCTTCGGCGTCCCCACCGCTAGCTTGGCCCTTCTCCCGGTCGATGAAGATGGCTGCCGTCGAATTCTCGTAAGTCACGATGTCGAAATCGGCACCACCGTCCAAGATGTCGGCACCCGCACCACCGTCGAGGACGTCATCCCCGTCCTGCCCGTCGAGCCGATCCCCTCCGTCGCGCCCATGAAGATAATCGCGACCGTCTCCTCCTCTGATCACATCGGCAGCCGCGCCACCATAAAGGTAATCTGTGCCGCTACCGCCATCGAGCGTCGCAGAGATGTCGAGACTGGCGGCAAGCAGTATCGCGTCATCGCCCGCGCCACCGTTCGCCACAATTCCGGTAATGTCGGTAAACTGCTGCGAGCGCGAGAAGGCGAGCACGGAGACCGTGCCGGAGCTGCCTCCGATTTCGAAGCTTTCGTCGCCATCGCTCGTGTTGGACGTTGCCCTGTATTGGGCGCGATCGCCGATGTTGAGAACGAGGGTCGTTCCCTCAATCGTGCCGAGATCCGGCGGCGGAGGCGGAGTGTCTCCCACTGCGACCGGAGGAACGTCAGAGAACGAGAAGCCGCCCAGGGTGTAGCGCGGTGAGTTGTAGCGCCAGAGGTCATAGCCGGCCACGTTCACGAACGCGGCGAAGCCCGCCGTGATCTGGCCCGACATGTCGAAGATGCCGAAAGGATTGGTCAGAAGGGCATTACCCATCTCGTCGAGATAGATCTTCCCGTCCGCAGGGGTTCCATTGACGATATCGTTGAGGTTCAGAAGGATTTGACCGGCAATGTTGCCGGCCCCGCCGACCGTCGCGAGGGGAATCGATGCGCTGACGGCGAGCTGGAGCAGGACAGACAGCGACGCCTCAGGGAGGTCCCCACCAGCTCCCTGCTGATCGCTGACAAAGAAGCCGTTGAAGACCCTCGCGTAATCCGTGTAACCGCTTGCTTTGAACTGCAGGAGGCCGCGGGTGTCGAAACCGAAGGCCATGTCCATGGCAACATCGATCGCGCCTTCGAGCTTGATGTCAATCCCTGGAACGACAGGGAAAATGGCCAGGTCGGCGAGGTCGCCGAGAGGGCTTCCGTCAGGGCCAAGGTCGCCACCGAAATTGAACGAGAGTGCCGGCAGGTCGAGCGAGAACAGGTCTGCCTGTCCACCCAGGAGGAAATGGAAGGCCTCCATCGGATTGGTCAGGATCGGGAACTTGAAGAAGTCGCCGAGGAGCATGTCCTCAAGGATGTCCTGGCCGCTTTGTCCACGGCCATCGACAGCGCTGTAGCCCCCACCCGTCAGGCCGCCCAGGAACGTGGCGAGGTTGGGGATATTGCCGACGGCATTCAGAGCATCGGGAGCAATTCCTTCGAGAAAGACCGCAGCATCCCGGATGTCCTCCAAGATCTCAAACGAGCCGAGATCGTATTCGTCGGGACCGAAGGTCTTGTCCTGGAAGAAGGCGGCCCAGTCGACGATATCATCGACGAGTTCGATGAACCCGACCGCAGCCGTCAGGTTGGCACTCGGCTGCGCCATCTTGACGAAGTCGATGAGCGTGATCTTCCCGTCGGCTGCATCAATGCCGCCGACGTCCGCACCCGCCTTGTCGAAGACCCCTTCCCAATTGGGGAACACTTTCAGGAAAGTCAGGTCGGTCCTGAAGATGGCCAGCGCCTGATCGATCGGCTGGAGGACCGGGTCGAGATGAGCGAGGATTGGCTTGATGAAGTCTTCGATGAAGGTGCCAAAGTCATAGCTGACATTATTGAACACGACCTTTGGCGTGCCGCCGAAGGCCTGACCGCCATCCGGGTTGACGGTCGAGTTGTTGAACGCCCAGTCAACGGCGAGGTCGGCACTGATCTTGGGTAGATTGGCGGCACCCATATCCCCTGACAGATGGATGTCGATATCTGCCTGGCCGGTGAAGGTAGCATCGAGGACGTCGACCCCGTTGTCGACCTCCGACAACCTCAACTTGCCATCTGCATCCGCCTTAAGGTCGACGGTGAACGCCCCTGTCACCAACGAACCCATATCTGTGGCGTTGAAGTTGAGAAAACCAAGCGATGCATCGGCCGCAAGCTGCGGAGCCGTGACGCTTATCCCGAGCGCCAGTTCTGGCGCTCCGCCATTCGTCACAAGATAGAAGGCGTCGGTTCCGCTAGCATCCGCACCCACAGTGAAGTTGAACTGACAGGAGAGATCGACCTGGACCTGGCCGGACGTGTTGATCCCTAGGCCCCCGAGGCCTAGGTCGGAGGCGAGATCGAGCGTGATGTTTCTCGCCTCGTCACAGGTGAAATTGATTTGAACATCCGTCCCGCTAACGACGACGTCGGCAACAGTCTTGAGGAAGTCGGCGGCTTTCAGCGCGTCATTGATAGCCGTCTCAATCTGCGCCTCAGCGTATTCGGGTAGGTTATTCAGATCGTTCAGCGCCTTGAATATCGTTTCCTTCAGATCGCGGATCTGGTTGACGGTCGATTCCGCCTTGTCAAAAGCCTCCTTCAGTTTGTCTCCGACAAAGGGCAGCTTTTGCGCCAGAACTTGGACGGAAAGAGCTTTCTCGATATAGCTCAGCGCTTTGTCTACGCCCGCTTTCAGTTGAGCAACTTTTTCAGCAGCAACCAGCGTCATTCTAACCCCCACCCGCGTCTTCTAATTGCAATATTGTTCTATTAAGATCCGAGCCCTGGATCGCTTCCGATTGCCCAAAGTCGATGGTTTTGACGGGCCGTATGACGCGCCTGAACGGAAGGCGCCCTTAAGGTTTCAAAAACCAGAAATCGGGTCATGACCCTCTGGGGAGCAGGCGATATCGTGCTGCGCCAGAAGCGGCAGACCTGCTCGTTCCTTCGCCACCCGCTCATCCCTGCTGCCCCATGCCTGTCGGCTCAGCGAGATGTCTCTATTCCCCGACAACTTCTTCTTCCATAGGCCGGCTGACGATTCTCAATATGGGTCGCACCGCAGCCGGATATGGCGCCGTCGGAGGAAGCACATCACCGCTTTTTATTAGCTCAGTGAGCTATAATTGGTAAATGGTCTATGCGTCAACCTGCGCCTCCCTTAGGATTGTGTCTGTGGTTACTAGGTTGCGCGATGAGAATACGGCTCCGGCCCGGACTGACCCTTGCTCACGCAATGCTCTGTGCGGCTCTCCTGTTTCAGGTTATCGGAACACTTTCGGCACAAGAGCAGTCTCTGGGGAGAGCGTCACACCCGGAGAGAATATTTATCGGTTCAAGGGCTGATCATTTCGTCGATCCAACCGGTCAGTCGACGATCGAGACCGTTGCCGCCAATCCTTCGCTCTTCACACCGGCAAACGGTCGGACCGCCAATCGTGGGGTCAGCCCATCCAGAGGTGCTGCCTTCTGGCTTCGGTTGCGGATGCCCAACCTCACTCTCGAGAATAGTTGGGTGATATCACTCCACGAGTCGCGGATTGCCCATGCTGTTCTCTTTGTTCCGGCAGAGGTCGGATGGCGTTCATTCGACTGGAATCCGAAAGACGACTATGCCGCAGGACGAGAACTCCTGCGCTATCCCGCGTTTCACGTCGACGCTGCATCCATTGCGGGGCAGGAGATCTTCATTCGCGTAGAGACAAATTCCTCCATGCGAGCCGTGCTTTGGTTGGAGACCGAGCGAACCTATGCGGCAACCTACGGGGACCAATCCCTCGCTTTCGGCGGATTGATAGGTGCCCTGACAGCACTCTTTGCCTACCTTCTCGCCATCGGCTGGGCCCTCAAAGATGGAGCGCTGCTTCGGTTGAGTGCGCTCGTTCTGTCCTTCATGGTGTACGTCGTAGCGGATAAGGCCTTTCTGGAGACCGCTCTGGTTCCCGGAGCATTCGATCTGTCCCGCATGGCATCGCTGTCGGGCAGCCTTCTGACCTTCGCAGCGTGGCTCTCCTTCGAGGCATGCTATCTGAAGGTCCGAGCATACCGCCCCTTACTTAACCGAGTGATCAAGGTCGGGATCATCCTTCTCCTCATCTTTGGCGTTCAGGTCGTCATTGAGATCATGGCAGATGTTCGCATGATCCGCCTCTATTCGTCCTACATTGGCCTCGTCGCCCTGGCTGCGGGGGTTGGCCTAGCACTGGCGATGATGCGCTATGAATGGCGCCGTTCCCTGGTATTCCTTTTGTGCTGGCTTCCCGCGATTGCCGGCGGATCAGCGAGGTTGCTGCTCGATGCGGCGGACAGCCTCGCTCCTCATCCTCTTGTGGTGAATGCCGTCTATTTGGGTGCGGGATTTTCGCTCCTGATTTTCGGCATTGTGACATCGCTCGATATCCAAGCCCGCGAGCGAAGGCTTCTCCGTGCGTCCCAATCCAGTGAGGCGCGCTTCCGCAGCTTTGCCGACAGCGCCTCGGATAGCTTCTGGGAAACCGATGCCAAGGGGCGCTTGGCCTATCTTGCGGGACAAATCGACAGTCAGACCCTGGGAGTTACTCACAAATCAGATTTCATCGAAAGCATGCGCGGCACCTCGCGTGCTTCCAGCACCCAGGGCCTTGCCGTCTTAGAAAAGGCTTTTCGCGAGCGAACCGGGTTCCGATCGGTTGTGCTGACAGTCCAGGAAAAATCCGGTTCGGACCGGTACCTGGCTGTCAGTGGAACTCCCTCCATCGACACCCAAGGCCGCTATTGTGGCCATCGCGGCATCTTTAGTGACGTCACAAAGGAGATGCTGTTGAACGAGCGGCAAATGCAGCAGCAGAAAATGGCCGCTCTTGGGCAACTCGCGGGCGGTGTCGCACACGAAATCAACAATCTTCTCCACCCGATCATCAATCTGACCCGGCGCGTTCGTGGCAGCTTCGACCCCACGGATGGAAGACGCTACCAGATGGGGATTGTTGAGGATGCAGGGCTCCGGGCCCAGGAGATCGTTGCAGGCATCCTGACAACAGTTCGCCCAACCCTGCAAACCAGTCCACTCGTGCCCTTCGATCAAGCTCTGGCAAAGGCGGTTGATGCAGTGAGGCCTGCGATCCCGGCAGCCGTGGAACTTGATGTCAAAATCGATCACATGGACACGTTCTCTGTCCCGCTCGGGGAGGTCCTTCAGGTTATCAGCAATCTGATCGCCAACGCGGTGCATGCCCTTAGGAGGGGAGGACGGATCGAGATCTCGCTCATCCGTCACGCGCAGCGGAATGGAGCCACTCTGTGCATTGCGGACGATGGGGAGGGTATGGACGCCGATACACGGAGGCAGGCGTTCGAGCCGTTCTTTACGACCAAATCCACGAGCGGGGGCACAGGACTTGGCCTAGCCCTCGTTTACAGGATAGTCACCGGCTGGGGAGCATCGATCGACATCCAGTCCGAAGTGAAACAGGGTACGAAGTTTGTCATCACACTCCCGGATGGACTAAGAAACACAAGAGAGGAAGCAAACGGCCATGCAGAGCCCATGTCGGATCCTGGTGATCGATGATGTCTTGGGAGTGCGCGAATCGATCCGCATCGCGCTGAGCGCCGCAGGCTATGAGGCCGAGGTCGCCGAAAACGGTCAGCAGGCTCTCGAGCTTCTGTCCTCCGGATCCTTTGATATCGTCGTAACCGATATATGGATGCCGGGCGTTGACGGAATCTCACTGATCAAGCGGCTTAGAAGCGAGCGACCGCACCTGCGGGTCTTTGCTATGACCGGCGGCGGACCACGAATGACGATCGAAACTGCCATGTCGCTGGCTGAGGTCTGGGGGGCTGAAGAAGTTTTTGTGAAGCCGTTCGACGAGGCGCTTCTGATCACAGCAATAGAGGGGAAAGGTCACTAAAACACTGGACTTAGAGGCGAAATCAACTTTTGAGGCTCATTCGATGTTTATCTTGCAAAGGAGCGCATCGTTGGTGGGAACAGCAGGCCCCCGTCATCGTAAACTAGGCTCATTTTCCGCAGGATACGCTAGATGCGCTCTCTGTCCTCACCCTGACCGGCTTGGAGGCGATGGACGATATGCTCCAGAGCGCTTGCAAGAGCCAGTCGCTGCTCTCCATCAAGTTCATCAATAGCCCTGGTGATGAGGTGGAGGGGGTCTTCAGCAAGCAGAGCACGTCCGGCTTCTGTCAATTCAACCTGTCGAGTGCGCCCTCGAGCACGCCCTTCGACATTGGTTACATAACCCTTTGCCATAAGAGTGCGGACTGTGCGGGTCACCGGGCCAACAGCGATGCCCTGAAACCGAGCAAGAGCGCTGGCGGTCCGTTGCGCTGGCTCGGCAGAAGCGAAGTAGCGCAGTGCCGTCCATTGGGCCGGAAACAGATCTGCCGCAAATCCGAGTGAATGCAGAGCCCGCGAGGTTTGATCGAGGAGGCGCGCTAGAGCGGCCGCTTGTTTCTTGGGTCTCGGTGGCAAAATGAGCTCTGGGTTTTGGAAGGCGTACTGTTACTCCTCTTAGCCCAGGATGGCAACAGTATCACGACTTCCGTTTCGCGAAGTTATTCAGCTACGAGTTGGTGGAACTCATTCCCCTGAAGATTGGCAAACTTGAGCTGACACCGAAGCAGGGTGCCCGATAGTGGTGACCGCTGTCACGCCGATCTGTAGGGTCGCCTCGGCTACTGCACAGAGACACAGCCGTCTTATCCGCCGAGACGACAGCCCACATTGAGCACACAGATCCCAAGCCGGTCATGATTGGAGTGCCAAGCCTCCATAACTCGTTTTGGCCGGTCCTACCTCAGGATCCTTCCCCTGCCGCGGCGGAAGGAAATCTGACGGGAGGACAGGGTGAGGGGGCTTTCTCGTTGGACATCAGGCAGCAGAAAGGCCTCCTCACCCGCCGTTGCCTGTGAGTGAGGAGGCCTCGTGTGCTCAGAAGTTTGTCTCATAACTGAGGATGGCATCTTTGAAGTGGGGTTTCGGCCGGTTTCAGATTGTTACACTTTCTTTATTTTTCAATGACTTATCGTTTCATGTTGTTGCACATTTATTCCTACAGTGGCAGAGTTTTGTGACCCCTATGTGACCCGAGTTCACAAAACTACTTCACGAATGCGCTGGACCGGCACCGTTCGAGAAGCCTGGACCGGTGGACCAGATCAAAGCTGCCCTTCGGCCATGCCGGTCCTCCCATTCTTCGCATCGGAGCGGTCTATCGATACCTGGGGAGACATCGTTTCCCACGTGGGATGCGATCGAGGAATGAAGGGGCGTTGCCTGATCCGGAGCGGGATGGTGGCTTTTTCGATCATGCCGACCACCTTGACTGCTCATGTGTGCGCGGATCTGCCCGCCGACACCTTACCCGGACAAGTGCGGGACCGAAGCAAGCCCGGCCGGCTGAAAGCTCCGGCAATGCTGGCAAAGTACAACAGCAGGCCACCGATGATAGCGAGGTTTTTGAACAACTGGATAGGTCGGGCTGATTGGGCCTCGGCCGGGAATGTCCAGAAGCTGTGACTGATCAGCGTCGCCACGAGCGTAAAGCCGGTCAGCAGGAGTGCGGTCAGGCGCGGAGCCACACGAGGGATCAGTGCGACAGGGCCGAGGATCTCGCCTGTCACAGCCAAGCCGGCGCGGAATCGGGCTCGCGGACCCGCAACGTTCCCAAACCGGCTTCGAGTCCATCTGGGCCAATGTCAGTGCGGAGTTATCCAAAGCTTTCGGCGGTGAGGTGCCACCGGTGAGACCCGACTGCACGCCGCCTTGTCGCGATGCCATGACAGGCGCCGCCGACCCATGTCAGGATCTCTTGTGAGCGGATAGCGCAGAGTTTAATACGCACCAGCGCTCTCGCGGGATGCCATCATTGGTTATGACGGTTTTCATTCAGGCAGCGATGTGCCGGGAGTACTGGCGGTGTCCGAGAGCCGGACGCGTTGTGGCCTGTGGAGTCTCCGGCGCGGCCACGCATGACAACGCCGTCAAGTTGTCTGACAACAATGCGATGAAGAACCAAGATGGTACCCTTGGCTACCTTTGTAACCGCCGGGGTGACCAGTGCGCCATTCTCGCTGTTCCGCCAGCAGCTCCCGGAGCCGAAAAACGTTATCCGGCAGCCCAGCCTGAGCCATGGTGCATAACGTCAGCCATGTTTCCCTGGGTTTTGTCAGAAAGGCCTGTCAACGCGAGCTTCATAACTGGTTTTCAGAAGCAGACAAAGGAGATTTCGAAAGAACGATTGTTACCCGATTTCGCGATCGGCTATGAGGCTTTCCAAATCTCAAGCATCTTTCCCGCGACATCATTGTAGCTTTCAGCGGACATCCACATTCGGCGGAACGTCTTGCGCATACCACCAAAGACGATGTTGTCGTTCCACCACACCCGCAACCAAGCGGGAACTTGGACTGCTATGGGGAGCTCCACGCTGAGACCGTTGCGCGCGTCTAACTTAAATTTCACTTCCAACGAGCGGGAGCGCTCCGTGTCTAGATTGCTGTAGGGCGCGAGCATCTCAAGCGCCCGCGCCCGCTCCACGGCGCTAAGGTCGCTGGTGCGATCTCCCTCGATACCGCCTCCACGGATTGCCTGAACAGCCTCGCGATAGCGTATTCCGTCAGGGGAATCCCGGAATTCCTTGGCCTTGTCGAGCAATTCCAACGTCGTTTTAGGAGCTCCCCTTCCGGATATGAGATACGGCAGAACGGGTGGGATCGAGCGTTGCATCACGACATTCGCTTTGCTGCCTTCGAGGCTTGCTTCCGCATGTTTGAAGATTGCTGCTTCTTCTTCACGCCCGACGCTTGGTGTGGTTTCGGGCGCTACCGTCAGCCCAAGCATCAGCCTCGACCGCTTTGGCTGTATGTAATGTGTGGTCTCACTGGCCTGTGCGAAACCGCTAAAGATGAAGCCACCCAGCAGAAATTGGGCGACAAGGCGCAGAGGTTCGTCAAGCTTTGCAAGCTTCTCCCTCTCCTCATCCGTTTGTTGGTCGCCAGCCCTAAGCTCCGGGTGCCAGTCGTAGCGCAAGGCATCAAGCTCGAAGAGCTGACCTGCCAATGGTGTCAGGCGATCGAACTCGAGCCGAGTGAGGCTGCGGAGAGCACCCGCTTTGATCGTTCGATAGACTTGGTAATCAATCGTTACATTACACAGTCGCGGACCAAGAAAGCTTTCGAGCGAGCGTGGAACGGTATCGGAGTCGAACGTATGGCCATAGTAGTCGATGAGCGGGATAGTATCGCGGGTAACGACGAGATCGAAGAACTCGACGAGGCTGCCGATGTTGTCCTTGAGCGCTGCCCCGACTTGTCGATCAACGCGCTGAAGACGATCCACACCGCTGAGGCCATTGAGGAAGATTTCCCCCGAGCGCAAGATCATCGGATCGGGCACGAACCCGATACGTTCAGCATAATCCTGCCAACCCTTGTAGCTGTTCTCAGAAATTCGCAGCTCGTCCATATCATCCGCTCTTCGATCAGTTTGTGCCGTGTTAGTGGGTACGCCGTTTTGCACCAGAGTCGGCGACGGCTTCAGCACGGTATCTGCAACCGTTGACGCTTCCGAAAATTTGTCCGCTTGTCCGCGGTGTTGGGGCACCAAGGCAGTGATCCCCTGTCGCGGGCGAGACTTTGGTACGTTCAACTCAGCTGGACGTACTTGCAACGTCCTCACACTCAGAAGCGCAAGATTCCTCAACAATGTCTCCGGACTTACATTGGGATACTGTCCGATTGGTGAAGGCCCAGAATCGCGGCCGGTGCCAACTCTCAACGAAGTGGGAACCTAGCGAATTTATCCAACAGGCAACTGGTCTCTAATCTCCTGCGGGATTTCATCGGAATCCCATGAGAGGCTCGTACCGGCAAGGTTTCCACCCTCAATATCTTGGATTTTGTTTTGTATGACTTGCATCTGCTCGTCGCTGAGGTCGCCTACCCGTGTCGCGACCGTGACGTCGCCACCGATGCTCTGAGCGACGGCCGCCGCGTAACCGTCTGGGTCGTTCCCGTCAGACGCCGGCGCGTATCTCTTGAATGCGTCCAATATGGACAAGTTCACATAAGCCGGTGTCTTCAGGAGCTTGGCAATTGCATCATATCCGGCACCCCACGTCGGAAAGATCAAGAAGTTATGCCAGTTGAACTTGCCTGGATACTGACCGAAGTCCGGACCACCAGGGACGCCAGTGATGTTTCCGGGATTGTTGTTCAACCAGGCGAAACTTCCCGGCTTGTTCCTCATGTGGGGCTGTCCACGCGCGACTTCCGTCTGATGAATAACGTATTGGAAAATATTGATGCCATTTCCTAAGTAATCATTTGGGTCGTTGGGGTTGGAGCCAGGAAACCACTGCGCCCTTGGAATGCTCTTATCAAGTGAGATGTTGCCATTCCAGTACCAGACATGTTGGCCTAATTCGAGTGTCATGATCCACCTCAAATTATGTGCAGGAACCTCGATCGCCCGCGGATTGTAGTGAAAGTCTCGGTTCGGTAAGGTCTTCTGCATACTGCGTCAGCTTTTCGGCTCCGATGTGGAACCTGCGAATCGAATACGATTACAAACTGAGGTGACGGCGCTATGGAGTTATACGCGACTTACTCGCAGGATGCATTTTACCATTAATACTCCACTGACCGGAGGTGTACCCGTGTATCGGATGGCCAAATTTGGGGTCCTTCGGAGTAATCGCAGTATCATTTGCAAACGTTTACTCAGATGCAAGCTGCTATTTAGTGGTAGAGGAATGTCTGCGCTCGTGTCTCGGTAGAGCCTGTGGTATCGTTTGCCCTCTGTTAGTGATTAGTGCGCAGCAGCAATTGACCTTGGTAGAATCCCAGCTCATGCCGCCTCGAATTGAGCGCCTACGTCGCAGTAAGTGTCAGTAATTGTTACCTGTTGTGGTAAAGTCTCAGCACGTTTGACGGAAATTGTTCGAGCCTTGACTAAGTGATGTGTCGGTCGAGCCAACCGGCGCAGTATTTCCCCTGAGATGTACTTTATGTGCACGGCAGCAGGCTGAAGCGATGTCGGGAGAAAGCCCATGTCCTCTGGAGTGGTGCAACAGCATGCTTCGGCAGATATCACGATTTCGGGTGTTGTCCGAGACTATGAGGGAAGCCCCATCAACGCAATCAAAGTCAGTGTTTACCGTGACACGGACTTTGTTGAAAAGGCATTCAGCGACGAGAATGGTCGGTACGAGGTGAGTATTTCACCCGGGAAGCCAGTTATTGTCTGGTTCGATACACATCCAACGCTCATCGATGCTGACAAATGGCATCCATCTGTCGTGTCATCTGTAAGTACGCAGGCATCTGTCTCACTTGATAGAAGCTTAGGACGGGTTGGCCACTCGCACGGTGTTGGCGCAGACCTTGATGCGCTCGCTGCTTACCAGTTTGCTGCCATGTTTATAGAACACGATCCTGGTTCTATATTCGATCTCTATCCGGCCTTGGCGCAACAGCGCATGAGCCAGCTAAAGGTTCCCACTCAGATCCTGCAGAAAGTCCACACAGATATCGTGAAGTTTTTTCAAGCCCGCGCTGAAGATCATACCTGAGGCATCTTTCTGCGAAGGGCCGCCCTACCGACTTGCAACGTGGGTGCCTTGAAGAAGCATCTTCTCCACGGAATACCCTCTCGAACTTGCGTATGAGTGATCATTCGGTCCCAAGCGTTTCTGATCTGCTGTAAAGAGTTTCTGTCGTCACCGGCGATCCCAGGTAAGTGTCTACCTCCATGGGGCGCCATATCGAGTACAGTCAAAGAGTCGCTGAGGCTTGCCTCCAGACTGTTTCAGCTGTCCGCCCATAGGACGTCGTCAGATTGCGTTCCCACATCAATGGGGGGATCCTTGGCTTCCACTATCGAACAATTAGTGAGCGAACTTGGAACAACGCTTCTGAATGGCCTCGACGAAGCCAGTCGAACCGCACAACAAGCGCCCGGGCGCTTCGCTGACGTTCTTTCAGAGGCTGTCGGAGAGGCTGAGCGGGTCACCGAAATGCCTTCCGAGCTTTGGGACAAGCTGAAGCAGGCGGTCAATCCCCCTGACTGGCTCAGTCTGATGATCTTTCTTGCGGTGCAGCTGCAAAAGGCCGTCGGAGAAAAGCTCAAAGTAGGGGTATTGGATCCAGGCGAGAATTGGAACCGAGCCTTGCTCCTTACCTACACAGAGCCTGTTGCGAGTGGCGACGCCGTCTTGAGTCTTGCGATCGCATTGGGGGAGAAGCCGATAAGCGGATTTATCGTTAGCACCCGCAACAATCCAAAAATCGACTCAGGTGCGGGTCCCGTAAAGGTCGCCGCCTCCGGCGACGGCGATGTCGAGTTTCGTGTTCCTATTGGGGGTGCAATCACCAAGCAGGGGAATGGTCGCGTCTCCGTCGAGATCGAGTTTGCTCAACCTATCCTCCCCGGCCAGAACGACGCTCCCCTTGTTCTCGCAATAGGCGTGCCCTCAATTGGATGCACGTTGAGCGCCGCAGATGATCCAGCATCGATCACTTGGAGCGCGTTTGCGCGAATGGGCAACCGCGAGAACCCCGGCTTCAAAGCTGCAGTGGACCTCAAGAAGCAGTTTGGAGATCTTTGGGGCATCCTCAACGTCAACCCACTTGATGAGCGGTACAGTCCTTCCCTCACAATAGCAAAAGGGAAGTCCCCAACCTTCGATCTCGGCCATGCGAGCGCGTCATGAGTGATTTGGGAAAAGTCACGACAGAACTCGATGTGATGGGCGCCACGGGACAACCTGACACACTTGTCTCCTTTAATCTGGTGGTAGCGGGTACCTTCCACCTTCCAGGGCTCGCGGCTTCGGTCGACCGGTTTGGAGTAGCAGTTGAGATCAAGCTCAACAAAGCCGGGAACGGGGATTTTGGCCCATTCGACTACGTTCCGAAATTTACGGTGCCGAGCGGGATGTCGGCCGAGCTCAATCTGCCGCCCGTCAGTGGTGGAGGCTATCTTGCCAAGTTCAGCGACAGCGAGTTGCGGGGGGCATTCAGTGCCAACCTCGGCATCATCGATGTCAATGCGTTGGCGGTGATTGGGTTGTCCAAGTTTTCTATGCTCGTCATGATGGCGGCTGAGTTTCAGCCGCCGCTGCAGCTCTCCTTCGGGTTCACGTTGGCTGGGGTCGGCGGACTGGTCGGTGTCAACCGTCGGGCTGACAGGGACGCCCTGACCGAGGCGACCTCCACGGGCGACCTCTCGCGCCTCATGTTTCCCCGCGATCCCGTCGCCGAGGCTCCGCGACTGCTCGACGTTGCCAGCCGGTGCTTCCCCTACGAAGAGGGTGGGATCATCGTCGGGCCGATGATCAAGGTCGGTTGGGGGACCCCGACAATGCTCTCGGCGACATTGGCGGTGATTCTTTCTACCGCTGATGACAAGGCCATCATTCTGGGGCGTATCGCAGCAACAATACCGGCCGAGGCGGCGCCGGTCATCTTTTTGCAAGCTGTCGTCTATGGCGAAATCGATCAAAACGGCATCCGCATCGATGCATCGTTGGCGAACTCCCGGATCATCTTTATGCCCATCGAGGGCGATTTCCGGCTGCGGTTGATCACAGGACCTGATCCACTGTTTGCTCTCTCCGCTGGGGGGTTCTATCCCGGCTTTCCAACGCCGGAAGGCATGGCGGGCATGCGGCGCCTGCGGATCGACCTCTCACCCAGCCCGCTGATCCGGCTTCGGGCAGAAGCGTATCTTGCGATCACCACAACCGCGATTCAGTTCGGCGCGAGGGTCGAATTGCAAGTGGGCGTGGACGGCTATGGAATCCATGGATACCTGCAGTTCGATGCCTTCATCAACTTCGACCCGCTCGCCTTCGAGGCACGCCTTGTGGCTTCGGTCAGCGTGGAGTGCGCGGACTTCAACCTGATGAGCGTGACGCTGAATGCTGCTCTTGGGGGGCCCTCCCGGTGGTATATCAACGGTCACGCAACGATCGAGATTTTGCTCTGGGACATCGATATCGATCTCCCTTCGCTGAGTTGGGGGCCAGAGGCTGAGCGCATTCGGGCCCGTGATCCGCTGGAGGCTTTCGTCACGGCGCTGAAGCTCTCCACGAACTGGACTGTTACGTCGGCCAGTGGCCCGCAGATCGTAAAGCTCCGATCAGGGCCTGGGGAAGAGACCCTGATCCACCCGCTGTCGGGAATCTCGTTCCGGCAAAACAGCGTTCCGATCGAAACCAAACTGGCCCTCATGGACGGGGTAAGCCTCGAGAAGCCTGTGGTTCTGCATGTTGCTGCCCACAAGGGGGACGTGTTCCCTGTGCCGGATCAGTTCATTCCGGCGCGCTTCATCCAACAGGACGATAACGCAAGGCTCAGTCGAAGTGGATATGTCGATCTGCCGGGTGGGTTCGATGTCGAGCCCGCGCCTCCTACAACAGGTCCAGAATCGGTCCGCGTTTACGACTATGAGATCAGAGAACTCCGTAACAGTCATCTCGGGCTCCTGCCACTCCGGCGGGACGATTTGACGGCGCCTGTCCATGGGGTCACCGTTCGTCCGGCGAAAGAGCGGCCCGTCCTGATCAGGATCAAGGACCCGACCACACCGATCGACAGTGATGGCGGGCTAACGGATGCAGCCGGATGGATCATGGATAAGGCTCCTGCTTGGGAGATGCAGGCATGACCGTGCCGCGATACTGTTTTCTGCCTTACGCTCGCCGTGGAGCTGCTGCGGGGATCAGCCATGGTGGGAGCGCGGATGCAGGACGGGCGAAGTCCACAATCGCCTTTGCTGTCTTACTAAACGACGAGGACGGGACGGAACTCGGCAAAAACCCCAAGGTAGAGGTGACATACGAGGTTCTGGGACCCGGCAACGTGCTGGGCATTGATGCTACTCAAGTCGTTCGAATGGTGCCTCAGCCCAACAGCCACAACGCCGAGCCAAACTACCTCGTCCATATCGAGTTCGCCCATCCCGACATGCCGTGGCTGTTCAGCCCCGAGGCCCCGGACGATCACAACCACCTCACACCATGGATCAATCTCATCGTCCTTGAGGAAGTGGACGGGTCGCCCCTTGTCATGCGGCCGGGATCGCCCAATCCGACTGTGAGAGTGGATCCCGGCAGCCTTCCCAATCTCAATGAGAGCTGGGCTTGGGCACATGTGCAGGTTGTGACCGACGGATCTCCTGCCGAGCTGGTGAAAGATTGGGAGCGCAACCGGGGTAGGATCGTGTCCCGGCTTGTCTGCCCCCGAAGGCTCGAGCCGAACCGGCGATGGCTCGCCTGCGTGGTGCCAACATTCAGTGTCGGGGCACAGGCCGGCCTCCATGCACCAGGCGAAGCTTTGGACCGGGGCGCTTCGGGACTAACATGGAAAGTTGACTCGGCTGAACCGGTGGAACTTCCCGTCCTTCACCATTGGCGATTCGGGACTGGACCGGCTGGTGATTTCGAAACGCTTGCGCAAAAGCTCAAGGGAGCTGTGCCCGATGGACTGGTCGGCGAGCGGCGCGTCTATGTCGATCGCAAGCTGTCTCGACTGCCCGACCAATTTCCATTTGATGGAAAACTCCTTTCTGTTGGAACCGCGATCTCCCAAAACGGGCAGGCAGGGCCGCTGTCGCTGCAATCGAAGGCACCGGACCTGACGCGGCGCAAGGCCGTCGGAACGGCTCTCAAGGAGCTAGCGAACCTTTCCGAAGGCAATGACGAACGTGGGAGAAAACGACGGGTGGTCGGACCACCCCTTTACGGCCAGTGGCATGCGCAAAAGATTGCAATCGATGCTGCCCCCAGCGGCGAACCTGTGGTTCACCCTGACGTCCCCTGGTTGGCTGAGCTTAATACCGATCCTGAAATGCGTGTGGCCGCGGCACTGGGTGCACGGGTCGTGCAACAGGATCAAGAAGCATTGATGGCAGAGGCGTGGAACCAGCTCCAAGCCATTTCGGACGCCAACCGCAGAGCCCGTTGGGGACTCGTCTACCTGTCAGCTGCGGTGCCGTTGCACAGCAAACGCCTACAGCTTAGAAGTGCTATAGGAATTCTGAAGCTCACAGCACCCGTTCTCGGCCGCCTGCGTCTCGACGGTCCGAGCAAGACCATCGCAGACAGGATCTCAGCGACAGCGCTCCCCTTGAGCCTTATCAGCGCCAACTTCCACCGGACCGCCCGCTACGCGGTCCGCGCTGTCGAGCGTGCGACAGGCCTGCGTGAGGTGACTGCCGCTCTGCAGGTGATCGACAACGTTGCCGACAAGATGCTGCTCGGCAAGAATCCTGCTGAGACCAAGCGCTTTTCGCTAGTGCCACGTTTGGCGCCGTCGCGCTTCCGGGAACTGTTCCTTGAGGACGCTATCGCTGAGAAGATAAAACTGGCCACAGGGCTGTCATTGGAGGATACAGTCCGGCGTCTTGAGACGTTCGAGGCGACGATCCCAACGATCGAACAGAAGATCGATGACGCGCGGGAAGTCGCACACGCGCCGGACCCGGGGATCGGGGCGGCGCTGCAGCACCAGCCGTGGGTGGTGATCGAGAAGGCGCCAAGAACGGGACGGGAAGTCGCCACAGCTCCGGGGTGGATCGTTTCGAGGGGAGGCGAGGGGAAGTCTGCCAAGCGGCAGTCGGCGGTGCAGAAACTTGTCGAAGTGGACCGAGAGCGGCTCGCCAACATCGGGGCAATACATAATGAGCAGCGCCAGGCAGCCCCCCCTGATGCTCCTCTGTTCTACAAGAAACTCCGCCTTCAGGCGGGCCGAGCCCGCAGAGGAAGGGATGTTCACCTTTTTGCGGGCTCGACTGAGAACGAATTCAGGGTAAGAAATATCTCAGCTGAGGCGGCCAAATTTGTGGTCTCTCGGACACAACTCGACAACCTGAGGAGCTTTCTGTCGGCGGCCACGACAAGGAATGCCCAAAGGGACGCGCGAGAGGTCGACGCGCTCGTGCGATACAATCGGCTGAGCAGCGTATTGCTCTCCGAATTCAATCTAGACCGACAAATCGACCCCGCCATGAGGGTCGATGAGATTGGAGAGATCGGGCAGATACTGCCGGGGATCACCACGGCCGACCAGGCCGCCGCTCTGCCCTCGATCGTTCCTCTATCGACCGCCCAGGCACGGGAGATGATTGTCACGGGCCTAGAGCCGACAAAGCAGTATCTGAAGATGCTCGGCTGGGCACTGCAGCTGACAGACGACACATCGGAGCCAGGTCGGCCAAGACGGCGGACGCCGGCTCATCCCATCATGGCAGCCCCCCACTTTGATAATCCGGTTGTTGAGGCACTCAAGCGACTCGATGCAGAATGGGTTCTTGGGCATTCCGACCGATTGCCGCCCAACTCCATCAGCCTGTTTGTCACCAATGCACGTTTCGTTGAGGCATTTCTGGTCGGAGCTAACTACGAGATGGCCCGCGAACTCAGGTGGCGGCGGTACCCGACCGACCTGATGGGCACCAGCTTCGCCCGGTTCTGGCCAACGCAGGAGGATACACCCGATATCGATCCCATTCACTGCTGGGCTGATTTGCTGGGCAGGCATGGACCGGCTGACGATCTGCATCCTGACGAGGATGTCGTGGTGGTGGTGCGTGGCGACCTCCTGAGGCTCTATCCTAATACTGACATCTCAGCAGTTCATGGGCGCATTGAGGCGATCCATGACGGTCAACAGGCTCCCGACCGGCGCCGATTTATTCCTACGCCGGACGTCCCGTCCATAAGGCAGATGTTCCGGGGTTCACTCGATCCTGACGTGACCTATGCTGGCCTCGCAACCACCAGAGCGAAGTTGACAGAACCCGATCGCGATGACGGCAGCTGTTGGTACATCGCATTAACCCAGCCGATGGATGAGGCACGGTTCGGACTCGACGAAGAGCCGCCTGATGGGCCTCCCACACCGCCGACTGGGCCGGAGACGCTCTCGTGGCAGAACATGGCCGCGTTTCTTGAGAACGGCAATCCGAATCTTACCGTCAAGAATGAGATTCCAGGATGGAACTACGATGCCGCGAAATGGGGGCCATCATCTGACGGCGGCCAAATCGCTTCCATTCTGCTCCAGCAGCCATTCCAGGTCCTGCTCAAGGCGAGTGATTACATTGTCGAAGAAAATTCCTGATGACCTTTATCACAACCTGGAGCGCGATTTGCCTTTGGCACTGCTTCCGGTCCGGCTCGAGGTACGGTTTGGAACTCGTCCAATCGGTGCCGCCGGAAGCGAGCGCGCTATGCCGGTTCTGCGCGTTCGCATTTATCCCGATGAGATTTCGGTGCGAGACCACAAGCCTGACCTGACTGCCCTGGAGGTAGAAGCGGGACAGGCGTACTGGGACGATCTCGCGAGAGCAGGCGAGAATGCAGGCGCTGCGGAGCGCGCATTCTGGGAGCAGCTGAGCCGGCGGGTTGGTCCGTACCGGGCCGCTCATGTTGCTCACCTGACCAGAGGCGGCTACGCCGGTACACTCCGGAGCGGACGATCGCCGCCGACAGCCGACATTTTGCCTGATCATTGGGTGGTGACGGCGTGGGCTGCCGGAAAGCGTGTCCTATCGACGATCAGCGGCCCCGTCCGCAAGCCTTTGGCGGTTGGGCCTCGCCAGGATGACCAGTACCGCCTCTCACTCGATCCCCGCCAGGGACTGAAGTTCGACGCCGAAACCAGGTGGCTCGCCGACTATGCGGATGCTGAGGCCGCCGGGATGGCAGTGACTGTCGATCTTGCACACTTTGATGAAGCAGGAAATGAAACCGTCTTGGTCGCCGTCGGCAGCACGATTGACCGGCTTTTGGTTTTCGGTCTGCGGGAGACCTTGGCCGACGGTGAAAGTGCTGAGACAGAGGCCAAAGCTTTGGCCGATCTGATTGGGCAACACAAGGTGCGGCATGGGGCCCGCTTTCTGCCGCAGGGAACGCCGACCAACAACCTCAAGGGAGCCCGCTCAGGCTGGCAGTCTCGGCCTGATCCCCAGGCTTTACGCGCCATTGAGGCACCGCCCCCTGATCCTTTTCCAACTGATGTTTTGCGTGGCGGCGGGACAAACGCACAAGTGTTAGCCGCCGCCTTGGGCCTACCCGCGGGAGCACTGAGCGATCTCGAGTTCGCGAACCTTCGGGAACAGAGCCACGCACGCTTGATGAACGAGGCCCTTTTCCCCGTAACCTGGGGGGAGCTGCTCGGCAATCTTTTCATGCCAACTAGGGTTGAGATGCCCCGGGATGACGGCCTCGTCGATGGGCTCGACGATGCCTACCGGTTTGGACGGGCACACTTCCGCGACTATGTGCGCGGGCGCGGTCCGCTCCCCGCGTTGCTCCTTGGACGTCAGCCCTACGGGGTACTGCCGATCACCGATCCGGCGGCTTGGTCCAAGCAGGAGGGTGAGCCGGCAACCCTCATTCAGCTGACAAAGTTGCTTGCGGACCTGCGCCCGTTCTGGAGTTATGCGGCAAAGCAGGCCCCGGAGCTACCACATGTCGCTCCGGACATTGACGCCGCTAGTCGGCGGCTCCTCGAGATCATGGGGACGGGGCCTGTTCCACACCCCCGTAGCTATGGGGTTAGCACTGTCACCGGGCAACTCGGCACGCTGGTGGCCAGTGGCCAGAAGCCATTGCCCTTCGTCGACAGTAACGAGCAGACAACCTTCAAGTCGCTGTCAGCGACCGTCACCAGCAAGGTTTACCAGCACTGGTTAGCCGTGGTGTGCGGGCTGCCCAAGGACGCGCGGATTCTCGACTTCGAAAGAGAGGACCCGCTGCTCCTTACGATTCCGTCAGTCGCCGATACCGCCGGGGTGGCTCCAGCAGATTATCTTAAGAAGCTGACTGAAGCAGCCCCCAAGACGCTGATGCAGCCCGGCTTTTGGGCCGGGCAGGCTCCCTCCGATCTCCTGTCCCAGCTTTTGATCCGGTCATTGCTCCTCGCGAACGAGCAGTCCGCACTGGCTCTGGTAAAATCTTTCGATCGGGGCATTCACTTCGACCTGATCAGTCAGTCGCCTGAGTTGGCGATGATTGAGCAGGCAGGAAAGCCTTCTCGGTCTGGTGTGATTTCCATGACATTCGATGAGCTGGCAATCGCATATCAAGTTCAGCCGGCGGGATCTCTGACCGCCGAAGCCCGTCAGACAAGCCTTTCTGACCTAGTGTTTGATGTTCAGATGGCTGGGCTCGCCGTTGCTGAACCTGAAGGCGAGGGCCCGCCGACGACGCAGGCCTTCATGGACACACAGAAGGCGGTGCTGGGACTTTACGAAGCAGCCATGCGCCCGGAGCGACCAGACGGCCTCGCGGCCGCCGACTTCGAACGACTGCTGGGTGAGACACTTGCAACTTGCGCGACCAGGCTCGATGCCTGGATTACGTCCGTGGCAACCCGGCGGCTTGATTGGCTGCGCCTCAAGCGTCAAAGCGGCTTGAGGATCGGTGCCTACGGGTGGCTTGTAGATCTGCCTCGTGAGCCCATGCCAGAGCCTCTTCCCGAGCAGCTCGAAGGCTGGGATGTCAATGCGCCGCAACCGGTCACGCCTCGCAAGCAGGTTGGCTGGGTTCATGCTCCTTCCCTCGCGCAAGCCGAGACAGCTGCTGTGCTAAGATCGGCGGAGCTCAGTCATGATGATGGCACGGGCAGCACGGTGGCGCGGATCGACCTTACCTCGACCCGCATTCGCGTCGGCAAAGACATTCTCGACGCGGTTCAGAACGGTCAGTCAATCGGTGCGGTTCTGGGTTACCGGCTCGAACGGGCGTTGCAAGATGCGAACCGCGCGCATCTCATTCAGGCGTTGCGCGACCTGTTTCCGCAACAAAGCGTACCCCGCACGACCGATGACCCTGAGCAGGTGGTGCCCCGGGATGTTGTCGATGGCGAGCGCGCGTGGAGTGCTTGGCGGAGTTGGAACATCTGGCGGGCGGACATCAACCAGAACCCTCCGGGTGGTTTCTCACGCGAAAAAATGCGGCAGTATGATCCGGTCTTCAAAGAGACGGATGCCGTCCTGAGGAGCATTGATGCCGCTGTGGAGGCTGTTTCTGACCTCCTGGTTGCGGAGGGTGTGCACAATATTGTCAGCGGCGACCACGAACGGGCGGCCGCGACCTTGCGGGCTGCTGCCTACGGCGAGCCACTACCAGGTGGACTGGAGGTCATCCGAACGCCACGTAGCGGCCAGACCATTACACATCGTGTGGTTCTTGTCGTCGAGGGCAGCAATCCAAATATTCCCGGATGGAACGACGAGGCACCGCGAGCCCGGCTATCACCTGAACTCGAGCGCTGGGCAAGGCGGCTCTTGGGACGGGCCGATCGTTGGGAAGCGGAAGTCTATACGGGCAAGGCTGACGGGTCAGAAGAACTCAAAAAAAGTGTCAATCTTGCCAAGTTGCAGCCCTCGATCTGCGCTCTGGACGTCATCTATGAGGCGAGTGGGGGCGAAGCTGCACAGTCGCTTCTCGCAGACAGAATTGTGGCCAATGCTCAATTGGCTGGTGGTCGCGTGCGCCAGATTCCCAACGCGGAGTTCAGCTGGGATCAGCTTATCGCTCTCGCGGGGGCCGCGCGTGATGTGCTTTTAGCCGCTCGCCCCCTGACGCAGCAGGATCTTCAACTCCCTGGTGAAGACCCTGCCGCAGCGCCGAGCGAGGCAGTGCTGGCTCACCTCAAAGGCAAGGTCGAGGAAGCGCGACAAAGGTTCCGAACTGCCCTGACGAACCTTGAAGCGGCTTACGCGCAGCAGGCCGATGCTGATGCCATAAAGCAGGGTCTCGAGCGACTGGCCGAATTTGGGGTGCCCGGTGCGTCCCTGCCTCCCGGTGCTGCGGTGGTGCAACGCGTAGATGCGGTAATCGCGGGCGCTCGGGTGATGTTGAGAACAGCAGACGATGCTCTTCAGGCTCGCGAGAACGAGAAGCGGCCGCTCCTCGACCGCCTCACGACCACAGCACAGGCGCTGCTTGGTCCGATGACGGTTCTTCTCCCTAGGCTCACATCCCCGCCCCAGTTGGGGCCCGATTCTGTTCCGGCCCATGTGGATCGCTCCGCGATTGAGCAATGGATCTCACGCACAGGGCGGGTAAGATCGGCAGTTGCTGCGCTCAAGGACCTGAGGGAGTTCAGCACCTTCCTAGGAGCAAAAGACCTTTCGACACATATTGCCCAGCTGCCACCGAAGCCACAGGACAACTGGCTCGCAGGCCCACTCAAGGTACGGGCTGCTGATCCGGACATGAACCCGCTGCGTCGCTTCGAAACGATCGGAGGACCACGGATCCACATGCTTATCTTCACCGACGGCTCCGCGCTTCCCGACGATATCACTGGGCTGGTGCTCGACGAGTGGACCGAGGCAATTCCGGCGGTCACCCAGAACACTGGGGTAAGCTTGCATTACAACGCGCCGAACGCGCGGGCGCCCCAATCGCTTCTGCTTGCAGTCCATCCTAATCCAGATGAGCAGCCTTGGTCGTGGTCGACGATCGAGGCCATGCTGGGCGATACGCTAGCCCTGGCAAGGCTTCGGACCGTAGAGTTGCCGCAGCTCAGACCGACCGCTGTCGACGAATACCTCCCAGCGATCTATGCTCGCGATGGCTTCCCAAACACCGACTCCTTACATCGGATCGCGCGGCATTGGCTCCTGTCCGGTGAAATGAGTCAGTGGCTTGCTGCCAATCAAGACATGAGGCTCAAGAATGGCTAGCATCACAACTTGGGCCCGTATCGAACCCCACGCGGCAACAACCGACATTGATGTTGGCCTCGCGGCTGAAGTCGCTGATCCTATGTGGCTTCTGGCACGGCAGCTGCAGCTCGGGGAGTTCACGGGCGACGACGGCGGCTCGCCGGTTGACATCCAAGTTCAGGCGTCCTGGTCGCAGCTCGCGCGCTTCCGGCCGGGGCTCCATTCAGACGATACGGCAGGAGCGATCGACTACGATCCGACAACCCTGCCGCTCGAGCCACTTATCGAGGCCGAGCCGATCGATCCGGAACGTGCTTGGGGGATTAGTGTCCGGTCCGGGCTCAGGCTGGAGCAGGATCTCCAAGCAGGCGGGCTCGGCGACACGGTACCTCTCTTACGAACCAGGTTCCCGTTCGCCGCCTCTTTCTCTCGCACGGGGACACCAATCCTCAACAGTGTCCATGAAGAGCGCTATGCAGCGGTCTTCGGCGGAAAAGTTACCGACGGTCTCTCGGTGAGAACAGCGCATGCAAATAACAACCTTGCGGACATTCGTGCAGCGGGAGACGTTGAGGTGTTCGATAAGGTCCTTCGCGAGTGGATTAGCTGGCTTGAAGGCGAACTCGAGATCAGGCGAGATTCGAGTGAGACACGCAATGCATGGCAGCCCAAGCGGCTCGAGTATGCTTTCTCGATTTCGTCACCGGGATTTGGTGACGAAATCGCGATGACCGCGTCGGAGTACGATGGCTCGGGGCTCGACTGGTATCACGTTGACAGAGTGCAGGGCACACTCGGTCCGATCGGCACGGATGCGAATGCCGGCATCCTCCAGTACCGCCTCTTGCCTAAATCGGTGACATTCCCAGGTATGCCAGGTGACCGCTTCTGGGAAATGGAGGACGGCCTTATTGATTTGGGAAGTATCGATGCTGGACCGACCGATCTGGCGCGCATGCTCGCAACGGAATATGCCGTCATTTACAGCCCAGATTGGTTTATGGTTCCCGTAGAACTGCCGGTCGGCAGCGTTGCGCGTATTGAATGGATCGTTGTCACTGACACGTTCGGGGTGGCCACCTGCGTAGGAACGGCTGCAAGTCAGGCTCACGATCAGGGCGGGCGCATGTTCCAGCTCTCAACAGTCAGTGACCAAATTGCCGATGAGCCGTTCCTGCTCATCGCTCCGGCAACACTTTATGGGCAGCAGAGCGCCCCCCTTGAGGACGTTCTATTGCAGCGCGACGAGCAAGCCAACCTTGCCTGGGCCATTGAAAAACTTGTCCTGGGTCCGGCAGGGCGAGCAGTTGAGGTGCCACCGGGAAAACCTGAACCTTTAGATTTGCAGGACTATCCTGCGGAAGATCCCAGACCGGACCTGATTTATCAGGTGGCCACCTGGGTGCCGAATGGTTGGCAGCCTCTGGTGGCGGTTCCGGTTGAAGGAGGTGCAGAAGAGGGGAGCGAGAGACACCATATGCTGGAGCGGGCGCTCCTGTTGGAGACCGATGCTCTGCGCCTTCGGCTAGCCAGCGGTCAACTCGCTGCGGAAATCGATACGATCTTTGAGGAAGAGGTCCGACGGGATGGCCTCAGGCTACAGATGGTTGATCAATTGGTTCGCTGGACCGACGGCTCAACCCATCTCTGGCGAGGCCGGCAAAAGAAGGCTGGCCGTGGAGAAAGCCATGCTGGGCTTTATTTCGACAAGACGTCACCACCAGGACGCTAATGCCGGGGCATCATGGCTGTCAAAGAGCCAATACACGGAGCAATGGTAATGGTGCTCGGAACGTCTAGAGCATCGGACGATTTGTCGGACCCGCTTGGTTCTCCACCTCTGCCCAGCGGAGAGGGATGGGGCGTCGTGGATCTGCCTTTTGGTCCGATGCTCTAGCTGGCTATCAATACGCCTGATCGCTGGTGAGGTGAGATCCGACCGCGTTGTCTCCAGATCCTACGAGGTAGTGAGTACGACAACACAGCGATAGGCGGTAGCATTCTCAAAGCGGTGGTGCTGACTTAATGACGAAGTCAGGAAGCGTCTACCCTGCTAACCCTAGTATCTGATTTTACAGTAGCAGCGTAGCGCCTTGGAGTTCAGTGCAGTTGTAGTGCAAGCTCTTCGTAAAGTAGCGCGGACCGGCTCTGAGGCTGCTGTCCGATCTAGCCTTTACATAAATGTTTGTGATGAATAGGAACTCTACGATGCATTTTGAAAAGCAGGGATCCGGTCCGCCCGTGGTTCTCATACACGGGATAGGTGCTTACTCATTCTCATGGAGAGAGATGACTACAGCGCTCCGCGAAGATCACACGCTTTATGCGCTTGATCTGCTTGGTTTTGGCCAGAGCCCGGCCCCTCCCAATTTTCCATATACGATGGCCGCACAAGCCGAGGCCGTCAGTGCGTTCATCAAGGCGCAAAGCCTCATCAATCCAGTCCTCATTGGCCATTCAATGGGGGGTGGAGTTGCTTTGCGAATTGCTGAGCAGGCAGAGCGGAAAGGTCAACCGAAACTCGAGAGACTGGTTCTTATTGCACCGGTCGCCTACCCGCCGCCGAAAGCAAGTCTCGGGCCGGACCTCAATAGCCTAATGGGGTTCTTGGGCAGTCCTGATCTCGATTTGTCCATGATCAGTGTTCAATTGGTCACACAGATCCTTGATGAAGCTTACGCGGACTCATCCCTGATCAGTGCAAAGCAAGTTGATGGGTATGCTAAAGGATTGTCGTCTCGCGCTCAGTTGAAAGCATTTCTAGAACATTCGAGGCGGCTGAGTGAGATTGCTGTCTCAGCAACAGATCTGGGAAATATCACCATTCCAACACTTGTCATTTGGGGCGAGCAAGACAGCTTCCTGCCGCCGAGCGATGGTAGACGGCTCAAGGACGCACTCGGGAACGCTTCCCTTGAGATGATTGATAACTGTGGTCACATTCCACATGAGGAGCGACCTGCCGAAACCAGAGCGCTTCTCAAGAATTTCCTTTAAAAGGCGATTGCTGCCGATCTCAAATTGAACACTTCAATCAATTTTGCTGGGAGCGGAATAGGCCAAGTCCGGGAGCTGAAAAGTGAGTGCCTGCACACTCACGTCCCAACTCACACAAGGCTTATATGGTACGTCCGGTACGCAATCACTCAAATATCTTGAGTTGGCTGGCGACAACCCGGCGCGGTTGAGGTCATTGGGGAAGCTCGGCGAGGCTAAATTCAGCCATTGGAGGGGCCAATGAAACGTCCTCAAGGAGAGAAAGATGCATTCTCACGCGCTGCTGCTGGATAAGCTCTACACCAGCCTAAACAAAAAGGATCACTTAGCAATGGCTGAGTGCTACGATAAGGATGCAGAGTTCACCGACATCGCCTTCAACTTGCGAGGAGAAAACAAGATCCGTGCCATGTGGCACATGATATGCCTTACCGATCTGAAGGCGACATTTGAGATTCTCGTTGTGGACGATCAAACTGGCACGGGCGATCTCGTGGACGAGTACACGTTTGGGGACACGGGACGCCGAGTGCACAACGTTATTCGATCTAATTTTCGATTCCAGAACGGGCTGCTTGTCCAGCATCACGATAAATGTAGCGCATTGAAGTGGGGACTTCAGGCACTCGGGCCTGTCAAGGGAGTCACTGCCTGGCTCATTCCTTCAATACGTAGAGCTTCAGCAGACAGAAAGATCAACGCTTTCATTGAGGAACATCCAGAGTACAGATAGTCGCTCTCCATCAATCGATGCTTCATCGAAGCCGCCGATTCATGTCTAGACGAGCATAGGCCCTGCTTTCTGAAGTACGACCGAACCCAGAGATCAGGACCATAAGGCTGGAGCTGAGGACCAAACCCGCGCAGAGCCTGCAGCGCAATGGAATGCCGAAGCCTTCATGCACAGGATTAAGCGCGACTATGTCCGGGTGAGGCGGATCGCGGAGGCTCGTACCGTGATGGAGAACTTGCTCTTATAGTTCGAGCACGACGACAGCCTTCACGCGCATAATGCGCTCAGCTGTCGTTGCCCCCGGGAGTTCATTGTCTCACACAACCGGATGATCTGTCCGATTTTTCGGAGCAACAACAGTTCAATACCGGAGTAGATCCAGTCCAAGCTAACGTCGGTCTTACAAAAGACCTTCGCTAGTTAATCAAGCGATCTTGGCGCGAGTCTGCTCAATCGGATCGGCTTGCGACAAAACCAACAATTTTCCCTTGTTGATCCTAATCTGCCACCGATTGGACGAAGAAGGTGATGTCGTAATTGGCGTCGGCGCCCTGTACGTTCCTGGTGTAATCGGCGTCCATGACCTCAGTTAAATCGATGTAACCTATATCGTCATCGCTGATCACATCATTTTCAACGATTTTCAGGTAGAACTCACCAGCGGGAACGATCTGCGTGATGTCCATGCTAAGCTCATCGCCAGGAGCAAAGGACCCAATACGAAAGCGGACTGGTCCGAGAACTCCGAACAAATCATCGGATCCCGTATAGTCATTCATCGAGTGGCATTTCACATGCTTGATTGTTACGAATGCAGGCCTGGACATATGATCCCCCGCCTCTCGCCTCCACTGGGCGTTTTGCATCGATAAGAAGCTAATTTATCTCATAAGCTTACTTCTGGCGCAAGCCACTCCATCTTTGGCCGTGGAAGCATTGCGTCAAAACTTGAAGTGGGTCCGAGCTTGTTTCGACATCCGGGTGAGTTCACAGTCCGTCTTCTGATTGTGTTCCAGCGCTCCGCGGACAGCTCACAACGGAGTCGCAAGTATCTCGGGCTTCCTTCACAAGCTCAACCTTCCCAGCCGAGGCTTGTTTCAGCTTGGCGCAAGAAAAAGCCCCTTACGCGAGAATGCTTGAAGGGGCTTGAAGTGAGGCGAAGGCAAGGGTTGCGAGGCCTTCAGAGGGGCTAACGGATCAGGAGCAAGAGTTATTCCATCGGCTGACCCAATTGTAGAACGAGTAATCCTTACCAGGAGGCCAGACTTCGGATCTGCCTCGAACCAGCGCTCCGGATCACGTGCAGTGGCCTATTTCGTGAGCTCTCGTATGATTGCGGTCAGCTCAAGGCCCGCACGCCGGGTTGAGTCGCTGTCGTAATGCTCATCTCCGGCCCGCACGCTGTTGTGTTGCAGTACCCCTTGCGTGAGGCCGCGATGCTCCCCGCCCAAATAGGTCACCGTTGTCCTGACAGCACGGCGGAACGCATGCGGGCTCAGCCGGACCCCTATTGTGGCTTCTACGGTGTCCGTGATTGCAGTACCCACAGCCGAGTAGGTGAGGGGCTCTCCCGTGACTGCGACCCACAACGGGCCGGACATGTCCTCTAATGAGCCGCCCGGAAGCGAGTGCATGGCTTTGGCTTCGACCATTTCACAGTGAGAGGTGGCAGCCTGTCGGGCCAGCAGAATAGGGCGGTAGGTGGCGAGATATCGCTCCACCAGCGGGTTGAGATATTCCGGCACCTGCCTCTCGTCCACTCGGCTGCCCTTCGTGTCCTCAGCCTCGAGGACGATCCACCAGTTGCCGTCAAGATGGCGGAAGCTGGACCCGAGCATCAGTTCGCCAAAGTTCTTGTGCCGGATGGGGCGAACCGCGAGCAGGGCTATCATCAGCCCGTTGCGGGCCAGACAAGCCCGCTTCTTTGGACTGAGGTGAGAGGCATTCTCGGCCTCCTTGAACAGAGCTTCCCCTGCATGTATCAGCTCGTTGGTCATGACGTTCTCGCGACGGCGGTTCGAGCGTGCTTCGGCCCCAAAATCCGCCTCGATCCCACGCAGCCAGATCAGGTCTTTCTCCGGTGCCAGGATCTCGGTCATTCGCCTCAGCTTGAACACGGACTGGGATCGAGTGACGCTGCTCCACTGTGGCTCGACTAGCGTAATAAAGTGTTCGGTGGCCTCCGGGGTGACGTGAGAGCCGGCTGGTGCACTCGGGTTGAGCTGTCCGGCCTGCATCAGAGCCCAGAGGAAATAGCCATAGCGCCGCGCGAGATCGTCCTGGGAGACACGCTTCATATGAGAAGCACGACCACCAAGGCGAAGCCGCTGCGTGGGGCGGCACGCCTCAGCCCAGGCACGTTGGTCGTCGACTGGCCAGGAGCGGAGGGGAAGGGAGCGTACCATCTCGGTCACCTCATGCCAGCTGATGAGAGCGCCTGTTCTCGCGAACAAGCGCCGCAAAGATCTGGTTGGCCTCGAGCGTCTCAAGACCGATGTAGTTGTTCATCGATGTCGCCGTACCCTTGTGCCCAAGGACCTTCGCAACGAGCGCATAGTTGACAGGGAACTTCTTAAGCAGCATCGCGGCTGCAACATGCCGGAACTGATGCGCGGTGACCCGCAACCCGGTCCGCTGCTCCACCATGTTGCGGATCTGGGCACTCAGGAGGTGCGGGGCCTTAAACCCGCCGTTGTTCACTCCCGGAAACAGCCAGCGCTCGTTCGAGCCGCGCAGCAGCACTGGCCGGTGCACCTCGATGTACTCGGGCACCAGGGCTGTCAGCTCGGCGTCGAACGTGAACTCGAGATCCACATGGTTCTTTACCTCGTGGGCTTCGTATTGCAGCCAGAAGAGCCCTTTCGGCCCGCCGACCCGCAAGAGATGCTGATCGAGTTTGGTTGCCGCGAGATTACCAATGCGCACGGGCGCCACGATCAGGATGGCGATTGCGATGGCGATCTGCGCTTTCAGGGCCGCTTTATACGGGCTGGTCGCGCGCTGCCGCCGAGCCTCACGCATCAGGATCTCGGGCAGCGCACTGACCCGCGCCCAGATGTAGTAGTCGGCATTTGATCTGACATTCAGCGTCAGAGAGTGATCGGGTTGAGCCTGTCCGGCAGGATCAGGCTGC
>NZ_JAFEMD010000052.1 GCF_016892765.1 Microvirga arvi
AAGAGCGAGGAGGCGCTGGACAAGCCGCTGAGAGCCTGAACGGCGAGGAAGGCGGGGTCCATCATTTACCCTCCCCTTGAGGGGGAGGGTCGGCCGTCAGGCCGGGGTGGGGTGGGAAGCGCAAGCGCTTCCGATTGAGGCGAGCCATACAGGGCTGCGTAAATAGTGTCGAGAACGCCGTTCATGTTCTGGATCAGTTCGGTGTTCCAGAAGCGGACGACGTGATAGCCTTCCTTTTCGAGCCAGCCCGTTCGGACCTCGTCTTGGGCAGCGATGTCATCCTGTGCATGGTGGCCACCATCGAGTTCGACGAGAAGGCGGGCCTTCAGGCAGGCGAAGTCGGCTACATAAGGGCCAATGGGGACCTGGCGGCGGAAGTGGCTGCCGTAGACAGGGATCCGCTTCAGGGCGCGCCAGAGAGCCTGCTCGGGCTCAGTGGCATTCGAGCGAAGCTGTTTTGCTCTCTCACGTCTGAAGTGGTTGATGTTTGACATGATTGGTTTTCTGTTGTGGTGCCACCCCACCCCGACCTACGGTCGACCCTCCCCCTCAAGGGGAGGGTGAAGGCGCGTCAATCCTTCCGAACCGCCTTCACCTCGGCCTCGGTCGGCATGAACGACGCGCCGTCCTTGTAGGTCCAGTCGGCCATGCCGCCGGCGGCGCCCTTCAGAACGAGCTTGCCGACCCAGGCCCCCATGGAGGACTGGTTGTCGATGCCGCGCATGGTGACGGGACCGATGACCGTGTCGAACTTCGCATCCTCCAGCGCCTTGATGACGGCCTCCGTCTCGGTGGAGCCGGCGCGTTCGATGGCGTCGCGGATCATGGTGACGACCATGTAGCCCAAGAGCGAGCCGAGGCGCGGCGTGTCGTTGTACTTGGCGCGATAGGCGTCGATGAAGGCCTTGTGCTTAGGCTCCTTGATCTCGTCCCAGGGATAGCCGGTCACGGTCCAGCCTTCGGGCACCTCGTCCTTCAGGGGCAGGAGCCATTCGGGCTCGCCGGTGAGAAGCGAGAGAACGGTCGCGCCCTCGAAGAGGCCGCGGGTGTTGCCTTCGCGGACGAATTGCGTGAGGTCGGGGCCGAAGAGCACGTTGAAGATGCCGTCGGGCTTCGCCTGCTCGATGGCCGAGGCGGTGGCGCCTACCTCGATCTTGCCTAGCGCCGGATATTGCTCGGCGACGATCTGGGCTCCCGGCACCCGCTCCTGGATCAGGCGCTTGAACACGGCCGCAGCCGACTGGCCGTATTCGTAGTTCGGCGCGACGATGGCCCAGCGCTTGGCGCCGGAGGCCTTGGCCTGATCCACCAGCATGCCGACCTGCATGAAGTTGTTGGGCCGGACGCGGAAGGTGTAGCGGTTGCCCTGCGCCATCGTGACGGCGTCGGTGAGCGGCTCGGCGGCGATGTAGACGATCTTCTTCTGGTTGGCGAAATCCGCCATGGCGACGCCGACATTCGACAGGAAGGAGCCAAAGAGGAGCGAAACGCCCTCGCGGCTCACCAGCTCGTCCGCCACGCGGGTGGCGCTGCCGGTGGTCGCACCATCATCGCGGGAGACGATCTCGATCTTGCGGCCGAGCACCCCGCCCTTGGCGTTGATCTCGTCGAGGGCCATCTGCCAGCCGTTGCGGTAGGGCACGGTGAAGGCCGCCCACTGCGCATAGGAATTCAGCTCGCCGATCTTGATCGGAGGCTGCTGCGCCTGAGCCGCCGGCGCCCCGAATGCGAGCGCTGCCCCAAGAGCCAGCCAGCGGATCGTCGTTGTTGTCGCCATTGCGGCATCCCTTCAATCGAGAATGTGCGAGGATTTAGGGCCAATCGGGTCGAGAAGAAAGACACAAACTGCCAAGGTTCGCCAAATCCTGCCTTGCTTGTCTCCGGGAGAGAATGACACATTCGCCATCCCCTCCGTTACCTAAAGTGACAGGCTGATGCTTCTCGACCGCGATCCCGCCTATGCCTTCATGCCCTATCCGGCCGTTCCGGTTCCCCATGCGCAGACGGGAGCATTGTCCGGGCTGACCTTCGCCGCCAAGGACCTGTTCGACGTCGCAGGTTATCCGACGAGCGCGGGATCGCCCCAGATGCTTGCCATGTCGGGGATCAGGACCCGCACGGCGCCCATTGTCCAGAAGCTTCTCGATGCCGGCGCGCGGCTTGTAGGCAAGACGATCACGGACGAACTCGCCTTTTCCATGAGCGGCAAGAACGCCCATTTCGGCACGCCGGTGAACGGCGGTGCGCCCGACCGCATCCCGGGCGGCTCGTCGTCAGGCTCGGCGGCGGCCGTCTCGAACGGGCTGTGCGACTTCGCGCTCGGCACCGATACGGGCGGCTCCGTGCGGGCGCCGGCCAGCCATTGCGGCCTCTTCGGCATCCGGCCGACCCATGGCCGGGTCAGCCTCGAGCTCTGCCACGATCTCGCGCCCTCCTTCGACACCTGCGGCTACTTCACCCGCGACGGCGCCACCTTCGAGCGGGTGGGCGAGATGCTGCTGGGCGAGGACAGCACTCCCCTGCCACAGAAACCCCGCGTGCTCCTGGCGCAAGATGCCTTCGGCCTGCTCCATCGAGAGGTGAGGGAAGCACTTGCGCCGGCCCTGCGGCGGAGCACGGCCGTGCTGGGCGAGTCCGCGGAGGTCGATGCGGCGACAGAGGGCTTCACCGCTCTCTACTGGGCCATGCGGTATATCCAGAGCCGGGAGGCCTGGACGGTCGACGGGCCGATGATCGAGCGCTATCGCCCGCCTCTCGGTCCCGGAGTTGCCGACCGGTTCGAGTTCTCGAAGGCAGTGACCGACAGTCAAGTGGCGGAAGCCCAGGTGATTCGCTCAGCCTTCCGCAAGCGGTTCAATGCCCTGTTCGGCACGGATGCGGTGCTGATCCTGCCGACCATGCCCGACATCGCGCCGCTGCTCACCGAGAGCGACGAGTCGCTCAACGACTATCGCAACAATGCCCTGAACCTGCTCTGCCTGTCGGTCCTGTCGGGCCTGCCCCAGGTCTCGATCCCGCTTGCCTCCCGTTCGGGTGCGCCTCTGGGGCTATCGCTCATGGGACCGGCCGGCTCGGACCTGAGCCTCGTGCGACTGGCGCGCCAGATCGCAGAGAGTGCATAGCGCATCGTGCGGACCCATCCGATGCTCTAGCCTGACGGGACCCATTGGGCGTGGCCGGAGTTACCGGCAGAGCGAAGAACAAACCATCGGACTCAGAGGGGAGCCATGACCCATCCAGCCGTTCACCCGGAGACGCCCCATGTGGCTGTGGCCAGCGCCTGTGTATTGGGGGAAGGGCCCGTGTGGGATCATCGCTCGAACACGCTGTTCTGGGTCGACATCAAGAACCCAGGGGTATGGCGCTATCGGCCGGAGACGAAAGAGCATTTCCGGGTCGATGCGCCGGAGCGGATCGGTTTCATCGCCCTGACCCCTGACGAGGATGAGGTGATCGCCGGCTTCAAGTCGGGCCTCGCCCGCTTCAATCTCAAGACGGGCGCGGTGCAGCCGATCGTGTCGCCCGACAAGGACAAGCCGAACAACCGCATCAACGACGGTCATGTGGGGCCGGACGGGGCGATCTATTTCGGCACCATGGACGACGACGAGAAAAACAAATCGGGTGCTTTCTGGCGCTGGGACGGCAAGGAATTGACTCAGTTCCATTCCGGGATCGTGGTCACCAACGGTCCGGCCTTTAGCCATGACGGCCGGAGGATCTACGCCACCGACACCATCGGGCAGGTCATCCATGCCCTCGACGCTGGCGGGGGCGCCATCGGCAAGCCCAGGCCCTTCGCGCGCTTCGAGCAGAGCTGGGGGCATCCCGACGGCATGGCGGTCGATGCGGAAGGCTATCTGTGGGTCTGCCACTGGGGGGCCTCGCGCATCACCCGCTTTGCTCCCGACGGCTCGGTCGAGCGCACCGTCTCGGTCCCGACCGCGCAGGTGACGAAATGCGCCTTCGGCGGGCCTGATCTGACCACGCTCTACATCACCACCGCCGCGATTGGACGCGACCCGCATATCGACGTGATGGCGGGCCACCTTTTCAAGGTCGAAACCGGCGGCATCCGCGGCCTGAAGGCCAACATCTTCGAGGGATAGGCACCATGACCATCGAGCGTTTCGGTTCCCTCCACGGGCAGGATGTCCTGCAGATCTCGCTGCAGGGTCCCGACGGCATGGAGATGCAGGTCCTGACTTGGGGAGCGGTGGTGCGCGATCTCGTCGTGCCCTCCGTGGCAGGCTCGCAGCGGGTGGTGCTCGGGCTCAATTCCATCGAGGATTACGTCGCCCATTCCCCTTATTTCGGCGCCATTGTCGGGCGCCACGCCAACCGCATCGGAGAGGCCCGATTCACCCTGAACGGGGAAACCTATCGTCTCGATGCCAACGAGGGTCGTAACCAGCTGCATGGCGGCACGATGGGCTTCGGCACGCGGCTCTGGAGCCTCGTCGATCACAGCTCCTCCAGCGCCACCTTGAGCCTCGTGTCGGAAGACGGCGACATGGGGTATCCCGGCCGCCTGATCGCCACCTGCACCTATACGCTCCTGCCGTCGTGCGGCTTACGGATCGTCCTCGAGGCCACCTGCGACCAGCCGACACCGGTCAATCTCACCACCCACGGCTACTTCAATCTCGACGGCAGCGCGGACATCCTGGCGCATCACCTGATGATCGCGGCCGATTACATCACGCCGACCCGCCCCGATCTCATCCCGACGGGGGAGATCAGGCGCGTGGCCAATACCGGCTACGACTTCACTACCCTCAGGCCCATCGGCGCGGCCGAGTTCATGCACGAACGCATTCTCTACGATACCAATTATGTGCTTCAGGGACCTTACGGGGAGCTTCGGCACGCCGCGACGCTCGCGTCGCTCAGGAGCGGCGTGGCCATGGAACTCTGGACGACGGAGCCCGGCCTCCAGTTTTATGACGGGCACCTGATGGACATCCCGGTCCATGGCCTGGGGGAGACCAAGTACGGCCGGCACGGCGGTCTCTGCCTGGAGCCGCAGCGCTTTCCCGACAGCCCCAATAAAGCCCATTTCCCGTCGTCTATCCTAGTGCCGGGGCAGGTGTCGCGGCAGGTCAGCGAGCTGAGGTTCGCTCGCTGAACGAAGGAACTTTGCTCAAGCATGGCTGTTCTTCTTTGTAGGCGTTGCGTTTCCAGACAAACACACAATAGAGGGGAAAGGCGCTCATGCCGGTGCTCGACGCGAAAGCCTTGGAAATCGATCCGAAAGGGATGACTTTCCTAAAAAGCGTCTTGCGTCCGCTTACCTCTTCCGGGTTACCTCCGAAGGAAGCGCCCCGCATCTGCCGGATCCGGTTCCACGTCGCGAAGCGCCCAAGAGCCCTTGTCGCAGACGTCTCCGGTACGGCGTGACAGGCCTGCGTCAGGCCCGCCACCTTACTCAACTGTCTCAGGCCGCCAATCCTCGCTTGGCCAAGAGAGCATCCGCCGTAGGCAGACGCCCCCGGAAGGCTGTGTAAGCCTCGGCCGGGTCGCGCAGGTTGCCGGCGGAGTAGATGAAGAGCTTCAGCTTTTCCGCCATCTCCCTGTTGAAGGCATCGCCCGTTTCCTCGAAGGCCGTGAAGGCGTCCGCGTCCAGTACCTCCGACCAGAGATAGCTGTAGTAGCCCGACGAATAGCCGTCGCCGGAGAACACATGGGTGAAATGCGGCGTGCGGTGGCGCATGATGATCTCGCGCGGCATGCCGATCTTCCGCAGCGTCTCCGCTTCGAAGGCCGAGATGTCGAGATGGCTCAGATCCTTGCGGCGGTGAAGCTCGAGGTCGACGAAGGCCGAGGCGAGATATTCCACTGTGGCGAAGCCCTGGTTGAAGTTGCGCGCCGCCATCAGCCGTTCGAGCAGCTCCTCCGGGATCGGCTCACCCGTCCTGTAATGGGTCGCATAGCGGCGAAGGATATCCGGCTGCGACAGCCAATGCTCGTAAAGCTGCGAGGGCAGCTCCACGAAATCCGTCGACACGGCGGTGCCTGCCAGCAGCGGATAGGTCACGTTGGAGAGAAGGCCGTGCAGACCATGGCCGAACTCGTGAAACAGCGTGCGCGCATCGTCGAAGCTCAAGAGCGATGGCTCGCCTGCACCGCCCTTCGCGAAGTTCATCACGTTGACGATGATCGGACGGATTTCGCCGGCGAGCCTTTCCTGCGAGCGGAAGGCGCTCATCCATGCGCCGCTGCGTTTCGACGAGCGCGCAAAGTAATCGCCGATGAAGGTGCCGACTTGATGGCCGTCCGCATCCACGACCTGCCAGGCGCGGATGTCGGGATGATAGCGCGGAAAATCCTTCAGCTCCTGGAAGCTCAGGCCGAAGAGACGGTGCGCTGTGTCGAAAGCGGCCTCGATGATCCGGTCGAGCTGGAAATACGGTTTGATCGTCGCTTCATCGAGGTTGTGCCGGGCCATGCGGACCTGATCCGCATAATAGCGCCAGTCCCATGGCTCGATGACGATGTTGTCGCCGAACGACTGCGCCTGGGACTGCAGGTCGTCGCGCTCCTCCTCGGCGCGGGTGCGGGCCGGAGTCCAGACGTCGTTCAGGAGCTTCATCACGTTGTCCGGCGTCTTGGCCATCGTGTCGGCGAGCTTGAAGTCGGCGAAGGTCTCATAGCTCAGAAGCGCCGCCCGTTCCGCGCGCAAAGCCGCCGTCTCAGTGATGATCGCCTTGTTGTCGGTGTCGCCGCCGGTGTCGCCGCGCGCAGCCCAGGCCTTGAAAGCTTGCTCGCGCAGGTCGCGCCGCTTGGAAAACTGCAGGAACGGCTCGATGCTGGAGCGGGAAAGGGTGATGACGTGCTTGCCCTTCAGCCCGCGCTCTTCTGCAGCCTGGGCTGCGGCTTCGCGCAGGAAGGAGGGCAGGCCGTCGAGATCCGCCTCGCCATCGAGGACGAGCTGATAGGATTTCTCGTCCGCCAGCACGTTCTGCGAGAACTGCGTGCCGAGGCTCGCCAGCCGCTCGGTGATGGCGGCCAGCCGCTTCTTTTCCTCCGGCCCGAGCTTGGCGCCGGCACGCACGAAAATCGTGTGATAGCGATCGAGGACGCGCATCTGCTCAGAGGTGAGGCCGAGCTCCTCGCGCTTGTCGTAGAGCGACGCCACGCGCCTGTAGAGCGCCTCGTTCATGAAGATGCTGTTGCGGTGCTTGGCGAGGACCGGCGCCATCTCGCGCTCGATGGCCTGAAGCGCGTCGTTGGTGTGCGAGCCCGCGAGGTTGAAGAACACGCCGCCCACATTCTTGAGCGTCCGGCCGCTGCGCTCCAGGGCCTCGATGGTGTTGGCGAAAGTGGGCGCTTCCGTGCTCTCCGCTATGGCGGCAACCTGCGCCTGCTGTTCGGCAAGCGCCGTGTCGAAGGCGGGCCTGAAATGCTCCGGCGCGATGCTCTCAAAGGGCGGGAGACCGAACGGGGTCGCCCATTGCGTCAGAAGGGGGTTGCCTGCGAGAGCCGCGTCTGAAGCCGTCATGATCGCTCCTGCCTGATGATCTGAAGATGAGAAGTCTTAGACGGCTCAGCCATCCACTGGAAGGGGGGGCGAGTTCGTCGAGGCGTGCGTGCCGGCGAGATGCCGCTGAAGGAAGGCGAGGGCCCTGCGGGTCGCATCCTCCTCCGCCGCGCCCCTGAAGCCGTGGCCCTGGCCGGGATAGACCTTGACCTCGTGCGGCACATTCTGCCGGCGCAGCAGGGCTTCCACCGCATAGGCGTTCGCCACAGGCACGATGGGGTCGGCTGAACCGTGCAGCACCAGGGTCGGCGGCAGGCGCGAGGTGGTAGCAATGGCCCCCTGCGGCAGGGGACCGAAATAGTTCACCAGCGCCTTCACGCGCGGATCGGTGCTCGACACGGCAAGCCCCAGGGCCGCACCCAGGGAAATGCCCACGATGCCGATGCGGCCACGATCCGCACACGGATGATTCGCCGCGAAGGTCAGTGCATCCTGAACGGTGCTCATCCAGGGCATGAAGTTCTGGAACAGGGTGCTGAACGAAGCCCGCTTCTCGCCTGTACGGTCGAGATAATGCACGAGGTGAACCTGATACCCGGCTGCCGCCACATGGCGTGCCGCTTCACGGTACTGGCTGTTATAGCTCAAGCCATCGGCGCCGTGCAGCATGAGAAGCGCTGGAGAGGGCGAGGTGCCGGATCCTTGGAAGGTTTCGACGGCAATGGCCTTGCCGCCGCTCTTGAACGAGTTGCGCTGAGCGTTGACGGGCATCGAGATGGACTTGTCCTGTTGAGCCTGGGCGGTGGAAGAGGCAGCAAGAGCGGCCCCGATCAGAAGATAGCGTCTGGTGATCGACATGAGGTTATGAGAGCGCGGGGCAGGAAACCCGGGATGCCATTGAGATGGGATCCGATACCCATGGCTCACAGATGGCAAAAGGTCCCAGCGTTTTGAACGGACAAGCTTTCAGCCACGCTTAAGGATCGTTTCAGGCTTGAGCACGTTGTTTGCAGGCCAGCGAGATCGCCTCGCGGCCTTGCAGAGAGACCGAATGCGCCCCGCACCTGCTCCCGTGCCCCCTCCGGAGACGGAGATCGAACCGCCCGGCGTTCCGGGGCTTTCCGGTCTGCTGACCCTGGCCGTGGGCGTTGTCGTGCTGGCCGCGCTCTATGTGGGGCGGGAGGTATTCCTGCCGGTCGTGCTTGCCATCCTTCTGGCCTTTGTGCTCGCCCCCTTCGTCGAACTGCTGCGCCGGGGGCGCCTGAGCCGTGTGCCCGCCGTCATTATTGCCGTGCTGGTCGCCTTGGGGATCATCGTGTCCCTGGCCACCGTCATCGGCTTCCAGGTGGCGGGTCTGGCATCCGATCTGCCGCGCTATCAGAGCACCATCGAAACCAAGATCGGCCACCTGCGCGAGGGTTCGCTCGGCAAGCTGCCCGCACTCCTGAAGGATTTCGGCCGCCGCTTCGACAAGGCCGTCGCGGAGCCGCCGCCGGAACAGCAGGCGCCGGCGTCTCCCAGTACGGCCACGCCTCCGCCCCCTGAGGAGCCGAGGCCTCTTCCGGTGGAGGTTCACGAGCCGGATCCGACGCCGGCTCAGGTCGCCCGGAATGTACTCTTGCCGCTGCTCGAGCCGCTGGCCACCATGGGCATCGTTTTTGTCGTGCTGGTCTTCATCCTCATGCAGCGGGAAGATCTGCGCGACCGCATGATCCGCCTGTTCGGAGCCAGCGATCTGCATCGCGCCACCGCCGCCATGGACGATGCCGCACGGCGTCTCAGCCGGTACTTCCTGACCCAGCTGGCTCTCAACGCGTCCTTCGGTGTCGTGGCCTCTGTCGGTCTCTGGCTGATCGGGGTGCCGAGCCCGATCCTGTGGGGCGTCTTTGCAGCCTTGCTGCGCTTTGTCCCCTATATCGGCTCCTTTCTCGCTGCCTTGCCGCCGATTCTGCTTGCTGCCTCCGTCGATCCCGGCTGGTCCATGGCTCTCATGACGCTTGCGCTCTACGCGATCGGCGAACCCTTGATGGGTCATGTGATCGAGCCCATCGTCTATGGGCAGAGCACGGGCCTCTCGCCCTTCTCCGTCGTCATTTCGGCCATCTTCTGGACCTGGATCTGGGGACCGGTCGGCCTGCTCATTGCAACACCCCTGACGCTCTGCCTCGTCGTGCTGGGCCGGCATGTGGAGCGGCTGGAATTCCTCGACGTGCTTCTCGGCGACCGGCCCGCCCTGACGCCGGACGAGAATCTCTATCAGCGCATGCTCGCGGGCGATCCGGACGAGGCGCTCGAATCGGCCGAACTCCTCCTCAAGGAACGTTCCCTGACTTCGTACTACGATGAGGTCGCCCTGAGAGGGCTTCAACTCGCGGCCAACGATGCGACGCGCGGCGTCCTCACCCATCGCCAGCTCGATCAGGTCAAGGATGTCATCCGGGCCCTGGTGCAGGATCTGGGCGGGCACGACGATGTGGAACCCGAGCCGCAGAAGACCAGGGACGATCCGGTTGCGGCTCCCGCGAGCGAGAAGCCTGCCAACAAGGAACCGGCGGTGCCCGAGGCTCTGCCCGAGGAGAGCCGGATTCCGGAGGTCTGGCGCGTAGATGGCGCCATCCTATGCATTGCAGGCCGCGGCCCCCTCGACGAAGCGGCCTCCGAGATGCTGGCGCAGCTCCTGAGCAAGCACGGGCTCGGCACCCGCGTGGTGCCGCACGAAGCGGTGTCACGCCGGCAGATCTTCAACCTGGACATGACCGGCGTCCAGATGGTGTGCATCAGCTATCTCGAGATCAGCGGCACGCCGGCCCATCTGCGCTATCTGCTGCGGCGGCTGAAGCAGAAGGCGAAGGCTCCGACTCTGGTCGGCCTCTGGCCTGCGGAGGACGCAGTGCTGAAGAGCGAGACGATGCGCGCCACGCTCGGCGCCAACTACTACGTCTCGTCCCTGCGTGAGGCAGTGGTGCAATGCCTGAAGGTGGCGACCGATGAGGAGAAGCTGCCGGAGCCGGCCAATTCGCCGGGGGCCGATGAGGCAACAGCAGCCAAGCGACTGCCGTTGCCCGCATGATAGTTCAAGCCGCTGCTTCCTCCAGGAAGTTCTCGGCGTAGTGGCAGGCAACCTTCCGACCATCAAGTTCCCGCAATGCCGGGCGCTCGACCTTGCAGCGCTCCGTCACATAGGGGCAGCGTGTCGAAAACACGCAGCCCTTCGGCGGGTTGAGCGGCGAGGGGAGCTCGCCTTTCAGCACGATGCGCTTGCGCTTCACGCCGGTGATACCGGGCGTGGAGGAGAGAAGCGCCTGCGTGTAGGGATGCAGGGGCTGCGCGTAAATCTTCTCCTTCGGTCCGTGCTCGACCGCATGGCCCAGATACATGACGAGCACGTCATGGGCGATGTGCCGGACGACGCCGAGGTCGTGCGAGATGAAGAGATAGGCAAGCCCCATCTCTTCCTGCAGGTCGGCGAGAAGGTTGAGCACCTGCGCCTGGATCGACACGTCGAGGGCCGAGACCGGCTCGTCCGCCACCACGAGCTTCGGCGAGAGCATGAGCGCACGGGCGATCGCGATGCGCTGGCGCTGGCCGCCGGAGAACATGTGCGGATAGCGGTTGTAGTGCTCAGGCCTGAGGCCCACCTTTGCCATCATGGACCGAGCACGCTCAGTGCGCTCTGCGGCTGGAAGCTTGGTGTTGATGGCCAGCGGCTCTTCCAGGATCGTGCCCACTTTCTTGCGCGGGTTGAGCGAACCGTAGGGATTCTGGAAGACGAACTGCACCATGCGGCGCAGATCCTTGGCATAGTTTGCCGGCGGATTGACCGCATCGATGCCGTCGAGGGTGAGCTGACCCTCCGTTGGCTTCTCAATGAGCGTCACCATGCGGGCGAGCGTGGACTTGCCGCAGCCCGATTCGCCCACGACCGCAAGGGTCTTGCCGGGTTCGATGGCGAAGGAAATGCCGCCAACGGCTTGCAGGTTGGCCGGCTCCTTGAACAGGCCGCGCTTGATCTTATAGACCTGCTTCAGGCCCTTGGCTTCGACAACGGGAGCCTTCACGACGCAGCCTCCGTCCCAACGGGATGATCATGCTGAATTTCGGCGTTCCGATTCGGGTCGCCGAGGGGATAATGGCAGCGGATGTGTCCGCCGGCCCAGGGGCGCAGGTCAGGGCGAACATGGCGCGAATGCTCCGTGGCATAGGCACAGCGCGGGCTGAACAGGCAGCCCTTCGGACGATCGTAGAGACCCGGCACCACGCCGGGGATCGTCGCAAGACGGCCGCCTTCGCTGCGCTCAGGCAGGGCTGCAAGCAGCGCCGCCGTGTAGGGATGCTGCGGCGAAGCGAAGAGGTCGTCGGCGGAGCGCTCCTCCATGATCTGCCCCGCATACATCACCATCACGCGCTTTGCTGTGTCGGCCACCACGCCCATGTTGTGGGTGATCATGACGAGACCCATCCTGCGCTCCTTCTGGAGCGTCATGAGAAGATCGAGGATCTGCGCCTGGATCGTCACGTCGAGAGCGGTGGTCGGCTCGTCGGCGATGAGCAGCTTGGGATTACAGGCAATCGCCATGGCGATCATCACGCGCTGGTTCATGCCGCCGGAGAGCTGGTGCGGGTAGGCGGAAAGCCGGCTTTCCGGAGACGGAATGCCCACCTGACCGAGAAGTTCGACGGCCCGGCGCTCAGCCGCCTTGCGGTCCATACCCTCGTGCAGGCGCAGGGTCTCGGTAAGCTGGAACCCGACCGTGAAGGACGGGTTCAGGCTGGTTGTCGGCTCCTGGAAGATCATCGCGACGTCTTTGCCGGTGAGCTTGCGCCGATCCTTGTCGGAGATCGTCAGGAGATCGCGGCCGTTGAAGGAGAGCTTGTCCGCTCTCACGCGGCCGGGGAAGGGGATGAGGCCCATGAGGGCCAGCATCGTGACGCTTTTGCCGGAGCCGGATTCACCTACGACGCCGAGAACTTCGCCCTCTTCGAGCCTGAGGCTCACGCCATCGACGGCCCGCATGATGCCGCCTTGGGTCGGGAATTCGACCGATAGATTTTCAATTTCAACGAGGGCCATGATCAGCGCTTCAGTTTGGGATCGAAGGCATCGCGCAGTCCGTCACCCAGAAGATTGAAGGCAAGCACCGTGATGAGGATGGCAAGACCGGGGAAGGTCACAACCCACCAGGCGCGGAGCACGAATTCGCGGGCGTCAGCTAGCATGGTGCCCCATTCCGGCGAGGGCGGCTGCGCACCGAGGCCGAGAAAGCCAAGCGCCGCCGCATCCAGGATCGCGGTCGAGATGCCCAGCGACGCCTGTACGATCAGGGGCGCGGTGCAGTTCGGCAGCACCTCCCTGAACATCAGGCGCAGGGTACCGGCGCCGCTCACGCGGGCAGCGGTGACGTAGTCTTTCGATGTCTCGCTGATCACCGCCGCGCGGGCAAGGCGCACGTAATGCGGCATGATGATGAGAGCGACCGCCAGCATGGAATTCATCAGGCCAGGACCGAGGATGGCCACGATCACGATGGCGAGGAGCAGGCTCGGTAGGGTCAGGATCACGTCCATGAGCCGCATGATGAAGATCTCGATGATGCCACGGAAGAAACCCGAGACAAGGCCGAGCACGGTGCCGACCATGATCGAGATCGCTACCACCATGATGCCGATGAGAAGCGACAGGCGCGCGCCGTAGATCAGGCGCGAGAGGATGTCACGGCCGATCGGGTCGGTGCCCAGCGGATAGGTGAAGCTGCCTCCCTCCTGCCAGAAGGGCGGCTTCAGGGCGATCGTGGTATCGGTGAGATAAGGCGAGTGCGGCGCCAGCACATCCGCAAGAAGCGCCACCAGCACGACGGCGACGATGACGACGAGACCGGCGACGGCGCCGTGATTGGCGCTGAAGTAGCCCCAGAATTCGCGCAGGGGATGAGGCGGCGTTGCCGTCGGCGCGGCGACGGCCGGAGCGTCCATGGTTTCAGCGGTCATCGGGTGTGCCTGATGCGAGGGTTGATGAGGCCGTAAGCCAGATCAACCAGAAGGTTGACCGTCATGACGACGATGCCGAGCAGGAGCACGCCGCCCTGGAGCACCGGATAATCGCGCCGGAAGATGGCTTCAATGAGCCACTTGCCGACGCCCGGCCAGGAAAAGATCGTTTCTGTGAGAATGGCCCCGGTGAAGAGCACGCCGACCTGCAGACCGATGACGGTCACAACCGGGATGAGCGCATTGCGCAGGGCATGCAGGGCGATGATCCGAAAGCGAGAGAGCCCCTTGGCCTTGGCGGTGCGGATGTAATCCTCACCTAAGACTTCGAGCATCGCCGAGCGGGTCATGCGGGCAATGACAGCCAGCGGCACCGTACCAAGCACGATTGTCGGCAGGATCAGGTGTGCGAGCGCGGAGCGGAAGGCCCCTTCGTCTTCGGAGAAGAAGAGAGAGTCGATGAGCAGGAAGCCGGTGACCGGCTCGATGTAGTAGAGGACGTCGATACGGCCCGACACGGGCGTCAAGTCGAACTGCACGGAGAACAGCAGGATGAGGATGAGGCCCCACCAGAAGATCGGCATGGAATAGCCGGCCAGCGAAATGCCCATCACGCCGTGATCGAAGATCGAATTTCGTCGCACCGCCGCTAGGATCCCCGCGGGAAGGCCAATCACCAGCGCGAAAAGGATGGCGCACACGGCAAGCTCGATCGTTGCCGGAAACAAGGCAAGGAACTCATCAAGCACCGGCGCCTGAGTGATGACGGACTTGCTGAGATCGCCTTGCAGCACGCGGGCGATGTAGATGCCGTATTGCACCAGGATCGGTCGATCAAAGCCGTACTCCTTGCGGAGGAGTTCATGCCGCGCGGGATCGATCCCGCGCTCGCCGGCCATGGTCTCGATGGGGTCACCCGGAACGAGGCGGATTAGGAAGAAGGTCAGCAGGGTGATCCCGATGAAGGTCGGGATGATAAGGCTGACGCGGGTGAGAATAAAGCGGAGCATCGCCAACTACAGTATAGGCGCCATAAGGCAGAAAAAGCGGAGCAGCCGAAGCTGCCCCGCCGTCTTTTCAGGGTCGCAGGCTTACTTGCCCTTGATGTCTACGCCGTAGAAGGTGTGGCGTCCGAAGGGCGAAAGCTTGAAGTCCACGACTTCCTTGCGAACCGGCTTCAGCTGCACCGCATGGGCGATGGTGAACCAGGGAGCCTGCTCCTTGAAGATCACCTGAGCCTGCTTGTAGAGCTCCGTGCGCTGCTTCTGGTCTGTCGTGACCTTGGCCTTCACCACGAGATCGTCGAAGGGCTTATGGCACCACTTGGCGGTGTTGCCGCCGCTCTTTGCCGCATCGCAGCCGAGCAGGGTGTGCAGGAAGTTGTCCGGATCGCCGTTGTCACCCGTCCAGCCGATCATGCCCGTCTGGTGCTCGCCCGCCTGCAGACGCTTGCGGTACTCGCCCCACTCGAAGCTCTTGATCTCGGCCTTCACGCCGATCTTGGCGAGATCAGCCTGCATCAGCTCGGCGATGCGTTTGGCATTCGGGTTGTAGGGACGCTGCACCGGCATCGCCCAGATGTCCGTCTCAAGGTTCGAAACGCCGGCCTCGGCCAGAAGCTTCTTGGCGGCTTCGGGGTTGTACGCGTCGTCCTTGACCGTCTCGTTGTACGACCACATGGACGGCGGGATCGGGTTCGTCGCGGCGACGCCGGTTGAGAGGTAGACCGAGTCGATGATGGCCTTCTTGTTGATGGCCATGTTGAAGGCCTTGCGGACGCGGACGTCGTCAAAGGGCTTCTTGGTGGTGTTGTAGGCGAGGTAACCGACGTTGAGGCCCGCCTGCTCCATAATGGTGACGTTCGGGTCCTTCTTCATGGCGTCCAGGTCAGCCGGGTTCGGATAAGGCATGACATGGCACTCGCCCTTCTGGAGCTTGGCCCAACGCACCGACGGATCCGGCGTGATCGAGAAGACGAGGTCATCGATCTTAGCCTTGCCGCCGTAATACTGGTCGAAAGCCTTGAAGCGGACCACCGCGTCCTTCTGATATTGGAGGAGGTAGAACGGACCTGTGCCGATCGGCTCTTGGTCAACCTTCTCCGGGCTGCCCGCCTTCAGCATGGCATCGGCATATTCCTTGGACTGGATCGCGGCCCATTCCATGGCCAGATCCGACAGGAACGGCGCCTCGGGCTGGTTGAGCGTGATCTTCAGGGTGTAGTCGTCCACCTTCTCTATCGACTTGAGCAGCTTGGGCATGCCCATATCGTCGAAATAGGTGTGGTTGGAGCTCGTCACCTTGAAGAAGGGATGCTCCTGCTTCCACTGGCGCTCCAGCGTGAAGATGATGTCGTCCGCATTCATGTCGCGGGTCGGCTTGAAGTTCTTGTTGGAATGCCACTTCACGCCCTTGCGGAGGTTGAAGGTATATACGAGCCCGTCCGGAGAGACGGTCCACTTCTCTGCAAGGCCAGGGACGACCTGCGTCCCGCCGCGCTCAAAGTCGACGACGCGGCTATAGATCTGGCCAGTGACGTCGAAGGTGGTGCCGGTGGTGTTGATGCCGGCGAAGAAGTTTTCGGGGCTGCCTTCGGAGCAGTAGACGAGGGTCTTGGCGGCCAGGGGAGCGGCGGCCAGGAAGGCCGGAACGCAGATGGCTGCGAAAAGGGCTGATTTTTTCATTACCTTTGGTCCTCTGAGACGGCTCTACTCATGGCCGTTCTGTGACGGAGTTAAGGTGCGAAGCCCCGATATTGTCAATCTGTCGATGCAACAATGGATAATTTTTAAAAGAAATTTACCATTTTCTCACCATGCGGCAGCTCAAATGTGCGGTTTTGAAGGTCAAATCTCCGCGATTTCCCTCAGTTCTGCCGAGAGCGCCCGAAGAGACGGCTTGTCCACAATCGGGGCTAAAGACCGCCCGATTGCGTCATGCATCACTGTTCTTTCCGACGGGTCGCCTCGCCCACCTTCATGGCGAGGTCCGTGCGGCTGAAGGGCTTGTGGAGCATAAGGTGACCATACGGCACGCGCTTGGGATCGGCGTACCCGGTTACGAGCAGGATCCCGAGATCGGACCGGATTTCCCGCGCCTTGTCGGCAAGGTCGGTTCCCGTCATCCCCGGCATGGCGAAATCCGCGATCAGCACATCGAGCTGGTCGTCCGCCTTCAGGATATCGAGGGCCGAGGATCCGTCGGCCGCCTCCACGACCCGATGGCCCATCTCGGTCAGGTAGGCGGCGGTTACCGTTCTCACTTCTGCATCGTCATCCACGAGCAGAATGCGAACTTTAGGAGCATCGTCAGCAATGGACCGCTCCTCAAGGGGTCTGCCGTCCTGTGCCGTCGCGGCGCGCGCGAGGTAGAGTTCCACCGTTGTGCCGACGCCGAGCGTGCTGTGAATCGTCACCGTGCCGCCGGATTGCTGGGCAAGTCCGTAGACCATGGGAAGGCCCAGGCCCGTGCCCTTGCCGACCTCCTTGGTGGTGAAGAAGGGTTCCAGCACCCGCGCCAAAACTTCCGGCGGAATGCCGCTGCCGCTATCGGCGACAGAGATCACCACGTAATCCCCGCTGGTTAGATCGGTGATCCGGCCTTCCTCAACGTCCTCGTTCCGCGTCGAGAGGGTGAGAACTCCGTTCTCTTCCATGGCATCGCGGGCATTGATGCACAGGTTCAGGATGGCCAGTTCGAGCTGGTCCGGGTCGACCATGGCGGCCCAGAGCTCGTTCGCGAGATGCCGCTCGATCCGGATCACGCCACCGAGCGTGCGGGTCAGCAGATCGCTCATGCCGGCGATGACCTGGTTCACGTCTACGGCCTGCAGCCGCAGGTCCCGCTGGCGGCTGAAGCTCAGGAGCCTCTGGGTCAGGGACGCGCCCCGCTCGGCCGCATAGGTGGCGTTCTGAAGAAGACGCGTCAGGCGCGGATCGTCGGGAGCGCGGCGCGAGGCGAGGTCGAGGCTGCCGAGCACGGCCATCAGCAAATTGTTGAAGTCGTGGGCCACGCCGCCTGCGAGGGTCCCCAAAGCCTGCATCTTGTCCGCCTGACGCAGGCGCATTTCCATCAGCTTGCGCTCCGTGATGTCGCGCTCGATGGTGGCTAGGTTCGTAACGGCTCCCGCTTCATCCAAGATCGGGATGTGGTTGATGAGAAACCACTGCGTCTTGCCGTCTGGCAGGGTGCGCTCCTCGATCACCTCGTCAGGCTGGCGCGCTTCGATGGCCCGGCGCTCGGCCTCCTCAAGCATCGTCGCCCGCTCAGGCGAGACGTAATCCCTTTCCCTGCGGCCCAGACAGTCGCCGGCCGCGCATCCGAGACTTCTGGCCTTTCCGGCGTTGAGGCGTACGAAGCGGCCTTCGAGATCCTTGAACGAGATCAGGTCGCCGGTGCTCTCCATCAGGCCGTGCAGGAGGGCACGTTCGGTGTCGAGTTCCCGGGCCAGCATGCGCCGCTGATAGGCGGCGGCGACCATATTGGAGAGGGCGTTCGGGTCCCAGGGCTTTGGCACATAGGCCATGATGCGGCCCTTGTTGACCGCGCCGATGACGGCCTTCAGATCCGCATAGCCAGTGAGAAGAATCGCCTCCGCATCCGACACGTTGCGGGCCTTGGCCAGAAACTCGTCGCCCTGCATCTCCGGCATGCGCTGATCCGAGATGATGATGGCAACGTCCGGCTCATGCCGAAGGATATCCAGGGCTTGGGTGGGGGACGAGGCCGTCAGCACCCGATAGTCGTTCTCGAACAGGTCTTCGAGTGCGATCAGGATGTCCGGTTCGTCGTCGACGACCAGGATCGTGCCATTCGTTGAATTCATCTCGCTCGACAAGGTCATGAAACAGTCTGCCTCGGGATCGTGATGGTGAAGCTGGCCCCGCCGGCCGGCCCCGAACCCACCGTGATCGATCCTTTGTGGGCCTGGACTACGCCATAGGCGATGGCCAAGCCAAGTCCGGTTCCAGACCCAACGGGTTTGGTCGTAAAGAACGGTTCGAAGATGCGCTCCCGCAGTTCCGGTGAAATTCCCGGTCCCGTATCATTGATCCTGATCGTATAGGTTGTTTCGCTGCTCTCGGTTTCAATGTCTATGCCGCCGGTTCCCTTGATCGCATCCGCTGCATTGCCGACGATGTTCATCACGACCTGGTTGAGAAGGGCAGGCGAGCAATAGAGGTCCGGAACCGCGTTGTAGCGCCGGCGCACGTCGATCCGGGTGCCCAGCTTGTAGCCCAGGAGGGCCAGCACGGTCTCAATGGATTCGGGCACGTTGACGGTCTGGAAGTCGCCCTCGTCAAGGCGCGAGAAGCGCCGAAGGTTGAGAACGAGTTCCTGGATCCGGCCGAGCCCAAGCTTCATGGCGGCGATTCGGTCGCGGGATTTCTGAACCTGCCGCTCGAGCCCGGCCTCCGGGGGCAGCTTGGCGGCGATCTCGGTGAGCAGCCGTTCGACCGTTCCCTGGTGGGCCTGGATAAAGGCGAGGGGATTGTTGATCTCGTGAGCGATGCCGGCCACCAGCTCGCCGAGGGAAGCCATCTTGGCGGCCTGGACGAGTTGGGCCTGGGTTCCCTTCAGGAGGTCGTTGGCCTCCTCCAGCTCGCGGTTTGCCTTGGCGAGAGCCTCGGCCGAAGCTGCCTCGGCCCGGGCGCTGGCAAGGGCGAGTTCCCGCTCGCGCAGTTCCGCCTCGATGCGCCAGTTCTCGTCCTGCATGAGCTTGCGCCTGACGAGCGCGCGGATGCGCACCCGCATTCCGTCGGCTTCGATGCTGGAGGGAACGATGTCGTCCACGCCCGCGGCAAAGGCGCGGGCATGCAGATTCCCACCCTCCTCGTTGCCGAGGCCCACGATGGCAAAGCTTGGGGCATCCGTTCCGGGGAGGGGCGCCAAGCCCCGGTAGAGGTTGAGCTGGCGGCACAGCGCGATGCCGTCGAAGCCTGGGCTCAGCAGGTTGACCAGAATGCAGTCCCAGGTGGCATTCGCAGAGTGGATGAGCCGGAGAGTCTCGGCAGGGCTTGGTGCCACCGTGACCGCATAGCCTTCCCGGGCCAGCATGTCCTGGAGATAGGTGCGGCGGGTCGGGCTGTCGTCCACGATCAGGATGCAGGCCCGGCGGAACGTTCCGAAGCTCGGGGATTGCCGCTCTTCTCGCAAATCGCCGATCGGCAGCGAGCGTCGGCGCAGAAGGGCCTTGATGCGCAGGATGATCAGTTCCTGCTCGGCGGATTTGGAGATGTAGGCGTCCGCGCCGCTCTCCAGCCCCTGGCGCTCGACGGTGCGCTCCCGGGCTTCCGTAAGCATGATGACCGGAATGGCGCGGGTGCGCACATTCAGGCGCATCTGACGGGTCAGCTCGTCACCGTTCATGCCCGGCAGGTGGTAATCAGCGATGACGAGATCGGGGAGCTTCCTGTTCAGGCCGTCGAGGGCGGCCTCCGCGGTCGAGCGCCAGGACACAAGGAAGCCGTTCGTCTCCAGGATGTGGCGCAACTGCAGCGCCTGGGTCTCGGAATCCTCGACCAGCAGGATCTCGGCGGCCTGAGTCATGGAACCTGCGCTCATTCACCTTCTCCCCGGGCCAAGCGCAGGATGCGGGGCGCAATCAGGTCGAGAGGCAGGCTGACACTGACGCCGCCCAGGCGAACTGCCGCAGCCGGCATGCCGTAAACGACGGCGGTGCTTTCATCCTCCGCCACCGCATAGCCACCGGCCTGGCGCATCTCGACGAGGCCCTGCGCACCGTCCTCGCCCATGCCGGTGAGGATCACGCCGAGGCTTCTGCGGCCGGCCGAGCGCGCCATCGACTGAAACAGCAGGGTCGCCGAGGGCCTCTGGTTACCGAACGGCGGCTCGGCGCTCATCGTCAGCGTGCCTGCAGGGGAGAGAAGCAGGTGCCGGTCGCCCGGAGCGACATAAACCCGGCCCGGGGTTGGGATCTCCCGATCCTGGGCCAGGCGCACCTCAAGGGGCACCAGCCCGTTCAGCCAGGAGGCAAACCCCTCCATGAAGGCAGCGCCCATGTGCTGGACGAGGAGGATCGGAAGCGGGAAGTCCCGCGGCAGAGCACTCAGAACCCTCGCGAGCGCAGGCGGTCCGCCGGTGGAAGCGGCGATGCCCATGATGCTCGGCCGGGCCGGGCTCCATTCCGGTTCACGCCTGGGCGCCCAGGAGACCTGGGCTTCGCGCCAGGGCGCGAACGAGCGCTGCCGGACCACGGGTACCTGGCTCATGATGTAGAGCTGGGTGCAGATGGTGCTGGCAATAGCCGCATAGCCGGCGCTGGAGAGGCCGACCGGCTTCTCCACCACCGTCAGCGCACCGGCCCGCAGCGCATTCATGGAGATCTTGAGAGAGGAATCCTCGATGCTGTCGGCAATCACCACGATGGGAGTGGGTTGCTCGGACATGATCTTGCGGGTCGCTTCCAGCCCATCCATTCCGGGCAGGCGGATGTCCATGGAGATCACATCCGGCCGGACACGGCCGATCTCCCGAAGCGCCTCCTCCGCCGAACTGACGGCGGCGGCCACGACCAGACGCGGGTCGCTGGCAATGATGTGCACGAGCAATTGACGGACGACGAGGGAATCCTCGACGACCATGACCCGGACCGGCGGCTGAGGCGCCATACTCATCACACGCAACTCACAACATCTGTCCGATCGTGGCCAGCAACTCGCGCTGATCGAACTTCTGCTTGGTAATATAGGCGCTCGCACCCAGATCGAGACCCTTGCGGACATCTTCCGGATTAGCACGCGAGGTCATCAGGATCACGGGAAGGGTGAAGAATCTCGGTTCGTTCTTGATCGCCTGCAGCAGGCCGAAGCCGTCCATGCGCGGCATTTCCACGTCGGCGATGACCAGATCGATCACGGCGTCGCCCGAGCGCAGCACATTCAAGGCATCGATGCCGTCAACGCTGAGGAGAACCTCGTAGCCCTGCGCCTCCAGGATGCTCTTCTCCAGGGTGCGGGTGGTAATGGAATCGTCGACCACGAGAATCGTCCTGGCCTGCCGATCCTCCTCAGGAAGCGTTCGGGTGAGGCCCAGACCGCCTGCGGCAAGCCGGCCTTCGTTCCGGATCCAATACTCGATCAGACGGTCGGGGCTGAGGACGAGGGCCGGCATCTCATTTTCCAGAAGCACGGTTCCGGAGACGAGTTCGCTTAGGCCGATCGCCTGGACATCACTGACAAGCATCGTCCGCACATCGTGGAACGCGTCGACGGCAAGGGCGCAGGTGCGGGAGCCGTGGCGGACGAGAACGGCCTTCACGTGTCCGGCCTCGGTCGGGAGGGGGGCATTCGGGGATCCTGTCAGGGCCGCAAGGGCAACGATCGGAACGATAACGTCCCGGCCCCCGATCTCGATCCGGGTCGCCGGGCGGCCTTCCACACTTTCCAGGGCCTCCGCTCGCAGGCGCAGAAGGCGCTCCACGGAATGGGCGGGCAGGCCGAACATGCGGCCTTCCGCCTCGAGCAGCAGCAGCGGCTGGCGTGCGGCGGTGAAGGGCACGTTCAGGAGAACCTCCGTGCCGTGGGGAAAGCGGGGCCTGAGCAGGACGGAACCCTGCAGCCTGCGCACGGCTTCCGCCACGACGGAAAGACCGATGCCCCGGCCCGACAGCCGGTCGACCTCGCCCGCCGTCGAGAAGCCGGGCGCAAAGACGAGGGAGAGCAATTGGTCCATCATCGGTGGCGGGTGGCCTGGGCCTCTGGGCTGGAGCAGTCCGCGCTCGATGGCGACCTGCTCGATGCGGGCGAGATCGGGGCCGCGTCCGTCGTCACGGATGCCGATCACAAGGCGCCCGCCGCGCGATGCCAGCTCCAGGGTGATCTCGGCCCTCTCCGGCTTGCCCTTGGCGATCCGCTCTTCCGGTGGCTCGGCCCCATGGCTCACCGCATTGCGCAGGAGGTGCATCACGGGATCCTTCAAGGCCTGGAGGACCTGCCGGTCGACCTGGATGTCGAGGCCGATGCTGCGCACCTGCACGTCTCGCCCCGCCTTGCGGGCGATCTCGCGCACCATGTGCCCGAAGCCGCCGAAAACCGTCTCCGCCGAGACGAGAGACACCCGGTCGATGTTGTCCCGCACTTGGCGCGCGGCTTGCTCGATGGACCAGCTCGACTGTCTCCGTTCGCGCGCCATGGCAGAGAGCCTGCGGAACAAGGCGTTCAGGCCCTGATCGAAGTCGCGCAAGCGCGGGGCAAACGAGACGGTGCTGCGCTGTGTGACAGTCAGCCCCTGCTGTGCAGCCGCGCCAGGGGCGTTCATCTGCGCATGAAGCTGATCCCAGCTCCGCCTCAGGCCGCGGACCTCAAGCTCGATCTGTCGCAACACATCATCCAGGCTTTCGTTCGCCTGCAGCTCCGTCAGGAGCTGGTGCATGGAGGAGGAGAGTTCCTCCATCTGCCCGGTCGCCACGCGCAGATATGATCCGGCTTCGACAGGAGCGACCGCCTCGACCTTCGGAGACGAGACATCCGGTTCATGGGTTGTCTGTGCCGATGCCGTAGCCTGTTGCGCCTGCGCCGGAGCCGGAGCTGTTGACGGTTTCAGGACATCGGCAACGAGATCCTCGATCAGATCCAAGTTGCGCCGCACCGTCGTGATCGCCGGCTCGTCGAGGGGTTTCTGCCCCTCCAGAACCTGGGAGAAGAGTGTCTCAAGCTGGTGTGCGACCTCCTCGACGGCAGGCAGGTCGACGGCACGGGCCGCCCCCTTCAGGCTGTGCGCGCGACGAAAGACATCCGTCAGGTCGATCTCGCCCTGGCTCGCATGGTCGAGCGCAGACCGGATCGCATGAAGATGCTCCCGATGCTCCGCCTCGAAGGCTGCCAGCAGCTGCTTGCGGATGTCCGTCACGATGCGCGCATCTCCATTCCCGCCGGGTTACAGCCGGTAGCGTTCGGCCAGGCCGAGGAGCTGCTGTGAGAGCTGGGACAGATTGGCCGCTGCCGTATCGAGCTGGCGGGTGCCGGCAGCGGTCTGCTGGCTCGCCTGCCGTATGTTCTGCAGCGCGCCCATCACCTGCTCGATGCCGAGCTGCTGCTGATTGGTGGAGGCCACGATCTGCTGAAAGGTCTGCACGCTCTCCTGGATCTGGCTCGAAATGCCGGTGATGGTCTGCTGCGTAATGTCGGTGCGCTCCTTGCCGGCGCCGACGCGCTTGACGGCTTCTTCCGTCAGCATCACCGACGAGTTGATGCCGCGCTGGATGTCGCCCAGGATCGAGCGCACCTGCATCGTGGCATCCTTCGCCTGATCGGCGAGCGTCTTCATCTCGGAGGCGACCACGGCGAAGCTGCGGCCGTGCTCTCCGGCTGCCGCCGCCTCGATGGCGGCGTTGAGGGCCAGAAGATGCGTGCGCTCGGATATGTCGTTGACCGATGCGATGATCTCGCCAACGGCCTGCGTCTTCTCGCTCAGAGCCACGATGTTCTCCGCCACCGCCTCGGCCTGTTCCCGAATCGCATCCATGGCGCGCGCAGTGTCGTCGACCGCCTGCAGGCCGGCCATGCTCGTCTGCGCGGCGGCCTGTGCGGAGGCGATGACCTCCTGCGCACGCTTCCCGATCTGCGTTCCCGAATGGGTGATCTCGTCGACGGTCGCGGCAGTTTCCTGAACGGCGGCGAGCTGCTCCTCGACGGAGGCCGCCTGCTCCTGGGTCGAGGCGCGGATTTCCGCTGCTGCGGCGTTCAGGTTCTCGGTCGCCTCGCGACTCTGCCGTGCGAGCTGCCGCAGACTTTCGACCATGGCATTGAGCGTCGTGCCGAGATGACCGATCTCGTCCTTGCCCGTGACGGCCATCTGGCCGCCCAGCTCTCCGCGCCCGACCCGCTCGACGAAAGCCATGAAGGCGTTCAGCGGGCCGGTGATGGACGAACGCAGGGCATAGGTGATCAGGACGCTCAGGAGCGCTGCACCGGCCATTGCCATGATGATCGACGTGCGGCTCTGGTCATAAACCTCGCTTACCCGCCGCTGTCCGAGCGCGATGACTTCACTGAGGGTGCCCCTGGCCTGATCAAGATTTCGGTTCCAGGCGTCGCGGCTGGTATTGAGGGCGCTCTGGGTGGCTGGCACGGCGACAAGGTCGTTGTTCTGCAGGGCTGCGTATTGCCGCTCCGTGGCAGCGCGCAGCTGGCGCAGCTCGCTGTTCGCACGGGTAAGAAACTCCGAAATCCGGCGCCAGGCATCACCTCTCTGCGTCGTAAGAGAGCGCGCGGCATAGTCGTTGGCGGTCGCGATGGTCTGCGCCAGGGATTGCTCGGTTGCAAGCGCTTGCTGTTCCCAGGCGCGGATCAGATCCTCACCGGTCGTCTGTTGCTGGCCTGCCGACCGCAGAAGGAAGCGGGACAGGATTTCCTCCCGCACCCCGCGCATGGTGTTCTGCTGATCGCCGATGCTTTCGATCTGGCGCATCATGGTCAGATCGCGTGCAACGATAGTCTCCGTCGATTGGCGAACATCATCAAGCTGGTTCAAGGCGTAAAGACCAAGCCCGATCATGAGGGCGACAATGACGGCGAAGCCGAGAAGAATGCGGTTGGCGATCGAGATCGTCACGTCAGACTCCAGAAACAGGGGAAGCGGTAAGGAAGGGGCGCAGGAGGCGCTCGGTATCGAGAAGAGACAGGGTGTCCGCGTCATCGGCCTGCATTCTGGCATAGCCGGTCACCGCCTCGGAGTGGAAGCCGGTGGCCTCCTCGCCCGTCAGGCGAACGGTATCCGCCACCGCATAGGCGCGTTCGACCCTCAGCGCCACTTGCGGATGATCGCGCCGAAGGAGCAGGAGATGATGGTTCTCGTCGCCCGCGGAGGACGGTTCGATGCCGAGGGCAAGCGCGAGATCGATCACACTCACCAGTCGGCCGCCTCGACCGAACAGGCCCACCAGAGCCGGCGGGCCATCCGGAACCGGCATGGTGTTCTGAGGTGGCAGCACTTCGGCGACGGCCTCGGCCGGAATCCCGAAGCGCTCGCGCCCGGAGCCGCAGACAAGCACGCGCGACAGAGCCTGCACTGGCGCAGCCTCATCCTTGCGGCGCGATGCGAGGCTCTCGGTCCGCTCGTCAAGGATCTGCCGCACCCGCTCCTCAGTCGAGCGGATCTTGCTCCATGTCATCCGTCTCAGCTTCCGGCGCACCGACTCCGCCATGATCATGCCTTGCGCTTGGAGGGCGTTGTCGCCTCGAGATGGATACGGACGAGATCGCGCAATTCCTTCGCAGTAAGCCCGTCTCCTTCCTCGATCAGGCTGTCGTCGAGCATGGCTGCTGCAACCTGGATTGCATTGGTTAGGGAACGCCGCCCAGAGTCCAGTCGTCCATCGGCGAGCAGCAGAAGACCGAGGTGGTAATGTGCCATGACGAAATTTTTATCGAGATAGAGGCTCTTAAGGAAGCTTTTCTCAGCCTCCTCAGGGCGATCGAGTCCCCGCAGGATGAGGCCGTGGTAAAAGTGCAGAACAGAACTCAGAGGCTGTTGGACAAGGGCCCTCTGGCAGAGATCCGCAGCGGCGGTGAAATCGCCGGCGTTGGCACGCATCCTGATCTCTCCGACGGAGTCGCTCGCGTCGCGAGGAGCGGGCGAAGCCGGTGCCTTGGGTGAAACTTTGGCGCGACGCAGAGAGGCTTGTCGTCCAGCCGGCTCATCCGGCTTCGGCCCGGGCAGCAGCGGTGTCCAGTTCTGCAGGCTGACTTTGGTCTGCACGGCAGCAGGCGCTGGAAGCGGCGCCTCCCCCGAGCCGCGCCTGTAGGCCGCCGTCCCTGGCAGGTTCAGGGCCTGCATCATGGACGAGAAGGTGGGATTAGGCTCCGCATGTCCCAGAAGCATCCAGCCCTCGTCTGCCAGACGGTCGTGGAGAGCCCCCACTATCCGGGTCACGGTGTCGGGATGGAAGTAGATCAGGACGTTCCGGCAGAGGATCAGGTCGAAATCCGTCATCTCAAGGGGTGATGTCCCCTCGAGAAGGCTCAGCAGGTTGTGCCGCTCGAAGCGCACGACAGAGCGGAACTCCGGCCGCACCTCCCATTGCTCCTTGCCCGCGCTCACGAAATAGCGCTCCCGCTGCTCGTCCGGCATGGAGCGGAGCGCCCATTTTCCGAACCGCGCCTGTCGCGCTGCTTTCAGGAAGCTGTCGTTGATGTCGGTGCCGAGAATGCTCACTCGCCATGCGCCGAGGCTCTCGCCGAGGAGCTCGTTCACGAGAACGGCGAGGGAATAGGGCTCGGCTCCAGTGGAGCATCCGGCGCTCCAGATCCGCAACCGCCGTGTGGCGGCTTTGCGTTCGATGATCTCGGGCAGGATGGTCTCGCGCAGGGCCGTGAATTGCTCCGCGTAGCGGAAGAAGAAGGTCTCGCCGATGGTGATCTCGGTCTCGAGCTTTCCCCATTCCGCAGGACCTGAGATCGGATCGTCGAGAAGGTTCAGATAGGCGCTGGAATCGGACAGGCCTGTGGCGCGCAGGCGCTTGCGCACACGCTCCCACAGAAGGTCGTCCTTGTCCTGATAGTAGAAATGTCCCGTGCGCTCGATGACGCGGCTTTTCAAATGAGGAAAGCCGGCATCGAGCAACGGAGCAGGGACTGGTTGTACGGCCATCAGGCCGGCACCGCCCATTCGCTCAGCCGGTTTTGGGCTTGACGTTCGAGCTCCGCCAACGCCTGCTTCTCTTCCGCCAGCAGGATCCGGTCGGCCGAGAGCAGATGGACGATCCGGTCGCTCCAGGTGACCTCCGCCTCCACGCAGCCGTTCAGGGTCTCCGCCTGCCGGACAGCCGAGAGCTGAGAGGCATCTACCCTCGCCACATCCAGAACCCGGTCCACGAGGAGCGCGCTCGATCCAGCCGCGCCGCTGGCGCTGATCAGAATCAGATGTTGGTAGAGATCGGCTTCAGGGGCGGGTTCCCTCTGCTCAAGTCCGAACAGCACGTCGAGGCGAAGGACGGGAACCGCATCTCCGCCGAGATTGAAGAAGCCGGCGAGCGGCCGGGGCAGGGCCGGCGGGCGCCAGAGTCGCGGCAAGGGCAGGAACTCGCGCACGGCGCTCCGGTGCAGGGCACAGGCTGTGCCGCACACATCGAAGATTATGATCTGCAGGCTTGCCATGGATCGGAGCGCCGGACGACAAAAGCGAGGGAAGGGCCGGAAGGGCCCTGGTCAGCATAAGATAGGCATCGCGTCGGTTACGGCAACCGCTCGGCAGAGCCTGTTACTGGGGGACCGGATCCTTGGCTTCCCGAACGGCGTTCAGGCCGACGCTGGCCTCTTCGGAATAGCCGGTCTGCTGAACGGCGCGGAAAACCTTCTCCGCGTCGTCGTAACGGCCGAGCCTGAAATAGGACCAGCCGCGAATCAGCAGAAGATCGTTCTGCTCGGGCACGAGTCTCGCCCGTTCGCTCAGGGCGATGAGGGTTTCCACGAAGCGTTCATCGCGATAGGCTGCCAATGCCCGCTGCGTCAGAATCGATGCTCCGAGTTCCACGCGGCGTTCGCGGGTCTGCGGGGCCTCGGCCGCCGCGGTGGCGGCCTGCGAGGTCAGGTTCTTGCGCAGATAGGCCAGCGACTTGCCGTAGGCCGCTTCTTCGCGGGTCCGGCTGCTGCCGGCGGCGATGGCCTGGTCGAAGGCGAAGACCGCTTCGAGAGGCCGGTTGATCTCCATGAGACACCAGCCGCGGGTGAGAGCCGCATCGCCCGAAAGACCGTTGGGATTGCGCGTGATGGCGCAGCTGCGCCCAAGGACGGAGCGAGCCTCGGTCTGACGGCGCCGTATCCCCTCCTCGGACCGGACCAGGGGCTGCTCGACTTCGACACGCTCCACGGTGACCTGACGGGGAGCGGCGTAACCCGCTGCGACGGATGGTGCGGTCTCTCCGGCAGGCATGTCTGCCCTCGGTGGGACCGGAGCAGATTGCCGTCTCAGGGCAGGATTGGTTCTGTCCGCCAGGTCGGCAATGCGCTGTGAACGTCCTCGCCATTGGGCAACCACGGCGTTGAAGGCCGCACGCTCGTTCAGACGCTGGGCCGAGAGGGCAAGGCCGTAAGCGGACGGTTCGTCCTCGGGCTTCCAGTTCAGGGCCGTCCGAAACCAGTCACGCGCCGTGCGGATCTGCTGCGTGTTGTAGGAGTACCAGCCCAGGGCCTGAGCCCCATCGCTGAAACGCTGCGCCGTGACGGCCGTCACGATGCGCGCGACCACCGGGCTTTCAAGGCGCGGTGGAGGATCCTGGCTCAGGAGCGCTGTGGCCACGTCCAGGTAGATCTTCATGTTTTCGGGAGCCCGCTCGCGCCATTCATAGGCGAAAGCTTCGGCGTCCTTGAGACGTTCGAGCGCCCGCAGGGACATGGCGTAGCCTTCTGCCGCCTTGGCGCCGCCGTTCCGGTCGAGGGCCGTCTTGAACAGCTCAAGCGCCCGCGCAGGGTTTCCATGATGGTAGTTGTACCATCCGAGGATCAGCACGGGGCCGGCCTCGTTGGTATTCCGGATCAGCCGCTCGACAGCCGCGAGATCCTCGGCCGATGCGGTCACCTTGCCGTCGAGGGAGGCCCGTTCGACCCTGCGACGGGCCAACTCGTCGCGGATGGAGCTGAAATCGTCCGGAGCCTCGCCGGTCCTGCGCTCGAACTGCAGCAGGTCCGCCACCTGCTGTTCGGGCAGAAGAGTCAGAGCCTTCTGCAGGGTCGCAAGGCGTTCTGCCGGATTGGAGCAGTTCGTCAGCAGATATGTATAAACGTCCCGAGTGCGGCCGGGCTGATCGGTCCGGGCAAAGGCCTCCGCCACGCGCCAGAGCACATCCACATTCGTGCAGGTCAGAAGGTTCGGCGATTCAGTCGCTACGGACAGGACGGTCCGCCATTGGCCGGTGTCGGAGGCATTGAGCAGGCGGCGGCGAGCCTCGACCGTCTCAAGCGCCGTAACCAGCTCCTCCGGCGGCTTCCAATTGGGATCCGAGCCTTGCCGCTCGGCAATGGCCGCGCGGACTTCAGCGATCCGGTCCTCGCGGTAGAGGTTCCAGAGTCGCTCGACGATCGGGTCGGGCGGAGCGGCGGCGGCGCCTGAGAGCTGCGACAGATCGCTGGGGGGTGTCCAGTTGGGGTAGAGCGCGCGCAGCCGGGCAATCTCCGCGTTGACGCGGCGGGTATCGCCCTGAGAAGCGAAATAGCGAAGCGCGGATTCATCGACCTGCGGCTGGGAGCCATTGGCAGGTGGGGCCTCAGACGGCGGCGATCCGGCGGGCGGCTCGGAGCTGCCGGGGCCGGTCTGCTGCGCGATCGCTGCGAAGCCCAGGATCAGGACCGCAATCGTTATGGCGCTGCCGACGAGACGCATTGCGGATATTTTTCACCCAGCAGGGATTTCGCCAAAAGGTACAGGGTGGACGGGTAATAGAGGCTCGGCTCGAAGGTCCTCAGCGCTTCGGGAACAGGTGTTCCGTCGAGCGCGCAGGCCAGAGCGGCAGGCAGAATGGCATAGCCCTGGTCGGTCAGGCGCTCCCGGATCTGTCCGGTGACCACGTTGACAACGGCAACCCCTTCATTCTCCGTAGACCAGCGCTGCTTGAGGGCCCTGAGCCACTCCATGTCAGTCATCCCTGCCCTCAACAGGTAAAGCGGTATCCTTAAGGAGTTGTAACCGAACTCGGGAGGAAAGCCGTCCGCCGGCTTCGGCTGCAATCCATTCTGGAGGGAGAGCCAATCCGCCGGAAGTCTCACGCGGCCCGACGCCGCCTGCTGAAGAAGCAGGACTCCGTCGCGCCAGACGCGGTTCCATTCGTATTCCGGCGCGAGGATCGCCAGCACGGGGAAGGCCTCGAAAACCCAGTAGGAGAGGTTGATCACCGGACCGTCCGGGCGATCTCCGGCCCCGAACCCGCTGGCGCCGGGCATGAGCACCATCGAGCGCCCGCTGCGCCCGAAGGTGTTGTTGCCGATGGCTCTGGCGAGTTTCTGTGCGGCGCTGGTGTAGCGGGGTTCCTGCCAAACCTGCCCTGCCTTTGCCAGGGCATAGGCAATGAGAAGGTCGCCATCGCTGGCATTGTTGCGGTCCGTCACGCGAGGTTTGCCCTTGGGATCCCACTTCCAGACGGCCAGGCCATCATCGCGGATGAGCAGTTCGGTGAAGGTGAAGCTCCAGATCTGCTCGAAGGAACGCCGGTCGGCAGCCGCCAGAGCAAGGAGAAGCCCGTATCCCTGGCCCTCGCTGTGGCTGATGTTGCCGTTGGCGGTATCGACGACACGGCCATTGTCCTCAACGAAGCGGGAACGATAGGCTTCCCAGTCGGCCGGCGAGATCGTTCCCGCGATGGTGAGCGTCTGGACCGACAGGGTCTGGGAATAGGCCATCGAACTCATGGCGAGAAATGTGGCGAAGAGCCATGGCAGGAATCCGGCGCTGCGTCGCACACGGATCGTCATGAACGGCGTCCCAGGCGACCGAGCAGCAAGGCCGTGGCGATGCCCAGGAAGGTGCAGCATGCCAGCATGACGAGAGCATACTGAAGAATGTTCGCAGACATCCAGTTCGCCGCAACGAGCCTCAGATTCCTCAGTGACGGCGGCTGCGTCTGCACGAAGCTGTAATCGCTGATGGGCTCGACCTGCAGCTTCATCTCCCTCGGATCGAGAGCCACGGCTCGTCCCGCAACCTGGGACCAGAGCATGGGATTGGCCAGACGGGCCATCTCATCCGCCAGCGCCCGGTCCGTACGGGCCGTCACCAGGGTCCAGACCCCGGATCCCTCAGTCCGGCTCTGCGCCATCATCAGGGAAGCCCGCTGCGGCGGCGCGTAGGGCGCGTCGGCGCGTTCCTCCAGCGAGAGAGAGGAGAGGGAGAGGCTGAAGGTCTTCTCCAACCAGTCCTGCACCGCGCCGATGGTCTGCTGGACAATGCCGTGGCGCTGGAATGTATCGGACCAGCGTCTGCGGACTTCATCGGTCGAGGCCACGGCCGTGCGGTTGGGCGAGACCTGGCCGAGGGGCATCGTGAAATCCGCGCTCGCCGTCTGCGATGCGCCTTTGTCGCCAGCCGGCGTCGAGGGCCAGATCATGCGAAGATGCTCCGTCACCTTCACGCGGTTGAGCATGCCGGGCGGGATCTGATCGACGGCGCCGATGAAGAGGACGGAGTCGTCATCGGCGGAGGCGGCATTGGCGAATTGCGCCCGCACCGGCCGGCCGCCGCTGCGTGCCATCCGAGCCAGAAGGGTGCCCGCCGCGGAGAGGTTCAGCGCGTCGGGCCGAGCTAGAACGACGGTCGTGGGAAGGTCTTCATCCGGAAAGCGGCCTGCGCCGAGAACGGCGAGATCGGGCAGGCGGCCGATCCGCCCGAAATTCGGAAATTCCAGAGTGGTGGTATCGAACAGGACGAAGCGGTTCGTCTCGGAGAGGGTTTCTCCCGGTGCGCAGCGCGTGTCTGCATCCGTCAGAAGAGCCCCTTCTAGAGTGATGTGATTGAGACCTGACTTGAAGTTCTTCAGGGGCACACGGACCGTATGACGCCGGACGATGTCGCCTTGCGTGGTGATCGTCATCTGCGTGCTGATCATGCCATTCACGAAGACGTTCACGTGGCTGCCGGGCCGCACCGCAGATGTATAGGCAGCGTCGAGATGCAGAATGGCCTCGCCATATTCGGTGGCATAGAAATCCGGAGGAAGGTTGATGGCGAAGCCGGCCTTCAGGCGGCGCCCGGAAAATTCCTGCGTCGGCACGCCCAAATCGGCAAAGCGGAAGGATTGATCGCCGAACGCGGTGGGGACCTCGGGCCAATGCCAGGAGGCCGTATCGACCATGCCGCGCTGGGGATTGAGAGGATTGACAGCTTGAGCCCCGACGATCCCGATCGCCGTGTCGAGATCCTGCCAGGTCGGCCCTGACACAACTAAGGTCGAGCCGATGGAGCCCGGCTCCTGCATCATCATGGTCAGGGGCTGCATCGTGGCGGCATCCGGCACGCCCGGCACCAGGCCGCGCAGTTCGCTGGCGAGGCCCATGGCCACCTTGATCGTGCCGACGGGGGAAGGACCCGGATCGGCCTCCACCACCTGGATCACGGGATGAGCATAGCGTCCGCGCAGGGCAACCATCTGCACGAGGCGCAGCAAGCGATCCCTGATTTCGGGGCGATAGATCTTGGGGGCGACCACCCTGATCGTCGTAACGCCCCCATTGTCGATGCCGACCGCCGGCAGGTCGTCCAGGCTGCGCAGCGTCTTTGTCGCGCCCTCGGCGAAGGTGAGCCGCGTGGACGCCGAATCCACATCGGTCCAGAGTTCGTAGGTCGCCGCGATGGTGCAGTCGGTCCTATGGCGCTGAAGGGCTTCCATGCGGATGATGTTCTGCCCGGGACGCAGGAGACCGGGGCGAACGGAAGCCGTCACACGCTTGATGTCGTTCGGCGAGGAGATCGGCGCATCGATCACGGGCTCTCCGTTGATGGCGATCCTCAGCCGCGAGCCTTCAGGCATGACGACGACGGCGTTCTTGTAGCCCATGGCGAGGGTGGCGCCGCTTGCGGCCTCGTCCTGCGTGAGATGGAAGGTCCAGGATCTGGCGTCCGTCTCGCCTTCGAAACGGATCGACTCGAAGGGAATGATCGGCCGCTCGATGCGTGCAACGCTGCGTGTTGCCGGGGCACCTGCCGCAACCGGCGGCTTCGCAGGGGCGGCTCCCGTTGCAGGAGGGGGTGCGTTCCGAGGCCCCATGCTGAAAGGGGCGGAGTTGCCGGCCGGCGGAGCCGGCTGGGGCGCCGGCGCCACGGCAGGGGCCGAGCCAGGCTGGCGCATGTCGAAGGGAGCCTGCTTGGCCGGATCCGATGCAGGGCCCCGGCCGCTCTGCGGCACGCTCGGGCTGCCGGGCGACATGTTGAAGGGTGTCACCTGGGCAACGGCGCTCTGCACGCCCAGCCCATGCAATCCTAGCAGAAAGGGGATCAGGACCCGGCGCACGAAACACCTCTACCTGACGGCTGTGGCTGCGGGCGCGACGGGAGTGGAACTCCCGATCCGCTGCAGGCCGAAGAAGTAGGAGAGCCCCCGTCCGGTCTGATAGAACGCAACCATGAAGAACCAGAGCGTCCCGCGCAGGACGCCGATGTCATAGTGCCGGTTCCTCTGGAAGTCGCTCCACTGATCCGCGTTGGCGAAGACGAGGTCCGCGATCATCTTCCGGTGCTCCGACTTCTCGATCCTAAACTGACATCCGAGCAGCAGGCCCTTGTCGTCCATGCCGACCTTGCGGATCTCCACCGGCAGATGCTGGATGGGAAGGTTGGAGAACGGCTGGAATTCGAGGGTGCCAGCCGCTCCCTTTTTCAGGTTCGGCTCAGCCGAGGGCGGTACGTGAAGCCTTGCGCCGCCGACCGAAACGTCCCTCAGAACCGCATCGATGATCTCATCGTCCATGACGAAGCGGCAGGGACGGTCGACGCGGACCCGGTGGCTCTGTCGGCGGGTGGCCCGCTCCGACACCACGCCGAGGGCGCAGCCTGCGATGATGAGGTTGAGGATGTTCCACGCTCCCGTGACGAGGGTCAGGTCGGCCTTGTAAGGCTCGGCCCAGACCCTCACCCCGGTTGCGACGACGCCGAGAAGCAGGATGCCGAAGATGATGAAGTAGGGCCTGCCCAGCTCCGAGACCCGGCTCTGATCCATGGTCTCGTTTTTCGAGGTGACCTTGAATGTCGGCTTGCTCGGATTAGCGATCACCGACAGCACGGCGGGAAGCAGGTAGATCGTTTGGACATACTCGTAGAGATCCGAGATCCAGGGCCAGCGATAGCGGCCGTAGAGATAATTCTGCATCATGAAGTTCACCATCATGTAGGTGAACGTATAGGCGAAGAACTCGCCGCCCGATGCGGTGAAGATCTCCAGCGAGAAGAAGAGATAACAGAGGGGGGAAATGAGAAAGCAGAAGCGCGAGAACGGGAACAGCCAGAACATGCTGCTCGACATGTAGCACAGGCGCTGCGACAGCCGTAGCCCGCGCTTGAAGGGCGGGAACTTGTAGCGCAGGATCTGCATCATGCCCTGCGCCCAGCGGGAGCGCTGGCCGATGAAGCTGGCGAAGCTGTCGGGCTGCAGGCCGGCGATCAGGGGCTTGTCCACATAGACGCTCGTCCAGCCCCGGGAGTGAAGCTCGAGGGCGGTTTCGCAATCCTCCGTGATGCTCACCCCGCTGAAGCCGTTGGTTTCCTGAAGGGCCTCGCGACGGAGCACGGCGGCCGAGCCGCAGAAGAACGATGCATCCCACTTGTCCAGCCCACGCTGGATGACGCCGTAGAACATCTCGTTCTCCGACGGCATGGTCTGGAATGTGCCGAGATTCCGCTCAATCGGGTCGGGATTGATGAAGAAGTGGGGCGTCTGAACCAGAAACAGGTTCTTGTCCGTCGTGAAATAGCCGACGGTCTCCGTCAGAAAGTTCCGCGCCGGCGCATGGTCGGCATCGAAGACGGCGACTAGAGGCTGTTATGGACCGCGATGTAGTTTACGGCCTGTCGTAGCATAATACAGACCAGAGCAATGACATGCAGGT
>NZ_JAFEMD010000053.1 GCF_016892765.1 Microvirga arvi
GGGCAGATGCCGGTAACCCTTTGATATTGTTGGTGAGCGCGCTGGGATCGAACCCAGGACCCTCTGATTAAAAGTCAAATGCCCTGTTCCACTCAAACCGCTTCGCTGTTTGGACAGAAATATTCCCTGTAATTCTGCACAGGTCATATTGCCTCAAAGTTTTGAATTGATTGCGCAATTCCGCTACCCGTCGGTTCAGGGACGGCCTAATCAGGCGAATTTCCCAGTACTTTGGCTGAAAACAAGGGATACACTACAGAGACAGGTTCGCAGGTGGCTACCTCCACGCCATTATCTAAGCCTCTGATATTGCAAAGTTTTTTTACTTCAGAATCAGCACTTGCAAGTCGCGGTATCCTTTAGACATTCCGGGATAATTATTCTCTGAGGAGCCCTTATTCGGAGTCGAATGAGGCATTCAGAGCTCCAACTTTGCCGTCTTTCTCCGCCTAAAAACCACGCAGTCCGGTTGTGGTGTAACAGGCAGGTGCGCGTCCGATTGATGGGATCAATGACTGCATTCCACTCGAAAGCAGAACTTAGGCTAAGATCCGCCTTGTGCCGATATTGTTGATTCAGTAGGGCGACGAAGGGCTGACGGTCTGCTCAGAGCATTTCAGGACTACGGTGCGCCTGTGTTCGCCGCGGCAAGCCGGCTACGGAACCGGGTTCGGGAGAGTTGGAGGGGCGTTGTCACACCCTGACTCCAGTAACAGCGGGTATGGGCCACAGTTTGGCGAGCCTTCTCAGATTCTAAGCTGTGGCTGCCAGCAGGAACTCGTCCCTGGCGCCACTTGGCCCACGCAGTCTCATACGGGCTAGCCGCAGGATGCCGCTTGAGGTGGGCAAACAGCATCTCGATCTTCTTGCGATCATGACGAGAACGCTCAAAGGCCGGAGTTCCCGCCAAAGCACGGGCCACATCCCTGGCATCCTCATCCAGTTTCGTGGGATGCGACGGCGGAGTGTATTGGGACAGCAGCGAGATTTCAGATTACAGCTCTGACAGTCGGATTGCTTGGCTCGGTAGAACCGGAGCCAGCCTTGGTGATCCCGGTGCGCGGCGTTGCGAAGCTGCGGCGGTACTGCACCAACCGCTTGCCATCGGGGCAGGTGTAGTGATCCTCGTTTGGATCAAACGCGAAGTCAGATCGTGAGAACGTGCCGTCAGTACGATCTGCCTTGTCGACTACTGGAATGTGCGGTGCAATCTGCTTCTCCTTGACTAGCCAGGCTAGGTTATCGATCGAGCCATAGGCGCGGTCGGCCACCCGCCGCCCGGGCGTGAGACCGAAGCGCTCAGCGGTGCGCTCGGGCATGGTGCGAGAAGCTCCGACCTCCGCCTACCAGATCGCCCGGGTGGCCTCCACATCCAGGATGACCGCGTGCTCGGTGTCGATCAGGTAGTTCGTGGCATAGGCAAAGAAGGAGGGACCGCGCATGGCGCCGGTCCACTGGGCTACCGGATCAGAGGGCGAGACGAACTTGGGCTCAACCGTTGCGGCCGCGCCCCAGGCGGCCTCATCCAGCGTCGCGAGATACTCGCTGACAGCGCGATGAGCATCGGCACCATGGTCATGGACTCGCCACGCGTCCCCTGGAATGGAGCGCTGCTTGTTGGCGTCAGCCGCGATCAGGCTGGCATCCACCGCGAAGCCTTCACCCCCGACCAGCCCCTCGGCCAAGCACCGTTCGACGACGCTCTCGAACAGATGACGCAGGATGTAGCTCTGGCGGAACCGGCCATGACGATTGCGTGAGAATGTGGAGTGGTCTGGTACTCTGACCTGGCACTTACTTCCCGTCGCGAGCAGAAGCGCGCTTAGAGCGTAGCCAATCTGGCGCGGTGACTATTTGCCAGCTGCCAATATGCCATGAGAACGAGCGGGCCTTGATAGGGCTAAGCTGAGAGCGCCTGGCCGTTCTCGTATGGATCTGCCACGTGGGGCCAGAGCGGACGCTTAACGTTGGTGAAGCGCAGCTTCAGCATATTCGTCTCCGTCGTGCCCGGCGCAGCGATGTAAAAGACCTCCTTCGCGATTGGCGCGAAGGCCGCATAGAAGTGCTGTGTGGATTTCAGCAGAACAATCTTCTTGGAGAGGAGATCGATGCCGAGTTGCGTATAGGCATCAGGCCCGTAGATCTGCGTGCGGGTCGAAGTGAGCACGATATCGACACCGTTCTCGGCCTCTATCCAGACGGAGTCGCCCATACAGGCCCTCAGGCCCTCGAGGCCCGACTGCCACATGTCTCGCCGGCATCCGCGCACTGTTACCCGCAGGTCGATAGGGTCTCCGGAGGCTGGGCCACATTTGCCGCCAAACCGCAAATTCAGGATGGCTCCGACACCAGCTTCCATGCAGATGCGGACGGCGTTGGGATCCCAGTATCCTGCGGCGGCGATATTGCCGATGCCACGATCGAGAATACGGCGCAACACGAAGGTGCTGTCGCCTGCAGCGCCACCGCCAGCATTGTCGGCGCTATCGGCGAGCACATAGGGGCCGCCTTCGCCCGTCAGCGCTTGATCGAGGCCCTCGTCGATCGAAACATACTCCTCACCAATATGGTGACGAGTTGCCCAGACGTTCTGCCCCAGTTCGGAAGCAAGCCGCGATGCGAGATTTGGATCGTCGTCGGTGATCACGAGGGTCTTGGCCCCGACCCGCTCGGTGTCGCCGTAAGGGAACCCGTGCGCGAAGGAAACCGAGAGGACGCCAGGAACCTGCTCCATCTCGATCATATGATCCACGAGCCGGCGAACGATTGGCTGGCTTGTCCGCCAGAACCCCAGCATACGACAGTCATGAAGGCGCATCACGGGCCGGATTCGCCCTTCCCTTGCGGCAAGGCTGAGCCGGTATACTTCCCGTGCGCGCTCCGCTACGTCCGTGTGCGGGTATTCCTTGAAGAGAACCACGACGTCAGCGACCTCGAGCAGGCGCTCGTCGAGATGACAGTGAAGGTCGAGTTCGACGCCGATCGAAGTCTTCGGGCCGACGATCCGACGAATTTGCTCGACGATATCGCTTTCGCAATCCTCGTAGCCTTGTGCGATCATAGCGCCGTGGAGAAAGAGCAACACCACGTCAACAGGGCCCGCAGCACGAAGGTCGTCGAGGATCTGATCACGCAGCCCTTCGTATACCTCACGCACCGTCGGACCCGCCGGCTGCGCGAAAGCGATGAGACTTTGCACGACCTCATGCCCATCAGAATCCGCGCAGGCGAACCAAGTTTTCACAGGAAGATTCACGAAGGTGTCGGGCTGCTCGCGCATATCCTCACGCGTTAGGACAAGCTCCCGAAAGGTTTGTAGGCCAGTTGGTAGGGGTGAGAAGCTGTTCGTCTCGGTTCCAAGTGTAGCGACGAAGATCTTCACCGTTGCGCCCCCTGATTTCTCACAACCATAGCCGTCATTTTCTGATTAGCAATAATTTTCTGAATGGAAAAAATTTATCTTGCCGGAAATGTTGATCGCTGGCACCATCCGCATTCATCTATCTCCCCACCGAGGGTCCATGTCTGTGCAGAAGCCCAAGCTCAACGAAGTCGTGCGCTCCCTACGCCACAAACGAGGCTGGACCCTGCAGCAACTGAGCGATCGTTCCGGCTTGCCGATCTCGACCCTCTCGAAGGTCGAGAAGGACCAGCTAACGCTCAGCTACGACAAGCTCATGGATCTTGCCGACGGGTTCGAGATCGAGGTGTCGGAGCTCTTCTCACATTCGGGGAGCGAAGGGGCGCCCGCGTTGTCCACCGGACGGCGGAGCATCACCATGCCGGGCGAGGGCCGTGCCTTCGAGAGTGAGAACTACGTCGATCACTACCTGTGTGGCGATCTGCGCACGAAGGAGATGACACCCGCCATCTCGCGCATCAAAGCGCACAGCATCGACGAATTCGGGCCGCTATACCGACACAGGGGCGAAGAGTTCATTTACGTTCTGTCCGGCACGATCGAGGTTCACACTGAATTCTACGAGCCGTTCGTTCTACCGCAGGGCGCGTCCGTCTACCTCGACAGCACAATGGGCCATGGCTACATCTCTGTTGGCCCAGAGGACGCCTGGGTTCTCGCTGTGGTGTGCAAGACCGCATCCGGGCGCATCGGTACGTGGAAAGAACATATCTATAGCGAGGAGGAAGCCCTTTGAGAGCCATTGCTACTACCCGGTCGGTTCCTGCCATCGATTGCGATCCCCAGGAATGGGAACTGCGCTGCGATATGGCCGCGGTGTTTCGCGTGTTGGCCCGCAACAACTGGAACGAGCAGATCGGCAACCACAACAGCCTGATGCTGCCCGGCACGGAGCACTACCTCATCAATCCTCGCGGTCTGCTGTTCCGCGAGATTCGCGCCAGCGATCTTATCGTTTGCGACTTCGACGGGAACGTCGTTCGCGGCACAGGCGAACTGCGGCGCATCGCCTTCAATATTCATGCGGAAATTCATAAGTGGCATCCGCAAGCAGCCTGTGTGCTTCACGTTCACCCGCCCTACCTTACGGCTTTTTCTCTTCTGGATCGCGCCCGCTTAGGGCTCGCACATCAGAACAATCTCTTCCTCAACGAACGAGTCGCCTACGACGATCGGCAGCATGGGATTTTGTTTGGAGCGCAGGAAGGCCAACGCATCGCGGAGGCCCTCGGCGACAAGAGCATCCTCATCATGGCAGGGCACGGGGTGACAGTCGTCGGTACGCGGATCTGCGATGCCTTCGACGAGCTCTATTTCGCCGAGCGCACCTGCATGTACCAGATGCTGGCCTTGCAGACCGGCCTCCCGCTCATGCAACAGGCGGACGAGCACAAGATTCCGTTCATTGGCCCATTCGGCGACCACATGGACTCACGTTTTCATCTCGACGCGTGGCGCCGCATCCTGGATCGGGAGGAGCCCGATTACGCGTCGTAGGAGAGCGCCGGCATGGCGCCATCTCCGAACATGTGACCCGTCAAAAAACAAAGAGGGGAAGACGATGAACATTCTGACCGGCCTTACATCTATTAGGGCGCTGCTCGGTGCTACCGCGGTAGGTCTGTGCTTGAGCGTATCTCCGACGGTGGCGCAAAGTTCGTCGACCATCAAAGCCGTCATGCAGGCGGATCTCGCGATCCTGGATCCCACATTCACCACGGCGACTATCACGACCGACTTCGGCTACATGGTCTATGACACGCTCTTTGCTCTTGACAGCAAAGGCGAGCCGAAGCCGCAGATGGTGGATCGTTATGAAAAGAGCGCCGACCTTCTCACCTGGACGTTTACCCTGCGCGAGGGCCTGAAGTGGCATGATGGAACGGCAGTCACGGCCGCTGACGCGGTCGCGTCTCTGAAGCGCTGGGGCGCGGTAGATAGTCTGGGCAAGTCCCTCATGGCTACCACCGAGAAGATGGACGCACTGAACGACAAGTCGTTCCAAATCATTCTCAAGAAGCCGTTCCCGCTGGTGCTGGAAGCACTCGCGAAGCCGAGTGCCTATACGCCGTTCATCTACCAGAAGGCGTTTGCGGAAACACCGCCGTCGCAAGCCAAGCACAAGGTGGTGGGATCCGGGCCCTTCATCTTCGTGGACGAGGAGTGGCGTCCTGGCAACCGAGTCGTGTTCCGCCGCAACCCAAACTATGTGTCACGCTCTGAGCCGCAGGATGGCCTTGCGGGCGGAAAGGTCGCGAAGGTCGAACGCGTCGAGTGGATCGCTATCCCGGATCCCAACACCGCGGTTGCCGCGCTGCAGAATGGCGAGATCCACTTCCTCGATAACCCTCTGATGGATTTTGTTCCGGTGCTGGAGGATGACCCGGACATCACCGTCTACCCAGTAGATAAGCTCGGGCAGACGGGCATGATCCGACCGAATCATCTCCAAAAGCCGTTCGACAACCCCAAAGCTCGCCAAGCACTAGTCAAGCTCGTGAAGCAATCCGATTTCGGCGCCGCCATGGGTGTGCCCAAGGGTCACTTCATCGAGTGCTACTCCTATCTCGGCTGCAACACGCCACTGGAGAACGATACGGGCGCGGAAGCCGCGAAGACGCAGGACATCGCCGAAGCCAAGAAGCTCCTTGCCGAGGCCGGCTATGCCGGCGAGAAGATCGTGGTGATGCAACCCACCGACATCGCGATCCTCAACTCGTCCACGCAAGTGCTGATCCAGAACCTACGAAATGCCGGCGTCAATGTGGACGCGCAGGCGATGGACTGGGGCACGCTGGTCAACCGTCGCAACAACAAGAACACCCCCGCCGAGGGTGGGTGGCACCTGTTCATCACGACGAACTTCACGAGCAATCTCGCCTCGCCCATAACCCACAGCTACCTGCAGGCCTCCTGCGATGCGGCAACATCCCCCGGCTGGCCCTGCGACAAGGACCTGCAGGCTCTCACCGACAAGTTCCAGGGCGCGTTGAGCCCCGAAGAGCGGAAGACCACGGCCGCAGAACTCAACAAGGCGGCCTACAAGTCCGTGCCGTATGCATCCTTCGGACAGATGCCGATCCTCGCGGCCTATCGCAAGGAGCTCAAAGGCGTGCAAACGTCGCGCCTGCCTGTGTTCTTCGGCGTTTCGCTCGAGAAGTAGCCAGCACGTGGACCGGCTCCGCGCCGCTCCACTGCTACCCTGCGAAGGCTTTTGACCATGCTCACCTACATCATGGGTCGCATTCTTTCGTCAATCCCGGTCATGGCGGTGATTGCCGTGATCGTATTCATGCTATTGCACCTGACCCCGGGAGACCCCGCCGCGATCATCGCCGGCGATCAGGCTTCAGCCGCGGACGTCGAGCGCATTCGGCAGGCGCTCGGCTTGAATCGCTCCCTGCCCGAGCAGTTCATCACCTGGGTGGGACAGATCCTCACCGGCGATCTCGGCACGTCGATCTATACGGGCCGGCCAGTGACGGAACTCATCGCGCAGCGCCTCGAGCCGACCGTCTCCCTGGCCCTGCTTACTCTTGTGGTCGCCGTGCTGGTGGCGGTTCCCATCGGCGTCATCGCCGCCTGGAAGGCCGGCACGTGGGTGGACTGGGCGCTGATGTTCGTCGCCATCCTGTTCTTTTCCATCCCCATCTTCATCACCGGCTACTTTCTCGTCTTCAACTTCTCGATTCAGTGGCGATTGCTGCCGGTTCAGGGCTACCGCAGCTTTTCTGGCGGGATCGGGCCCTTTCTGTCCCATCTCGTGCTGCCTGCCGTGAGCCTCGGCCTCGTCTATGCCTCGCTGTTGGCGCGCATGAGCCGCACCGCCATGCTGGAAGTGCTCCACCAGGACTACATCCGGACGGCCCGCGCGAAAGGGCTCGGCTCGGGCAAGGTGCTCTTCATCCATGCCCTCAAGAACGCCGCCGTGCCGATCATCACCACAATCGGGACTGGCCTCGTCCTGCTGCTGGGCGGCGTCGTGGTCGTGGAGAGCGTTTTCGCGATTCCAGGCGTCGGCCGCCTTACCGTGGATGCAGTGCTGCGACGCGACTACCCGATCATCCAGGGGGTCATTCTTCTGTTTTCTTTCGCATATGTGATCGTCAATCTCGGAATCGATTTGAGCTACCGCCTAGTCGATCCACGCATTCGGTATTGAGAGCGACCATGGACCAGGTTCTGGGCAGCACGATCACGACGACTCCGCCGCCCATGGCGCGAGGTCGTTGGCGCACAGTTCTTCGAGCGGTATTCCGCCATCCCAGAATAGTCGTCGGTGGGGCTCTTTTCGCGGTCATCACCCTCCTCACGCTGCTCGCGCCCTGGCTCGCTACCCACGATCCGATGCAGATCAATCCCGTCGAGCGCCTCCAAGCACCGTCGGCCGCACATCTCCTCGGTACCGACGGTCTTGGGCGTGACGTCTTCAGTCGCGTACTCTACGGCGGGCGAGTGTCGCTCTTTGTCGGCCTGAGCTCCGCATTAGCGGCATCCCTCGCGGGACTTGTGCTCGGTCTGGTGAGTGGCTATGTCCGCGCCATCGACAATATCGTCATGCTCGTCATGACGGGATTAATGGCGATCCCGGGAATCCTCCTAGCCATCGCTTTTACGACGCTCTCGTCAGCCAGCGTCGCCACGGTCGTTATCGCAATTACGATTCCGGAAGTGCCGCGCACGGCTCGCCTCGTGCGTTCCACCGTCCTTTCGATCCGAGAGCAGCCCTATGTGGATGCAGCGATTGTGACTGGTACGTCGTTCCCTCGACTGCTCCTTCGGCACATCTTTCCTAACGCTGCGGCCCCTCTCATTGTTCAGGCTACTTTCATTTGCGCTTCGGCGATCATCGTCGAAGCGTATCTAAGCTTCCTAGGCGCGGGCACGCCACCGGAAATCCCGAGTTGGGGCAACATGATCGCCGAGGCCCGCAACTTCCTGCGCTTCGCTGTCTGGATTCTGCTTTATCCCAGCCTGCTTCTCGGCGTCGCCGTGCTGTCGATCAATCTGCTTGGCGACGGCTTGCGCGACTGGCTCGATCCGCGACTGTCCGGACGTCTGACGGAGGGCCGATGATGGCAGCCCCGTTTATTCTCGAAGTGCGTGATCTGCGCATTGCCTTCGACACTCCTGGCGGGTCAGTGGCCCCCGTCGAGGAGGTGTCTTTCGCGCTCCGCGCCGGCGAGACGCTCGCAATCGTCGGAGAAAGCGGCTGCGGCAAGACGTTGAGCGCGCTTTCCCTCCTGCGACTTCTGCCGAAGACCCTGCACGCAACCGGCGAGATCCGCTTCGGCGGCAACAATCTACTCGCTCTCTCTGAAGCGGACATGAGCCGCGTGCGCGGAAACGAGATCGCGATGGTTTTTCAGGAACCCATGACAGCGCTTAATCCGGTTCTCACCATCGGGCGCCAGATCGCCGAGCCGCTCATGCTCCACAATGGTCTCGACCGCGCAGCGGCATGGGATCGGGCAGTGGACATGCTGCGCCTGGTGGAGATACCGGAGCCCGGTCGCCGCGTGAACGAATACCCTCACCAACTCTCGGGCGGCATGCGTCAGCGCGCCATGATAGCGATGGCGCTCGCCTGCAGCCCGAAGTTCTCATCGCCGACGAACCGACGACTGCTCTCGACGTGACCATTCAGGCCCAGATCCTGGTTCTCGTGAACAATCTCAAGGCTCAACTGGGTATGGCGGTCTTGCTGATCACGCACGATCTCGGCGTTGTCGCCCAGACGGCTGATCACGTGGCTGTTATGTACGCGGGCCGGATTGTCGAAGAGGCTCCAGTGATAGAACTCTTTGCGCGACCACAGCATCCCTATACGCGCGGACTACTCGCATCGGTGCCGAAACTCGATCCGATCGGTGCGCACACAGTCCTTTCTTCAATACCGGGGTCGGTGCCGGCGCTCACGGCCCGCCCCGAAGGCTGCGCGTTCGCCCCACGCTGCTCCGACACCACCGCCTTGTGTCAAAGTTCGAAGCCGCCTCTTGTAACGGCAAATCTATTGCATAGCGTCGCCTGCTGGGTGGCGCCTCACGTCAGGGAGGCCTCAGCTGTCTGAACGCCAACCTCCTCTGCTGAGCGTGGAGAATCTGACGGTGCGCTATCCCGTCAAGACCGGCTGGCTGGAGCCGCGCCGCGACGTCCTCGCAGTGAACGAACTCTCCTTCGAGGTGCGCCGGGGCGAGACCCTGGCCCTGGTCGGCGAGAGCGGCTGTGGTAAATCGACGGTCGGGCGTTCGATCCTTCGGCTGCTACGCCCGACCTCGGGCCGGATCGTGGTGGACGGGATCGACATTGCCGGTCTGTCACGGAAGCGGCTCAAGCCCTTCCGCCGCAAGGTGCAGATGATCTTTCAAGATCCGTTCGCATCATTGAACCCGCGCATGAACGCCGGCGAGATCGTGGGCGAGCCTTTGTCCAATTTCGACTTGGCGCATGGCCGTGACCGGGAAGAGCGCGTTGCCGCCCTATTTCAGCGGGTCGGACTGAGTCGAGACCAAATGCGGCGATACCCGCACGAGTTTTCGGGAGGGCAACGTCAACGCTTGGGCATCGCCCGAGCCCTCGCAGTTGAGCCTGCTCTCATTGTGGGTGACGAACCGCTGTCCGCTCTCGACGTGTCGGTTCAAGCGCAGGTGATCAATCTCATGCAGGAGCTCCAGCGGGACCTTGGCCTCGCCTATGTGTTCATCGCACACGATCTCGCGGTGGTGCAGCACATCAGCCAAAGGGTGGCCGTCATGTATCTGGGGCGCCTTGTCGAGATGGGCGACACAAGGCAAATCTTCGCGAACCCACGTCATCCCTATACAAAGGCGCTACTCGCTGCCGTGCCCATTCCCGACCCGACGAACCGGCGGGAGATCAAACCCCTGCAAGGCGAGGTGCCAAGCCCTATAAACCCGCCTGCGGGTTGCTCGTTCGCCTCCCGATGCCCATTAGCCGAAAGTCAGTGCCGCCAAAGCATTCCCGCGCTGGTCGAAGTCGCGGCCGGACAAGCGGTGGCCTGCCATGCCATGGCACATGGTCACTAAGTGGTCCGCAATGTCCAAAGGACCCGCAACCACAGTTCGTACCCTTTATTCGGTTTAGGCTGACTTGGACAGCACGGATGATCCGCTTCGAACTCATGTCGCGGACTGCGCATACCACACCAGCGCCCTACACCGGAGTCTCGTCAGTTTGGATGCGCGGGCCTTGAACAGCAAGCTTTCTCAGGTGGTGCTTCTCGCGCTAGAACGCTTCGAATTTTACCGGTATTTCCGCGACTTAGCTCTGAGAACCGAATTGGCGGTTCGAATCTCTCCTCTGGCCGGCGCGGTCGAGGCGAAATAGCCCTCGATTAACAATGGTTAGCTAGGCGGTGGAAGCGGTGAACGCTGTCAGCATGACCAAGGTCGCCGATGTCCTCGCTTAGCCCGCTGGCGATGAGGATGAGCTGTCCGGCATTGTCATAAGCATAAGTCCAGGTGCCGAGGTCCGGATCCACCGCCTTGAGGCGCCGCCCGAGCGAGTCGTACTCGTAGCTCCACTGGTTGCCTGCCTCGTCGGTGAGGCCGATCATCTGGTCGAGCGCTTTCCAAATCATGAGGCGGCTCACCGAACCGGTGCCGTTCTGACGCTGGATGCGGATGATGCGTCCATGCGCGTCCTTGTGCTCCTCGCGCACCCGGTTGAGCTCGTCGGTGATGCGAAGCGACAGATACCCGCCTGGATCTGAGCTGTGGAAGTAGGCGGTGCTCACGCTGGCGTTGTACGGGTGTGTCAGCTTGGTCTGCCGGCCGAGCGCATCGTAGCTGTAGGTGGTGGCGTAAGCAGGATCGCCGGCATAGAAGGGCGCCGTGCGGCTTCTGACCTGGCCGCGCAGGTGGTAGCTGGTCTGCACGGTGATTGGCGTGTTGGGCGCGCTCGACTGGCTAAGCCACTCGCGGGCGAAGCCGTCGAAATAGCGGCGGGTCCACAGGAGGCCCCGCGCGGGGCCGGCGTGACGGTCTCCACAGACTGGCCGGTGGGGTTGCCGAGCGGCGAGTAGGTGTAGCGGGTGTAGTCGCCACCGGGCTTGCTGATAAAGGTGGGCCGGCAGAACGCATCGGTGGCGGTGGCTTGTCCTGTCAGGTCGGTAGTGAGCCGCGGTACGCCGCAGCCCGGATCGTAGGTAGCGGTGGCGACGAGCACATTGCTCGTGCTATCGCTCTTGCGCACCTCGACCGGGTAGAGCTTGTAGGTGGGATCGTACGTGGTGGTGGTGACGCGCCCAATCTCGTCCGTCTCGCTCACCCGGTTGCCGACAGAATCGTAGGTGTATTGCTTCGTAAGAAGATATAACCCGGATGATGGAATGAATTGGCGGCTATGCTTAGTTAGAAGGCCTTAGTAGCTGGCGTAACTGTGCTGTTGCTGTAGTCGTAGTAATACATCTCCTCCGAAACTTTCTGTCCAGAGCGTCCAATCCCTGCATACATGTACAAATAGCTCGGTACATTGACTATGTAGAGACTTATGTTGAAAGCATTGTACGCGCGTATAGTGGTTCTCTCATCTCCTGTGACATCAAGACGGCCATAGTCAATCGATTGAGTCACGTTCCCAAAGTCGTCAAAGGTTCGCTCGACAGCCTTGGTGCGGGCGGCGCCGGCATCGTCGTAGTCGGTGGTGTCGGTGCGGGTGTTTACGGAGCGGTACGGCAGGGCCGCCGGGCTGCCTGTTGTTGTCCAGGTCTGCGCCACATGGCGTAAAGTTTTACTCCCGCTGAGCGACTGCACGGCCGCGACCTCGCCAGCAGCTGCGAGATCCTGTCGGAAGCTGTAGACCTGCGAGGGGCAAGCGGTCTCTCCCAGGTTGCAGGGCAGTGTTGCGGTGACGGTTCTAAAGCCCAGAAAGCGCTGCTCGGCCTGGTTCCACAGGCCGCCGGAGTAGGTGTAGCCGGTGGTGGCCACCGTGCCGCGGCCGTCATCGGTGGTGACGGCCTTCACCCGCTGCAGCACCATGGGCAGAGAGGTGTTGTCCGAAGCGGTGGAAGGCTCGTACGCGATGCTCGTCTTGCCGCCATAGAGGAGGCTATTCCTGCTCGTCGGTGATCTAATACGATACATCATATATTATCCACAGCCTCTGCTTAAAGGCTCAAGTTTACAGCCCACGCAGCCAGCACCCGCTGGCCTACCAGCACGAATGATTGTGCGGCCCGTAAGTTCGAGTAGGAGAGCTCCACCCAATTGCGAAAGCAAGAGATCGACGGCTCAGGCGTGACCTACAACAGCTTGGCTTCGAGCAGCAGCGTAAGCAGCGGACGCGACAGAAATAGGTCGACCAACTTCGGCGGCTTCGAGTTGCTGCAGGTCTTTGCAATCACCCCGTTCATCAGGTCTCCGGCAAGAACGAGTCGGTCAAGATATTAGCAGGCAATATGCAGCACCTCCTTGAGCACTTAGCAGAAACCCTTCAGCTTCTCATGTACCCTTTCCCTGCCTTACGTCCGGAACTGTGGTTGCTTGAACCCGGCGGCCAGCGGCAAGATCAGAGGTCTCCAGCCGGGCATGGAAGCGCAGGATGCTGATCGTGATCAGCTCAAGACGTCCAGCAGTCTGCTCCCACGGCAGTTCGGGCAGTTTAAGGGTGCGCCGAGCAAAAGGCTCCTCGTTGAAGTCCTCTCCCCTGATCTACTTTGCTATTTGGCGAAGCACACTTTAGTTCCTTGTTTTGACTCAGTTAGCTCGCTGTTCTTCAGAGATAATTCCCTGTTTGCCTCCGCAGGGAACTTGCCCTTAACATACTGGCACTCCCCTGAGCTCCGCATATACTTCCATCTAGGAGAACTGAAATAGGGCAAAATTCCCTATACTTCCGGGTTATCAGGGAATACTTAGTGAGAGACAGGTTCTCAGCTGACTCCGTCCACCGCCACTATTTAAGTCTACGAAATTGCACAATTTTTCTCTTGAGAGCTCCCTGCTCTTGTGTCGGATTTCTTGCGTCAATTCCGAGAGAGCCATTCTCTGACGGACGTTCTCTAGACGCCAAAGAGGGCCTTCAGGGCTCCTACTCTGCGTCCGTTCTCCACCTGAAAAGCGCCCAGTCTGGTTGTGGCGTGACAAGCAGTGCGGGTGCAATCGCTTTGATCAATGACCGCATTCAACTCAAAAGCGGGAGCATCCGGACCTCGACCTGTGCGTCGTGGCGGAGCGCCTTGCGGACCTGGGGAATGCGATCTCTTTGCGGTCGATGGTCATTCACTCGATGCTTTGCAAAAGAAAGGCCCGCTCATCGGCGGGCCTTCGTGTTTTCAGGGGCTAAGCGTCAGGCGACCTTGTCCACCCGCGCAGGCGGGGAGGTGGAAAGTATGCCCGCCGCCTCAGATGAAGAGGTAGTAGTCATGCCCCTCCAGATGGATCAGGATCTGACCCCGGATCGGCTCGAGGATCCCAGTAGAATTGCCCGCCAGCACCCCTTCGAGGACGACGACCGATCCCTGCGGGAAATTCGTGCCTTGGCCAGAAGGGTCTACCTGGACGACGATGTCGTTGGTCCCGGTGGCCGCCACCCGCATGAAGCCGTCAAGCGACTGCCCCGGCGTGAACACGCCGTCCAGCACCCCTGAAAGGTCCAGCCGGTCCCCCTCGGAGAAGTTGTAGTCCGCGATACGGTCGAGGTTGGTGTCCCCGTCGGCCTCGGCGAAGACGAAGGTGTCGGCGCCGGCGCCGCCCGCCAGCACGTCGGTTCCTGCCCCACCAGACAGCGTCTCGTTGGCGTTGCCGCCGAGGATGAGGTCGTTCCCAGCCTCGCCGCGGATCGTGGCCGCCACGACGCCGCTAGCCACCAGCATGTCGTTGCCGTCACCGCCACTGCCGGAATGGAAGGTCGCGGTCCCGATGATCAGGTCGTTGCCGGCCGAGCCCTGGCCTAGGCCCAGATTGGGGGCCAAGCCGAGGTTCTGCTTCCAGGCCGTGAGGTCAACGTAGCTGTTGGCAGGGTTGTTGGTGGTTCGAGTGGCCCATTGATCTACTAAGTGGAAGTTCGCGGTCTCGAACCCCGCCGCAGTCGCCCGCCAGGAGGAAGTGGAGAGGTTCAGGATGTCCCCATTCGGGTTATTGACATAGGTCTGCAGTTCGGAGCGGAAAGCTGTTGTCGTCATTACCTCCTGCAGCTGCCGCGCCGTGAAGAGCAGGTTGACCGTATCGTTGGCATTGCCGCCGTCGTAGGCCGTGGCCGCCGCGCCAACATGGTTCCAGGACGTGTAGAGGGTGTCGCTCTGGTTCCCGCTGGACAAGGCCGGGGAGAACACATTCACCCCAGCGAAGAGGTTGCTGTCCTGCCCGTTCGTGCTGGTGAAGGTGACTTCGCTCACCGCCACCGACGGCTTCGTGGCCGCTCCAACGGTGATGTTGAAAGTATCGGCGTCGTTGCCCTCACTGTCCAGGATCAGGTTGTTGCCCGCGATCCAGGCGTTGATCGCGGCCACCGTTCCGGTGATGAACGTGGTAGGCCCGCTCGTCGTCGCGCCGCCCCCGGCCGGGGTGCCGACGAAGCTGAAGGTGCCATCGCCCGAGATGCGGGTGATCGTGACCGAAACCGGCCCGGTTGTATCCGGATCGACGAGCATGAACCGGTTGAAGGGCGTTGTGTCGCCACCCCCGAACTGGTTATACTGCATGGTAGCCGGGCTGATGATAGTGGTGGGGAGATCCCGAGGCGCTACGTCCAGGGTGATGGTGCTGGGAGCAGGCCCTACCCCGGACGAATCGAGGATCGAGACCGTGATCGTCGTATCCACGGCGAAGGCCGTGGAAGGCATGAACGCAACCGCCGCCAGGGCCGCGTTCACGGTCGCAACCGATCCGGTGATGCTCCAGACTCCGGTGATGTTGTCGTATGAGCCGCCGCCCGTGGTCGTGAGCCAGCCTACCGTCGGACTCGCCAGCGTGAGTGTGGCGGTGACGGCATCCCCGTCTTGGTCGCTTACGACGATGTTGTCGAGGGCGACCAAGGGTGTGTTCCAGGCATATTGCACAGTATCCCAGGCGTACTGCTTGGTCTGGGTCAGGTTCGTCGCCGTCGGCGCGTGGTTGTTGGCCACCCCGGTGACTGTGACATAGGCGTGTGCCGTTGCTGAGGCACCATGGTCGTCCCTGACGGTGTAGACGATGTCCACGACCGCGCTCTGACCGGCGCCCAACCCGTCATAGGCGCCATTGGGATCGTAGGTGATCGTCCCGTCCTGTACCGTGACACTTCCCAGGCTGCCGGAGGCCAGCGCTGCGGATTGCAGGAAGACGGCATCGGACTCGGGGTCTCGGTCATTGGCGAGCGGGACGAGGCTCACTGCGTGGGCTTCATCGGTCATTGCCTGGTCGTCGACCGGGGTCGGGGCGTCGTTGAACCCATGCACGACAACCGTGTGGGTCGCGGTGGCCGTGGCGCCATGGCCATCCTGCACGGTGTAGCTGACGGTCACGGTGTCCGTCTGTCCGGCGGCCAAGTGGAGGAAGTCGGTGCCGGGGTCGAAAATGGCGACGCCGCCTGCCACCGTCAGGGAGCCGCTCCCGTCGACGATCCGGGCGTCGAGCAGGGAGATGACGTCCCCGTCGTCCGGGTCGCTGTCGTTCTCCAACAGGTCCAAGGCCTCGGGAGTGCGGTCGCTGACCGTCTGTGAACCCGCGGCCGCCGAAGGGGCGTCGTTGACGCCGGTGACCGTCACCGTATCCGTGACCGTGGAGGTGGCGCCATGCTCGTCTGTGATCGTGTAGGTGATCGCCACCTGCTCCGATCCGCCCCCGGCAAGATATCCGAAGGCGTCCCCCGGAACGAAGGTCAAGGTGCCGTCGCCATTGTCGACGACGCTGCCCTTCGAGGCGCTCGCGGTCAGGATGGATAGGACGGCCCCGTCGTCCGGATCGACGTCGTTAGCGAGCACGTCGAGGATGACGGCGGTGTCCTCGTCGGTCGAGGTGCTCTCGCCGACCGCGGTGGGGCCATCATTGACGCCCGTGACGGTCACCGTGTCGTTGACGATCCATGTAGCGCCGTGCTCATCGGCGATGGTGTAGATGACGGCTGCCTGCGCCATGGCGCCGGCCGCGAGGCTGGTGAAGGCTTCTCCTGGATTGTACGTCAACGTGCCGTCACCATGGTCGGCGACTGTGCCGCCCCCGCTGACATAGGCCGTGACCACGGTCAACTCCGCCCCGTCATCCGGGTCCGAGTCGTTGCCGAGCACGTTGAAGGTGACGGTGGATCTGGCCGTCGTCGAAGCCGTCTCCGGCACACCGGATGGGCTGTCGTTCGCGCCGGTGACCGTGATCGTGCCGGTCACGGTGGAGGTCGCGCCGCTGGTATCCTCGACCGTATAGGTGATGCTTACCTGTGCCGTTGCTCCGTCTGCCAGATGGTTGAAGGCCGCGCCAGGGTCATAGGTCAAGGTGCCGTCATCGTTGATGGTCACGGAGCCTGCGCCAGTCACGGTCGCCGACGTCACCATTAGAGCATCGCCATCCGGATCGGCATCGTTCGCCAACACATCGAACCTGACAGGATTGTCCTCGTATGTCGTCGCGGTCTCCACCACGGCAGTCGGCCCATCGTTCTGGCCGAAGACGATGATCGTGTCGACAACGGTCGACGTGGCGCCGTGCTCATCCGCCACCGTATAGGTTACGGTGACCTGCACGGAGGCCCCAGCGGCAAGACCGGCAAAGGCGTTGCCCGGATCATAGGTGAGGGTCCCGTCGCCATTGCTGGTCACGGATCCGCCTCCAGACGCCGAGGCGGAGACCACGGTCAGGACTGCGCCCGCATCCGGATCGGTGTCGTTTGCCAGCACGTTGAATCTCACCGCTGTCCCCGCCGTCGTCGAGTCGGTGTCCGCTACTGCCACCGGCCCATCGTTCGTGCCGGTGATGGTCACCGTGATGATGTGCGTGCCTGTGCCATCCGCCGCTTCCACCATGATGCTGTCGGTGAGCGAGCCCGTCGCTCCCAGGGCCTGCACGGCCGGATGGGTATTGTCGAGCGCGTAGGTCCAAGTGCCATCAGTCTCCACATTGAACGTGCCGTAGGTGCCGCCGGTCGCAAACTTCACGGCCGCCTCACCTGCGTCGGCATCGGTGATCACCAACTGCCCGCCGGCGGTGGTGTCGCTGTCCTCCGTCACTGCAGTATCGTCAGAAGCTCCAGCCGTGACCAGAGCTGTATCGTTGGTGCCCGTAATGGTGACCGTGACGGACGAGGACGACTGGATACCGCGCTCGTCCTGCATCGTATACGCGATCGCTACCGTCTCTTGCGCGCCGGCGGCCAGATGGTCGAAATCACTGCCAGGGATGAACACGATCTTGCCGCCGACCACGGATGCGATGCCTCGCCCCTCCGGCGCCAAGGCCGAAACGAGGGTGAGAACCGCGCCTTCATCCACATCCGTGTCGTTGGCGAGCACGTCGAGTGTCAGCATCTCGTTTTCTTCGCCTGAGGCCACATCGGCCACCGCCACCGGCCCGTCGTTGGAGCCGGTGATGGTGATGACGAGATTGGCCGGTGGCGAGGTGGTCCCTTGCGCGTCCGTCACCATGAAGGGGATCGTCAGCATCTGCGATCCGCCGGCGGCAAGCGCATCGTAGCTTGAGGCGTCGAAGGTATAGCTGCCATCGGCATTGAAGATCAGCCCTGTCGGTGCCGCGTTCACCAGGGCGTAGACGAGAGTCGCCGTCTCGCCTTGATCCGTATCGGTGCCGGCCACCGAGCCGCTGATGGTCCCGTCCTCGTCAACGGCTTCGGCTGCGGCCACGACCAGTGGCCCATCGTTGGTACCGGTCACTGTCCATGAGACCGAAGCCGGTGTGGTGACAGTGCCATCGGAGACGCTATAGCTCACCGTCACGGTCGTGGTCTGGCCAACTGCCAGGCCCTGGTAGGCTGAGACGGATGGGTCGAGGGCGAACTCACCGTTAGTGTAAGTGACCCCGGCTGGAAGATCGGTTGGAACACCGACGACCGAGAGATTGGCGCCAGCATCGGCATCATAGACTCTCGCCAGGGGATCGAGGGTTGAGACACCCCCGTCCTCGGTGGCCGAGCTTGTCACCGTGCCGGATACGGTTGGAGCATCATTCGTGCCCTGCACTGTGATGGTCACGATCTGGCTCGTGGTGCCGCCCTGGCCGTCGCTCACCAGAACCGTGAAGATCTCCTTATGCGACTCTCCCGCCGCGAGATCTTGGTGCGCCGCGTTGGCAAGCGTATAGGTCCACTCGCCCGTTGCTTCATTCAGGCTGAGTGAGCCGTAGGTTCCATCCGCACTCCCCTGGATTGCGTAGGACAAGGCCGTTGCCTGATCGGTATCGGAGGCCTGCACATGACCTGAGGCCGTGATCGCCTCGTCCTCCTTGACCGTGCCGGTTTGCGGTTCGGACGTAATCAACGGCCCGTCGTTAGAGCCCACGATGGTGACCGTGATGATGTGCGTGCCTGTGCCATCCGCCGATTCCACCGTGATGCTGTCGGTGAGCGAGCCCGTTGCTCCCAGCGCCTGCACCGCCGCATGGGCGTTGTTGAGCGCATAGGTCCATGCACCGTTCGCCCCTATGGTGAACGTGCCGTAAGTGCCGCCGGTCGCAGCCTTTATGGCTGCCTCGCCAGAGTCGGCATCCGTAATCACTAGTTGACCGCCAGCCGTGGAGTCGCTGTCCTCCGTCACCGTCGCGTCATTGGAGGCCCCAACCGTGATCAGAGCCGCGTCATTCGTGCCAGTGATGGTGACAGTGACGGACGCGGTCGATTGTTCTCCGTACTCATCCTGCATCGTATAGGTGAGGGTTACGCTTTCCTGAGCACCAGCCGGCAGATGGTCAAAGTCGGTCCCCGGATCGAACACGACCTTGCCGCCAACCACAGAGGCTGTACCCTGGCCGTCCGGCGCCAGGGCCGAGACGAGCGTGAACACATGCTCCTCGTCCACATCCGTGTCGTTGGCGAGCACGTCAATCGTCAGCGTCTGGTTCTCGGTCCCGGACGCCGCATCGGCCACCGCAACAGGTCCATCGTTCGTGCCGGTGACAGTCCACCGGACCGAGGCCGGTGTCGTGGCAGTGCCGTCGGAGATGCCGTAGCTCACCGTCACGGTGGTGGTCTGACCCGCCGCCAGGTGCTGATAGACCGACACGGATGGGTCGAGGATGAACTGGCCGTTGGCATAAGTGACACCAGCCGGAAGGCTGGCCGGGACTCCAACAACTGACAGGGTCGCGCCTCCATCCGCATCGGAGGCGTTCGCCAGAGCATCGAGGATCGAGATGCTCCCGCCCTCCGTGGCCGAACCCATGACCGCACCGGTCACAACCGGAGCATCGTTCGCGCCTGTCACCGTCACGGTGGCATTTGCGGTGGCGGTCCCGCCCTTGCCGTCTGAGATCACATAGCGGATCACCACCTGGGCGATCTGCCCGATTTTGAGGTGGTTGTAGGCTCCGTCGGGATCATAAGCGATCGTGCCGTCAGGGTTGACGGCAACTTTCCCTTGCCCTTGGATGATCTGCGCCGACTGCACGGTCAGCACGTCGTTCACATCTTGATCGATGTCGTTCGCCAGCACGGCAATCGCAACTGCGCCGTCCTCACCCCTCACGACGTAATCAGCGGTTGCTCGCGGCCCGTCGTTGGTGCCGTTGATGACAATGGTCAGGGTGGCCGTGCTGGTCTTGGATCCGTTCGTGATCACATAGGTGAAAGTTTCAAATGCCTGTTCGCCCGCGCCCAAGCGCTGGACGGCGGCATCGCCGCTGCGCAGAATGTACGAGTAGCTGCCGCTGCTGCCGATGACGAGGGTGCCATGCTGCGCCGGGATCGTGACCGTACCGACACCAAGCGCCAAGGCTTGGCCGTTCACCGATGTCACCTGCAGCGCCGCTCCATCGACGTCCGAGTCGTTCGTCAGAACATTGCCGCTGACGAACGAAAGGACGTCCTCCTTCACCGCCGAGGTGTCAGCGATGGTGGTCGGGGCTACCTTGGTGACGCCGATCAGGTCGGCAGCCATGATCGTCGTGGTGCCCCACAGATCGATCCGCATCTCGGCCGAGCCGTTGCCGTCACGATCAACAAACAGAATGGCTCCGCCGCCACCCGGCGCGTACCAGGCCGAGGCCACACCACCTCCGAGAGCACCACCCTTGCCGTTCCAGGTGATCAGCCCCAGGGCGGACAAGTCGACCCGATCGCCCTGAGCCCGCGAGAAGTCGCTGATGCGGTCATACTGGCCGACCTGGTTGACGGAGTCGGAGACAGACTCGAAGACGTAAGTGTCTTTTCCGCTGCCGCCCGTGAGGGTGTCGGCGCCTGCTCCACCGATCAGCGTATCGTTGCCGACCTCGCCGAGCAGGGTGTCGTTGCCGGCGCCGCCATGCACCCAGTCATTGCCGTCGCCGGCCTTGATCGTCTCAGCGTTCGCGGTGCCGTAGACCGTGTCGTTGCCGGTGCCGGCGGTCAGTTCGATCGAGCGCAAAGTCTGCGAGAGCTGAGTCGGGCTGTAGGCTGCGGGCAGCAGGCTCCGGTAGGGGTTTCCGACGACGTTCTGCGCGAGCGTGCCGTTGGTGAAGGTGAAGCGGATCAGACCCTGCTCGTACAGAGCGCGGATAACCTGCTCGAGGGACTGGCTGGTGCCGAGGGCGGTGAGCACCTCGCCCCAGACGATTTGCGTTCCATTCGTCGAGTTGGTGTCCAGGCGACGCAGGTCGATCACAGCCATGATGGTTCTCCCCCAGCTCTGTTTGGGATATCTGCCCGAGACCTTCAGGCATGTTCCGGATTGAAGTGCTCAGCAGGTCAGGGCCTGCTTGTTTTATGTGCAGCACGGACTATCAGAGCGGTTACCGTGTGAAATCTCCAGATCTCTGACGGCTTAGGACCAAGGTCGGATAAACGGAGATAGACCTTTGTCTGGAGACAGCAGCACTATTCCCGAGGCAGAATAGCGGTCCCCCTCGGAAGCATGCTGGGAGATCATCCTTGGTGAGCCATGTCAGGCCGCATTCTTCGGCTCGCGTTGAACCTGTTCCGGCCGATGAGCTGGTGGTCCGCTTTCGCGCGGGGCGGTATCGGCATGCAGCTGATCTAGATTTTGCGCCCGCGCAGTTGGAGGCGTGTGCGGAAAGCCTTGATGAACGCGGCCACTATGACCTCCTGCGTCTTGCCGCCTGGGGGCACAGCCTGCGTCAGGAGCATGCCGAGGCCCTCGCCCTGCAGATCAAGGTTTTCGCGCTTCGACCTGATGCCGAAGCTCTCAGGAACATCGGCGTGTTTGCCCGCAAGGCCGGAGACCGGTGGCATGCCGTCGACTTCCTCCTCCGCCACCACTCGCGCGTTCCCGAAGATTCAGGGCTTTATGACATCCTCGCCCATAATTGCGGGCACTTTGGTGACCTGGAGGCGGCACGCCGCTTCGGCTGCCGGTCACTTGAACTGAAGGATGCGGCGCATCGGGTGCCGCAGGAGCCCTGGAACCTGCCCTCGGTGCCACCCTTCAACCCTGGACGCGGCCCAAGCACGAACGTCATCTCTTTCTCACTGTTCGGCACGAGCCCGCGCTACGTCCGGCCGCTTCTGTTGAGCGCGGAGGCACGGCCGCACCTCTACCCGCTTTGGACGATCCGGGTTTACGTGGACGATACGGTTTCGCCCGACACAATCCGGGCCCTGCAGGCGAAGAATTGCCAAGTGATCAGGGTGACGAACACCGGCGGCATTCCCGGTACGTTCTGGCGGTTCTTCGTGGCAGACGACCCTTCAGTCGATCGGTACATTGTGCGTGACGCAGATTCGATCATCAACGTCAGGGAGCGCATCGCGGTCGATGCCTGGATCGCCTCGGGACTGCACTTCCATGTCATGCGCGACTTCTACACCCATTCCGAACTCATCCTCGCCGGGATGTGGGGCGGCGTCAGAGGAGCCCTGCCGCCGATGCAGTCAATGATCCGAGCATGGCAGCGCAATCGCAGGGATCGGGTGGTGTATAACGATGTCACCGCGGACCAAGCTTTCCTGCGCGAGCGAATTTGGCCCTACCTGCGCCGTAGCGCCCTAATTCACGACAGCGTCTTTGACCATACGGACGGCGCCGATTTCCCAACGTTGGGAACTCTTCCGCCGTGGATGCACGTGGGACAGGATAACTCTATCTTTCTGCAGCCTCGCCGCCCTGCGCCCTTGGAAACACTCTCAGCCATGTTCTGACTACGCGGCAGAACCATCCTCAAAGTCAGTGATAGCGTCAGGCTCGGTGCCACATGATGCCTCCGATCACCGTGCCTCTTGGAGCGATGCGCAGGCGCCCAGTCAACTCTGTATCGGTAGAATCCCGATAGGCGAACTCTCCCTCTTCCAGCGCCAACAAGGTGGCGTCGCCTACACTGCCCGGTTTGAGCGTGCCAAGTTCGGGACGCTGCAAGGCGTAAGCCGGATGCTCGGTGGCTGCGTGGATCACCTTGGCGAGCGGCATGCCCAGGCAGAGGAATTTCGACATGGTGGTAACGAGGTCGAAGGCCGGACCATCGATGCATAGAGCGTGCACGTCGCTCGAGATGCAATCGGGGAGAAATCCGTTGGCGAGCATGACGCGCGCTGTGTCGAACGAGAACGAACCCATGCCATGGCCGATATCGAAGATGATGCCGCGCTCGCGCGCCTCCGCGACCGCAGGATGCACCTTGCCGTCCGATGTCGCGGGCGTATTCGGGAATGGCCGGAAACAATGGGTGAGAATATCGCCCGGCCGCATGCGGGCAAGTACCTCCGGCAGGGTCGGCGGCGGCACATCGATATGCACCATCATGGGCAGACCGACCCGCTCGGCGACCTGGCGTGCGATATCGAGCGGCACGAGACCGGAATTGCCTGAAGCGTTGAAGCCGACCCGAACCTTGATGCCCACGATCGTCTTTTGATGCGCGAGAGCGACTTCCACCGCATCGAGGGGGGCCATGAGCCTCAGGTCGCCGCTTTCTCCCACCATGATGCGCTTCGAGAAGCCGTAAATGCCGGCAAAGGAAACGTTGAGATAGGCGAGAATTCGCACCGGCGATGGATGGATCACATGCTCCAGGAAGCCCTGGTAGTTGCCCGGACCCGCACTGCCGGTATCAGCAACCGTCGTGCACCCGCCCCGGGCGAGGATGAGTGGATCCACCCCAAGCGAAGTCCCGCCCCAGTAAACATGCGTGTGCAAATCGATCAGGCCTGGCGTGACGATAAGGCCTGCCGCATCCTCGACGCCGCGGGCGCCCGCGGCGAGATCATCGCCGACCGCCGCCACACGGCCACCCGCGAAGGCGACGTCGGCCACCCGGTCGATGGATTGCGACGGATCGATGACGCGGCCGCCGCGGAGAACGAGATCAAACGTCATGGTCGTAAGGCCTCCCCTTTCGTTCGTAGCACCGCTCGATGCCTCCGACCTCGACAGCAAGAGGATAGAGATCATCCGACCACAAGACTTCGCTGTCCGGCTGTCCCGTTGTTAGAGCCACAATCGCTGCCGCCATCAGGCGGCGCGGATTGTCGGACGCCATACGCAAGGCTTCATCGGCGGTAGCGAAATCCCAATCAACGAGGTTGCGAACGGCCTGATCGAGCGCGAGCGCCGAGCCGGCAAGGTACGGGCTTCCCGGCAGGCGCACGGATCCATCCGGCGCATGCTCGACTGTCATCCCGGCGAAAGGGTAAAGGCCAGGCGCAGCGGCAGCGGCGGAGACCGCATCGCTGACGAGGATTGCTCTCTCGTTTCCTTTTGCCCGAAGCATGGACTTGAGCGCATGCGGTGGCAGATGAATGCCGTCGGCGATGAAACTTGCCGATAGTCGGTCCTCTGCCAATTGCGCGAACAGGGGATTGTCGAGCTTCGGCAGAAACTGCGGCAGCCCATTGCCAAGATGGGTGGAAAGGGATGCCCCCGCTTCGGCAGCCGCGGCGACCGTCTCGAAGCCCGCGGCCGAGTGCCCGATGGCTGCAACGCGTCCCTCTGCTGTGATAGAGCGGATGAAGGCTCTGCTGCCTTCAAGCTCGGGGGCGATTGTCACGAGCAGAATTGGGCGCGTGAGCCCCCGGTTCAACCGTCCGATGAGGGAGGCATCGGGCGTCCGCATCACTTCAGGGGGGTGGCATCCGGCATAGCCGCTGCCTGGATTGAGGAAAGGCCCCTCGAGGTGATACCCCGGTATCATGAGCGCTCCGAGCCGGCTCTCCGCAACAGCCCGGTCCAGAGCGGCGAAGCGAGCTTCGAGCGCATCGTCCAAAGCGGTGATCAAGGTCGGCAGACAGGCGGTGACGCCGGTGGCGAGCATCGCCTCAAGGGCATGATCGAGGGCATCGGCACCGATAGCCTCGCTGTTGAAGTCGATGCCTGCAAAGCCGTTGACTTGAAGGTCGAAGAGCCCGCTCGTCCGCATGTCGGCCTCAGCCTATCCGGCGCGACAGAAGCGCTGCCGCGGGTCGATCGATATAGAGGCTGCAGCATGAATGCCGCTGCAGCACGGATGCCGGATGACCGGGGCTGACCTCACCCTCGACAGCGTCCCGGACGGCAACCGCCTTGCGGGCATCCGGCACGCACAGGATGATGCGCTCGCTCTTCAGGATCTGGTGGATGCTCATGGAGATGGCGCGATCCGGAACGGCCTCCAGAGTCGGAAACCATCCCTCGCCGAGTTGCTGCCGCCGGCAGGCTTCGTCGAGTGTGACAACGATGTAGGGTGCCTCAGCGTCGAAATCAGCCGGCGGGTCGTTGAAGGCCAGATGGCAGTTCTCGCCGATTCCTGCAAAGCACACCGCTATGCGATGCCTTGCAATGAGCGTGTTCAGACGAGAGACCTCGGCTTCGAGATCAGCAGCATCGCCCGCGATGGCCACGAAATCTCCGAGTGCCGGAACGCGCGCTATGAAACGTTCCTTCAGATATCGACGGAAACTTGCTCCATGGGTGGGAGGAAGCCCGACATATTCGTCGAGGTGAAACACCGTGACCTTCGACCAATCGATACCCTTTTCGATCACCAGCGCGTCGAGCATCTCGAATTGGCTGGCGCCAGTAGCGAGGATGATCGTGCAGGCACCATTCTGGGCAATTGCCTTCCTGATGGCTTCGCCGCCCTCTGCGGCGGCACGGGCACCGAGTGTTCTCTTGTCAGGTTCGATGTGGATGTCCATGTGAGCTCTTAAAGCAGCGCTCGCTCGTCACGCCCCATGAGGCGGAAGGCGATGTAGATGGCTGTGCTGCTCAGCACGAGAAGCACGGTGGAAAGGGCGGCGGCAGTGCCATAGTCCCCGTCATTGATCGCGATGTAGATGCGCACAGGCATGGTGGCGGTGCTGCCCACGTAGAGAACGAGCGACGAGGACAGTTCATTGATGGCCGTGACGAAGCTCAGCATGCCGCCGGCCACGATGCCCGGCAGGATGAGAGGTACCGTCACTTTCATGAAGGCCCTTGCGGGACTGTAGCCCAGGGAGATCGCCGCCTCCTCCATGCTCGGGCTGACCTGCCGCAGGGCGGAAGCCGAGGAGCGGACGGAATAGGGAAGCCGCCGGATGAAGATCGACAGAATGATCACAGCGGCCGTACCGGTCAGCGCGAGGGGTGGAGCGTTGAAGGCCGCGACGAAGGCAATCCCCACCACAATGCCGGGCATCACATAGGGCACCATAAGGGTCGCATCGAGGAGCGATGTGTTGACGCTCATCTTTCGCGCCACGAGGCATCCGATGAGCGTTCCGATCGTGACGATGAGTGCGACGGTCGCGAACGAGAACATCAGAGAGTTCTGTACGACGTCCGCGAGATTGTAGAGGATGCGGCGGTAGCTCTCGAGGCCGAAGCCCGGGTGGAAGACTGGGCCGCTCGTGCGCCTGACCGAGTAGATCGCTGCGATGAACGCGGGCATCGCTCCGATCAGCGCAATGGTATAGACCACTCCGTGAGCGGCAACGTTTCGAAACCCGGTGAGCTTCTTCTTCACGGGCTTATTGATGAGGTTGCCATGATAGACATTCCGGCGCGACATGTAGCGCTGCCCAAATACGAAGAGCATGGACAGCATGATCAGCACGATGCTGATCGTGGTCGCCATGCTGAGATTGCTCCCGACCTCCGCAGAGTAAAGCGTGTAGGCCTCCGTTGCCAGCACATTGAAGCCGCGGCCGATGAGCCGTGGGGTACCGAAATCGGCGATGGAATGGATCAGAGCCAACAGACCGCCGGCTGAAATCGCGGGGAGGACCAGCGGAAAAGAGATCTTCATGACGCGCTGGAAGGGCGTGAGGCCGAGGCTTTCCGCAGCCTCCTCCAGAGAGCGGTTGATGTTGGAGAGCGCGCCGGAGGCAAGAAGATAAACGTAAGGATAAAACTTGAACGAAAAAACGATGAGAATACCCCATAGGCCGAAGATCGGCGGGATGAAAATCCCCCACGACATCAGGGTCTGGCGGACGAGGCCACCGGACCCGAACAGCACGATCCAGGAATACGCGCCAATGAAAGGCGGCGAGACGAGCGCAAGAATCGCGAGCAGCGAGACGATGCGGCTGCCGCGGATCTCGATGCGTGCCATGCAGAATGCCATGGCGCTGCCGAGCAACAGAGAACCGACAAGGCCACCGAAACCAACGATGAGCGTATTGACGAAAGCGGCGCGGAAGCGAGGCGTTTCGGCGAAGCGCGTATAGTTGCCCAGGGTGAAATTCCCAGCCTGATCCTGAAGGCTTGAGAGAAGAACCGATCCTAGCGGCACCACCAGGAGCGCAATCAGCATCAGCCAAGCGAAGATTGAGACAAGCGTCCAGAAACTGACCCGCATCAGTTGCCCCTACCCTCAAGCCGCATGCCACTGGAATCGAAGCTCAAAATGTCCTGGCGCCGAAATGCAAGTGGAATGGGGCTCCCGGTTTCCATGCGCAGTGTCGGCGACGGATCGGCAAGCTGCACGACGATTTTTCCGGCCGGCGTCTGGGCCAGCACATGCGCTTCACGCCCGAGATAAGTGTATTTCTCGACCATTCCGGCAAGGCGAATACTGTCGGGAGCGACGTCGCCCTGGTCGAGGCGGATATGCTCGGGGCGGATCGCCAACTGGTGAGCGCGACCCGACTCCACGTCTGGCCCCATACCGAGATGAGAGGCCGCTTCGCGGGGCAGCACATTCATCGTGCCGACGAACGAGGCGACAAAGATCGTCCTTGGATCGGCATAGATCTCCTGCGGGGTGCCGATCTGCTCGATGCGGCCCGCATTCATAACGCAGATGCGGTCGGAGATCGCGAGTGCCTCCTCCTGGTCATGCGTGACGTAGATGGCCGCAATGCCGATGCTCTTCTGGATATCCCGGATCTCGTCGCGCAGGTCGATACGCAGCTTCGCGTCGAGATTGGAGAGAGGCTCGTCCATCAGAAGCAGCTTCGGACGGATCACCATGGCGCGGGCGAGACCGATGCGCTGCTGCTGTCCGCCCGACAGGGCGGCCGGGAGGCGGGTCGCCATCGCGCCGAGCCGAACGGTGGCGAGCGCTTCGGCAACCCGCGCGGCGGTCTCTGCTGCCGGCACTTTCCGGGCTTTGAGGCCAAAGGCCACATTCTCGGCCACCGTCAGGTGCGGGAAGACAGCATAATCTTGAAAAACCATGCCGATATCGCGCTTGTGGGACGGAACGGAATCAAGCCCGGTTCCCGCAAGGCTGATGCTGCCCGCCGTCAGGTCGGCAAAACCGGCGATGGATCGCAGCAGCGTGGTCTTCCCGCAGCCGCTCGGCCCCAGAAGCGTGAAGAACTCGTTCCGCTCGACCGTGAACGATACCCCGTCGAGTGCACGCACCGAGCCGCCGAACTGCTTGGAGGCATCCTTCACCGCTAGATAACTCATCGTCCCCCCGAGGCGCCCTGTTGTCAGCCTGCTTTACAGCATAAGCAGGAGTGTTTACTTTGCAACATACGGTCTTTGCATATACAACATTAAAGGCCGTCTATGACGTCATCATAGTTCGGGAGGAACGGATGAAAGCGTTGACTGGCCTATTGGTTACTGCCGTATCGGTAGCGGCGTTTGCTGGGGCCGCCTCGGCCCAGGAAAAGGTCGTCCTCTATACAGCCCATAAGACATCCCTCGTGCAGGCCCTCGCTCCGGTTTTCGAGAAAGAGACTGGCATCAAGACTGAAGTGATTCAGCTTGGTTCCAGTGAGGTGACCCGGCGTGTTCGCGCCGAGGCCAAAGCTCCGAAAGCTGACGTGATCTGGAGCACAACCGGCAGCCTGCTTACCGAAAATTCCGATCTGCTCGAGCCTTACAAATCCAAGGAGGCGGGTGGCATCGATCCCCGCTTCGTCAAGAGCCCAGCCTGGACGCCCTACACGGCCGTGATCTACGTGCTCATGCAGAATACGCGCATGATCCCGGAAACGGATACGCCGAAAACCCTCACTGACTTGGCAGACCCCAAGTGGAAGGCCAAAATTGCCTCAGCCAGGGCCGACAATTCCGGTTCCGCGTTCCAGCAGATGATGACGGTGCTGACTGTCTTCGGGGATCAGGGATGGAACAAGTATGGTGAGATCGCGAAGAACTTCGTGCTGACCGACAGCTCCGGCTCTGTGCCCCGTTATGTTGCCGATGGCGAAGCTCCGTTGGGCCTTACCCTTGAGGACAACGCTCTTGAGTACAAGGCCGGTGGCGCCCCGATCAAGATCGCCTATCTTGCCGATGGAACGACCGCCTCTCCGGATGGCGTTGCGCTTGTAAAGGGCGCACCCAATACCGAGAACGGTAAGAAGTTCATCGACTGGGCACTCTCCAAGAAGACGCAGGAACTGCTCGTTAAGGAAGCCGGACGCCGGTCGGTCCGCACGGACGTCTCGGGTCCGGGCGATCTCCCCCCGCTCAGCAGCCTCAAGCTCGTCGAACTGAAATCGATCGATGAGCTCGGCGGCACCCAGGCGATCCTGGACAAGTGGCGTAAAGCCGTCGGCCAATAGGTAACATTGCGGCCGCGTTCTCCTGGACGTGGCCGCATTCTCTTCGAGAATCGTCCAGAACGATGTCCGCTCGCCTATCGACAAAAGTCACGAAACTGTCGGCGGAGGAACGACGGCGGCACATCATCGAGTCGATCGAACGGCTCGGTGGAACTCCGGTAATGAACCTTGCCCAGGAACACGGGGTGACCTCGCAGACCATCAGGCGGGATCTGCAGGAACTCGAATCGCGCGGCCTTATTCAAAAGGGCCACGGTGTCGCGCTTCCCGGTCCGGGCTCTACGGCCATCGCCTATAAGGACAGGAACGCTCATCAGACGGAGTTGAAGCGCCGCCTTATGGCCCCGCTCGCCGAATTCATTCACCCAGGCTCGACAATTTATGTGGGGCTTGGCACGACATTCAATTCGATCCATGAGGTACTGCGCGACCGTTCCCGCCTGATTGTTGCAACAAGCAATCTCGGCGTTGCCTATGCGTGTACCTTCAACACCACGGCTACGCTCTACCTGTTCGGCGGCTATGTCCGGCGCAACGATACGGCCATTCTGGCTTCGTTGGGTGGCGGTCTCGGCAACACCTTCAAGTTCGATCTCGCGATCCTCGGTGCTAATGCCATCGACGAGGACGGGGCGGTGCTCGCGCACGACCCTCTCGAGGTCGCCTTTGTTCAGGAAGTGATCGCCGCCTCTCGGCAGGTGATCTTCGTCGTTCAGGCTGACAAGTTTGGTGGCCGCGCACCCCATGCGGTCAGCCATCTGCGCCGTGCCTCCGTGCTCATCACCAATTGCAATCCAAGGTCCAAGCTTAATGACCCGGCGATCCTCGATGCGACGCGGGTTGTTCAAGTCAAGCAGACCTTCCCTGATTCCTGCCCTGATTCCTGAAAGCGAGTTTGATTATGCTCATCGAAGCCTTCTCGGAGGCCAAGATCCCCTCTGCGCCAGACACGAACGAGGATCGCTTCGCCATCCTGCCAGGACGCGCCTACGCCGTGATCGATGGGGTCACTGACCGCCTCGGCACGCGCTACAACGGCATGCTGTCCGGCCAGTATGCTGCAACGATCGTCAAGGACGCGTTTGAACACGCCCTTACCCGCCCCGATCGCCCGGCGGATACGAAAGCCTTGATCGCGATCCTGACACAGGCCATTGCCGATGCCTACCAGGCTCACGGCATGCTGGATGCGGCGCGGTCCGATTGGAACCAACGCTTCTCCGCCACTCTCGCAGTCGTTCTCATGGGCGACGAGACAATCGATATCGCCCTTGTAGGCGACAGCGGGGTCCGCATCAACGGCAGCCAAATCCTGCAAGTCGACAAGGATCTGGACCTCATCACATCGACACTGCGCCAGCAGGCCTGGCCGGTCATTTGTTCATATACGAGCGATCCGGCAGCTCAGGAAAAAGCGTCGCGCCAGGTGACTTGGTTCGGCACTCGCCAGCCACACGAGGCTCTTGCCGGCATACTTGATCCCCAGGACCTCGATTCGATCGAGCAGAAGACCGTCACCGCATGCATAGAAGCGCTTCCACACGTGCCTCGCGGAGACATCGAAACGCTCGTGCGCGGAGGCATCGTCCATGCGCAGGGCGCCTATCAGAATGACGCCAGCACGATCCTTGGCTATTCTGCTCTCGATGGCTTCGAGGTTCCCTTGTCCCTCGTGCATTTCGAGCGGCTTCCACGGGCCGAGGTCCAAACGATCGAGCTGTTTTCGGACGGATACTTCAAACCCGGCGCGGATTTCGGCGTCGCGTCGTGGGAAGAGGCTTTTCGCGAGGTCGAGCGGGACGATCCCGCCAAGGTGACGCTCTATCTCTCACCCAAGGGGTCGACGGCAACCCATTGGACCGACGACCGGACCTATCTCGGCGTACGGTTCTGAGAGTGAAGCCCTGAGGAACGCAGGTCGCGTTAGAATTCGGCACCGCAGAATTCACGGGCCATGGTCGTCGAGCCTGCCGTGAGGCCTCCGTCGAGAGCGATGACCGCACCGGTGATCATTCGCGCGTCCTGCCCGATCAGAAAGGCCGCTAGTCCGGCCACATCCTCCGGAACGCACACATCGCCTAGCGGATACCAACGCTTCACCCGTTCGAGGATCTCGGGATCTCGCGCCACGCGCTCGCTCCAAGCCTGGGTCTTCACGCTGCCGGGTGCGATGGCATTGGCCCGCACACCGTATTGCCCAAGTTCCACGGCCAGGAAACGCGTGAAATGCTCGAGCCCGGCCTTTGCGGCGCTGTAGGCCGGATAGCCGTAGATCCCGGTGGCATTGGCCGACGAGATGTTGATGATGATGCCCTTGCGGCGCGCCATCATGCCGTCCTGCACGGCACGCACGCAACGCCAAGCACCGTTCAGGTTGAGGTCGAGATCGGCTAGCCACGCGGCTTCATCGGTTGCGGCTAGCGTCGGTGCGGTCACACCACCCGCATTGTTGACGAGGACGCCGATCGGGCCGAAGGCTGCTTCCGCTCTGGTGACGGCCTCGCCGATCGAGGCGTTGTCTGTCACGTCGGCTATGATGCACGCGCGACGATCTCCGCCCGCGATATCCCGGGCAGCCCCTTCGAGGGCGGCTCCGTCCCGGTCGAGCAGCGCGACCCGGTGCCCGCCGGCCAGAAAACGTCGGGCCAGCGCCCGACCGATATCGCCAGCCCCGCCGGTTACAAGTATTGTCTCGCTCATTCCCCGCCTCCCCGGATCTCAAGGTTTAGCGACTCCGGAGCCGTGTACAAGCCTTTTGAATCGGTTCCACGCCGCCGATTTCGCCTCTACGATCATGTGTCAAAGGAGCTTTCGCACGATGCCCGACACCAATCCTTTTCCGCCCGGCGATGCCGACCGTCGCGCGATCTGGGACATGCTTGTGCAACGCGACATCCGTGCCTTCGTCGCGGGTGATTGGAACGCACATTTTGCCGATTTCGCGCCGGATGGTTTCTTTGGCATCGACGGCCGGTTCTCGGACGATCCCGATTCCTGGCGTGCAACCTTCGCCGATATCGAGCGCTATCGCGAAGCCTGGCTCGCGGGCAGCGCAGAACTCGCCGGGCGCATCGATCCCAAGGATCTGGAACAGGCCCTGTTCGCGCTGACGACCTTGCGCGAGATCGAGATCGTCAACGACTTCGCGATGGCGCGCAAGAAATTCGACGGCACGATCCCGCTCGTCGGAGCCGAGCCAACCGTGTTGCGCTGGCAAACCCTGTACTTCTGCCGACGCCTCGGAGACCGCTGGCGCATCGCAGGTTTTCTGGGCTATCTGCCGAACCCCATGGGCCACGTCGCCTCAGTATGAACTACGCGTGCCTGCAATGGTATTCGTAGAGCCCAACCGGAATGGCAGCTTTATGAATCCCTGATCATTCGAAAGCGGATTAACAGCTTGACCATGGCAGCGGGCTCGTCTGTGCCTTGAACTTTTCGGCTTCCTTGTGCCGATTGCCTAACCGGATGCGATCAGCCGCCGCGTATCCGCCACGCTGGCGCCAGCAGCACTGGCGAGAAGACGGACATCATTGGGAAGCGTGATGAGGTCGAAGCCCCAGCCCACAGCCTTTGCAGCATAAGCTGACCCGCCGCAATGGAGGCCGGCTCTGATGCCGGCCTGGTGCGCCTTGGCAAGAATCGTCTGAATGGCTTCCACCATCTCCGGCTCCTCGCGGTCAAAGCCGAATGGGTATCGCTTTCCGGTAAGCCCGAGGGTCAGATCCGATGGGCCGATATAGACGCCGTCGAGGCCAGGAGTCGAAACGATTTCCTCGACATTCCGGAACGCTTCCGCGGTTTCGATCATCGCGAAGCACAGGACGTTCCTGTCAGCTTCTCCAGCATAGTTCGGGCCTGCGGAGAAGGTGGCCCGTGTCGGCCCGAAGCTGCGGGTTCCATCCGGCGGATAGCGTGTGTAGGAGACGAGTTCGGCCGCCTGAGCCCGGTTATCGATCATGGGGCAGATCACCCCATAGGCCCCGGCATCAAGTGCCCTCATCACAGCAGCGGGATCCAGCCATGGCACGCGCACGAGGGGCGTGACCTCGCTGGCGCGCACGGCCTGCAGCATGCCGACCATCGCCTGATAATCGACAACGCCGTGCTGCAGGTCGATGGTGATCGAGTCATAACCCTGCTCCGCCATGATCTCGGCCGAAAAGGCATTTGCGATCGACAGCCATCCATTGAGAACAGGCTTTCCTTCAGCCCATAGCGACTTGATTCTGCTCGGTTTCATTTCGGCTCTCGGTTAAAGCTAACATTGCCGGGACTATTCATAGCATTGAAGGACCGCGGTTCGCACCGGACGTGGCATCCCGATCCTTCCCCCAATCAGCGGCCGTTGGCCTTGCGCCAGGCTGCGAAGTCGATGTTGGTCTGCTCGTCTGTGGCCGGGTACAGCCCCAGGATTGAGCGTCCCTTCAGGACCTCTTCCATCACGAAATCCTCAAATGCCGTCATTTCCGTGGTCTCGTCGGCGATCTCGTCAGCAAGGTGGGCCGGGATCACCACGACGCCCTCCGCGTCGCCGACGATCACGTCGCCCGGAAATACCGGTGCATCGCCGCAGCCGATCGGCACGTTGATGTCGATTGCCTGGTGCAGGGTCAGGTTCGTCGGAGCCGAGGGACGATTGTGATAGGCGGGGATCCCGAGTTGCTCGATCTCGGGCGTGTCGCGGAAGCCGCCGTCCGTGACAACGCCGGCGACGCCGCGCATCATGAGGCGGGAGATCAGGATCGAGCCGGCCGAGGCCGCACGCGGGTTCTTGCGGCTGTCCATGACGAGGACCGCACCCGGTGGACAGATCTCAACGGCTTTGCGCTGCGGGTGCTCCCGGTCGCGGAAGACGGACAGCTGGTTCAGATCCTCGCGAGCCGGCATGTAGCGCAAGGTGAAGGCTTCGCCGACCATCGGGCCCGCATCGCGATTGATGCGGTGGACGTCCTGAATCCACTGGTTTCGTAGGCCGCGCTTGTAGAGAGCCGTCATCAGCGTAGGCGTAGCGACTTTCTTCAGCTTCTCGCGGGTCTCGGGCTTCAGTCCGGTCATCGGCGCATCTCCTGGAATCAAAAAATATCGGGCTCGGCCACAGGCGCGCCGTGGCTCGTCTCGAGGAAGTCGAAGTCGCAGCCTTCATGGGCTTGGCGGATGTGCTTCGTGAACATCCAGCCGTAGCCGCGCTCGAAGCGCGGCTTGCGTTCAGGAAGCAGGGCACGCCTCATCTCGAGCTCTTCATCGGAGACTTCGAGCGTGATGCGGCGTGCCGGAATGTCGACGGTGATGATGTCACCCGTACGCACGAGGGCGAGCGGTCCGCCCACATGCGCCTCCGGCGATACGTGAAGGATGCAGGCGCATAGCTCGTGCCGCTCATGCGGGCATCGGACAGGCGCAGCATGTCACGCACCCCCTGCTTCACGAGCTTCTTCGGG
>NZ_JAFEMD010000054.1 GCF_016892765.1 Microvirga arvi
CTGTTTCTGAACGCCATATGCAGCCTATGACGCTCCTAAACTCTTAGCGTAGGATTCTGGGAAGATTCTGCGATGACTCCTTGTGGGCAATCTGGTCAGGGAGCGCGTGCAATCTCAGGTAAAGCAGACCCACCGCGAGCACGAAAGCGACCAGAAAGAACGCCGTCCCGATCAGGAGGTAGTCTCTCCCACCGGGAGACGGGATGAAGATCGGCAACGCGTGCGGTGCCAACGGGTGCATCGAGGGTGTCACGGCTTGCCCTCCGAAGAAAGGCGTGCGTTCCACTCTGCGAAGCTACCATATTCTTCGACACGTCGCCACGCCGGCACCGCCCGCCTGCCGTTTGCTGACGTCATCGGAACCTTCCTCCATCGGCCCCGCTCGGGCAGGCTGTCACAGGCGGACGGTGCGCAGGCGGATCGCGTTGCCGATCACGCTCACGGACGACAGGGCCATGGCGGCCGCCGCGATGATGGGTGAGAGCAGGATACCGAAGAACGGGTAAAGCACGCCCGCCGCCACCGGCACGCCAAGGGCGTTGTAGATGAAGGCGAAGAACAGGTTCTGGCGGATGTTGCGCATGGTGGCGCGTGACAACCGCCGCGCCCGCACGATGCCGGTCAGGTCGCCCTTGAGAAGGGTCACGCCGGCGCTCTCCATCGCTACGTCGGTGCCGGTGCCCATGGCGATGCCGACATCCGCGGCTGCCAACGCCGGCGCATCGTTCACGCCGTCGCCCGCCATGGCGACCACGCGACCCGCGCGCTTGAACTTGTCCACCACCGCGCTCTTCTGGTCGGGCAGCACCTCGGCTTCGACCTCATTAATCCCGAGCCGGCGGGCCACGGCCTTCGCGGTGGTCCAGTTGTCGCCGGTCAGCATCACGACCCGCACGCCCTCCGCCTTCAAGCCAGCGAGCGCCTCAGGCGTCGAGGACTTCACCGGATCCGCGATGGCGATGGCGCCCGCAACCTTGCCGTCGATGCCCGCGAAGATGGCGGTCGCGCCGTCCTCACGCAGCCTGTCGGCCTGCTCCCCCAGCGGAGCCACGTCGACGCCGTGCTCCGCCAGGAAGGCCTTGTTGCCGAGCACAATGCGCCGGCCCTCGACGGTGCCCAGCGCGCCCTTGCCGGTGGGCGAGTCGAAGTCCGTCACCGGTGCGGTGGCGATGCCCTGCTTCTCGGCGGAGGCCACGATGGCGATGGCCAACGGATGCTCGCTGGCCCGCTCGACGCTGGCCGACAGGCGCAGGACCTCGGCCTCCGTGAAGCCCGGGGCGGGGACGATGGCCGTGACCGCCGGCTTGCCCTCGGTGAGGGTCCCGGTCTTGTCGACCACCAGCGTGTCGACCTTTTCCATGTGCTCCAAGGCCTCAGCGTTCTTGATCAGCACGCCGGCCCCGGCGCCGCGGCCGACACCGACCATGATCGACATCGGCGTGGCCAGTCCGAGGGCGCACGGGCAAGCGATGATGAGGACCGCAACGGCAGCGACAAGGCCGTAGGAGAACTGCGGCTCGGGACCCCAGATGGCCCAGGCGACAAACGCCAGGAGCGCCACCCCGATCACCGCTGGCACGAAATAGCCCGAGACTTGGTCGGCCAGGCGCTGGATCGGCGCGCGGCTCCGCTGGGCCTCTGCCACGAGTTGCACGATCTGCGCCAGCATGGTGTCGCGCCCGACCTTCTCGGCCTCGATGACCAGGCCGCCGGACTGGTTCATGGTGCCGCCGATGGCCTTGGCGCCGACCTCCTTGGTAACCGGCATAGACTCGCCCGTGACCATCGACTCGTCAACGGAACTGCGCCCCTCGACGACGATGCCGTCGACCGGCACCTTCTCGCCGGGACGCACCCGCAGGCGGTTGCCGACCTGCACCGCGTCGAGCTGGACCTCCTCCTCGCTGCCGTCGTCCCGGATGAGCCGTGCGGTCTTAGGGGCCAGGTCGAGCAGGGCCCGGATGGCGCCGCTGGTGCTCTCGCGGGCGCGCAGTTCGAGCACCTGCCCGAGGAGCACCAGCACCGTGATCACCGCCGCGGCCTCGAAGTACACCGCGACCGAGCCATCATGGCCGCCGAAGGCGGCCGGGAAGATGCCGGGCGCGAGCGTCGCGACCACGCTGTAGAGCCAGGCGACGCCGGTGCCCATGGCGATCAGCGTGAACATGTTGAGGCTGCGGTTCCTGATCGAGGCCCAGCCGCGTTCGAAGAAGGGCCGGCCGGCCCACAGCACGACGGGCGTCGCGAGGGCGAGCTGGATCCAATTGGAGGTTGAGCGCGGGATCAGGTGGTCGAGCCCGGTGAGGTGCCCTCCCATCTCCAGCGCGAACACCGGCAGGGTCAGGGCGAGGCCGATCCAGAACCGGCGCTTCATGTCGATGAGCTCGGCGTTCGGCGCCGCCTCGGCGCTGACGAGAACCGGCTCCAGGGCCATGCCGCAGATTGGACAGGAGCCCGGGCCGACCTGGCGGATCTCGGGATGCATCGGGCAGGTGTAGATCGTGCCCTCGGGCACGGGTTCGGCCTTTCGGGTCGCTGCCGGCTCGACGTACTTCGCAGGTTCGGCCGTGAACTTCGAGTGGCATCCGGAGGAGCAGAAATAGTACGGCTTGCCCTGGTACTGGGCCCGATGGGTGGTGCTGTGCGGATCGACCATCATCCCGCAGACCGGATCCTTCACCTTCCCGGCATCGACTGCGGGTGCAGGATGATGCCCATGACCATGTCCGTGGCGGGCATGATGATCATGTCCCTCATGCGCCTGTCCTTCGATGGTCCCATCACCGGTCATGGTTCACCTCGCGGTCCTGCGGAGGAATGCATCCTCGGCCTTCCCATGATGGCAAGGTCAAGCGTCCGAAACCATTGATTATCGGCGGCCTCGCAATGTCACCTTGATCTGGGGCAATGCCGCACCACGGCATCATCCTGTTTTGGATTTTTGCTGCTCCAAACTGCTCAGCCAGGACAGCCTGTCACTTGGTGCTGGTGGTGCCGACATTCGCAATGGTCAGCCAGCACCTCGATGATCCGTCACTGCCGGCCTAGCTCAGCCTTTTCGGGCGGTCACCCACAGCAGGCCCGTGAGGGCGAGGTTGAGGCAAGCCAGCCCGGCCAGGAAGCGGAGCGCCGCGTCCGCGCCATTCCACTCGATCAGGACCGCGCCGATGGATGGCGACAGCGCCTGTGCGAGAAGGCTCGGCATGGCCAGCCTGCCCATCAGCGAGGCGTACCCAAAGGGTCCGAACAACGCGAGCGGGAGCGTGCCCTTGGCGATGGAGCCGATCCCGTTGCCGGCCCCGTAGAGCGCCAACGCCAGGGCCAGGATCGGGAAGCCGGCGGCGAGCAGGATGACACCGGTCGCGACCAAGGTCACGGAGGCGGCCATGGTCCAGATCGGATGGTAATGACGCCCGAACGCCATCTCGACCACCCGAGCCCCGACCTGGGACGGTCCGACTAGCGCCCCGAGGGCGACGGCCCCCGCGAGTTCCAGGCCGTGGGCCTGCAGGAAGGTCAGCAGATGCACGCCGATCATGGACGCGGTCACGGCCCCGAGGGTGAGGATGGTGGCGAGCAACAGGAAGGCCCGCGTCCGTCTGGTCCCCGTCAGGATGGCCGCGGACGCGGCTTCTGAGGCGCTCCCGGCCGGCTTGCCATCCGGCTTGGCGGCATGGATGTCGGGCAGAACGAAGGCGTGCAGCGGAAGCGAGATGAAGATCTGAATTGCGGCATAGACGGCGCAGGCACCGCGCCAGCCGAGATGTTCGACGAGCCAGGCGCTCAGGGGCCAGCACACGGTGCTGGCGAAGCCGCCCCACAGGGTCAGGCTGGTGATCGCGCCACGCGCCTGCTTGCCGTAGAGGCGGCCTAGGGTGGCGAACGCCGCGTCATAGAGCCCCGAGCCCATGCCGACGCCCATCAGGAGCCAGGCCATGAAGTACATCGGGAGGCTGTGGGCCAGCGCCAACAACGCCAGCCCCGATCCGAGGAGGACCGAGCTGCCGATGAGGACCGGACGGCCGCCCTTGGTGTCGATGGTGCGTCCGACCCACGGCGCGACCAGGCCCGCCGCGAGCAGCCCGGCGGACAGTCCGCCCACGACCCAGGCCAGCGACCAGCCGGTGTCGGCGGCCATCGGCTTCGCGAGCACCGCGGGCAGGTAGTAGGACGATCCCCAGGCGAGGATTTGCGTGACGCCCAGGGTGGAGATGACCACCCGGGGGCTTGGTTTCAGGCTGGCGGGATCCTCCACCACGGCCTCGGCTGCGGAGTTCGACACTGGGTGATCTCAGCAGCAGCCGGCTGGTTCCGCAACCTTCTCCGGCGCCTTTGCGGGACCGCAGCCGCAGCCCGACTTGTCCTTGGCCTCGGCATCGGCGACGCAGCAGGCGTTGGCCTGCGCCGGTGCTGGGCCGCCGCAGCAGTCCGACGATGCTGCCGTGCCGTCCTGCACGAGGTTGGTCGAGCAGACACCCGTCTCCGGCAGGACGAGATGGATGTCGTCCGCCGCGGCGAGGTCCCCGGCGATAGCCGCCACCACCGAGCGCACCTGCTCGTACCCGGTGAGCATCAGGAAGGTCGGAGCACGGCCGTAGCTCTTGATGCCGACGGTGTAGAAGCCCGGCTCCGGATGGGCGAGTTCGCGGTGACCGTGCGGCGGCACCGACCCGCAGGAGTGCAGGTTCGGGTCGATCAGCGGGCCGAGCGCCTTCGAGCTATCCAGCCACGGGTCGAGGTCGAGCCGGAGCTCACGGGTGAGGTTCAGGTCCGGGCGCTGTCCGGTGGACACCACGATCCGGTCGACGGGGCCGAGCTCGCGGATGCCGTCCGCGGTCTCGCCTTCGACCATCACCTGATCGCCGGTGGTCTTCACGCGGGTGGCGGAGAAGCCGGCCACCAGGGTGACCCGCCCACTGTCGACGAGCGCCTTGAGGGCCAACCCGAGCTCACCGCGGGCCGGGAGCTGGTCGGCGCTGCCACCGCCATAGACCCGCATCAGGTTCTCGCCGCGGGTTGCCCACACGATGGAGGTCTCAGGGTTCCGTTCCGCCAGCCGGGCGAGGTCGAGGAGTACGTTCGCGGCCGAGTGCCCGGCACCGACCACCAGGATCGTGTTCCCCTCGTAGGCGGCGCGGTCGCGCCCGAGCACGTCCGGGATCCCGTAGGCAATGTGATTGGCATGCTCCGCTTCGCCCTCGGCGAGGATGCCGCCCGCGCCGAGCGGGTTCGGGGCCGTCCACGTTCCCGAGGCATCGATCACCGCCCGCGCCAGGTCGCGCCGGATGGCGCCGTTGCCGTTCGAGACGGCGAGCACGAACGGCTTGGTCTCGTGGCCCTTGCTGAGGACCTTGTCGGCGCCCTGGCGGGTGATCGCCTTCACCTGGGCGCCGGTCTCGATCACGGCTGCCATCTCGGGCGTGTCGGCGAGTGGCTTGAGGTAGGCCTCGTAGAGGTCCGAGCCCGTCGGCATCGCCTTGCCGGGCGGCTCCTGCCAGCCGTGTGCGTGGAGTAGCGCACGCGCCGCCGTGTCGGTGTTGTACTCCCACGGCGAGAACAGGCGGACGTGGCCCCAGTCGCGGACGTTGGCGGCGACGGTCGCGCCGGCCTCGTAGACCTTCACGGGCAGGCCGCGCTGGATCAGGTGGGCGGCGGCGGCGAGCCCGACCGGGCCTGCGCCGATCACGGCAACGGGAAGAGCATCGGACGAGGTCATGAGAGGACTCCCTGGTCAGCAACAGGAGGCGGGTCGGGGAGCGAAGCCTTCGCGCACGCGCTCGACGAAGACCCGGCCGTGGCAGCACAGGATCTTGAGCATCCGTAAGGGATCGCGGTGGCGCGGCTGGGCCAGGACGGCGAGAACGTCCGCCCGCTGGAGGCCGATGTCGCGCAGGAGATGATCGTCCAGTTCACTGAGGGTGACGACGTGCCGGCGGTTCCGGGCCGCGCGGGCGAGATGGAGGACGAACGGAAGGAAACCGGGCATCTGCCTCTCCTTTTTATATTTCCGGTACTATGGAAATAGTGAGCAAAAATATATCAAGCGGCGTTTTCCGTTTGGGCTCCGCATCCGGCATCGGCACAGCACTCGTCGGCCAGGAAGCTGATAAGGCCGTTCATCACCGGATAGTTGGCCCGGCAGATCAGGGTCGTGGCCTGTCGCTCCTGCTTCACCAGTCCGGTCAGCAGGAGCCGCTGCAGGTGGTGCGACAGCGTCGACGGCGGAATGCCGAGACGCTCCTGGATCTGCCCAACTGGCAGGCCGGCCTCTCCGGCCCGCACCAAGGTGCGGTAGACCTGGAGCCGGGTGTTGTTCCCGAGCGCTTCGAGTTGCTTGGCTGCTTGTTCGACGTTCATGGAAATAACGATGAACCTACTCGGGTCAGCCGTCAAGCGCTATTTCTAGGATATTCGAAATACGTGGATCAACGTACTCTTTCCGGGTGCTTTCGGGTCATCGCGTGTCCTGCCGTTCCCTGGCGGTCCAAAGCACCTGGCTTCGATACGAATGCCCTCCTTGCGCTGCCGCTGTGCTGGATGCGAACTCGGCTGCGGACGTGTCGCCTGGCACATCCACGCCGTAGCCCCCGATGTACCTTGGAGCAGGTTGGGCTGGGTCCATTGCCTGCTTGGCGACAGTGCATGCGAACGAAACGAGGGGGTTATCATGATCCTGGGCAATTCATCAGTGTCACCCTCGGGCAGGCTCACGGGATCGGAGTGGGCCGCCATCGTCAGCTCCCTTGTCTTCATCACGATTTGGCTCGGATTCTCGTTTGCGTGAGGGGCTTTTCTGCGGGAATTTGACTGGCGATGCAGCCCCGTTGCCGACACCGACGCACGGGAGGGACTGCCAGACAGGGAGGCGGCGATGACTCCGGAGATCCGCCCCGCCACACCGGCCGATACGGAGGCCTGTGGGCGCATCATCTTCGAGGCTTTCAGGGGGATCGCGGACCAGCACGGCTTCCCATGGGATTTCCCCTCGGCAGAGGCAGGAACGCAGCTTGCCACGACCTTCATCGCGGCCCCATCCATCTATGGCGTGGTGGCGGAGCTGGACGGGCGGGTGGTCGGCAGCAACTTCATGGCCGAGGGCGATCCGATCCGTGGCATCGGGCCGATCACCGTTGATCCGGCCTTACAAGGAAGTGGGGTCGGGCGGCGGCTCATGGAGGCCGCTTTAGCCCGGGCGGGCGACGCGATGGGCGTCCGCCTTGTCCAGGATGCCTTCAACACCCGCTCGATGGCGCTCTACGCCTCGCTCGGGTTCGATGTCCGGGAGCCGCTCCTGCTGATGCGCGGCACGCCCCGCAGCGGACCCGATCTGGGCTATGCGGTCCGGCCCATGGTCGCCGCAGACCTGGACGCATGCGGGGCGCTATGCGCGGCCGTTCATGGTGTCGAGCGCACCCACGAACTCCAGGAGGCGCTGCGGGTGTTCGCGCCCTTCGTCGTCGAGCGGAAGGGCCGCATCACGGGTTATCTCTCGGCGGCAACGTTCTGGCTGATGAACCATGGCGTGGCCGAGACCGAACTCGACATGCGGGCGCTCCTGGCCGGTGCGGGAGCCTTGAGCGCGGAGCCGCTCTCGATGCTCCTGCCGACACGGCAGGCGAACCTGTTCCGCTGGGGCCTGCATCAGGGGATGAGGGCCATCAAGCCGGTGACGCTCATGACGATGGGCCGCTATGAGGAGCCGAAGGGCTGCTACTTCCCTTCGGTGCTCTACTGATCACGATCCAGGTTGCTACTCGGCCGCCTTAATGCCGCCGCAGACTGCTTCCGCGGAACGGGGCCCGCCCGCAGGCTGCCCGGTGCCGCGCTCATACCAGCCCTGGCTGCGGTTTACGATCCAGACTACGGAGAGGTTGGAGCAAAGGCCGGGCTTTCAGCCGCAAGGCGCGCGGCGCATTCGATGCGGCTGACGATGCAGTCCGCCAGTGCTGCCTCGCAACGATTGACAGCGACACCCCCCGGATTTCGACTGGGCCCATGGGGATTGCGATCTCCCCACGAGGCGGCATGCCCAAGCATCGCGTCCTGTTTTCCAGAAGGGACGCCGCATGCCATCAGCCAGCACCATCAAAGCCGAACCAAGCTCCGAAGTGGGCCACCGGAGCCGTTCGAACCGAGGTCTGCCACCGGACATCAGGCGGGTTCTCATGGCGCGGTCCCTTCGCGCCTTCGGCGACGGCTACGTGGCAATCCTGCTGCCGGTGCATCTCTCGCGCCTCGGCTACGATGCCTTCGGTGTGGGTCTCCTCTCGACCGCGTCATTGCTGGGCTCGGCCCTGTTGACGCTCGCGCTCGGGCTGGTGGCCTACCGGATCCCGCGGCGGCGGGCCCTGCTGGCCGCAAGCCTCCTGATGGCCGCGACCGGACTGGGATTTGCCGGGATTGAGGCGTTCTGGCCGCTGTTCCTGATCGCCTTCGTCGGCACACTCAATCCGTCCGGCGGCGACGTCAGCGTCTTCCTGCCCCTGGAGCACACTGTCCTGTCCCATGTCGTCGCCGATGAGGAACGGACGGCGGCGTTCGCTCGCTACAGTTTTGTCGGCGCCTTCTTCGGTGCTCTAGGGGCGCTCTCGGTGGGCATGGTGGACTGGCTCGCTCCAGTCATCGCGCCATCGGCCACAGTGACCGCCTTGTTCGGATTGTACGCGGCCATCGGGCTGCTCACGTTCTTCCTCTATCGCCATCTGTCGCCCCGGGCGGAAGCGGGCACCGACAGCCCGCCGGCACCTTTGGGCCCGTCGCGCGGCATCGTCTACCGACTGGCGGCCTTGTTCTCGGTTGACGCTTTCGGCGGAGGGCTCGTCATCAACGCCCTGCTCACGATCTGGCTGAGTGAGCGGTTCGGCATCGGCGTCGCCACCATCGGGGCGGTCTTCTTCGTCACCAGCCTGTGCTCGGCTGTGTCGTATTTCGCGGCGGTGCCGCTGGCCAAACGCTTCGGGCTGATCAACACCATGGTGTTCACGCACCTTCCGTCAAGCGTCTTCCTGATCCTGACCGCGTTCGCCCCGACGGTCTGGATCGCGTTCGGGCTGCTGATCCTGCGGAGCCTGCTGTCGCAGATGGATGTCCCGACCCGCTCCTCCTACGTCATGGCGGTAGTCCGGCCGGAGGAAAGGCCGGCCACAGCAAGTGTCACAGCCGTGCCGCGGAGCCTCGCGTCGGCTCTCGCCCCACTCCTGTCCGGATGGCTGCTGACCGTGTCGCCGTTCGGCTGGCCACTCGTCCTCGCCGGCACCCTGAAGGCAGCCTACGACCTGACGCTGCTCTGGCAATTCTCGGCCATCAAGCCGCCGGAGGAGCGCTGAAGGCACCTCTTCGACTTACCCAACGTTGCCCGGGCCGACCATCAATTGCGGCGTGGCCATCTGCATCACACCCTGAGAGGCGGAGAGGCGGAGAGGTGGTTTCCTTCACGGCGCTCCCGAGGGTGTGGCCCCTCCGGCGAGCAGTGCCGCTGTGGCAGGGGCACCCACCAACATATGTGAGTGCGAAGCCGATGGTTCTGATAGAGGTTAAAGCAATGTTAATGTTGTTAACCTCGCCAAGACTCAGGACCTCGCGTGTCCGGCGCGGCACAGCCTTGGAGGCGTACCCGTGTCAGTCAGTGAACTGAAACATCGGATTCTTGTCGTCGAAGACGAGGCCATGGTCAGCATGCTCCTGGAGGACATGGTCCTGGACTGCGGCGCCCGGATTGTAGGACCCGCGGCGACATTCGACAGTGCTCTGACATTGGCCCGCGAAGGGGAGTTCGATCTCGCCGTTCTCGACCTCAACCTGGGAGGCACCCTCAGCTATCCCATCGCCGAGGTGATCCGGGGTCGCGGCATTCCGCTCATCTTCGCCACCGGGTATGGTTCGAACGGGCTCCGGGACAGCTTCCGGGATTGCCCCACGCTCCAGAAGCCTTTCAGCCAGAGCGATTTCGCTCAGGCGGTCGCGGCGGCATGCTCAAGGTCAATGAGCAACTGAAAGCCAGGGCAATCGCTACACCCCTGAAAGGCCCAGAAGACCGGACCCTTATGACAGGGCCGCGCAGGGGCCGCGAGATCCGCGACGCCTTGGACGAGCATGATGACGCCGAGCACTCCGCCGAGGCCAGCGGCAGCCGCCGGAGCAGGCGGTCGGAGAAGTTGATCCGCTTCGACGCATGCTGGATGCCCCAAGCGGCCGCCACGCTGATAGACACCATGGTGATCACCAGCCCCAGGCTGAACGCAGCCACCGTCGCGGCCCCGAGCGTGAACTGGCCGAGCTGAAGGCAAATCAGCAGCACGGTAATCGATCTCGGGGTCGCGGGACTCACACTGGGTTGGATGTAGGCGAAAATCCCGAGCGCCGGTGACTGGCGCCCTCAGAAAGGACTGCCGTTCGAACGAAGATACGCGATCAGATCGGCGCGTTCGTCCTGTGCCTCAACGCCCGGGAAAGCCAAGCTGGTCTTCGGCACCAGCTTGTAGGGAGCAGCCAGATAGCGATCCAGAAGCTCCTTGCTCCAACGCTCCTCGCGCTGGGCGAAGGCACGCAGGGCAGGGGAATAGGAGAACCCCTCCTGCGACGCGATCCTGCGCCCGACAACCCCGTGCAGGTTCGGGCCCTGCAGGTTCGTTTCGTCCGGCTGCACGGAGTGGCACGAGTAGCAGTACTGGAACACCTTCTCGCCCCGCACCGGGTCGCCACCATCTGCGTGTGCGCCGACGACTGTGATGCCCAGCAGAAGGGCTGCCGCAGGAACAAGCCGCCAGATCACTGCGACTGCCGGGCCGTGCGGATCACCATCAGCCGGTCCGCCCCCGACTTCGGTAGCCAGACCTCACCCGGCCGGCCAAGGATCTGGCGCACGTTGGCATCGGCCTCTGACATCGGATAGCTCGTGAACTGTTCGGTGGTCGGATCGAAGGACAGGATGGCATCGGCGCCCCAGTCAGACACCCAGACGATGTCGCTGTCGTCGACATAGACGGCGTAGGCCTGGGGCTTGTCACCCGGCAGCTTCCATTCCCGCCAGCTATTCGCCTTCGGATCGTACAGTCCGAGCTGGCCGGCGTTCCACTCCGAGACCCAGATGCGCCCCTTCGAGTCTGACCAGACGCGACGGGCACCCTGACCCTTCGTCGGCGGTTCGATCACCGTCGCCTCGCCTGTCGCCTTGTCGATGCGCGCGATGTGGTTGCCGGCGAGCGAGGCGTAATAGACGTCGCCCTCCGGCGTGGCCGTGATGCCATAAGGGCCACGGCCACGCGGGGCCTTCCAGACCTCCATCTCGCCGCTCCGCGGGTTCAGCCGACCGTAGAACCCGTTCTGGCCTGTGAACCAGTGCATGCCGTCCTTGTCGAACACGGCGGTGTTCAGGTTGGTGTAGCCGGTGTCCTCGGGAAGCTTCCACACTGAGACCTTCTCGGTCGCAGGATCGACGCGCACGATGGCGTTTTGACCTCCGTCGGTGAGCCAGGCCGCGCCATCGGGCCCTTGGATCACGCCGTGTGGGGCGGATTTCGGCCCGAGCTTGATCTCGCGGCTCTGGCCTGTGGTCGGGTCGAGGATGCCGAGGGCGCCATTGCGCTGGGCGGAGTACCACACTTTGCCATCCGGGGCGGGCGCCACGTCATGCGGATAGGCGCCGTTGGGCAGCGGAAAGACTTGCTGCGATTGCTGGGCAGATCCTGATCCGGTGAATGCGAGAAAAGCCAAGAGGGTGAGGGCGATGCGGCAAGCCGGCAATATGACAGGATCCTCCTGATCGGCCGTGAGACCATGCTCCGGATTTATGTCACCATTGCGCTGGCGCCGGGTTCGACGGAGCAGCCCAATGTCTGACGTGCGGCAGGAGCACTGGAACACGATCTTCACGACCAAGGCCGAGGAGGCGGTGAGCTGGTTCCAGGCGACACCGGAAACCTCCCTGCGCCTGATCCGTGCCTGCAACCTCCCGAAGGACGCAAGCATCCTCGACGTCGGGGCAGGCGCCTCGCACCTGCCGGATGCCCTTCTCGCTGAAGGGTTCAGCACCATCGCCGTGCTCGACATCTCGGCCGCCGCCCTGGCGAAGACCAAGGCCCGCCTCGGCGACAAGGGGCGGACGGTCCGCTTCATCGCGGCCGACCTCGCCGTCTGGCAGCCGGACCTCACCGTCGACCTCTGGCACGACCGGGCGGTCCTGCACTTCCTGACGGAGGAGCGGGACCGGACGGCCTATGCGGACGCGCTCCGGCGTGCGGTGAAGCCAGGTGGCTTTGTCCTGATCTCGGGCTTTGCCCCGAGCGGACCGGAGCGTTGCAGTGGCCTGCCCGTCCTCCGGGCTGATCAGAACATGATTGCGAGCCTTCTTGGTCCCGGCTTCGACCTTCTGGACGCGTTCGAGGAGGATCATCAGACCCCGTCAGGCGGGCGGCAGCGGTTTGTGTTCACCCGGTTTCACCGGAGCCATGGCTAGAGGCGCACCGTTCAGTGCGTCGAAGCCCAGGACGTTCAATGGTGGCGCTTGGCGCCGTGTCCATGTCCGCCCGACGCCTGGTACCCGCGCAACTCGCCATACCGATGCACCTGCTCGGGCGTGAGGACCTCAAGGGTGGAGAGGTGATAGTGCAGGTGGGCTCCACGGAGGGTGCCTTGCGTCGCTCCGATGTCGGCCGTTGCGGCCTGCAGGCTTGCCGGGGTGACGGACTTGGTGGCGAACTGCCGGTCGAGGGCGGTCTCCTGCGCGATCAAGCGCTCGCCCAGGGGAACGGTCTCCGCCTTCATGGCCGCATGGAGCTCCTGCACGCGGGCGCGCTGCTCCCCGGACAACCCGAGCCGGTCGGCGAGTTCCAGGACATGGATCGGCCCCGGATAGCCATTCAGCTCCGCCGGCAGCGCCAGCCCCATGCCGCGGCCAGCGCGGAGGTCGGCAATCTGCTGGTCGGAAAGCGCCTTCACGGCACGATGCTCCATCCCCGCATAGGGTGAGGCGGAGGCATGCTGGGCGTGGGCGGCTCTGGGGGCGAGAAGGGTTGCGGCAAGCGCGATGCCAAGGCGCAACATCAGGGATCTCCGTCAGGTAGGCGTCACAGCAGGCGGGCGCCCTCATAACGGGCGAAGGTCTTCTGACCAGTCGGCCCGAACAGGACCACCTCGTAGGTCTCCGGCGCCATGCCCTCCATCTCCATGCCGGGCGAGCCCATCGGCATGCCCGCGACGGCGAGACCCTTGCCCGCTGGCTTCTCCGCGAGGAGGCGCTTGATCGCGTCGGCCGGCACATGGCCCTCGATGATGTAGCCGCCGATCTCAGCGGTGTGGCAGGAGGCCAGGTCCTGTGGCACGCCGAGGCGCACCTTCACGCGGTTGATCTCCGGCGTCTCGATCACGTCGGCGGAGAAGCCCGCCTGGCGCAAGTGGTCGACCCAGCTGGTGCAGCAGCCGCAGGTCGGATCCTTGCTGACGACGATCTTCGGAAGGTCTTGGGCTCGCAAGGAACGGGAATGAGCTAGCAGGGCGCCAGCCGCGAGGCCGACGACGAGTCTGCGCCGTGTCACGGGGATGGTGTTCATCGGACGCCTTTCCGGCAGCCGCTCAGGCTGCCTTGCGCTGCGAATGGTCGGGACAAGCATGCACCTCAATGGTCACTCGCGACAGGCTTTTGATGCGGACAGCCGCTACTTGCCGTTCTTCTTGAGCCAGTCCTGCATCTCGGCGATCTCCTTCTCCTGATCGTCGATGATCTTCTGGGCCATTCGCTTCGTCTCGGGATCCTTGGCGTGCGCCAGTGCAACCTTCGCCATGTTGATGGCGCCCTGGTGGTGCGGGATCATGTGGGTGCGGAAGTCCACGTCCGCGTTGCCCGTGTAGGGCACGTGCATGTTGCGCATCATCTGCATGTCCGCCGCCTTGAAGTCCTTGGTCGAGGCCGGATCATTCGGCGACGGCATCATGTCCTTCATCATGCCCTGCATCATCGTCTGCATCGCCGCCGGGTCCATGTTGTCCATGGGCATGGCGCCGGACATCGGCATGCTGCCGTGGCCCTGGTGCGAGGTCTGCGCGTACGCCATGCCGGCCACGGCGGTGATCGCGAGGGCGGCGATGGTTTTCGTGATGGTCTTCATCGTTTTCTCCTTGCTGTCAGGAAAGCTCAGTTGTTGACGAAGCGGGCCTGGACGGCGTGGCCGTCGGTCATGGTGACCGAGACGACCACGCGCGCGCCCGTTCCGAGCGGCTGGGCCAGGGCGCCGACGAGCCTGTTGGGCTCGGCGGGTTGGAGCTGCACGGTCGCCGTCTTGCCGCCGTCCTGCACGATGGCCCGGGCGTTCTTGGCGCCTGCGGACGCCAGCGGCTTATCGTCCGCCTCGGTGAGGAAGAGGATGAGCTCGGAGCCCTTGGCGACCATTTCGACGTGATGGCCCGAGCTGTCGACGACGGGTCCGCCGTTCGGGCCATTCGCCATCTCGTGGGCCTTCGCCGCCAAGGGGGCAGATACGATGGCGAGGGCGAGGGCGAGGGCGAGGATGAGATGCTTCATGGTGTTTCTCCTTGGATGGGGATCAGAAGGCTTCCGCCGGAGTAAGACTGTCGGCGCGGCCCTCGCGGCTGGCCTGGATGCGCTCCAATGGCTTGCGGCCGAAGGTCAGGAACAGGACCGGGGTGAGGAAGGTGTCGATCAGCGTCGCCGAGATCAGCCCGCCGAAGATCGTCACCGCCACCGGGTGCAGGATCTCGCGCCCGGGCTCGTCCGCCCCAATCAGCAGCGGGATGAGGGCGAGACCGGCTGAGAGCGCCGTCATCAGCACCGGGGTCAGCCGCTCTAGGCTGCCGCGGATCACGAGGTCCTTGCCGAACTGCTCGCCCTCGTAGAGCGCGAGGTTGATGTAGTGCGAGACTTTCAGGATGCCGTTGCGGGCCGAGATGCCGGCGAGCGTGATGAAGCCGATCATCGACGCGACGGAGAGCGGCTGCCCGGCGATGTTGATCGCGATCACGCTGCCGATGAGCGCCAGCGGGATGTTGCCCATGATGATCAGCGCCAGGGCCGGCGACTGGTAGCGGCTGTAGAGCACGACGAACACCATCGCGAGCGACAGGAGCGAGAGCGCCCCGATCCGGAGCGTCGCCTCCTCCTGCGCCTGGAAGGTGCCCTCCAGGCGGGTGACGTAGCCCTGAGGCCACTGCGTCTCCGCGGTGATGCGGCGGATGTCGGCGATGATCGCCGCCATGTCGCGCCGGCCGTCGGTGTTGCCGAGGACCGCGATGCGGCGCTGGCCGTTCTCGCGCAGCACCTGGTTCGGCCCGTCCGTCTCCTCGACATCCGCGATCATGCGCAGCGGCACGTGGCCCGTCGGCGTGGCAATGAGCAGGTCGCCCAAGCCGGTGGAGCGGTCCTGGTCGGACAGGCGCATCACCACGTCGAAGCGGCGGTTGCCCTCGACAATCTGCGAGACCGTGCGCCCGTTCGACATCGTCTCCAGGCCCTGCGTCACCGTCGCCGGGGTGAGGCCGTAGAGCGCGGCCTTCTCGTAGTCGACGTCGATCCGCAGCTGCGGGATGCGCACCTGCTTCTCGACCTGCAGATCGACAAGCCCTTCGACGCCCGACAGCCGCTCGCGCAGGCCCTCCGCCAGGGTGCGCAGCGTGTCGATGTCCTCGCCGTAGATCTTGAGCGCGATCTCGGCGCGCACGCCCGAGAGCATGTGGTCGAGACGGTGCGAGATCGGCTGGCCCACGTTGAGCGTCGCCGGCAGGACGGCCAGGCGGGCGCGGATGTCGCCCATGACCTCTTCCTTCGAGCGCTCCGACCGCTTCAGATCGACATCGATCTCGGACGAGTGCACGCCCTCGGCGTGCTCGTCGAGCTCGGCGCGACCGGTGCGGCGTCCGACCGAGATCACCTCCGGCACGTCCTTGATCAGGTTCTCGGCGACCAGCCCGAGCCGGTGGCTCTCGGCCAGAGCGATGCCTGGATTGTAGGCGAGGCTGATCGTGAGCGTGCCTTCGTTGAACGGCGGCAGGAAGGCCCGCGGCAGCAGCGTCGCCCCATAGGCCGCCAGGCCAACGCCCAGCAGGATGGTGGTGAACAGGACCCCGCGGTGCGCGAAGGCCCAGCGCAGCAGGGCCGCGTTGCCGCGCTTGAGGTGGCGCACCACAAAGCTGTCGTGCTCGTGGCCCTTCACCCGCCCCGAAAGCAGGTAGTAGGCGAGCATGGGCGTCACGGTGATCGAGGTGACGAGCGAGGCGAGGATCGAGACGATGTAGGCCACGCCGAGCGGCGCGAAGAGGCGCCCCTCGATGCCTGAGAGGGCGAAGAGCGGGATGAACACCAGGATGATGATCATCGTGGCGTAGACGATGCCGGAGCGGACCTCCTGCGAGGCCGCAGAGATCACCTCCAGCACAGGCCGCGGTTCGGTAAGCTCCCGGTTCTCCTTGAGGCGGCGCAGGATGTTCTCGACGTCGACCACAGCGTCGTCGACGAGCTCGCCGATGGCGATGGCCAGGCCGCCGAGGGTCATCGTGTTGATGGTGAGCCCGAAGGCGTTGAAGACGAGCACGGTCACCAGGATCGAGATCGGGATCGCCGTGAGCGAGATCACGGTCGCCCGGACGTTCATCAGGAACAGGACTAGGATCACGGCAACCACGGCCGCGGCCTCAAGCAGCACCCGCTTCACGTTGTCGACCGAGGTCTCGATGAAGGTTGCCTGCCGGAACTGCAGGTTCGTTGCCGACACGCCCTGCGGCAGCGTCTTCTGGATCTCGGCCAGCGCGGCTTCGATCTTGCCGGTGAGGTCGACCGTGTCGGCGCCGGGCTGCTTCTGGATCGACACGATCACGGCGGGCTTGCCCTGGAAGCCGGCGTCGCCGCGCTTCACGCGCGGGGCGAAGTCGACCTGCGCTACCTGGTGCAGGAAGACCGGCTGGCCCTGCTTGTGGACCACGACCGTTTTGCGCAGGTCCTCAAGGCGCCGGGTCATGCCGACGTTGCGAATGAGGTACTCGCGCCCGTGCTGGTCGACGAACCCGCCGCCGGTGTTGGTGCCGAAGCGGGTGACCGCGGCCTCGATCTGCTCGTGCGTGACGTCGAGCGCCTGCAGGGCCGCGATGTTGGGCACGATGCGGTATTGCCGGACCTCGCCACCGATAGGGATCACCTGGGCGACGCCTGCGATGGTGAGGAGCTGCGGCCGGATGATGAAGTCGGCGATCTCGCGCACCTCCATCGGCGCGACGGTGTCGCTGGTCACGGCGACCAGCATGATCTCGCCCATGATCGAGGTCACGGGTCCCATCTGCGGGGTGACGCCGGTCGGGAGCTGCTCGCCCACGAGGGCAAGGCGTTCGGCCACGAGCTGACGCGAGCGGTAGATGTCCGTGCTCCAGTTGAACTCGACGTACACGATGGACAGGCCGACGCCCGAGACGGAACGCACCCGCGTCACGCCAGGCATGCCGTTCATCGCGGTCTCTAGCGGGTAGGTGACGAGCTGCTCCACCTCCTGCGGCGCGAGGCCCTCCGCCTCGGTCATCAGGGTGACGGTGGGACGGTTGAGATCGGGGAACACGTCCACGGGCACCCGCGGCAGGATCCACGAGCCGTAGGCGACGAGGACGAGCGCGGCCGCGATGACGAAGAGCCGGCTCTTGAGGCTGTTTCTGACGAGGAAGTTGAACATCGCCGCCTCACCGGATCTGGTTGATGAGCTCGGAGCCGCGGATCACGATCCGCTCGCCCTCGGCGACGCCGGCCCGGATCACGAGCCGGGTGGCGTCGAAGGGCTCGGTCCGGACGGGACGTGCCTCGAAGTGCTCCGGATCCGTGTGGCGCCACACCACCGCCTCGCCGTTGGCGCCGCGCACGACCGCATCCCGGGGCATGATGATGTCCCTGACGGAGGCCCCGTTCAGCGCGAACACCGTGACCGGCGAGCCGACCGACAGGTTGCCCGGCGGGTTCTCGACGGCGAACTGCACCACGGTCGCCTGCTGCTGGAGCGCCTTGCTGAAGCCCTGGAAGGCGAGCTTCAGGGGCGTGCCGTCGACGGCCGTGGCGCTGGCGCCGGTGACCTTGGCGGGATCGATCTCCCCGTAGACGAGCGCCTCCACCCAGAGGCCCTTCGGGTCGACGATCTGGAAGATCACGTCCTGGGAGGCGACGACCTGGCCGGCGACGACCCGCGCCGCGGCGATGGTGCCGTCGATGGGGACCAGCAGGACCTCGGGCTCGATGCGGGTCTGGCGCACGATCTCGCGGCGGCGGCGTAGGCCTTCCAGCTCGGTCTCGGCGTCGGTGACCTGGCTCGGCGGGGCGACGCCGCGATCCGATAGCTGGCGCACACGCTTGAGCTTGGTCTCGGCGAGGGCGATCTCCTGCTCGATCTCGCCAACGCGCTCGGACAGCGTGGTGCGGTCGGCCTGGGGCACAGCTTGCTCGACCAGGGCGAGCACGTCGCCCTTCCGGACCGCCTGACCGAGGCGGGGAAGTCCCTTCTCGGGAGAGATGATGCGCCCGCCGTTGATGCTCTGCACCAGGCCCGAGCGGTTCGGATCGGCGATGACGCGTCCGATCAGGTTCACGGCCTTTTGCGCCTCCTCGGGCTTCGAGACGGTCGTCCGCACGTTGAGCAGGCGCTGGCTCGGCTTGGGCACGAACACCGTGCCATCCGGCAGCCGGCGCGGGGTGTCGCCGGCGGGAAGGGCGGCCTTGGCGGCCTCCGCCCCATGGTCGTGTCCTTCGTGGGCGAAGGCATAGGCCGTCGAGACGACGAGCACCACGAGGGCCAGGCCCGCGACCGGGACAAGCTTCCTCCGGCTCCGGGCCGCCAAGCCGAGCAGGAAGCCGAGTGTGAGCGCGACGCCGGCGATCATGTAGGGCGTGGCGACCTCGATGCTGCCGATGCGCACGGTTGGCGTGTTCTGCAAGACCTGGAGCGGCGAGGAGCGTGCCGATGCCGGAGCCGCGGCAACGGCCTTGGCGGGCAGCTGCAGCGTGCCGATCAGCAGGTCGTCGCTGCTTGGCGCGGTGACGGCGAAGATGAGCTCCAGCGGGCCTTCGCCCGCGAACTTGGGCGAGGTCACCGTGTAGGTGCCATCGGTTGCGGCCTCGGCTTGGGCTTCCTCGTCGCCGCCGACGGTCACCGCGATCTTGGCATCGGTCGCGGGCTCGTTCGAAGCGAAGCGGTCGAGATAGATCCCTAGGCAGTCGCCGCGGAGGACGCCGACGAGCTCGTAGGCATCCGACTGGGCGCTGACCCGCGGATTGTTGGTGGTGACCGCGGCGGGCGGCGGAGCGCCGTGGTCATGCCCCTCGTGGGCGACCGCCGCAGCGGCGATGGTGGTCAGAAGGCCCAGGCCGATCAGCATGGCCTGGAGGCGGCGCAGGGCGCCGTTGGAACGGATAAACATTGGGAGAACCCCGGGTCACAAGCACGTCGTCGGGAGCGACGCGGCTTCGGCCGGTCGCTCGGTTACGCGATGCTGGGGGGGCGTGGTGGGCGCTTGAGGCCGTCGAGGCTCATGCCCGAGCCGTTCTGGGACATGGGCAGGAGCGCGACCGCGATGCCCATCGGCGCGGAGATCGGATCCAGGCCCAACGGGGCCATGGCGACCGGGCAGGCGCTGGAGCAGCAAGGGCCTTCGAGGCTGGCTTTGGCCGGCTGGTTGTCGGAAGCGCTCTCGTCAGCCGCCTCGACCTGGGCATGGTGGTGGCCCACCCCATCGCCGTGAGCGTGCGCGGCCTGGTGAACGTGCGCCTCGGCCCCATGCTGGTGCCCGTGGGCGGTGGAGGCCATCGGCTGGCAGTCGGATGCGCCCAGCCCATGCCGGTGCATGCCTGCCAGCGCGCCGCTGTGGAGCACGAACGACGTCATCGCCACGAGCATCACGCTCGTGACCAGGCGCCGGAAGTGGGTCGACAGGGTGTTCAACGATTCGCTCCTGCGATCAGGCAATGATCTGACGGGCGGCCGGTTTCGAAACCGTTACCTCTAGGGTCTTTGTGGCCTTTGTGGGATCGGCCAGGGACCTGTTATGGCGGATTCGCTGGGCCATGCAAACGGGACCTCACTTCACCACCACGGTCCCGACCATGCCCGCCTCGCGGTGGCCCGGGATAAGGCAGGCGTACTCGAACGTGCCGGCCTGGGTGAACTGCCAGCGCAGCACGCCGGAGGTCTTTGGCCCCAGGCGCTTGGCGTTCGGATCCTCATGGGCCATGTCCGGACGGCTCGCCATCTCCTCGGCGTGCCGGCGGTTCGCCTCGACGTTGCCGATGACAAGCTCGTGGTCGAGCTCGCCGCCGTTGCGCAGGACGAACTGGACCTGCTCGCCCTGGCGTATCTCGATGCGCGCCGGCGTGAAGGCCATGCCGCTGTCAGTCTCCGTCATGACGACCTGGACGACGCGGCCACCCTTGGCGGGATCGCCGGGCCGTCCGTAGGCTGCCTCCACGGTGTTGTCATGGCCGGCATGGCCCGGATCGGCCCAGGCCACCGAAGTCGGCGCGAGGGCCAATGCCGTGGCCGCCAGGATCCTTGGAAGAGCCTGCATAGCGATCTCCTTATCCGAGGGGTTGCAGGACGGGCTCGGCGTGAAAGCCAGCCTCGCGCAGGGTTCGCAGGAGTGCGGACTCGTAGTGTCGCGAGACGACCCGAACCGTGCGCGCCACCAGGTCGGCCTCAACGCGGGCGACCCCGTCGAAGGCATGCAGGGCGCTGGTCAGGGCGGCGACACAGCGGTCACACATCATCTTGGGGATGTGGAAGAGGTTGTGAGCCTGGAGGCGGTGCATGGTCCGAGTCCTTGGTTTACAAAGCGGGATCGAAGGAGGCCTGGGTCCCGCCCGGGCCTATCCGAGTGCCGGAACGGTCGGGGTGTAGCCGGCGTCGGCGATCAGGGCCTCGACCTTGGCAAGGTCACGGGTGCCCCGGATCAAGACAAGCTTGGTGGCCGGATCCGCCTGCACCTGGGCGCCGGGCAAACCAGCCTCGACGGCCTTGGTGATCGTGCTGACGCAGTGCCCGCAGGTCATGTCCTCGACCTTGAGGGTCACTCCAGTGGGATCGCGCTCAGCGGTGGTGCCCGAGGGAGCCTGATGGGTGTTGCATCCGCACATGGGAAAACTCCGGTTGGCGTTGACGATGAGCAGACCGTTGCACCTTCCCATCATGGGAAGGTCAAGCGCGTTTTTAAAAGCGTGTGTTGTCGGCATGATCGGTGACCGCCGGGCCCGACGGGCAATGCCCACGAAGAGCGATGGGCGGACATGGCACAGTTGTTGACAGGCCGCGCGGACAGGCGTGGAATTCTGGTTGCTGGGGTGGCCTCTTGCATGGGAGGAAACCATGGAACAGCTGAACCGTCGCCACGCGTTGCTCGGTCTTGCGGTTGCGTCCACACTGGTCCCAGCAGGGCGGGCGGCCGCCCAAAGTTCCGGCTCGCCTGAAGGTCGGGAAATCGCCCCCGGCGTCCGCCGCGTCGACTACACGAAGCGCGAGACGATGATCCCGAACTACAAGACCGTCTCGATGCGGGACAACATCTACCAGCCGGGTGCAAGCACCAGCGGTTCGAGCATGTCCAACGACATGGTCTGCCACATGCTGGAAGGCGAGCTCACCGTCAACACGGGCGCGGGTGACACCGTCTACAAGAAGGGCGATGTGTGGTCGTGCTCCAAGGGCATGCCGGAGTACAGCAAGAACACCGGCACCACGGTCGCGATCATGCGCGTGATCGACCTGCTTCCTGCGTAGCGAAAAGCCCCACTACGGCGGGGCAGTCTGTTTTCAAGCCGATGCCCTGACTGGTGTTCAGATCGCATCCGGCAATGGCAAGGAGGAACCGATGACCTTGACTACACTCTCCCGCGCAGCCGCCTTGGCCGCCATGTTCGCAATCGGCATGACGGCAACGGCTTCCGCGCAAACCGTCCCAGCCGATCCGCACCATCCCGAAACGATGCTCACACAGGCGATGCCGCCGTCCGGAATGATGGGCCAAGGCATGGGAGCCCAGCCGGCCCAGTCCAGCATGCCATCTGGTCAGCCCGCCATGATGTGCGGGATGATGCAACCTGGGATGATGGGACGCGGCATGACGGGCATGCCGGGCCCCGCGCCAATGAAGATCTTCTTTGCCATCGCCGACGCGAACGGCGACGGCGGGCTCTCCTTCGACGAGGTCACCGCCATCCACAAGCGGATCTTTGACAGGGTCGACGCCAACAAGGACGGCAAGGCCACGCCCGAGGAAATCCAGGCCTTCATGCGGGAGTAGTCCACGTCAGCGCCTGGCCGCTTGGGTGGTGGGGTCGGTCTTCGTGCCCTGCCGCAGATCAGGCGTTCCTTGTCCATGCGGGCCAACGCCTCACGGATGATCAACGTCTGCATCCTCGCCAACCGTACCGGGAGGTCACGATGCCGGTCACGCGGCAGGAGCACTGGAACACCATCTTCACGACCAAGGCCGAGGAGGCGGTGAGCTGGTTCCAGGCAACGCCGGAAACCTCCCTGCGCCTGATCCGTGCCTGCAACCTCCCGAAGGACGCAAGCATCCTCGACGTCGGGGCAGGCGCCTCGCACCTGCCGGACGGCCTTCTTGAGGGGGGATTTACCAACATTGCCGTCCTCGATGTTTCTGCTGCTGCGCTGGCGAAGACGAAGGCCCGCCTCGGCAATACGGGATCAACTGTCCGAATCATCGTGGCCGATCTTGCCGCTTGGCAGCCCGACCTCACCGTCGATCTGTGGCACGACCGGGCGGTCCTGCACTTCCTGACGGAGGAGCGGGACCGGGCCGCCTATGCGGTTGCGCTCAGGCATGCGGTCAGACCGGGCGGCTTCGTGCTGATCGCCGGCTTTGCCCCGAGCGGGCCCGAGCGGTGCAGCGGCCTGCCCGTCCTGAGGGCTGATCAGGGCATGATCGCGAGCCTTCTCGGTCCCGACTTCGACCTCCTGGATGCATTTGAGGAGGATCATCAGACGCCATCTGGTGGCCGACAGCGGTTCGTCTTCACCAGGTTTCGGCGGCGTGCGGGCTAGAGGCGCGAACCCCCTGTGCACCGATGCAAGGGCGGTCAGTGGTGACCCCTTAGGGCGGTGCCCATGACCGCCTGCTGCCTGATAGCCGCGCAGCTCGCTCTCCCGGCGGAACTGCTCCGCACGGGCATCGGCAAGTCAGACCTGGTAATTGGCGTCTCGTTTGGCGCCCTCCGATGTGCCTGAAGGCCGCAGTCCAAATGCAATTTAGGCCAAATCTTCATTCCGATGCGGCCGATGGAGGATTATGATTTGTCGGCGGATCGAGCGCTTTCGCTCAGGCTACGCCCATGGCGGAATACCCCGATCCGACAACATCAAGTCCGAGTTGTGTTGGCCTTCCGGCGCGGGACACCACCCGCCCATGTTCTCAGGTTGATGAGGAGGAACGCACAATGGCCCGCAATACCATGACCCCCTTCCGCTCCGGTGGCGGGACGTTTCCCGGTGATCCCTTCCTGTCGCTTCACCGCGAGATGAACCGCCTGTTCGACGATGTCTTCCGCGGCGCCAGCCTGCCCGCCGCCTCCGGCAGCCAGAGCCAAGGCGATGTCGGCACCTTCGTCAACGCCAGCATGAACGTGTCGGAAACGGACAAGGAAATCCGCATCACGGCGGAGTTGCCCGGCGTGACCGAGCAGGACATCGACGTCAGCCTCGATGACGACGTGCTCACCATCCGGGGCGAGAAGAGGTTCGAGCGCAAGGACGACAAGGAGAACTTCCACTTCGTCGAGCGCTCCTACGGCACCTTCCAGCGCTCGCTGCGGTTGCCCTATGCTGTCGACTCCGAGCAGGTCCAGGCCAGCTTTGAGAACGGTGTCCTGACCGTGACCGTGCCGAAGACCGGGCGGCAGGAGCGCTCCCGGCGCATCCAGGTTCAAGGACGGGGTGCAACCGGCCAAGGCTCAGTCGGCGAAAGGGGAGCCGGGTCGATCAGCCCATCGGACCAATCCGAAGACACGAAGTCCGGCTGAAGGTCGGCCCGTGTGATGGTGGGCGGGCGCCTATGACCACATCGGGGACCACCCTGCGCCCCGGAGAGGTGAGGCTCCTCGAATAGTTTTGATCCGCGTCAATGTCGGTTTCCGGCAACTGTGCCACGATCCATATCGCGCACCCCAGAGGCCGACACGCCCCCACCTGAACCAAACGGGGAGGACTACCATGCCCAGGATGAAAGCCGCCATCTTCGTCGAGCCCGGCCGCATCGTTCTGGATGAGAAGCCGATCCCGGATGTCGGCCCCCTCGATGCGCTCGTGCGCATCACCACCACGACGATCTGCGGCACCGACATCCACATCCTCAAGGGCGAGTACCCGGTCGCCCGTGGGCTGACCATCGGCCATGAGCCGGTCGGCGTGATCGAGAAGCTCGGCGCGGCCGTGCACGGCTACCGGGAGGGCCAGCGGGTCATCGCCGGTGCGATCACGCCGAGCGGGCACAGCGCCGCCTGCCTGTGCGGCTGCCATTCCCAGGACGGCGCCGGCACGAAGCATGGCTGGAAGCCGCTCGGCGGCTGGCGCTTCGGCAACACCATCGATGGCTGCCAGGCCGAATACGTGCTCGTGCCTGACGCCATGGCGAACCTTGCCCCGGTACCGGACGGGCTGACCGACGAGCAGGTGCTGATGTGCCCGGACATCATGTCGACAGGCTTTTCCGGCGCGGAGAGCGGACGCATCCGCATCGGCGATATGGTGGCCGTGTTCGCACAAGGTCCCATCGGCCTGTGCGCCACGGCCGGCGCCCGCCTGATGGGCGCCACCACGATCATCGCGGTGGAGAGCGTGCCCGAGCGGATGGAGATGGCGCGCCGCATGGGCGCAGACCACGTGGTCGACTTCACCAAGGCGGATCCGGTGGAGGAGATCAGGCGCCTCACCGACGGACGCGGCGTCGACGTTTCCATCGAGGCGCTTGGACGCCAGCAAACCTTCGAGGCGTCGCTGCGCGTGCTCCGACCCGGCGGCACGCTGTCGTCCCTTGGGGTCTATTCGGGCGATCTCAAGATCCCGCTCGACGGTTTTCTGGCGGGGCTCGGCGATCACACCATCCGGACAACGCTCTGCCCGGGCGGGAAGGAGCGCATGCGGCGCCTGATGGAGGTGATCGCTTCGGGACGCGTCGACACGCGCCCACTGGTGACGCACCGCTTCAAGCTCGATCAGATCGAGGAGGCGTACGACCTGTTCGGCCACCAGCGCGACGGCGTGCTCAAGATCGCCATCACGCCGTGACCGCACCGGCAGGCTCATCAGGGATCAGGTCTGCAGGACATAGGTGCCTGGGGCGTCGCACAGCACGGGGTAGCCGCGGGTTGGCGCCCCCCAACGCGGGAGGCCGCGTCGGGTTGCCCGAATGCGCGGCGAGCCACCGCGTCCATTCCGGCCACCAAGAGCCCTGATGCCAGGGCGCGATCCTGGTCCAGTTGTCCGGATCCAGGTAATGGTCGGTGGCGGACTTCGTGAGAACCTGAAAGCGCCCTCCTGGCCGGTCCGGGTCCGCCACGATACCGGCGTTGTGACCTCCGGTCGTGAGGAGGAAGGTGACATCGGTGTCGGCTAGGAGATGGATCTTGAACGCCGAGCGCCACGGTGCCACGTGGTCGCGCTCCGTGCCGACCGCAAAGATCGGTGTCCGGATGTCACTGACGGCAACAGGGCGGCCGTCGACCCGGAAGCGGCCCTCGGCGAGGTCGTTGTCGAGAAAGAGTTGTTCCAGGTAGTCAGCGTGCATGCGGTACGGCATGCGGGTGGCGTCGGCGTTCCAGGCCATGAGATCGTTCAGCGGCGTGCGCTCCCCCATCAGGTAGTGCCGGACAAGCCGCGACCAGATCAGATCGTTCGAGCGCAGGAGCTGGAAGGCGCCGGCCATCTGTCTGGTGTCCAAATAGCCCTGGCTGCGCATCAGGTCTTCCAGGAAGTGGACTTGGCCCTCGTTGATGAACAGAGTGAGCTCGCCGGCCTCCCGGAAGTCGACCTGCGCCGCCAGCAGCGAAACAGTCTGCAGACGTTCGTCCCTGTCACGCGCCATGGCGGCCGCGGCAATCGACAGGAGCGTGCCGCCGAGGCAGTAGCCGACGGCGTGAACTTTCACCAGTCCTGCACCGCCCGGCCCCGATGGACCGGCAGGTTGTCCCAGATCAGGAACACCTTGCCGTGTGCATCCCGGATGAGCCGGCCGAGAAAGCGGATCAGGCTCGGTGCTTTGACGGCGCCATCGAGCACCATCCAGCGCAGCTCGCCCTTGTTGGTCACAGCCGAGATCAGGCCCAGCCCCGCGCGCTTGTGACAGGGGCGCACCACAGGGGTGCGGCCCCTGGGGGCGAAGCTGCGGCCGCGCACATCGTCGGAGCGCAAGCCGGTCTCATCCCCCCAGAAGATCGTGCCCTTCTGCCCTCTGGCTTGCGCCACGATGACCGGGTAGTCCTGCCGCAGCCAGCGCCGCACCGCCTTCGGTGACTGCTCATAGGCCCGTCGGAGCGGCTTCTGAGCCGTGAAGCCCCAACGCGCCAGATAGGTGCCGATGGTGCGCACCGCCAGCCGGATCCCACACTGCCGTTCGATCATCATCCGCACCGCCGCCCGGCTCCACAGGGCGAAGGGCAGGCCAAGTTCGTCGGGCATGTGCCGGCTGATCAGAGCGCGGACATGCGCTTCCTGCTCGGCCGCCCGACAGCGGTACCCGGAGGAGTGGCTGGCACCGTTCAAGGAGGAGGGAGGCCTGGCAGTTACCGTTGAGGTTGGCGACCTCGAGCTAGCGGCGCGGGCAACATGGCGTCCTGTCGGACACGGGAGCTTACCTGACCGTGCCGCCCGACCGTGCCAGCGGCGTCGTCGTGACATTCGCGGCCTGATGCCTAGTGATCCGGACCATAAACGATCCTCTTCGAATTCACACGTATGAACCGTGAATGTCTCCAAATGGCGCGGGACTGACCTTATCTGGATTTCTGCTTTCGTGGCGCGAGAGGACCTTCGCACAATCGCCAGCGAACCTCCTTGCACAAGTGCTCTGGCGATAGCCATCCCCCTTGGAAAGGAGCAGTATCACCGCGGGATTGAAGCTAGGCGCTGCGCATCCGGGAGGTGTCGAGGCTTCCCTGTCCCCGCAAATCAGCAGGAGATCCTCATGCGAACGATCATGGCAGCCGCGTTCTGCGCCTTGGTGATGACCACAAGCGCGCACGCGACAATCAAGGAGGAGCCGGTCACCTACCAGGACGGCACGACTACGATGAAGGGCTTCATCGTCTACGATGACGCGAGCCAGGGCAAGCTCCCCGGCATCGTTCTGGTTCACGAGTGGTGGGGCATTACCAAGCACATGCACGATGAGGCCCAGAAGTTCGCGCAGCAGGGCTACACCGCCTTCATTGCAGACATGTATGGCGACGGCAAAGTCGCCGACAATCCGAATGACGCCGGCGCGCTCGCGACTCTCGTGATGAAGGACCCGAAGGTGATGGAGGGCCGCTTCAATGCCGCGCAGGCCCAACTCTCCAAGCATTCTTCGGTTGACCCAGCCCGCATCGGCGCGGTCGGCTACTGCTTTGGCGGAGCTGTGGTGCTGAACATGGCCCGCGCCGGCGCCGACCTCGATGCGGTGGCCGGTTTCCACGCTACGCTTGGCCTCAATACCCCCGCGCCGGCGCTCGGCACCGTCAAGGCGAAGATCTTGGTCCTGAATGGCGCAGACGATCCTTTCGTGAAACGCGAAGAGTACGAGGCGCTCAAGAGGGACTTTGATGCAGCAAAAGCAGAGTACCGGGTCATTGAGTACCCAGGTGCGGTGCACGCTTTCACCAACCCCGAGGCCACGGAGTTGGGCCAGAAGTTTAACTTGCCGCTCCGCTATGATGCGCAGGCGGATCGCGAGGCGAAGGCTGAGGCACTGAAGTTCTTCAACGGCAGCCTCCAGAAGTAGCGAGCTTCTCCGAGCGCCGTGGCGTCAGCCGCCGCTACGGTGCAAGGGCTCAGGTGATCCAAACTTACACATTTGAGCAGGGAGCGGACGTTTAGACGAATACCCTCACGGACCGCGTTTGGCACTCCTGAGACGTAAGCGCTTGGTCGGCTTCGGCAATGTAGAGCGGACTTTCGTTAATATGCCGCGGATCTCGGTATTGCACGCACATCCGTGCCCTGGTCCGTCCGGGCAAGCGTCATAGGCCGAAGCGGGGATGGTGTCCTCGTGGTTCTGGATGCACAATGGGTGTGCTCATGGGGCTGGCCATAGGCGGTGGGAAGGGAACCCGACCTGCCTTGTGGGCCAATAGCCGCAAAGTGACCCATCGGCTCGGAGGTCTCGGTGATGGAGCGTCGGCTGGCCGCCATCTTCGCGGCAGACGTGGAGGCCTACTCCCGCCATATGGGCGAGGACGAGGCTGCGACCTTCGAGACGCTGACAGCTCATCGCGCTATCCTGGCCGGCTTCATTGCCAAACACCGGGGGCGGATTGCCAACACGGCGGGAGACAGCGTGCTGGCCGAGTTTCCCAGTGCCGTCGACGCGGTGACCTGCGCGCTTAGAGCCCAGGAGGCGCTGTCGTCCGCCAATGACAAGCTGCCAGAGACCCAGCGCCTGGAGTTCCGGATTGGGGTGCATGTGGGAGATATCATGGTCAAAGGCGGTGATCTCTTCGGGGACGGGGTCAACATCGCTGCCCGCGTGCAGGCGCTGGCCCAGCCGGGCGGCGTCTGCCTGTCCGGCGCTGCGCAGGAATATGTCCGCAAGACCGTCCCGCTGAGCTTCCAGGATCTCGGTCCCCAGATCGTGAAAAACATCGAGGAGCCGATCAGGGTCTTCGCGGTGACTTCCACGACCGGTGCGCTCGCCAGACCGTCACTCGCGCGGGCGCGGGAACCCCTCCGTGCTGACCGTCCCTCTGTTGCCATCCTGCCCTTCACGAACATGGGCGGCGACCCCGAGCAACTCTATTTCAGCGACGGGATCACCGAAGATATCATCACAGAGCTTGCCCGGTTCCGGGAACTCCTCGTGATCGCCCGCAACTCCACGTTCACCTTCCGAGACAAATCGGTCGATGTGCGAGAGGTTGGGAAGGTCCTGAACGCGGATTACGTCGTGGAAGGCAGCGTCCGCCGCGCCGGTGACCGGGTCCGGATCACCGCGCAGTTGATCAACGCCGCCACGGGAGCCCACCTGTGGGCGGAGCGCTTCGACCGTCCGTTCGAGGATGTGTTCGTGGTCCAGGACGAAATTGCACGGGGCGTGGTCGCCACCATCGCTCAGCGCATCAAGGAAGAGGCCGAGGTGGTGGCGCGCCGCCGGCCGCCTCAGGACATGCGAGCCTATGACCTCTTCCTGCAAGGGCATCGCATTTCGGAGGTGTTCACGGAGGATGCTCAAGAGCAGGCACGAGCCTTGTTCGAGCAGGCGCGTGCCCTCGACCCGACCTTCGTCCGGGCCTACACTGCACTGGCATACAACCATCTTGGCCGCGCAATCGACCGCGGCTACGGCGTCGGGTTGCCTCGCGAGAAGGACCCCGACAGGATAGAACCACGCCGGCTCGCCGAGCAGGCCCTTGTGATCGATCCCGCGGAGCCGCGGGTGCACATGACGGCAGGCTATGTTTTCTTGGTGTGGCGCGAGTTCGAGCACGCTGAGCATCATTTTGATCTGGCTCGCTCCATGAACCCGAACGATGCCACGATCCAGATCTTCTGGGCCTGGGCGCAGGCCTGCTTCGGGCGCCCCGAGCGGGGTCTCTCCGCGGCGGAACTGGCGTTCAGGCTCAACCCACGGCACCCGCACTGGTACGGCGGATTTCTGTCCCGGATCCTATTTCTTCTTGGGCGCTACGAGGAGACCGTCAACAGGCTCGAATTCAGGATGCGTGACGCCCCCACCCGGCATCGGCGGGACATGGCCTGGTTGGCGGCAGCGTATGGGTTGATTGGGCGCAGTGACCTTGCGCAGCAATGTGCGGCCTGGCTCGTCGAGGGCCTCGGCCAGGCGTGGCGCGGCGATCCAAATGCAGGCCCTCGCGAGTACATCGACTGGTTGGTGGACAACTTCTATCTGCGGCGCCCGGAGGACGAGGAACTTGTGCGCGAAGGGCTGCGACGGGCTGGGCTACCAGCATAAGAGGGGCGTCAGGACCGTGCCAGGTGACCCTTCGACGTCGGAGAGTAATGGACCAGGGATCTACGATTTCCGGGTGGGTACGCTCAGCCAGCGTTGGAACTGGTGCCACGGAGGCGGATCTGATGCCGTTCAGCCCTACCACCGTTCCTAAGGCGTGTGCCGTGAACGGTCTTCCGTGAAATTGAACCATAACTAGGAAGGTCCGTTTGTGGCACGAGGCAGACGTTAGTCCGAGGGCAGCAATCCTCACCTAAGCCGACGTTCCGCAGGAGCCAAGGAATTTCAGTGCGTGACCCGCACGCGATGTTCAAATCGTGCTTTCAATTTATTCAGGGCATGGTCGCTTAGCTCCGATGCGACAGCTATGAAGCGGCCGACACGACAGACGCTTTGGCAAGGATCCCGTTCACAGCATCGCTAAAAGCATCGTGTGAAAACGGCTTTGTGAGCACGCAGTTTTGCTGATAGCCCGTGGGAACGACGCTGGAGTCGTAGCCTGTCAGGAAGATAAACGGGATGCCGCGATCACGCAGGACGTCCGCAACAGGATAGACCACCAAGCCATCCAGATTGACGTCGAGAACGGCGAGGTCGAAGTCGGCCTTGAGCGCCAATGCCATGGCCTGTTCAAATTTCGCAGCCGGTCCCACGACCTCTGCTCCGAGATCGCTCGTCATGTCTTCGACCAGCATTGATACCATGGTTTCATCTTCGACGATGAGCACGCGAGGCTTGCGTTGGTCATGCATGGGCATTCTCCCAATGGTTCCGCCGTGCTCAACGGAGCCCTGCATATGAGGCCGTTTGTCCTGAATGGACGACGCTTCTCTTGCTATGCTCAAGGAATCCTCCATACGAACCGCGTTGCCGGTTAGTGAGAAGCGTCCTGCCGCCGACGGGCGGCAGGACGTCGTGCGTGTTACGGCTGTGCGGCCTGGATCTCGCGGGCCTCATTGACAATCTGATCGAACACCGCGGATTCAGGATCGATCTCGAGCCCGAGCTTTTCGTTGAGCACCTTGACGGGATCCTCCGGAACGCCCGGCTTCGACAGCCGAGCCAAGGCCGTAGCGGCCGCGGTGATCTCCGCGTCGGTGATCTGGTCCTCGGTATCTTCGCGGATGGTCAGCGCCTTCTCATAGGCGGCGATCAGCCCGACCGTCGAGTTCGGCGCGGCATGCAGCCGGGCCGTCGCCGAGGCATTCACCGCGTTCATGCGGCCGAGCTTGGCGGTGTCGAGGCCGATGGTCTTGGCGCTGGCGGCTGCCTTCTTCGCGTCGGACGAGAGCTTCGTCTCGGCCTCCCTGGCCTCGCGCTTCGCATCGCGGGTGCTGTGCGCCTGCTCGGCCCTGGTCTGACCCTTGGCCGCGGCGTCATTGGGGCCGGAGTTGCGGCCGCTGCGCTCGCTGCTGCCGCCACGGGAGTTCTCGGCTCCCCCGCCGTGCGGCTCACTGCCGGACTTCCCGCCGGAGCCGCCGCCATGGCCGCCACCACCGGAGTTGCCTCCGTTGCCGCCACCGCCATGGCCACCACCGTTTCCTCCGCCGGCGTTGCTACCGCCGTTGCCGCCCCCATTGCCTCCGCCGTTTCCGCCTCCGTTACCACCGCCTTCGCCGCCTTTGGCCTGGGCTTGGGACTTTTCGAGTTTGAGCGAGGTCAGGTCGAGCGACAGCGGTTGCAGGCTGACGGCGAATCCTAAGGCGAGTGCCGAAACAGTCAGAGCAAGACGTCGTGTCATGAGGTTCCCTTCCAAAACGTGTGAGCCTAGTGAGCCCCTTAGACCAAGAGTTATGTGAGAAATTTTCCCACGTCAATCTTGATGTGGGATTGCTTCCCACGTCTGATCGACCTATTTAGACCCTATGTCCGGCGATGCCCCCCGCTCCCTCGCCCCAGCCAAGCTGCACGCGCCCCTCGCGCGCCTGCTGCGCCCCCTCGTGCGGCTCCTGATCCGCAGCGGGATCACATTTCCCATGCTGGCGGAGCTGCTGCGCGAGCTTTACGTGAACGTCGCCGAGTACGACTTCGCCCTTCAGGGCAAGGAGCAGACGGACAGCCGCGTCAGCCTGCTCACGGGCATCCACCGCAAGGAAGTCCGCCGGCTGCGGGGCGCGGGCGCCCCGGTCAACACGGTCCCGGCGACGGTCTCGCAGACGAGCCGCATCCTGGCCCGCTGGCTCGCGGACCCGGACTTCGCCGGCCCTGACGGGCGGCCCCTGCCCCTCCCCCGCACGGCCGAGATGCCGCAACCGTCCTTCGAGCGCCTCGTCGCCTCGGTCACGCGCGACGTGCGGCCCCGCGCCGTGCTGGACGAGTGGCTCGACCGCAAGCTGGTCGTGCTGGACGACGAGGATCGCGCCGCTCTAGCCGAGGCGGCCTATGTGCCGCGTGGCGGAGACGACCAGCAGCTCTACTACCTGGGACGCAACCTGCACGACCACATCGCCGCCGCGGTGGCGAATGTGGAAGCCGGGTCACCGCCCTTCCTGGAACGGGCCGTCCACTACGATGGGCTCACCAAGGAGCTGGCCGAGCAGCTGCAGCAGCGCTCCCGCGACGTGGCCATGGAGGCTCTCCACACGCTCAACCGTGAGGCCCACGCCGCCAGCGACAAGGCTCCCGCAGGCCAGTGGCGCTGGAATTTCGGCGTTTATGTCTATTCCGAAGAGGTCGTGCCGCCATCCGCCGCAGCAACACCCACCGACAAGGGAGCCAAGCCGTGAGGAACCACGCCGCTTCGCTCGCACGAACCCATGCCCTCTGGCTCGTGGCGCTGGCCCTGCTGGTCGCCTCGCTCACCCTGGCATGGGGCCAGCAAGGGCAGGATCGCGGCATCGGCGGCACCGGAGTTGTGGCCGACGATCAGGATGGCGACCGGGGCATCGGCGGCACCGGCATGATGGGCCGCATCCGCGGCTTCGGGAGTATCATCGTCAACGGCGTGCATGTGAACTATGCACCCGACGTGCCGGTGCGGATCGACGGACAGGCTCGTGCGGTGTCCGACCTGAAGATCGGCCAGGTGGTGCGGGTGGTTGCCGAGAACCGCAACGGCGTGCTGGCCACACGGCAGATCGATGTGACCAGCGAGGTTGTCGGCCCGATCGAGACCACGGGCCGGACGACCCTGACGGTGCTCGGCCAGACCGTCTCCACGCAGGCGCTGGGCGCCGCAAGTCCGTGGCAGCGCGGCGACCGCGTGGCGGTGTTCGGCCTCAGGCGGCCGGATGGCACGATCGTCGCAAGCCTGATCGAGCGGCGGGACAGCGGACCTGACAGAGTCGCCGGCCAGGTGATCCGTTCGCGCAACGGCAGCCTCGGGATCGGGACGTTGAAGCTCGCCGGAGTGAATCCCCGCCTCGCCGGCACCCGGGCCGTGCTCGAAGGCTCCTATGCCAATGGCACGCTCCAGGTCACAGGAACGGCCCGGGAGCGGGATCTCCTGGGGACGAATGTCCGGCGGTTCTCCATCGAGGCCTATGTGGAGCGGACGCGAAACGGGTTGCGGCTCGGTTCGGGGCTCGAGGTGGCAGGCAGCCCTTCAGCGACCCTGCCGGTCGGGTCCTATGCCCCGGCGGTGGTGACTGCCGTGACCGATCAGAGAGGACGTCTCGGCATCGAGGATGTGTCTCTCGAAGGAAAACCAACGTCATCGCGCGGATCATCCCAAGGGGTGGATAGCGAAAACCCACGCAACACACCGGCGGATGCACGGGGACGCGAGCCCGCGTCGCGCGATACGCATCCAGGATCCGGCCCATCCCGCTGGGATTCTTCGCGGGGCGACGCGCGCGGGCGGGACGGCCACGGCGGACCGTCCGGCAATCGTTCAGGCGACGGCGGCAACAACGGCAAGGGCAACGGCGGTGGCAACCAGGGCGGCCGTGGCGGCGATCACGGTGGCGGCGGCAACAATGGCAACGGCGGCGGGAATAGTGGGGGCAACGGAGGCGGTGGCAATGGCGGAGGGAATGGCGGTGGCGGAAAACGCTGACATCATTGGTATGGTCTCCATCCCTCCCATGTGCTGCACGATGCAGCTCGTATCATGAGGATGGGCAACAAGACCCAAAGGGACGAATAGCTGAGCATCCCATGGGCTCCACACCCTCGGGGCCAGATCGATCCGGACAGGAGACCTCCCCCGAACCGCAGCCGCATTCTCACAAGCGTGAGCGATCATCAACGAGCCGCGTGACGAACTCATGGCTCACGTCAAACACATGAGGAAGGTCCAGCAGGACAGCATGAGAGGACCTCTACAGACCGCCATTCAACTTCAGCTTTTGACCCAGCCTGTTCTCTAATTCCGGGTTTGGGGTCAAGCTCTCTGTGAGCATCCTTGCCGGGTCCATGGTTCTCTCCGCGGTAAGGACAGGCCTTCCGCATGATGGCGTCAGATGACGCTGGCGGATCAATGTGTGAAGCGCGCTTGGCCCAAGAGGGCCTCGCAAAGCCTGGGGCGATCTCACCAACGCCAACGTCCCGGCAG
>NZ_JAFEMD010000055.1 GCF_016892765.1 Microvirga arvi
ACCCATCGGCCTTGGCTCATCATGTCCATTGGCCTGCGCGACTGGGCTCACCAATGCTGATCAGTGAGACTTGGTATAAGCCGATCCAGCTTTCGACTCGGAAACTTGGATGGAGAACCGGAGACCTGATCGACTGGCTGCAGGCTCGGTTAGACTCGAGCTGAAGCTAACTACCTGTGTAACAGCCAGTCTTGAGCCAAAAGAAAGCCCCGAGACGAGGGCTTCGTTCGCGGGGCAAAGGAATATCAAGGTGATAAATTCTAACACGAACTTCGGTTTGTGCAACCGCGCGCGCCGCGCTCACAACTCAAGCCGCATAATCGACAACCAGGACATCGCTCAAGCCATTCTCGGAAATAAGGGTAGAGGCGGCGCACCTAATCTCATGCCTGGTCGCTGTCGGATTGTCCCACGCGGTCAACCTGCACATTGAGGAGGTAACCAAATGCCCTCTTCAAAGCCCCGCTATTCTCCGGTGGAATACTGGCGGTTAGCCAATGCGGCCCTCCCCTTACTCCCCCAGCTGCTTCCCCGATGGCTGCCCGATGGACGACGCATTGGAGCCGAGTGGGTCGCCCGCAACCCCACCCGGGACGACAGCACTCTCGGCTCTTTCAAGTTCAATCTTCGCACCGGTCGCTGGGCTGATTTCGCAACGGGAGACAAAGGCGGAGATGCGATCAGTTTGATCGCCTACATCCGCGGCATTTCCCAGTACGAAGCGGCCCAAATCCTTGCGGATGACCTGGAGACGCAATCATGATTGATGCTACGAGCTACTGCACGCTCAGTGCTTACTCAACAGAGAAGAAGTTGCCTAAGGAGTTTCTGATCGGGCTCGGTATAACCGAGATCTCACACTACGGGCAGCCAGCGCTTCAGATCCCCTATTACAATGATAGCGGAATTGTGCAGGCAATTCGCCTCCGCACGGCGCTCAAGAAGGCAGGTCCCAAGAGTAAATGCTTCTGCTGGGAAGTTGGTGGGCAGCCCTGCCTCTACGGATTACCACAGCGCCGGCCAGACAAGATTGTCGCCCTGGTTGAAGGCGAGTCCGATACCCACACCCTCCTCCTCCGTAGCATCAACGTTCTTGGCATTCCGGGGGCGAGCTGCTGGAACGAGGAGCGAGACGCTCGCCACCTCCTCCCCTACGAGACGATCTATGTGGTCAAAGAGCCAGATGCGGGTGGTGGCGCGCTGCTGAAGACACTCTCTAAATCTCGTCTACGACAACGGATCCGGGTCGTGCGCCTCGAGGGGTTCAAGGACGTGAGCGAAATGCATGTCGATAATCCCGAGCGCTTTGACGAGCGATGGCAGGCTGCATTAGACGCATCGGTACCTCTCGACGAACCTTCCCCTGAAGGTATCGGCACCCCTCAAGCCCCAGTATGTCCTTTCGAGATGACAGAGGATGGGCTGTTTGTCGAAATTCAGCATCAGAAGGGAGTTGAGCGGAGATGGCTGAGCGCGCCTTTTGAGGTTTGCGGACGTTGTCGCGATCCTAACAGCAATGGATGGGGACATCTGCTCCGGTTCAATGATGATGATGGATGCCTGCACGAATATGTCGTCACCGATGCAGCCTTGCACAGCGACGCTGGCGCACTCTGCAGTGATCTTGCGAGTCAGGGGCTGAGGATTACAACGACCAAGAATCGGAGCCGATTTGTAACCTACCTCAACGAGGTGCGTGTGCCCGCACGCGTGACGCGGCTTCGCGAAACAGGGTGGCAGATCGTAAAAGGTGAGCTGACCTTCGTGCACCCGTTTGGTCCATTGGGTGGGCCCACCGGCGAAATCATCAGGTTTGAGGGTGCGGCAACTTCGGCCTATGAGCAGTCGGGCTCTCTGGATGATTGGAAGGCCACCATCGGTGTTCTTGTTGGTCAACACTCACGCCTGAGACTGGCTTGCTCCGTCGCATTCGCAGGACCATTGCTCTACCTCGGTGGGCTCGAAGGCGGTGGTCTTCATCTGCATGGTGACTCGACAAGCGGCAAGACCACAGCAGCCTCTGCCGCAGCCTCAGTGTGGGGTAAGGGCAGCACTGATGGGTTATGTCCTTCCCTGGCGGCACACGGCAAACGCTCTTGAGGCCGTTCTCGCAGGGCGAACCGACACACTGGCGGTCTTCGACGAACTCGGCGCGAGCGATGCGAGGAGCGTCTTCTCTGCCCTGTATCAGATCACGGCACGGACCGGGAAATCACGGCTGACCCGAGACGCATGCCTTCGGGACGCCCTTAAGTGGCGCAATATAATTCTGTCGACCGGTGAGGTGCCAATAGGCACGAAGATTGCGGAGGACCATGGCCGTTTGCATTACGCAGGTCAGCAGGTTCGCGTCCTGGATCTTCCCGCAGATGCCGGGAGTGGCGTCGGGATCTTTGACGCCAGTGCTCTCCAAAGTGAGCCTGGCGAGGTCGCTGACCGCCTCAAGGCGGCAGCAGCCCGATATTATGGAGTTGCCGGACCAGAGTTCGTGCGCCGGCTTCTCGCTGAAGGACCCGATGAAGTAGGGTCCCTGGTGGGAGAGATGATCACAATCTTCGAGAAGAATCAGATCCCTCCAGGAGCCAACGGTCAGGTGAGACGGGCTGCTCGGCTGCTCGGACTTATCGGGGCCGCCGGCGAGTTGGCAACCCGCTGGGGGATTGTCCCCTGGCAGGAAGGGGCAGCGATCGATGCTGCTGGCAAGGCCCTGGCTGACTGGATTGCCCAACGTGGTGGGCTCGGAGCAGCAGAGATACGTGATGGCATCGAGCAGGTGCGCGGGTACTTTGCTCAATTTGGGGAGTCGCGGTTTGACGACGTTGGTAATGCCGATGCGAGAATAGCGACAACGAGGGCTGGCTGGCGCCGTGGATGGGGAGAAGACCGAGAGTGGCTGATCTTACCTTCTGTGTGGCGCAATGAGATCTGCAAGGGGCGAGATGCGACAGCAATCGCCCGCGCCCTCGCAGAGCAAGGAAAACTGGTGCGCGACTCCCAAGGCAAACACCAGCGCTCTGAGCGAACCCCGATGGGGTCCATGCGGGTATATGTCCTGAAGGCCAGCATCCTGAGGACGGAAGACGATGAACGCTAACGATCGGCGCCGCCTTCTGCAAGTTGCGGGTCGTCAAAATCCGGGTGTTACGGGTGTTACGGGTGTTACAACCCCCTGGGAACGCCGGTCTGTAACACCTGTAACACCTGTAACACCGAACAATCGGTGTCATCAGTATTCGCTCGTATCTGTGTGCGAGCCGGTAGGTGCCCAGTGGTCCTTGGATGATTGGGCTGCCTACTTCCACGAGCGCGCAGGAATTCGGGAGTTTTCCGGCGGAATATCTCGCTCCGAAGCAGAGAGTCTCGCATTAGGTGACGTGTTGATGCATTGGTCACTTAAGGAAGGTCCATGATCACGGGAACCATAGATGAGGACGCTCAACGAGGCCGAAGCGCCGATATTCTGAGCTGGTACTTCATCGTTATCGTGTCGCTGCCAGCTATGAGCTCGTTAGCCTCTTCTCTGCTCCAGGGGAAAGCTCTTCGAGATCCGATCCTACTACGAATTTCTCGGACAAGCATAGAAGAGCGATCGAGCCGATTAGCAGGCTTTATTCAGCAAGGTCATTAGAGATGCTTTACCCTCCTTACAACCTAGCAGATCTCGCACGGGCAATTGCTGCCGGTCGGAGCGTGCTGTACCACGGCACCCAATTCTCAAAAGCGATACTTGAGGCTGGAAAGCTCTACTTCAGCGCTTTTGGCCATCCTGTTGTTTGCTTCACCCGGTGTCCTGATGAGGCCGCTCGCTTTGCTGAATTGAGGACCGATGGGGACGGCCGGCCTGCAATACTGATTTTTGATCGCCCATCACTCGCGAGTCGCTATCGCATCGAGCCCTATTGCGACGACCCGCAGAGGGCGGACCCATCTCGCCGGGACGAGATGGAGGAGAGGGTCTGGTGCACTGATATTGACATCAGCGCACATCTGATTGGCTACGTCTCTGAAGAAAAGGTGGATCAGACGCCCGACGAGCGAAGGAGGACTCGTGAGGACCTGGATCGCCTCCGGAGCCATCCGGGGCGCTCCGTGCGAACCTTGCCTTTAGAACAATGCTACGCTTGGGCAGCGCAAGCGCGAGACCCAGCTATTGTCGCTCGCATCGAAGCTTTGCTTGACACAGATGACTTCAGGGAATGGAAAGCAATGGTGGAGGCGAGGCTCGCTGCATGTGACCAAACTATGAGGTAACGGTAAGGAGTTAACGTACGTGTAGCACACCGCATCACGGCATCTCCTCTGTGCCTGATCCTCAACCATAGAGGAGATGCCTGCCAAGGGGTGTCTTGATTGACTCGAACAACCCCACCTGACTCGCCTCAAGACAGGGGGCCTGTCTTCCTGTCTTGAGGGGTGCTTTTGAGGCGGATTGTTAACGTAACCTATAAGCTGCGTCAGCCAAAGGCAGGTTTAAGGCGGTTTTTGGCTGTCTTGAGGGCAGTCTTCCCCTGTCTTGAGAGGCGACTTGACTGACTCGTCTGTCTTTGCGTCTGAGAGGCAGACTCAGATAGCTCACCGAAGCTGATCAGCTGGTGCTCTAGGGCCGCAGGACCGTGCGACGGCTCACTTAGTCGGTGCGTAAACGAGTTGACGGAGAGTTAGGACAGCGTCAACTCCATTCCGAAGCGACTCTCCTAGGGAAAGCCGACGCGTGTCAGTTTGGCACGTCAGAAGGGGAGCGTATTTCGGTCTGAGATCGGCAGCGCTGATGGTGAGCGGCGCTCGCCGCCTGCATCGGCCGAAACAGTTTACTTCCAGCCAATGTGTTCAGTTGAGACATTGTCTTGGTTCGTTGTCTTATTGGTTCTAGGTGGCCTCGGTCACTTCAATGCCTGAGCTTAGAGAACCTGAAGCCTCTGAACAGTTTGATCGCTGGAGCGTAAGCGCCTTTGCTTCCGAGAACAGGATCTGAACACCTGTCTCAGCCTGTCTTCAAGGGTTGTCTTGGATCGTAATCAACCCGCCCTTCGCGTATGAAACTCTTGCTTCCGAGAAGTCCCATTATCGGAACGAAAGAGCCGGCCTAGAGAATAACCCCTTCCGCTGTTATCGGAAGTATCACCATCTTCAATCAACTGCGCCCATGATCATCCGAACTACCACTTAGCGACCGCAAGCCGACCATCCCGCAGCGTCTCAGGTGCGCCAGAAACAGCACTTCTGATTTTTTGATGGCGCGAGGAGCTGTCCATGGAACGTGGCCTACTAGCGCGGTGCTGTCAGCGCCAGGCAGCGGGGTACGAACTCAAAGTCGAGGTCGCCGATGCCAGCCTTGCCGGCCACTTGGGTAGCCTCGCCCGTGGGAGCGGACTTGCGCAAGGCCGCCTTAGGTGGAGGAGCATGTCGGTGTAGTCGGGGGAACCGTCAGTCGCGAGCGTGACTTTGGCCGGATCGACTATCTCGATCGCACGCCCACTCGGCCTCTCGACCGTCTCGACGAAGATCGCGGCCTTGTCGCGTACCAAGCTCGTGAGGCTGAGGGCATGAACCACGTTACCGGACACGGACAGGGGCGCCTGCAACAAGGGAATCGTGGGACATCGAGGCTTCCCTGTTCGCCTGGATAGAGAGATGACGGTGACCGGATCGAGAGGACGTTGGCGTATCCATGTCGGGCCAATACTGTTATTTCGTTTAACACTGGCTAACTGGCTGATGACAAATGGTTCGCATTTGCCTAGCTTGGCGGTAGGTCGGACGCGCTATGCAGGAATTGTATGGAAGAGGTCCCGCAAGCGAGTTGCCTGTTCTGATGCGCGTTCAACCCAAGCCGTTATTATCTTTTCTTCTAAATCCGTTTGGCACCCATGCCCGAGGCATTGAGTATCGGGACGGTGCGCTGATCATCGACGCGCGGCGCGGTCGAACCGTCCACCTACAGGACCTTGCAGATCCTCCCTCTATGAAAAGAGGCTTGCTGGGAACAACGGTTCGTATCCGAACAGACGATGCCATCGGAATTTCTCTAAAGGGGGTCAACTACCAGCATGCGGATACATTCGCGAGAGAAGTCCGAAAGGCATGGACGACCTTTAATCTAGGTCGTTTTGAGGAAAAGCGCGGTACGATTGACGACATATTGGACACCATAGTTAAACTTGGCGAGCCAACCCGTTATCCGGCCGCTTGTGTTCTTTCGCCAATACTTGACGAGGCTCGCTCGCTTGAGACCACCCTGTTCTCAAAACTTCCGACGGAAGCAATTGGGGAGAACAACCTCGGGCAAATCCGGAGGATCCGGAGTTTCATTCACAACGCCAGCCGTTGGCGAGATCAGGCGATTGCTAAGTTCGAAACAGAGGAGCTTGCGCGGTGGGAAAACTTCTTCGACACCTTTGAGAAGAATCCCCTCACGCCAGAACAGCGGTTATCGATCGTTGCGGATGAAGACGCAACACTCGTGCTGGCCGGAGCTGGCTCGGGAAAGACAAGTGTTATAACGGCGAAGGCAGGATATCTGGTGAAGGCCGGCATCCAACGGCCCGACGAGATCCTATTGCTGGCTTTCGCTAAGGATGCCGCGCGAGAGATGTCCGAGCGCATCGAGGAGCGTTGCGGTGAGCCACTGGAGGTTCGAACCTTTCATGCTCTGGCGTATGACATCATCGGAGCTGTTGAAGGCACCAAGCCCGCGCTGGCCGCTCACGCGACAGATGACAAGGCGTTTCTTGCACTTATCAGGGATATCTTGAGAGCACTCGTTTCAACAGACTCCGATGCCTCGCGGGCGATCATCCGTTGGTTTTCTTACACGCACCTCGAAGACAAAAGCGAGTGGGACTTCGAACAGAAGCACGAATACTACACCTTTATCGAAAAGGCAGACCTGCGAACCCTGCAGGGTGAGAGAGTGAAGAGTTTTGAAGAGTTGATGATAGCAAACTGGCTCTTCGAAAACGGTATCGAGTATGAGTACGAGCCGGATTACGAACACGATCTCCCTCACACAGGTCGCCGCCGCTACTGCCCAGATTTCCGGCTCAAAAATAGTGGCGTCTACATTGAGCATTTCGGTGTGCGGCGGAAGAAGATTGGCGACGGAAGTGATAAGTTGCTGACAGCGCCTTTTGTTGACCGGGAAGAGTATCTAGCGGGTATGGCATGGAAGCGCGAGGTTCACTCAGCCTATAGCACGACACTGATCGAAACGTTCAGCTATGAGCGTGAGGAGAGCCGCCTCCTCGAGGCACTCGCAGAAAAAATTGCACCTTTCGAAACATGCCAGCCTCGGCCTCGTGAGACGCTGTTCGATCGTGTGGTCGAGCTGAATCAGGTCGACAGTTTTGTGCAGTTGCTCGGGACGTTTTTGCGCCACTACAAGGGTGGCGGATACAACCTGGCTGACTGCGATGCCAAGGGACGCAAACTGAAGCTCGGCCGTCGAGCGCAAGCTTTTCTTTCGATCTTTGGGCCGGTCTATGCCGAGTATCAGAGGCAGCTTGGAAACCGCATCGACTTCGAGGACATGATCCTACGTGCATCAGAATACGCCGAGAACGGACAGTATCGCAGCCCCTATCGACACATTTTGGTGGACGAGTTTCAGGATATTTCACGCAGCCGAGGTCGTCTCGTCCGGGCGCTGAAATCCCAGCATCAGAACGCCCGCGTCTTTGCTGTTGGAGATGACTGGCAATCAATTTATCGATTTGCTGGGTCTGATATTAATCTCATGCGCGATTTTGGTAGCGAGTTCGGCGGCACTTTTGATGGCCGCTCTGGCGTCCATCGGACGGTTGATCTGGGGAGAACCTTTCGGTCTGTCGACAAGATCGCATACGCGGCCCGCAAATTTGTTCTAAAGAACCCTGCGCAGTTACCTAAAACGATCATTCCGGCTGGAAAGGCTATCCATCCTGCGATCCAGGTGGTTTCAACATTCCGACACGACCCCGAAGAGAAACTCCGGCAGGTGCTTCAGGCTCTTTCGAACCTCGCTGCTCCAGGGAACCAGAGGTCAAGCGTCCTTTTACTTGGCCGGTATAAGCATGTAGCTCCGGCAGACCTGCCTAAGTTGAAGAGGGAATTTTCGAACCTCGACCTGTCATTCCGAACCATCCACTCGTCCAAAGGACTGGAGGCAGATCATGTCGTCGTGTTGAACCTTTTTAGGGGGCGTACCGGATTCCCTTCGGAAATAGTCGACGATCCGCTTCTCAGCTTGGTCTCGCCTGATGCCGAACTATTTGATAATGCCGAAGAGCGCCGCGTTATGTATGTCGCCATGACACGTGCCCGTCGCACATTGACGCTCATGGGATCGGCATCCAAACAGTCGGCTTTTGTCTGCGAGCTGCTGGCTGATCCAGAGTATGGAATTGTTACCAAAGACAAAGGTCAGGCGCTTGATGAGGGCTGCACCGAATGTGGTGGCCACCTTCTGACATTTCCACTGAAAGGCGGACAAACACGGTATCGATGCGAGCATGCGGAGCTCTGTGGGCACTCACTGTCGGCATGCTCTGAGTGTGGAACGGGATTGCCCAAGCGGAAGGACACTTCTGGCGAGGCCGAATGCTCGTGTGGGGCCACATTCTGTGCCTGCCCAGAGTGTCAAAACGGATGGCTGGTCGAGCGGTCAAGTCGCTACGGCCCGTTCTTGGGATGCGTCACCTATCCAATCTGTAAGGGAAGAAAGCGACTGTGATAGATGGTGTGACTCGCCTGACCTTTCTCCTCAGAAACGCTTCTCCGTGAAGTACGACTTCGAACCGCAGGATGACTGAAGATGAGCAAGAAGCACACGGCCGGAGAGATATTTTCCGAGCCGCAGTAGGCAGGTGTGCGGGTGGCACAAGGCCGGACGGCGGCAGATGTCATCGTGCACGTCGCCGTAACGTATGTCACCTCTGGGACGAACGGCTGAACGGGGTAATCTGCTACACGCTCGAGGAGGCACGGGGTATCCCCGAGAGCTGACGCCGGCACTATAACACGGTGCGCCTGCACCCAACCTTGGGCTATCAGTCACCAGTACCAGAGGTTCTGATCCCGGCGTACAAGCTGGCGCCTAGACCAACCTCGAATTAACATTACCCTGGATCCCTCAGGTGGCTAAGTAAGCGACATTAGGGAAGGTCGCTTCGGCAGGAACATCGCCTATAGGTACTTCTGCGACAAGCTCATCGGGGCAGAAGAGCCTGCAAATTGGTACAAATGCCACTTCGGCCCGCACCTTCACGAAGTTTGGGATGGCTGAGAAGTCGGCTCGTTGATCATGTTGACTGTAGCGATGCCGGATACTTTCAAGCGGCTAATTTCTTCTGCGGACCAACCGAGGACTGTGCGCAAAACCTCTTCCGTATGTTGCCCCAGCCGCGGAGGCGCCACTGGAGACACGGGGGGCGTGTCGGACAATCGGAGTGGACTACGCACCATCCGAATCTTGCCAAGAAGGGGATCCTCCACACTCACTATCGCATCTCTTGAGTGAGCCTCGGCCGAGGTAAGAGCCTCGCCCACCGTCCGAACCTCACCAACCGGAATATTGTGCTTTTTCAGATGTTCTAGCCAATAGGACTGGGTCTCGCGTCCAAAAATCTCGGCGAGAACCGGCACCAGGATATCTCGATTTGTCGTCCTCCCAAGGTTTGTCCGAAAACGCTCGTCCTCCCACAAGGACAGCACCTGAAGTGCTTCACAGCACAGACGCCTGTACTGCTCGTCATTTCCAACTGCCAGCGCAATAAACCGACCATCGCCGCAAAGGAACGTCTGATACGGAACGATGCTTGGATGAGCGTTGCCGTACCGGCCTGGCTCGACACCTGTATTAAGATAACCAGAAGCCACATTGGCAAGGAATTGAAGGCCGCTGTCCCACAATGCAATGTCAATGGACTGTCCCTGACCAGTCTGCGCACGCACATGAAGGGCGGCCAAAATCGCCTGAACGGCGTTCATCCCTGTGACCAAATCGATGAAAGCGACGCCTAGCCGCATCGGTGGGCCTTGCGCTTCGCCTGTGATCGCCATGAAGCCGCATTCAGCTTGAAGTACGAAATCGTAACCGGGGCGGTGAGCAAAATCGCTGTCCCGGCCATATCCTGTGACTGAGCAACAGATTAATCGCGGGTTCGTTTCTCGCAGCTTACGGTGATCAAGTCCGAACTTGGCGGCCGTCGCAGGCAGAAAATTCTCAACTAAGATGTCGGCGTTTCTTGCGAGCTCATGTACGACAGCTTGGCCCTCAGGCGACCCGAGATCCAAAGCCACGCTTTTCTTGTTGCGGTTCGCGGTAAGGTAATATGTCGAAACATCCTTCAATGTGGGCGGCACCCAATGCCGGGTGTCATCACCTCGGTTTGGATGCTCAATCTTCCAAACCTCTGCACCGAGATCCGCGAGGGTCATCGTACACCACGGGCCTGCAAGGACCCGGGTTAGGTCAAGCACTTTAATACCAGCGAGCGGCGCTTTCATGCTGTATTCACTCCGTTCCTAAGAAGGTCCGCCGCAATGGCGCCGAACTGTGAGGTGGACGATCGCCGGAGCGAAACCGAAATTGTCACAAGTTAATACGCTCTGTCAGAGACCCTATGCCAAGACTCGCCGCACCAAGCTTCTCGTCCGGCGAGTGCACCTTGTCCGCTTTGGTGCAAGTCCTTTGTCACTATGTAGGCGAAAGCATCAATCACACATGTCAATTATACTTTGCACCATGCCATTCGCGCACATGTCCCGCACAACAGATGTGCGCCAAAGAAAGGCGTCATTACCCGCGATCTTGACTCTCTGCTGTTCTTCTCCTGTCGCCCAGCCACGGCATTCGTTCAAAATGCCGCCTCTCGAAAGCTTCAATTTCATCTGTGTGCGTGCGGGTGAGTGCAATGTCGTCGAGACCTTCCAGCAGGCACCGCCGCTTCAAGCCATCGATGTGGAATCGATAGGTCTTTCCGCCTGCTTCAAGAATCAGTTTTTCGAGGTCAATTCGGATCGTGTTGTCGCCCGCATCGGAACTGATGACACCCACGATCTCGGAGACCTCCTCTTCAGGGAGCCGGACAGGGAGGAATCCGTTGATCAGAGCGTTGTTGAAAAAAATGTCTCCGAACGATGGTGCCACGACGGCTCGAAATCCATAATCAGCGAGCGCGTAGACCGCAGCTTCGCGTGACGACCCAGAGCCGAAGTTCCGACCCGTTACGAGGATCTGCGCGTCGGCGTAGCGCTCCTGATTCAACACGTGGCCTGGCCGCTCTCTGCCTGCCTCATCGAAGCGAGCATCATAGAACAGGCAATCGCCATAGCCTTCTTTGCGCGGCCGGCGCAGGAAGCGGGCGGGAATGATTTGATCAGTGTCGATATTGGCGGCGGGCATCGGGGCCGCTTTCGCCGTGACGGTTACAAACTGTCTCATACGCGGTCCTCAGAAAAGGGATCGAACATCGGCAATGTGCCCGCAGAGCGCAGATGCCGCGGCGGATGCCGGACTGGCGAGATGGGTACGAGCACCAACGCCCTGGCGGCCGACAAAATTACGATTAGATGTCGACACTGAGCGCTTCTGAAATCCCACTAGATCGCCATTCATACCGACGCACATCGAGCAGCCAGCACCACGCCATTCGAACCCGGCCTCCGTGAAGATACGATCCAAACCTTCTGCCTCCGCCTGCGCTCGGACGCTCATTGAACCAGGACTGACAAGCACCGGCACCCGCGCCCTCCCCTTCTTGGCGACCTCGGCGGCAGCCCGGAGATCCTCGATGCGGCCGTTTGTGCACGATCCTATGAAGACCTGGTCGATCTGAACGTCCTGAAGCCTTTCACCAGCGGCTAGTCCCATGTAGTCGAGGGCGCGCTGCCATTCGTCTCGGCGCTCCGGGGAGCCAGCACTCTCTGGATCTGGGATTGTACCATCGACCGGGATCGCTGTTTCGGGAGTTGTGCCCCAGGTGATCATCGGGGCATGCAGTTCCTGGTCGATGGTTATCTCTGCGTCGAAACGGGCATCCGTGTCAGTCCTGAGGCTGCGCCAATACGCAATGGCCTGTTCTAGCATCTCGCCGGTTGGGGCAAAGGGCCGATCCCGGACGTAGGCGAATGTCGTCTCGTCCGGGGCGACGAGACCAGCTCGGGCGCCTGCCTCAATTGACATGTTGCAGACTGTCAACCGCTCTTCGATCGACATTGCCTCAATTACCGGCCCCGCATACTCGATCACATGGCCGGTGGCACCGCCCGTACCAATCTTGGCGATGATAGCAAGTATCACATCTTTCGCGAAAACCCCGGGGGCGAGCCGGCCGTTGACCGAGACGCGCATTGCCTTTGGCGTCCGCTGCCAAATCGCCTGGGTTGCGAGTACATGTGCGACTTCGCTGGCGCCGATCCCAAACGCTAGCGCGCCAAGGGCGCCATGTGTGGATGTATGACTGTCGCCGCAGACGAGGACCATCCCGGGCAACGTCAGACCGAGTTCGGGACCGATGACATGGACGATGCCCTGACGGCGGGTACCGAGCCCCCAGGCCTCAATGCCGAACCGGCTCATGTTCGCATCGAACGTCTCAACCATCTTGCGCTGGTCGACTGCAAGAGAATCGAGCCCCCCCTGGGTCGGAACGTAGTGGTCAGCTGTGCCGAAGGTCTGATGGCGCCGTGCCACCCCCAGCTGATTGTCATCGAGTTTGTCAATTGCCGTCCGTGACCCCTCATGGACCAAATGACGATCAACATAGAGAAGGGAGTCGCCGTCTTCGGTCCTGAGGATCTCGTGGCTTGACCAAACCTTCTCGAACAGCGTCTGCGACATGGAGACCTCCGAACTTAACAGCGGTTGTGACAGCGCACGCCCGCCATCGGCCTTGGTGAGCGGATTGGCACAGGCCAGCTCACATGGGCCTGCCGGAACAGGTGCCTCGCCACACACCAACCGAGACTGTGCCCTTGGTCTGACGCACCCAGAATGGCGATCAGCCGTGATGAAGGTGCCTCGCGCGAGCTCACGGTTGTGACCGGACGGCTTGCAGGATTGCACCCGGCTTAGCTGACCAGACACCCTCGTGTTTCATGATCGCAGAGAGCGCTTCCTGAATTGGCTTCACACGATAGGGCTGGCCGCTGATCGAGGCATGGAGTGTTAAAGCCAGAACACGACAACTCTCTTTTGTTGCCTCTGCGTTCAAGGCGTGAAACCTATCCAGGATCTGCTCTGCGAACTCTACTGCTGTCTGATGCCATAGGCCCATGCAGTAGACGTCGCTCAACTCGAACGGATAGGGCAGGCTGACAAGACCCGATGCCGGACCCGTGAACGGGTAAGGCATATCGTCATTGGACCAATCGCAGCAATATTCAAGGCCAGCCTCAGCGAGCAGCTTCAGTGTATGGTCCGACTGCGATTGCCCAGGTGACAACCAGCCAGTCGGGTTCGCGCCGGCTCGGCGCAACATCTCCAGCGATCGGCGAATCCACTCGCGTTCGTCTTCCTCCGAGGTCGCGTTCGTGTGGAGATGCGCCATATCGAGACCATGCGCAATGACCTCGTATCCACGAGCTATGATATCCTGGATCAAGAACGGTGTCGATTGCGCAAGGGCTGCATTCATGGCCACTGACGTCTTGATGCCAAGATTGTCCAGCATGCGAAACAGACGGTAGCAACCGACCCGATTGCCGTAGTCGCGCAGTGTGTAATTCCAATAATCAGGGTACGGACGCTCCAAACCCAGCGGAACTGAGAATGGTGTTTTTTCAGTATCGAGTGGGAATTGCTCGAGTACTACGTTAACCCAGAGCGCAACCCGCGCTCCGTCCGGCCACGTGATCTTCGGGCGCTGCGACCATGTCGACCACTCGTAGAAGTCGTGATCCATACCGTAGCCACGGCGGAGATAAACGAGATACTCATCCGGCAGGGGCATGGCTTGTCCTCAGAATCTTCGCGTGGGCAACAGCATCGTCATAGTAGTGATCGCGGTACCAGTGGGCGATCTCTCGACCCGTCGTTAGCCAAACCTTGTCATGGCTTTTAATATAGTCGAGGGCCTCAAGAAGCGGCTCCAGGCGGTGGGGCTGGCCGATAAGGTATGGATGCAGCGGAACGCACATGACCATGCCGCTCTCCTCACCTTCCGCGTAGAGCTGGTCAAACTGTGCCTTGATCATACGGCCGTATTCACGTGGGGTTTTCATGGCTCGCGTATAAGCGATCACGTCATTCATTTCGAGTGAATAGGGAATACTGCACAGGCGCCCCGTCTCAGTCCTCACCGGCATTGGCTGGTCGTCGTGGAACAAGTCGCATGTATAGGTAACACCGTTCTCTGCGAGCAAATCCATCGTCCAGGGATTGTTAGACACAGAGGGGGAGAGCCATCCGTCAACCTTCTGCCCGCTCGCCTGATAGATGGTGTCAATCACATCCCGGATGAAGATCTGCTCCTGCTCTATCGACATGTTGAGGACGAAGCGAGTGTTATAGATACCGTGCGAGAACAACTCCCAATCGAGTTCGACGCATCGTCGTATAATCTCGGGGTGGTGATCACATACTGCGACGTTGAGCGATACCGAGCCACGTACGCCCAACTCCTTCATGGCATCAATCATACGCCATACACCGGCACGGTTTCCGTAATCACGCCAGGAATAGTTGAGTACGTCCGGATTTGGCCGCACCCAGGCATTCTTGCTCATGTTCGGCGGCGGATGTAGCTCGTAGAACTCAATGTTTGGAGCCACCCAAAAGGCGACGTGGGCACCATTGGGCCAACGGATTGCAGGGCGTGAAGTTAGAGGCAGATAGTCGTAGAGCCCCGGCTCGGAGCGTTTCATCTGTTCACTCATTGCTCAGCCCCATTGCAGGTTTCGAGCCACACCCGGACCTTCTCGAAGGAGACCACGTCAGCATACTTCAGCGCCATGTCATACAGATTCGCGTAGTGAGGACTCTCGTGCTTGTCTGATACGCATTCCTCGGGAACGACGACGCGGTATCCATGCGAAAGTGCGTCGACGACCGTCGCGCGGACGCAGCCCGATGTCGAACCGCCAGTGACGATGACCGTATCAGCCTGATGCCAGGTGAGATATGAGCCTACGGGAGACTCGTGGAAGGCAGACGCCATGCGCTTGTTGACGATGAAGTCGCGTTCCCGGTCGATTTGCAGCCGAGCATCAAGCGTCGCCCTGTCGGAGCCCTCGCGGATGTTCTGCAGGCTGTCGGGTGTGTTGGTGCGAATCCCCCAGGCGCAGGCATCAGCCCCGCTCGGGGAAAATGCCACATAAGTCCAGATGACGGGCATTCTGAGGTCGCGCACCATGCTCGACAGTACGTTGACATACTCGCATTGGCGCGGGTTGGTCTCATAGGCAGTGACGTATGTGTCGACCCGTGTGTAGGCATTTTGCAGGTCAACGTTGATAATGGCTGGCCTCTTGCCAAACCCGAACGGGGGCCGGGGCGGCTTTGCCTTGAGGGCCTCATAAAGCTGCCGCGCCGTTTGATCTGAGCGCTCCATCTGCGTTCTCTCCCTTATTCTAACCTCTCTGCGCGGGGCAAAAGCCCCGACGCCAAAGGATTTGCCCCTTTTTTACGACCACTGAAGGTTCGATCGGTATCAGTAGCCGATCAGCCAGAGCAGCGTCTTGGCGTCGGTGCGCCTACATGCCGAGATAGGCCTTGCGGACATCGGCGCTGTCCAGGAGCTCTTTAGCCGTACCCGAAATCGCATTTCGACCGTTCTCAAGAACGTAGGCCCGATCAGCGATCTCCAGCGACTGGGCCAAGTTCTGTTCCACCAGCAGTATTGTTAGTCCGTCCTTTCGCAATCGGCTGAACAACTCGAACATTTCAGCGACTAGAAGTGGCGACAGCCCAAGTGATGGTTCGTCGAACATGATCATCTTAGGCTCGCTCATCAGACCCCGCCCGATCGCTAGCATCTGCTGCTCACCGCCGGATAGCGTTCCCGCCAACTGCTCGTGACGCAGCTTCAGTTTCGGGAAGTATCTGTACACACGCTCGATATTGGCAACGATGTTCTTGCCACCGCGCCGGTAGGCGCCGAGGGTCAGGTTCTCCTGCACAGAAAGGTTTGGAAAGATGCGGCGGCCTTCCGGGACCTGAATCAAGCCCCGACCAACAATCGCGTCGGCCTTCTCCTGGGTGATATCCTCACCGTCAAAGAGCACCCGTCCAGCGTTCGGGCGGTACATGCCGACAACATGATTAATTAACGTTGACTTACCGACACCGTTGCTCCCGAGGACCGCCACAATTTCTCCCGGGAACACGTTGAGCGAGACATTGAACAGAACCGGGAGCATGGCATAACCAGCCTCCAGACCGACTACGCTCAGTATCGCCTCCTTGCTCATGACGCGTTCCTGCTTGCAAAACTCTGCGCTCGGGTAGCCGCGCCGGGTCCAAGATAGGCCTCGATCACTGCCGGCTCCCGAACAACCTCTTGCGGGGTCCCCTCGGCAATGAGGTGGCCTTCATTAAGAACGTAGGCGCGGTCCGAAAGACGCATCACGGCCTGCATGACATGCTCGATAAGGAGGATCGTTACGCCCGTATCGCGGATACCAAAGATGATTGGCACGATCTCATCGATCTCGGTCGGCGTTAGACCGGCCATGACCTCGTCAAGCAGCAGGAGACGTGGGCTGGTCGCCAGGGCACGGGCCACCTCAAGTCGCTTGCGCCCGGCGACGGTTAGTCCAGCAGCGATTTTCTCAAGCTGCCCTCCGAGACCCACCTGACGTCCTATCGCAGCGGCATGAGCCAGAGCGTCCTGCCGCCGCGGAAAACGGGCATATGCGCCGACCGCAATGTTATCGAGCACTGACAATTTTCCGAACGGCTTGACGATCTGGAAAGTCCGAACCATTCCGAGATCGCAGATCTGGTGCGGCTTCATGCCAGTGATGTCGCGACCGCCGAAGGTGACACTGCCGGCGTCTGGCTTCAGGAAGCCCGCCACAGTCGCGAAAAGCGTCGTCTTGCCTGCTCCGTTGGGCCCGATGAGTGCAGTAATGTCGCCCGCGTTTGCGCTGATGCTGGCGTCACGCACCGCCACGAGGCCCCCGAACCGCTTAGTTAATCCCTGAGTGGTCAGCATCGGTTCATCCTGTAGCGGCCGTAGGCCGACGGCGCATGAGCGCCCATGGGCGCCTCAAGCCACCGATCAGACCATCTGGCATATAGCGGACGATCAGGATCACCATGATGCCATAGAGGATCAGATTGAATCCGGGCACTCCACCGGTCAGGGACTGGCCGAGCTCGGCGGCAACCCGAAGCACAACCGCACCGACAATCGGGCCGAACAGCGTTCCTGCGCCTCCGATGATTGGCGCCAGCAGCATTTCGATAGAGACCGCGGCCCCAAAGGCAATGTGTGGGTCGGTATAGAAATAGTACTGGCCGTAGAAGCACCCTCCAACGCCGGCGACGGCACTGGAGATGAGGATCGCAATCATCTTATATCGGAAAACATCGACGCCTAGGGCAGAGGCCGCCTCCTCATCCTCCCGGATCGCTGCGAACCGCGCGCCGAGGCGCGAATTCTGAATCGCGAGCACTAGGAGATGCACGAGAACGAAAAGAACAAGAATGAAATAGAAGTAGCCGGACTTTGAGAACTGCAGATGCTCAATCCCAAGGCGCGTGGGCAAGTATTTACCTGAACCGGCACCAGTGAAGCTGACAACGCTCGCCGTCATCCGCAGGATCTCCGCGAAGGCCAAGGTCACCAGGGCAAAATAGCTGCCGCGCAGCCCATAACGAAAGCTGACAAAGCCGACGAATAGCCCCGCAACAGCTCCAGCAACGGCCGCACTGACGAGCGCGAGCGGAGCCGGCCAGCCGAAATCGACCTGCAAGATTAGGCTTGAATAGAGGCCAACCCCGAAGAATGCGGCGTGGCCGAAGGAGAACTGCCCGCACAAACCGCCGAGAATGTTCCAGGACTGTGCGAGGTACGCCGAGAAGAGCACACCGATAAAGAGGCCAAGGAGGTGGTTTGACTGGACAAATAGCGGCACTGCCGCGAGCAGCAATGCAAGGGTGGTGATCCGAACCATCTGCCCTCCCCTATACGCGCGCCGAAAACAGCCCTTGAGGGCGGAATGTCAGGATCAAAATGAAGATGACGAAGATACCAACCTGGCCCAACCGATCGCCGAGAAAGAAACCGCCGACTGATTCCACAAGGCCAACGAGTAGGCCGCCTACCAAGGCACCTACGATATTGCCCATGCTCCCGAGCACGACGATGGTAAAGGCGAGCAGGACGAAAACGTTGCCGATTTGAGGATTGACATAAAAGATCGGCAACAGCAGCGCGGCTGCTGCACCCAAACAGGCCGTTCCGATCCCCATCGTTTGCGCATAGACGCGATCCACATCGATTCCAACAACGCGCGCGCCAAAGGGTTCTTTGGCAACGGCGCGCATCGCTCGCCCAAAATCCGTTCGCTCAATGACCAGCCACATGGCAACGAAGAGCGCACAGGCTGCGACAAAGGCGATAATACGAGTCACTGGGATCAGTGCAAAACCGAGGTCCACAACCGCCATCATGTAGTCGAGCTGGAGCTGACGTGTATCACCCGTCCAAAGATAAAGTGCGAGATTGTCCATCACCACGGCGGCGCCAAGTGTGATCAGCAGAATATTAGTATCGCGCCCCTGCCCGGCGTTACCGATGACGTAGCGCTGTAGCCCATAACCCGCGAAGTACATCAGTACCATCATGAACGGGATGGTTACATAGGGATCGATCCCGAGAAGGGTAACGGCGAAGAAGACCCCATACATCGCTACCATCAGCAAGCTGCCATGCGCGAAGTTGATAATGTGGAGCACGCCGAAAATCAGCGTCAGCCCCATAGCCACGAGAGCGTAGACCGCGCCGTTCATGAGGCCGGTCACAACGGAATGCAGAAGGATTTCGAGGCTTAGCATCGATGATGTGGCTCCTTCCCAAGGTCACTGAAAGTCATGGCCTGCACCACAATCTGTTCCACAATACAGAACTGCGGTCCGAAGTGCGTTACAGGCTCCGACGGGCTCAGACGCTTGTCAAGAGGTTAGGCATAGGGACTGCGGAGTAGACCTATCCATCCTCGCCTATTGACAAGGTCACGATAGCCGATCTTACTGTTCCGTATTGTGTGTTCCCATTCCGTATTGCAGAACACTGATAGCTCTGTGGCTACAGAATTACTACCGCTAAGGATCGAGGAGTCGCATGAGCGTACGATTGACGACACAGTTTCGGCGGCTCCTAGCGGAGCCAGGCCTCCGAGTCGTACCGGGTGTAGCCGACGCGCTGTTCGCGCGGATTGTGGCGGAGGTCGGGTTTCCAATCGTCTACATGTCTGGCGCCGGCACCACGGCCGTCAGGCTCGGAACACCCGACATTGGCTTGTTGAGCATGACCGAGATGGCCGACAACGCTGGCCGCATCGTAGACGCAAGCGGTCTCCCGCTGATCGCGGATGCTGATAACGGTTATGGTGGCCCTCTGAACGTCAGGCGTACGATCCAATGCTTCGAGAAAGCTGGCGCCGCTGCAATTCATCTCGAGGACCAGGTCTTCCCCAAGCGCTGTGGCCACATGGATGGCAAGCTGCTCATCAGCCAGGCTGATATGGTGGCGAAGGTCAAGGCAGCCGTTGATGCCCGGCGCGACCCTGACTTCACCATTATCGCGAGAACCGATGCAATCGCTGTCGAGGGCCTCGAGAAAGCGATCGAGCGCGCTAACGCCTATCGCGAGGCTGGCGCCGATATCATCTTTATAGAGGCACCGGCTGAAGAGCATCTGGGAGCGGTTATTGGCGCGGTTCCTGGACCTCATCTTTACAACATGGCATCGAGCGGCAAGACGCCCTTCCTGAAGGCGTCAGAAATCGAGGCGCATGGATTCAAGGTCGCGATCTATCCGAACTGGGCGATGTTTGGGGCAATCCGCGCCGCACGCGAAATCCTACGACATCTGAGGGACACCGGCGATATCGCCGCCATTCGGGAGGATGTTGTCAGCTTCAAGGAGTTTTTCGACCTGCTGGGCATGCAGGAGGTGCGGAAGCTCGATGCGCTCTATGCCTCAAGCGACGTTGGTCGCCTCAACTACTGAGCGCTCGTCCAGAACAGAAGCCAGGAGGGAATACATGAGCAAGACCATAGTCAACGGCACAAACGGCATCTCTCGCCGAAACCTACTGATAACGGGCGCAGCCGGCGTCGCAAGCATCGGTTTCCCAGCCGTACTGCGTGCGCAACCTGCCACGATCCGCATCGGCGTTCAGCATCCCGTAACTGGCTTTCTCGCCTATTCAGGCGGTCAGTGCCGTACTGGGGCGACCATGGCGATTGACGCGATCAATGCAGCTGGAGGAATCAAGTCGCTGGGCGGCGCGAAGCTGGAAGCGGTTCTCTCGGACAACCAGAGTAAGGTCGATGTCGGCCTCTCCGAATTCGAGAAGCTGGCCGAGTCGGGCGTCTCAGCCTTCGTGGGCCCCTACGCGAGCGCTATCGGCATCGCCACGTCTCAGGCCGCGACCCGCTACAATCTTCCGCATGTCTGTGACCTGACAACCTCGGACCTCGTTATTTCCAAGGACAAACCGTCGACCTTTCGATTCTCGCCTGGATACGGGCAGATCGCCAGGGAGGCTGTCGAGCGCCTAGTCAAGATTAACGATGCAGCTGGGAAACCCGTTAAAACAGTCATGCTGGTGCATGAGGAGTCGGAGACCGGATCCGGCGCGCAAAAGCGTCTGATTGAGGAGTTGCCTAAGCATAATTTCGAGATTGTTGACTCGATTCTGCACCCGAATCCGATGCGCGACTTCACCAACATTGTTCTGCGCATCAAACAGCGGCAACCCGACCTCCTGATCATCGGCAACTTTTACAATGAGTATGTATTGCTCGTCCGCACGATTCACCAACAGAAAGTGCAGCTGAAGGGCATTTATTCTGTGATCGGCGGCGGAGCCACAAGTTTCCGCTTCCTACGCGAGTCACCAGAAGCGGCACAGTACGCTATGGATTGCAATCACTGGTACAATCCGAAAAGCCAGAAGGCACTCGACCTGCGCAAGAAGGTAGAAGCCGCTGGGCTCGATTTCTCCTACGAGCTTTGGTTGAACTACAATGCTGTTGAGCTTCTAGCAGACGCGATTGAGCGCGCCGGATCTGACAAGCGCGACGCGATCGTTGACGCCCTCGCCTCGAGCACCTTCAAAGACCATATGCTACCCTACGGTCCAACGAAGTTTGTAAATGGACAGAATACCGGTGCTTTGTCGTCCAACCTTCAGGTTCTGGGCAACAACATTGAACTCATCCTGCCAGAGGAGTTCTCATCAGCCAAGCCGGTCTTCCCTCGGCCATCCTGATCAGGTACGTCCGGGTCGAGGGCTTGGGGTTGATCTGGCCGGTTCGCAGAGGTTTCGCCTGCGGGCGGCCGCAACACCCCCAGGCTACGTCCCAACTTTGTACCGAACCACAAGCGAGGAAGCGAGAGGTGGACAAAAGCGTCACGAAAATGTTCGCGCTTATCGAAGCCCTAGCGGGGAGCGAGCAACCGCGAGGAGTGACGGAATTGGCGCGAGAGCTTGCTCTCACCAAGACCAACGTCCACCGGCTCCTGCGCACGCTTGAAGCGAACGGCTTTGCGCGTCGCGTCGGTGAACTCGGCCGGTATGAGCTAACACTCAAACTATGGGAATTAAGTTCTCAGGTCGTCGCGCGGCTTGACGTAAAAAAGGAGAGCGCGGGCTTCCTGGCGCGCCTTTCGGAAATGACGCAAGAGACCGTACATCTTTCCGTCCGCGACGGGTTTGATGTCGTCTACATCGACAAGATCGAAAGTGCTGAGCCCGTTCGAGCGTTCACAAAGGTCGGTTCCCGAGCGCCACTCTACTGTGTTGGTACTGGCAAGGCGATGCTGGCCTTCCTCCCACCTGAGCAGATTGCAAGCCTTGAGGGCCGGCTTGAGCGATATACCGACACGACCATCACGGATTTTGGGGCGCTGCAAGAGGAACTGGCTCAAGTCCGGAGCCAGGGCTTCGCTGTATACCGGGCCGAGTGGCGCGACGGCGTTAACAGCATTGCCGCACCAATTCGCGATCATAGCGGGTCTGTTATCGCGGCGGTCGGGATCGCCGGACCAGCAACTCGACTGCAACCCAACGCCTTTCCACGGCTCGCTCCGCTGGTGGTTGACACTGCGGCCGCCATCTCCCGTCGACTTGGATATCGACCTACGGGGGATGCAACAGGCTCAAACATTGATCAACCAGGCGGACTTTCAATAGAAGATCATTCGCAACACAGGTCAGCACAAGGGCACGCGTGATCAGTTCGGGAGATCACCAGGGACTTAGAGTTTCAGCCGACAGCCGCGGTGACCAAGGGAGTAGTCAGGCGGCCGAGGCTTTCGTCAAGGATAGGTCTACTTGACAGCGAAGTCGGTCCTGCAGGAGCTTGTGAACCGAACTGGATTGTCAGCGTGATTGGCGTCTATAACCCTCATTCGCGGGATATTGAGGGGGAACCTCAGCTGAGCACTCATTGCGAGTTAGCTATGCCGCAAGTGAGGCACTCTACATCAAGGCGTGGGTGGCTTGCCCCCGGCCTATCCCGCTCCAGGGGGAAAGAAATCGGCAGTTCGATCAGCCGTCGGTTGTTCGCTTAAACAAGCTCTCTACATCGCGGCCTGATGTCGGCGATTGCAGCATCTCACGAGACAACGCTCGCTTAGCAGACAGTAGTTCGTCCAGCGTCTTGTCGAATGATACCTTAGCATGCGGCTCGAAGATCGCAATCGGCAAGTGAATTGTGACAGGTTTCGTTTGGCCAATGCGAAACGCACGATCATTGCATTGGTCCTCGACAGCTGGATTCCACCTGCGGCTGAGATGGATCACCTGGTTGGCGGCCGTGATAGTGAGGCCCACGCCGGCTGCCTTGGGGAAAGAACCAACAGGTCGAATCCCGGTGGGCGCGACTGAAACTCGTTCACAATCCGCTGGCGCTGCTCTCCTGGCGTGCCCCCATTGATGATCGCCGGACGTCGTTCCATGTCGAACATCTGCGCTACGCCGTCTGCGACAAGCGTCTGCATCGCCAAGCTCTCGATGAACACGAGCGCCTTCTTACCCTTGGCGTCGATCTCCTGCAGGATTTCAAGCGTCTTCCGCAACCGGGCAGAGCGATCCGCAAAGGCGTGGAAGTTCAGGTTTGGTGATGCGGCCGCCACCTCGAGCCTGTCGGGATGCAGGGATACGCCGCGCAGGTCATGGATGGCTTTCAGCATCTGGCCCGGCTTGTCGCTGCGGCGGCCCTGCGCCGCGGACACGACGCGCTCGTAAGCAGTCCGCTGTTCGGGCGGCATTGGGATTTCGTAACGGTTTTCGCTCTTTTCGGGCAAGCCCTCCAGAACCTCGTCTTTCATGCGCCGGAGCATGATGGCAGGTGCAGCGTCCACCGGCTGATCGAGCTTTTTCTTTAAGGCAATCAGCTGATCACCCGCATCCTCGCGGTAGGTTGCCGAGAACGTCTTGAGGTCACCGAGATAGCCGGGGACGAGGCGATCCATGATGCACCAGAGATCCTCCAGCCGATTTTTGATCGGTGTACCTGTCAGCCCGAGCACGAAATCTGCGTTCAGCGTCTCGGCGGCCTTGGTATTGAGTGTGTCGGGTGCCTTTACCTTTTGCATCTCATCGAACAAGACGAGGGAGTACCGGATCGGCGCGAAGGCCTGCTCGTGGTCTGTGAGTGTTTCGTAGGTGGTCAGAATCCAATCAGCCTGCCGAAGACGAGCCCGATCCAGTGTTTCGCCGGGATCGGTGCGGCGCTCGGGGACTACCTTGAGCAGGCGCAAGCCCTTGCCGTAGGCGTCCAGCCGCTCACCGAGTCCTTGAGCCGCAAGATGCCTTGCGCTTTCCTCCTCCCAGTTCTTGAGCAGAGCCGTGGGTGCCACGACAAGGATCGGTCCGCGGTCGACGCGTGCGTCTCCGGCCTTGCGCGCCGCCTACTGGTTGCTCCTGACCCATGCTAAGAAGGCGAGCGCTTGGAACGTTTTGCCGAGGCCCATGTCATCTGCGAGCAGCACTCCCGGCCACCCTGCGCACCAGGCAGAAACAAGCCAAGCGAAGCCATGCTCCTGGTGTGGCTTGAACCGGGTTGTCCCCATGCGATCCACTTGCGGCTCGAAGGGCAGCAGCGCAACGCGGCGGCGAAACCTCTGTTCGTATTCGACGCCCTCGTAGTTGTTCTTGATAAGGAGGACCTGCTTCTGCTCAGGTTCAGGCTCTGCAGTATCCTCAGAGGCTCATCTGGCCGTGGCGGCCGGCGCCATCTGACAATAAGCATCTCAGCTCAGGACCTAACCGTAGTGAACATCCTCGCCAAGGGTGGTGGCGTCACTAGAGCAGTCATGATCGAGCGACTAGCCCTCGCATCGTTGAAGGACGGCACTGCTGGAGCACGTCTCCTGCTCGGCAAGGGTGCCAAGCCGAAGCGCAAGTACAAGTACGCCCCGCGCGCTCGGGTAGACAGCCTCGGTCTATGACAGAGGCTAACAAAGGATGATCCAAGATCATCCTTTGTTTATGAAGTCTAATCGCCTTGAAGGGTGCGGATCTCACCAATGACCTTCACGCACAACTGAACTGACTTGTTCCAGTTTTCAGCAGCAAGCAGCGCTCGCTTCCCTTGCTTCTCGTAAAGCTTCCGAGCCTCAGAGTCCTCTGAAAACCGCTCTGCCTTTTGGAAGGCCTCGAGAGCTTCGGCACCTGCAGCCTGTGCCTCCGCCCATGCCTTCTCATATGCCGCAACGGCATTCTTCAGCGCGTCCTTAAGTTCGTCTTGGGTCGGCATGTTGTTCTGTCCCTTGCTCGCTCACTTCTCAATCCGAAGCTCCCAGGCGTACTTACCCGCCGCCCTCAGCTCGCGCCAGAGCTCCAACGATTTAGCAGTGGATCTGGTGCTTTGCTTTTCGCTAGGGCGCTTCTTCGTCCAACGTTGACGATTGCGCTAAGCGACTTACTTCTAAAGTGTGCCAGTTCCCTTGGCGTAGAGACGCCCTGGTTGAGGTTCCTAGACAGCCCTCAGCCGGGACGCTTCCATCTCAGCCCGATCAGCAGAAAAGTGCTGGCGGCAAAAGGAAAAAAGCTTACTTCGGCCACCGGTTCTCCAGTACTTTAGCGGCCCTTAGTCGCCCGCGTTTATCGTCGATCCGCTGCACCTCAGAATTCGAATAGCCCTCCACTCGGCAGAGAACCCACTCTCACCTATCGCCGCTAACGAGATGCCTAAGGATCAGCCCTTCCTCGATCAGGGTTTTTACCGCAGCTTCAAGCTCGTGGGCTTGGCCCTTTTGAATGTCACCGAGCCAGCACCGGTCATTTTCCTCAATCTCTGCAACTATCCCTGCGGGGTCACTAGGAGTATCCTCTTATTCTTGAGCCAGTTTCGGTTGCTATATACGATCAGTCACTGGTACTTAAGGAGCTTGGTACCCCGACCAATGCCGCTCGATCTTCCAGAGCTCGCCTAGCGTGGTTTCACGTACAGCGGCGATTACCGCTTCATAGTCGGTGCTGCTGAAGGCTGACCAACCAACAGCATTTGCTCGTCGCCAAACAGCCCTGTGGCTGCCACTATGGCCAGCGATCAGGCTGTTCAGGAGCAGCCTGTCGATAGGTGGATGGATCGCGTTCACCTTCCTTCGCTGAGCATCAGGCATTGCTTGTGGATCAGAAGGGCCAACGACGTACAGCGGCTTGAGATAGCAGTTGATCAGTTTGGCGGCGACCCCTTGGGTGAACTCCCGACAGGGTCCGCTCCCAACAACAGCAGGAGCCAAGTCGACGAGGCGCTCTCGCATTTGCCGGTGATAGCTATCGAAATGCTCTGCATCCGGGAGCATATGCCATCCAGAAGCCACTTCACTCAGGCCAGATTTCTCAATCAACTTCACGCCGGCTGATACTGGAAAGCGACATTTCTTTGAAGCAGAAGCGGCAGTCGCTGCGCACCAAGCAGCGAATCGGTGGCTGTGGACAGAAAAAATGTAATCAGTTGGACCCAGCATGGTGTTCTTTCTGTTGTAGCTCGATCCACTCATAGGCCTTGGCGATCGCAGCCTCACGATCGGAAGCCATAATCAGCGTCGGGCGCTGCTCGGGCAGCGCCACAGCAGCGATCCACTCAAGACCAGCATGCGTGAGGCGGATCTGGTAACCGCGGTGCTCAAGGAGTTCAGTGCCGGTTGACCGATCGTCGTTAACTATCGCGGTCATCCCAAGGACTGCACCGCACTGGGCGCCTTCGCGAGATCAATCCTTACCGTGTAGACGCTCGGGCCTCCAACGATCATAGACTGCCTGACAGTAAATGGTGTCCTCACCCCTTCTTCGGTTGGGACGAAAGTGACCACTGCGGTATTCTCGTGATCTGGCAGACGTGCCCGAATGAAGGACCTCGAGATTCCCTGCATGATCCGAAACTGCTGCTCGGTAAGCTCAATCTCTGCCCGGTAATGCGTGCGTGGCATCCCTGTAGGGCGCCGCAACTCCCCCTCCTCCATTTGGGTCACTCGCACTGGCTGAAACGTATAAGGCTTCAGCTCCGGCAGGATCCAGGCGATCTCTTCTGGCCAATCGATTATGCTCATAGACATCAGACACTCCAGGCTTGGCCTAAGAGCCAGGAGGTTAGCATAGAATATCGCGCCCGCTGGACTCTAGAGGCTTGATGCATGTGAGCTCCAGCGCGTCCACAGCTGCCTTCGGCAGGCTCAGACCACAGGATTAGACTATGACCGCCCGAAAAGCTGATATCTGCCTTCCCTCCCGCACGCCTGCCTATGTCTCACGTGAGATCGGCTCAGCCGAGATCGGGGTCTCGCCGGGAACATGGGACAAATGGGTTGCGAGAGGGATCCTGCCGCCTAAAGCTCCAAGCTTTCCTGAGAGCACTCCCCGCTGGAGATGGGCTGATGTGGACGCCCGTCTGGCAGCTTCTAACAGGGTAGCCTCTTCCGGAATTGCTGGTCAGCTGGACGCGAAGGGCACCAACTATAGCGACCCCTTCGTTGCGAGCGCTCATAAATTCGCAGACGTAGGAAGGAAGCGGCGCCGGAAGGCACGGGTAGGAGACTAACCGCCGAGCCCCGGAGATGAAGCTACCTCACTCATCCTCGCCTTCTTGCTGCTTCTGCCCGGTCTTGAACTCCAGGCGGCTTTGTGCTGAGAAACGGTTGTCGCGCCGAGCAGCATCCCGAGCAAGTGCCTTCACGAACTCAACAAGGAGGGGGTCGAGGGGAGGAAGGTCCTTTGTGCACTCTTTAAAAGCACTCTGGGCGCGTGCTATCTCCTGCGCATCACCGCCGGCCAGAGCCCTTTCCAGGTCTTGAACCAGAGGATTCTCGCTGAGCGCGTCAAGCGCTCGCTTGGTCCCCTCACGTGCGTCCTTTTCGGAGATGATGTTTCTGTCACGCGTCATCAGCGCTTCCCTTCTCCTGTGATCCTAACCGTCGTTCTCCGGCGGTTAGCTGATCCGGCCGCTTTCCTTCGTCTGGCCGGGCAATCTTAAGCCGAACTCCGAGCTGCTCGCCTTCGTCAAATTCGATTCCCACAGCCTCGAAGCTCCCTCGGATTCGGTCAGCCGTATCACCGCGACCGCCAAGCGGACAGCCGACAGCTTCAAGTCTAGCGACCGTGGGCTCTGACACTCCAGAAGCCTTTGCTAGGTCGGCCTGCGACCATGACAAAAGAGCGCTAGCGCCGATGCGCCGCCAGCATCTGAGGGCGTGTCGCGTGCTGGCGGCCCAAGGATCCTAGATATAAGGCTGTCTGAGGTGCTGGGGATCAACCCGCCTGAGGACATCCGGCGGCTGATCGCCAAGCATCAGGCCTCGCTCCGCCAGCTGGGCGGGGTCGCGCTTCAGGAGATGCCAGGAGACACCCTCATGTTGGGAGCATACCTGAACACGCGCCAAGCGGCGTTCATCGCCGCGAAGGTCGACACCCCGAAAGCGGTCGAGATAACCCTCAACAAGGCCAGGACGTTCGCTCCGAAGACAGCCCTCATGCCCAAGATGAACCACGAGCGATTCCGCCGGCAGAAGGTCTATGCACCTGACGTGCCGGTGGAGTTTCAGGGGAGGCAGCAGGGTCCGTCGAAGGCGGACCTGCGGGCACAGGCGCACGGGCCATGGCGGAGTACCGGAAGCGCGTCAGCAAGGCTCCTGCCGCTCCTGCACGGCCCAAGACAGAGCCTCCGGTGGTCACACCCGCGAGCACCACCCCGCAGGACCTGACGATTGCTTGCCAGTGCGGCCATAAGGCTATCATCCACAAAGCGCCCGCCGACCTCATCGGCCGGCGGCTCCGGTGCACGAGCTGCGGTGAGGAGCCGCTGCCGTTCTGACGCCTGTGGTCCGAAACGGTGAGCGCTTGCGACTAGAGTAGCACTCCTCAGATTGCGCGCCGTGTCCGCTTCGGATGGCGCTCAGCTAGCCACTCCCAAAATTTCTTCGATGCCCAGCCATACCTGTCGGATGGGTCTGACTTCATGATGACGAAGTTCGCATCGCCAGCGATGGGCTTGATCAACTCGTGTATCTGTCTCGCCGAGAGATCAGTTGAGACGAACCAAATTGCTGAATTGATCCGAAACCAATCGATGTTTGGAGCCTTAAAAACCGATTCGATTCTGCCTGGTTCGATTGAGCCCGCGATCGTGAGGGTATAAAGGGCATTCGCCATCTCTTTTACTCCCCTCCTTCGATCATCATCGGAGGCTCAGTTGGTGGCGTACTTGGCAATGCGCCCTCATTCTTTGAACTCATCTCCAACTGACGCCACTGAATCAACTCGGCTCCTTCAAGTAGAGCAGCGCCAGGATGCCTATTCGCGAACCAGAGAGATCCAAAGTAATAGGCGATGAAGACGAACACGACCAATACGGCGAGAATAATTTGATATAGCGGGTCCTTGAGGGACCAGCCAACGACCGCAAGAGCAAATAGAGCTGCTCCGGCTACATAGCTGGTCTTCCCAACTACGCCTTTCGCTAGGCGGATCCTCTCAACCGATGTCGCCGATATTCCAGCCCCTTCAAGGCCTTTTTTGACCTCATCTGGTATCATAGGCGCGAACGTACCTTATACCTGGGCTTTATTCTCCTGCTCGTAGCCAGTAACCCACGTGGCGTGCGCGCCCCGGCTCGAACCGGCAACCAGACCGTTATGAGCGGCCGGCTCTAACCATTGAGCTACACGCCCATGCATTCAGGGCTCGTTGGATGCTAGACCTCGATCGGGATGGCAAGCTGGTTCGCGATGCTGGTGTAAAGGTCCACCTCAGCCTCGGGCGCTCGCAGCGATACCAACAATGAGTAGCGAGCGGATCGTTCCCACCGCTGCAATCCTGGCTTTTCCTTCCACCAGCCACTTACAGGGAAGATGCCAATGGCATCGCGATCGGCGAGGGCAGCAGCGCTGCCTCGCCAGATGTCAGAGTGGATAGATCCGCGATCGCGGATTGTGCCCAGGAGCCACTCATCTGCGCCTGCAGCTGCCCCAACTTGCCCCTCTTCCTCAGCTTCGGCTGCGCGATTGATCCTTTGCCTGAACTGCTGAAGATTCTCCAGCGAGCGCTTCACGGCGAAGCGGAGCGCGTGCGAGGCGTAGCGGTGCCGGCGGGTCCAGCCGCGCTCGCCCGGGTTCGGCTCGACGAAATAGGACAAGGTGGCCCGAAGCTCGACGTCCTGGTCGCCGAGCGCGAGCAGCTCGTCGCGCGGCCAGGGCAGCTGGTGCAGGTGCATGTCGCGCGTCTTGATCGCCGATCCGTCCTTTCGGAAGGGCAGCAGCGCGTCCTCGACCATCAAGGTGGCGTCGTTCGAGGCGCTGAGGAGCGCGCGCTCGAGGGCGGGCACGCCCCAGCCGTACCGTCGCAGCAGCGCCGCGCGCTGCGCCTGCGAACCGGCGGCATCGAACCAGGCGCGCATCGCCGGCGTCCACTCGGCCGAGTGCACCATCAGCCCACGGACCGTTTCCGCCCAGAGCTCTGGGCGCTCGGCGATGATGCTGGCTGAGAAGTTGGCGGCCAATGCGGCGGCGCTGCTCGTGTCGCCGAAGCTGTCGAACAGTCTCATGTTCGGCCGGTAGTGGGTGGTGACGAGCTGGAGATCGTCGATCGCCTCCGCCGGGTTCACGCCGTCGTGCGCGAAGTTTCCGCCCTCGAACACGACGTCGGGCCGGATCGGCCATTGGCGGTCCCAGACGTTGGATGTGCGACTGGCCGGCGACAAATCGCCTGCCGGTGCGAGCGCGTTCCAGCCTTCGAAGTCGGTGTGGGTGATCGTCGTCTTGTCGGTATAGGCCCCGACGACGAGCGCGTTCCAAGCCTGGCACGGGTTCTCGGCCTCAGCCAGATCGTTGGCGTCTAGATATTCGTCCGCGACGATCGGATCGCGGATGTTCCCGGCCGCGAGCACCATCAGCCGGCGTTGATCGCCGCCGCCGTAGCAGAGCTTGTCGACGGTCGCCGACCAGGACGAGGGTCGGCCGCGCCCCAACCCCACGTTGCTGGTGACTGCCATGCAAAACAACCGGCGCCGGCCGGGCGCCGCCGCTTCGACCTTGCCAATGCCGACCTCGGTGACGGCGCCGTAGAGCTCCGGATCATTCTGCGCATTGGGCGGCAGCACCTTCACGGTCTCGAGCCGATGCGCGAGCTCGATCACCTCTCCGGTCGCAAGCGCGGCCTCCAGGTCGCGATAGAGGGCGACACCCGCCATCATCGTGCCGTGGCCCGTCCAGAAGGCGCTGTCGCCCACGCCCCAGGCGTCGTCATAAGCGTGCTGATCCTCTGGCTCGAGGCCGGGCGCGATCAGTGGATGACCTTGGGTGCAGCCGCTATCGAGCACACAGACGGCCGGCGCGAGCGCGCCAGGCGCCACGGCGCGATCGATGAGGTCGCCCGCCCAATCGGCCTGATCGACAGGGCGCATATCGAGGAAGAAGCTAGGGCTATCCTTGGGCGCCCGTAGCTCCGCAACCGCGTCCGTGTTCGCTACCAGCCGCGCCATGGTCTCCGTGTCGGCGAGCGCGAGCACGACATCGCGCTCAGGGAAGCTCACGAGGTGCGGCTTCACCGTGACTTCGAGACGCGCAGCGACGGCGCGGAAGTTGGGCAGCCGCCTGTCGCGGAGCCAGACCTCCCACCAGACCCTAACACCGTCACCTGGGAAGAGATCGTCCGCGTCGGTGAACAGCGAGCGCAGCGCCGAGAGCCGCACGTCCTCAATCCGCGCAACCAGATTCTGGTTCTTCGGCTTGCCGCCCGCCGTCTCCCCGTTCCGGTACTGCTCAACCTTGTGCGTGAAGTATTCAGCCTGCGCTTCGGGCACGAATACCGTGGCGCGCACCGTTTCGGCGTCCTCTGTGGGCGGATGGACGGCAACCAATTCGATCTTCTTCGGCCGGTTCTCCAGCCCGTCTAGAGCCGCCTGATGCTCCACCGGCACCTCGAAATCGAGGTAAAAGCCGGCTTCGCCTTCTGCGAGTTGCGGATCGCGCGCCAAGAGCTGGTGCCGCGCTCCGGCGATCGCCAGCCCGAGCGCCTGTTCAAGCTTTGCGGCGTGCGCCGCCCGAGCACGGGCTGGCGGTAGTCCGCGGCTGCCGCGACGAGGTGAGGTGTAGATTTCGCTTTCGCCGCCACCCTGCATCAGGAAGTGTGGCCGGTTCCGGGGTGCCTTCGCCATGTGACTATCGGGACGTGTTCGCGGTGTGCCGCTCTTGGAGGGCGGCGATCAACATCGCAGTGCTGATCTCGTTTGACCCGCTCAGCACCGCCCCCTTAGCGGCCTCGTCGGCCGCGCGGGCGATCTCCGCCTGGCTCAGCCCTTCTGTTGCCTCGAGAACGCCGCTCCATTCAACGGTCTTGAGGCTGAACGTAGACAGCCGATTCTCCACGATGCCGCAGGCGATGTCCGGCGTCGGCAGATCGTAGGTGATAACGTCGTCGAACCGGCGAAACAGCGCCCGGTCAAGGAGCTCGGGGTGGTTCGTGGCCGCGATGATCAGGCTTGGCCCGTCGTCGTTCTCCAGGAATTGGAGGAAGGAATTCAAGACGCGGCGAATTTCGCCGACATCGTTTTGCCCGGCTCGTTGGGTGCCGATCGCATCGAATTCATCGAAAAAGTAGACACCGCGTTGTAGGCCAATCGCGTCGAAGACAAGGCGGAGCCGGGTCGCTGTCTCGCCCATCAGCTTCCCGATCAGTCCATCGTAGAGCACCGTGAACAGCGGCAGCTTGAGCTCGCCCGCGAGCGCGGCGGCGCTCATCGTCTTGCCCGAACCCGGCGGCCCGACCAGCAGGAGCTTGCGCCGAGGCGATAACCCATGTGCCCGAAGGCGCTCCTGCTGGCGCTGCTCCTTTATGACCCGCTCCAGTTTTGCATGTAGATCCGGAGCGAGAACCATGCTGTTGAGGCGTATGTCGGAGTAGCGGGCCGCCAGCAGGCCACCCAGCTCCCCTTTCGGTTGAGCTAGAGGTACAGGGCCGGCACCCCGACGGGCGACTGTGGAGCTCCGGCCCTTAGCCGAATCGATTAGCTCCCGCAGCTCTTGAGCGAGCTTCCCATGCCCCTGGCGGGCCTCATGCGCAGCAAGCTGTGTCGCCACCGACAGGAATCGATCGTCGTCGCCGGCAATGTGGCTCTGAAGCAGAGCGACTATGTGACGTGACGTACTCATTGGACCGATCCAACCTTCGGGGCTAGAGCATAACATTCATCTAACTTGGGCAACTCACCAAATAGGATAGCGCGATTGTTGTCCAAACAATTTGGAGCGAGTGGTTACTAGCGGGACGGCCCAATGATCCTGCTTCGGCCCGGCACATCGGGGAGCTTGGCGCGTTACGCCTGCCGCTACTCCAATCGAGCCATAGCCGGTGGTCACCGACCTCGAATCTTCGATGTCTTTGATTTCTTTGCCGATTTTGGTGGGTGATGTAAGGCTCGAACCTACGACCCGCTGATTAAGAGTCAGTCACTCCCGCACGGTACAAGTTGAGAGTGGGACCCAGGAACCCAAGGGGTGATTCAGGAATTTTAGAATATGGCGGGCTGCTTACCAACTGCTTACCAGAGACGTCTTCTAGTAAGCACATCCTCGAACCTACGAGGCTTAAGCCCTTGATTTCAATGGTACAGCCGCCCCGGCTCGAACGGGGGACCCCCAGATCCACAATCTGGTGCTCTAACCAACTGAGCTACGGCTGCACGTGAGGCAGGGTGTAATCGCCCGGGCGAGCAATTTCAAGACCTGTTTGGGATCTTGAGGTTCGGAAATGACAGCGGCAGGCCTACGGGCCCGCCGCGTCGCTTTGTCAAGCTTTGGAATCTTTATTCCGCTGTGGCGCCGGCAGCCTTGAGGACCGGGGTCCAGCGGGCGACCTCGCTCTCCACGAGCTTCTGAAGGGCCTCGGGAGTCCGCTCCGTGGCGCTCGGGATTACGCCGCCCAGTTCGAGCAGGCGCTTCTTGGTGTTCTCGTCGTCCAGGGATTTCATGAGGGCGTCGCTGAGCTTCTTGACCACATCCGGCGGGGTGCCCTTGGGAGCGAACACCGCGTTCCAGGCGCTGACCTCGTAGCCATCGAGGCCGGCTTCCTTGGTGGTCGGCACGTTCGGCAGCACGGGGGAGCGCTGGGGCGTCGCGATGGCATAGGCCTTGATGTTGCCGCCCTGGATCTGCGGCGCGACGTTGACGATCTGGTCGGTCATGAAATCGACCGTGTTGCCCATTAGGTCGTTGAGGGCAGGACCCGTGCCGCGATAGGCCACCATGGTTGGCTTGGCCTTGACCACGGAGTTGAAGAAGATGCCCGTAGAGTGAGACACGGAGCCCACGCCCGCATGGGCCATGTTCACCTTGTCGGCGTTCTTGGACAGGTAATCGAGGAAGCCCTTCAGGTCGTTGGCTGGGAAGTCCTTCTTGGCCACGATCACGATCGGGGTTCCGGCGGCCAGACCGATCGGCGCGAAATCCTTGGTCGGATCATACTTCAGGTTCGGGTACAGGGCCGGCGCGGCGCCATGCGTGCCCATATGGCCCATCATAATGGTGTAGCCGTCAGCTTGAGACTGAGCGGCCCGGGTGATGCCAGTGGTGCCGCCAGCGCCTGCTACGTTTTCGATCACGATCTGCTGGCCGAGAGTGCGGCTCATGTTGTCGGTCACGATGCGGGCCACCACGTCCGTCGGGCCACCGGCCGCGAACGGGACGATCATGGTGATCGGACGGGTGGGATAGCCTTGGGCCTGGGCGCCTGTTGCGGCAATCCCCGCAACGGCAGCAAGAGCCAGAGCGATCTTCTTCATCAATTTTCCTCCCTTGGGAAAGTTATGGCCTTACATGTGGGCAAGATGGAGTTGAAGGCAAGCTACTCGGTGAACACCTCGTCCCTTCCCTTTCGGATGGAAGGCAGGAGGGCGATCACAAGTAGGATAGCGGCCACCGCGAGCAGACCGGC